>JARRMW010000001.1:0-149768 GCA_037385685.1 Gammaproteobacteria bacterium
AGGTCATCCTCGAGCGAGAGGTAGAAGCGGCTCGAACCCGGGTCGCCCTGTCTTCCCGAACGACCGCGCAACTGGTTGTCGATCCGGCGTGATTCATGGCGCTCGGTACCGATCACGTGCAAACCACCGGCATCGAGGACCTGCTGATGGGTTTTCTTCCAGGCATCCTTGATTGCATCGGCTTTCGACGGGTCAGGGTTGTCGCCAATCGCCTGCAGCTCCGCATCGAGATTGCCACCAAGCACGATGTCGGTACCCCGGCCCGCCATGTTCGTGGCGATGGTGACGGCACCGGGGCGGCCGGCATCCTCCACGATATGCGCTTCGCGTTCGTGCTGCTTGGCGTTGAGCACCTCGTGCTTGATCTTCGCCTTGTCCAGTAACTGCGCGACAAGCTCGGATGCCTCGATGGAGGCAGTGCCCACGAGCACCGGCTGTCCGCGTTTCACGCAATCCCGGATGTCCTCGATGATGGCGTTGAACTTCTCCTCTTTTGTCAGATAGACAAGGTCCGCACGGTCATCACGGATCATCGGCTGGTTGGTGGGTATGACGACCACCTCGAGACCATAGATCTGCTGCAGCTCGAAGGCTTCCGTGTCAGCGGTACCGGTCATGCCGGAGAGCTTGTCATAGAGCCGGAAATAGTTCTGGAAGGTGATCGAGGCGAGCGTCTGGTTCTCCTGCTGGATCGGTACGCCTTCCTTTGCCTCGATGGCCTGGTGAAGCCCCTCGGACCAGCGGCGGCCCGGCATGGTACGGCCCGTGAACTCGTCGACAATGACGATCTCGTTGTTGCGCACGATGTAGTGGACATCCTTCTTGAACAGCGCATGGGCGCGCAACCCGGCCATGACATGATGCATCAGGGCAATATTGACGGTGTCGTAGAGGCTCGTCCCCTCCTCGAGCAGACCGGCCTCGGCGAGCATGCCCTCGACCTTTTCATGCCCCTCGTCACTGAGATAGGCTGCACGCTGCTTCTCGTCCACAGCGTAGTCACCAGGTCCCCAGTCGGGCTTGCCCTCGTCGTTGGTGATCGGATCCTGGCGTGTCAGATGCGGGATGATCTTGTTGATCTCGATATAGAGTTCCTGGCTGCCCTCGGTCGGTCCAGAGATGATCAGCGGTGTCCGCGCCTCGTCGATCAGGATGGAGTCCACCTCGTCCACGACAGCGAAGTTGAGCCCGCGCTGTGAACGCTGCTCGGCGTTGAACGCCATGTTGTCGCGCAGATAATCGAAACCGTACTCGTTGTTGGTGCCGTAGGTGATGTCCGCCGCATAGGCCTGCTTTCGGGTACAGGGCATCAGGTGCAGGTAACCCTCGCTGTCATCCTTCTCGGGGTCGAACAGGTAGGAGGATTCATCCGGATTGCCGCCCGACGACTGGATAATGCCAAGGGACAGCCCGAGAAAGTTGTAGAGACGCCCCATCCAGGCACCGTCACGACGCGCCAGGTAATCGTTGACGGTAATGACATGCACACCCTTGCCGGGCAATGCGTTGAGATAGGCCGCGAGGGTCGCGACGAGGGTCTTGCCCTCGCCCGTGCGCATCTCGGCAATCTTGCCCTGGTCGAGCACCATGCCACCGATCATCTGGACGTCGAAGTGGCGCATGCCAAGCACGCGCTTGCCGGCTTCCCGCACGGTTGCAAAGGCCTCGGGCAGCAAGCTGTCAAGCGCTTCGCCCTCCTCGAGTCTTTTACGGAATTCGTCAGTCTTCGCCCGCAGCGCATCGTCGCCGAGCGCCTCGAATTCGGGTTCGAGCGCGTTGATACGCTCGACATCCTTGCGCATGCGCTTGACCAGCCGTTCGTTACGGCTGCCGAAAATTTTGGATAAGAATTTTGCCATTTAAATACCGGTATCGGTGGGCCCGGGAAATGCCCGGAGCCGGGCCGAATTCCACGAAAAAATACAACCGCAGATCATACCCCATATCACGGCGGCATCCCACCTTTCAGGCTGCCGCGCATGCCCTGCGAAGGACTTCAGGAGCAACACATAATCCGCGTTCCAGAGAGAGTATCTGGAGGCGTCCTGGCAAAAAACAATCTCTGAAAACGGGACTGGCGTTTTTCCTGCAGGCACTTTCACGAATTCCCGATCCGCCGGCGACTCTATACATGCGATACTTGGGCCATTCACTGCTTTCACATTGAGAACCGGACAACCCGGGTATGCATTCCAATGACAGGCTTCCCGAGGAAGCCGCGCACTTGCTGAAGATCTATCTCTCCGGCGGATCCCTGCCCGGCAATGTCAATCCGCTGGTGCTCATCGAGATGGCAAAACGCAGCGGTGACTATGATGCACTGCTCAGGGAAGCCAGGCCGATGCGCTCTCTGCGAGAGCGGATACGCGCCCACGCTCGTGCAGAAGACCTTGACCAGATCAGGGCTTACATGCAGACGGTCGCGTCACGCGAAGAGATGGCGCAGCTCTCCTGGTTACTGGAATCCCTCAATACCGGGCACTCCCCTGACGAGCTATCAGACAGATGAGAACGGCACCACGACTGCTGATCGCCATGCTCGCGCTGCTCCTGGCCGCCTGCAGCCAGGAGGTTCCCTCGCCCGAGGAGATGGTGCGCGAGCGCATCGAAGAGGGGCGTGATTTTGCAGCCAACCGGAAGCTGGAACAACTCGTCGGGATGGTCACCGACGATTTCACGGCCTCTCGCGGCATCACCAGGGAAAGTCTGCCCACATGGCTGGCACGCTTCTACCTGGCAAGCCGGTCGCCACAGGTTCTGGTCAGGGTCCGGGAGATCAACGCCGACTGGCAGACGGCGAAGGCAACCCTTCTCGTGGGAACAGCCAACATCTCACTCGAACAGCTGGATTTCGACAATTTCCGCGGGCGATTGCTGCACATGGAGATCGACTTCCGGTTCGTCGATGAGGCCTGGATGGTTTCGCGGGTCGAGTGGCGGGATGCGAAACCGGAAGACCTGAAGCTTCTCTGATCTTCCGGGCAGGCCGTCTTGTCAGGGCAGCCTGTAGTTATCCTGCGTCATGAGGTCGAGACCGCACTCCAGTGTCGATATCCAGTCGATGAGCTCCGTGACGGCCCTTCCCGAGAAGCAGCGGCCATGCTGCGGCACGATCATCTTGATATCCAGTTCACGGACCATGTTCGCCCAGTAGCGACACGCCTTGTTTGAATTCATGTAGCGGCGATGAAAGGGACGCATGGTTTCGATGACATCACTGATGCGCGTCACCGGGGTATCCAGCTCGCTGTGCGCGAGGTTGGCGCCCAGGTCCCCGGAGAAGAGAATCTTGCTGACCGGATCGTAGAACTGGAAGTTGCCCTCGGCGTGCAGGAAATGCGCCGGCAGCGCCATGAGCTGGATATTGCCCAGTGTCAGGCGCATGCCTTCGTCCGGTATGGTGATCATGCGGTGCTGCAGCTTGCCCGGGCGCGTGAAGTGCGGAATGAAGCGCTCCCAGAGGGCTGGAACCACGACCTTGCAATCCGTCCCGACCAGCCACTTGTTGATGGAGGCAACGATGTCCGGGTCCTGGTGGGAT
The DNA here is from genome assembly GCA_037385685.1 of Gammaproteobacteria bacterium. Classification (GTDB taxonomy): domain Bacteria; phylum Pseudomonadota; class Gammaproteobacteria; order Chromatiales; family Chromatiaceae; genus Sva-25. Next base: position 3,542 of record JARRMW010000001.1, read on the forward strand.
GCAATCACGTAATCCAGACCCGTGACGTTCAGGTACTTGCTGAGCGCCATGAAGAGCCTGCTGTAGGTCAGCTCTCCACCGGGATCGATAATGGCGGCGTGTTCGCCGTCGATGAGAAGGAACTGGTTGGCCTGGACCGCTTCACCGGTCACAAGATCACGAAAGGCAACGCAGATATGGTTGCCATTATTATAGAGCTCGACAGACATGCAGTCCCCCGCGGTTCAAACAGGGCCTGTCATCTGTGACAGGCTGCTTGTGTTACTCCTTGTTCTGGCGGATGAAGGCAACCGGGTTGACCGGCTTGTCATCCTTGCGAACTTCAAAATGCACATGCGGGCCGGTGGAACGGCCGGTGCTGCCAAGCAAAGCAATTTTCTGGCCCTTTTCGACCAGGTCGCCCTCTTTTACGAGGTTCTTCTGATTATGCGCATACCGCGTAGTGTAACCGTCCGGATGGCGAATTTCGACCATGTTGCCATAACCGCCCGATCGTTCTGACTTGACGACGATTCCAGCTGCAACCGAATTCACTGGCGTGCCCTTCTTGCCGGGGATGTCGACACCCTGGTGTCCCTTGTACTTGCCCGAGATCGGGTGGATACGTCCACCGAAACCCGAGGAGATATAGCCATTTTCGACGGGCATGCCGGAGGGGAGCACGTCCTCGCGCAGTTCGCGGACCATGACCATCTCTTCAAGCAGGCTGAGCTGCTGATCCTGCAGGTCGAGGAGCTTTTCGAGCTGTTCCATGCTGGCAACGAGTTCGGCACCGGTCTGGGTCCTGCCATTCTCGCCGTCACTGATATCCCCCATGCCCGGAACCTCGGTGAAAGTGAATTCGCTGACATCGAGCTCGGCAGCCTGTGCAAGCCGCTGGCCGACTGATTCGAGGCGCATCATCTTTGCCTGGAGCTGGCCGAGACGAATAGCCAGCGCGTCCATGTCATCACCGGCCTTCGCCTGGGCCGCCTCGAGCGAGTCGCGCTGGGAGTTGATAATCTGTGTCAGCGAGGCAATCTGCTCTTGCGTTTCGGGTGCAACGGCTTCAGACCCGAGACGGTAGCCGATATTGCCGGCCACAGGGATTGTGATAGCAGACGATACGAGGAAAACGGCGAAGAGTTTGGCCGCGGAAGCTGGTGTAATGTGCAGATGTCTGAATCTTGCTAACATGCGTTCAACATTCCTCATCAACAGTTGTCACTGGACCGCAGGAAAGTATCCCGATGAAAAAAGGGCCGGAGTCAGTCCGCCAGCACCTCTTTAACAGTCCTGTATTGCGTTCGCTTCGCAAACAGTTTCATGAGCAGGAGCAGCTGTTAAATTCATTGAAAAAACAGCTACCTGCAGAGCTGGGGCAGCACTGTACCGCGATTAACCGGCAAGGTCAAACGCTCGTGATCAGCGTGGATGCCGCCGTGTGGGCCACAAAGTTGCGTTTCCTGACCCGTCAGCTGACCCGCGCAACGGGTGCCAGCCAGGTCAGGATCCGCGTCTCGACTCCCCAGTCAGTGACTCAGCGACCAGCGAAAAAGGCTGTCCCTCAGCCCAGGCGGTCCAGTACGGCAGTTGCGACACTGGACCATGCTGCCCGGCATCAGCCGGACGAACAGATACGCCAGGCGTTGCAACGCCTGGCAGATGCAATCAAACGAGAGCCGTTGCCGGCTGGACGTAAGAGATAGGCGCTCCCTGCTCCTCCTCGAAAACAACCTCTTCCCAGGCCGACTGGTCGGCAAGCAGCGCCAGTAACAGCTGGTTGTTGAGTGCATGACCTGACTTGTAGCCGTGGAAGGCACCGATCAGGCTGTGGCCCAGGAGATACAGATCCCCGATTGCATCAAGAATCTTGTGCTTGACGAACTCATCGTCGTAGCGCAGACCGTCCTCGTTGATGACACGGTAGTCATCGACGACAACGGCATTGTCAAGGCTTCCACCCATGGCGAGATTGTTTTCACGCAGCATTTCGATGTCGTTGAGAAAGCCGAATGTGCGGGCACGGCTGACCTCGCGCACGAAGGAGGTGGACGAAAAGTCGATGGATGCTGTCTTGGGACGATCGACGAAAGCGGGATGATCGAACTCGATCCCGAAACTGACCTTGAAGCCGTCAAAGGGAACAAAAGCCGCCTTCTTCTCACCGTCCGTCACCTGTACCGGCTTCAGGATGCGCACGAAACGCTTCGGTGCATTCTGCTCGACGATACCGGCGGACTGGATCAGGAACACGAATGGCGCAGCACTGCCATCCATGATCGGGACTTCCGGCGCGCTGACATCGACATAGGCATTGTCGATGCCGAGGCCGGCAAAAGCAGACAGCAGGTGCTCCACGGTCGAGACCCGCACACCATTCTTGATCAGCGTCGTTGACAGGCTCGTATCTCCGACATGATCGGCACGCGCCTCGACCTCGGCCACAGGGTCGAGATCGGTGCGTCGAAACACGATACCGGTATTCGGTGCTGCCGGGCGCAGGTTCAGCAGAACCTTGTCACCGGTATGGAGACCGACACCTGTCGCCTTGATACTGTTCTTTAATGTGCGCTGCTTGATCATTCAGCTGCCTCGGTCAAATTTGTGGCAAATCCGTCTCTGAAAACAAGGGGTATCCCTTAATTTCAACCCCGGATTATACGCTAATCTCAGGGTATTCCCTAATATTTGACACTATTTTGGCAGAGAGTTCAACCTGCTGCTGCTTTTTTTCAGTCTGCCTGCCGGCGCAAAAATGCCGGGATATCCAGGTAGTCCATATCCTGGCTCGCTCCGCTCTCGGCCTTTGGCACGTCAGGGCTTTTACGAATGACAGTCGGGTTGTCGTAGTCGGAATATCCTGATCCGCCAGTCTTGGAAGCAGCGGACTCGGACGTTTCCTGCACAGCTTCGACCACATCACTGTTGGCAACACGCGCCGGCTTCACGACCTCGACATGCGGTTTCGGGCGCGAGGCACTGGTGGAACCGCCGATGCCAGTCGCGACAACCGTGACGCGCAGTTCGTCATGCATGTCAGGATCGATAACCGTACCCACGACAACCGTCGCATCGTCATCCGCGTACTCACGCACCGTCATACCGACTTCGTCGAACTCACCGATGGACATATCCATCCCGGCCGTGATGTTAACGAGCACGCCCTTTGCTCCGGCGAGGTTGATGTCCTCGAGCAGCGGGCTCTGCAGAGCGGTCTCGGCCGCTTCCCTCGCACGCTTGTCACCGCTTGCACTGCCACTGCCCATCATGGCGATACCCATTTCGGACATGACGGTACGCACATCAGCGAAATCAACATTGATCAGGCCCGGCTTGGTGATCAGCTCGGAAATGCCCTGCACGGCGTTCAGCAGTACGTCATTGGCCGACTTGAAGGCATCCAGCAGTGACATGTTGGAACCGAGGACAGCCGCAAGCTTGTCATTGGGAATGGTGATCAGCGAGTCGACGCTTTCGCGCAGCGCCTTGATACCGGCGTCGGCAACCTGCGCCCGTTTTCCACCCTCGAATGTGAAGGGCTTGGTAACCACGGCAACAGTCAGGATACCGAGCTCCTTGGCCACCTCAGCCACGACAGGAGCAGCGCCTGTTCCGGTACCGCCACCCATGCCGGCGGTGATGAAGACCATGTCGGCACCCTGCAGCTGTTCCTTGATTCGGTCACGATCTTCCATCGCGGCCTGCTGGCCGACCTGGGGGTTTGCGCCCGCACCGAGTCCTTTCGTCAGGTTCGAGCCAATTGGCAGCAGCGTAGAGACGCCGCTCTTGTTGAGTGCCTGCACGTCTGTGTTGGCACAAATAAAATCCACGCCCTCAAGGTTCGCGCTCAGCATGTGGCTGACGGCATTGCCGCCGCCTCCGCCGACACCGATGACCTTGATGACTGCTTCCTGTGTGAAGTTATCAACGATCTCAAACATTATTTTCTCCTGCGCCTGATTGATTGATTGAACAAAACATCTTGTTCCCGTTGCAGCAGTCCTGTCGGTCTGCTGCACCGCATGCGGCAGATGCCGCAATTCTGTGTGTGGCTGTCACTCTGACAGCCATTAAAAATTCCCCTGGAACCAGCCTCTCATCTTGCTCCAGATATCCTTGAGTCCACCGCCCTGCGCCGACTGGCGCTGGCTTGCGGCACCGTTTTCGTGCCCGAACAGCAACAAGCCGACACCCGTGGCATGTATCGGGTTATTGACGACCTCCGACATACCCGAGACGAGCGTCGGCGCACCGAGCCGCACAGGCATGTGGAACACCTCCTCCGCGAGATCGATGAGGCCCTCGATCTTCGAACTGCCACCCGTCATGACAATGCCGCCCGCGAGCAGGCTCTCGAAACCGCTGCGGCGCAACTCCGCCTGGATCAGCTGCAACAGTTCCTCGTAGCGTGGCTCGATGACCTCGGCCAGCGTCTGCCGCGAGAGCCGCCGTGCCGGCCTGTCACCGATACTCGGCACCTCGATGGTCTCTTCGGCCGCAGCGAGCTGGCGCAGCGCGCAGCCGTATTTCATCTTGATCTCCTCGGCATGTGGCGTCGGAGTCCGCAGCGCAACCGCGATGTCATTCGTGACCTGGTCACCCGCGATCGGGATCACGGCCGTGTGGCGAATGGAGCCCTCGGTAAAAACCGCGATGTCAGTCGTTCCGCCACCGATATCGACAATGCAGACACCGAGCTCTTTCTCGTCGTCGGAGAGCACCGCATAGCTCGAGGCGAGTTGCTCGAGAATGAGGTCGTCCACCTCGAGTCCACACCGGCGCACGCACTTTTCGATGTTTTGTGCGGCACTCACAGCGCCTGTGACCATGTGCACGCGCGCCTCGAGCCGTACGCCAGACATACCAACAGGCTGGTGGATTCCCTCCTGCTGGTCGATGATGAATTCCTGCGGCAGGATATGGAGGATTTTCTGGTCCGCAGGGATAGCAACAGCCTGTGCTGCGTCGATGACGCGATCGACATCGTTCTGCGTCACCTCGCCATCCTTGATAGCGACGATGCCGTGCGAATTCAGACTGTTGACATGGCTGCCGGCGATTCCAGCGTAGACCGAGTGGATTTCGCAGCCCGCCATGAGTTCAGCCTCCTCGACAGCGCGCTGGATCGACTGCACCGTTGACTCGATGTTGACCACCACGCCCTTCTTGAGGCCATCTGATTTGTGGCTGCCGATACCAATCACCTCGATTTCCCCGTCTTCGCGGATCTCGCCGACAAGCGCGACAATCTTCGAGGTGCCGATATCGAGGCCGACAATCAGGTTCTTGTCTGTTCGCTTGCTCATGCCTGTGACTCTCCCGGCTGTTCCGGGTTTTCTGCCGCTTGCTGTTTTACTTTCACTGCTACCCCGCCTGAATAGCGCGCATCGATGACCTCCACCGTTGCCGCCTGCTCACCAAGCTTTTCGAGAAAATGGGTTACCCTTACCAGCCGCCGCGGCACCTCTTCCTTGCCGAGTTCTATGCGTGGGCCGGTATCGAGCCAGAACGTCCAACCGCCACGCCGGTTCTGGTTGATGCGGTCGACCCTTGCGAGCTTTTCGACCGATTTGCTGACGTATCGATACTGGCGCAGGACCTCTTTCGCCTGCTCGTCGTCGCCGTCAAGGTGCGCAAGCCCGGTAAAAGGGTCGATCGTCGCGGGTGCGAATACGACACCCTTGTCACTGATGAGATGTTTCTCGCCCCAGCGTGCGTAAGGCTGGTGCTCGATGACGCTGACAACGAGCGTGTCGGGCCAGACCCGGCGTACAGTCGCCCCTGCAACCCAGGGCAACTCCCTGACCGCCGACTGGATTTCACGCACATCGAGCGTGAAATAGCCGCCCCGGACAGCGCGGGCAACGACCCGCTGCAATTCGTCACGCTCGGTATGGAGAAAATCGCCATCGAGCACGACAGACTGTACCGGCAGCAGAGAGGGATCCCTGAGCTTCAGTTGTGCCCAGTAAGCAGCAACGGCGACCGCGCCAAGCACCAGGAAGAGCACACCGAGACGCACCCAGACCAGTTCGCCCGGCCTGATAGCGGCGTGCTCTTTCCGCTGCTTTTGTGTCTTCGTCTTCTTGCGACTCGCCGCCATTAGCGCACCTCCAGTGTCTGGTGCAGGATCCGGTAGACCAGTTCGTCAAAATCCATACCCTTTGCTCTTGCTGCCATCGGCACGAGGCTGTGATCGGTCATCCCAGGCACCGTGTTGACCTCGATGAGCCAGAAATTGCCGTCCTCGTCCATCATCAGGTCGACACGACCCCAGCCACTGACCCCGATCGCCTCGCAGGCCTGCAGGGCGATGTCCTGTCCCTCGGCCTCTTTCGATTCGTCGAGTCCGCAGGGGATGTGGTAACCCGTGTCACCGCTCCTGTACTTGGCGTCATAGTCGTAGAACTCGCGCGGTGTCTCGAGCCGGATCATCGGCAGCGGCTCGCCATCCAGTACACCGGCCGTGTACTCGCTCCCCGTTATCCATTTCTCGGCAATCACGAGGCCGTCGTACTTCCGCGCCTCCTGCCAGGCAGCATCAAGCTGGCTGTCATCATTCACTTTCGACATGCCAACGCTCGACCCCTCGTGCGCCGGCTTGATCATCAGCGGGAAACCGAGCGCAGCAGCAATCGCAAGGTCGGCCTCTTCGCGCAGAACATGGAATGGCGGCGTCGGCATCCCGAGACCTTTCCAAACCAGCTTGCTGCGGTACTTGTCCATGGCGATCGCCGATCCCATGACGCCACTGCCGGTGTAGGGAATGCCAAGTATCTGCAACGCACCCTGTATCTGTCCGTCCTCGCCGCCACGGCCATGTAAAACGATGAAGGCGCGTTCGAAACCCTGCTCGACCAGCCCGATGACATCCGCCGGCTCCCGAATGTCGATACCATGTGCATCGACGCCCTTGCGCCTGAGCCCTTCGAGTACAGCGTTGCCGCTATTCAGGGAAACCTCGCGCTCGGCCGATGTCCCGCCAAGCAGCACCGCCACTTTTCCAAACTCTTCAGGACTGGTCATACGGCACTCCAACGATGTGAACTTCACGTACCAGCTCGACGCCACACTGCTCCGCAACCTGTTGCTGTACATAGTCAATCAGTTGTTCGATGTCGGCGGCTGTCGCATCCTTCTCATTGATGATGAAATTGGCATGCCTGGTCGAGACGCAGGCACCACCGATGCAGTGTCCCTTCAGGCCGATCGACTCGATCAGCCGGGCGGCATGATCATTCCCGGGGTTCCGGAAGGTCGAGCCGCAACTCGGTTGTGTGGTCGGTTGTGTCGCCGAACGCCTGTCGAGCAGCTCACGGATACGGCCTTGCGCTTCCTCGACATCGCCATGCTCCAGCCTGAAATAGCCGGCCAGAAACCACTCGCCCGCAGGCTTCTCCACCTCGCGGTAGCGCACGACGAATTCCTCCGGCTTGCGCTGACGTATCTCGCCGCGCTGATCGATGGTCTCGACCTTCTCGACGTGCTCCCAGGTTTCGCCACCAAAGGCACCGGCGTTCATGGCCAGCGCACCACCGATCGTCCCGGGGATGCCGGCAAAGAACTCGAGCCCGGTGAATCCCTCGCGTGCGGACGTGCGTGCGACCTTGGCACAGGTGACACCGGCCTCTGCAAAGAGAAGCTCGTCACCAATAAACTCCATCTTTTGCAATGCACCTACGCTCAGGATGACCGTGCCGGCATAGCCGCCATCGCGCACCAGAAGGTTGCTGCCTAGCCCGACCCAGAGCACCGGCTCGTTTTCCGGCAACTGCTGCAGGAAGCGCTGCAAGTCACTGCTGTCAGCCGGCTTGTAAAGACGGCGCACGGGACCACCGGTCCGCCAGCTGCAATGACGCCCCATCGGTTCGTTGTGCATCAGCTCTCCGCGCAGTTCAACCATCGAGCCCCTCCAGCAGACGCGGCAGCTCCGTGGCAATACGCCCGATGCTTCCGGCACCCATCATGAGCACCAGGTCACCGGGTTCCAGCACGGCAGCCAGCAATGCGGGCAGCTCCTCGAGATGGTCAACGAAAACGGGATCCACCTGTCCGCGGATACGGATTGCGCGCGCCAGCGCACGGCCGTCGGCACCGGGAATCGGGGCTTCACCCGCGGGGTAGACCTCGTTGAGCAGGAGGACATCCGGTGTCGACAGCACAGCGGCAAAATCGTCGAACTGTTCCTGTGTGCGTGTATAGCGATGCGGCTGAAAAACGAGCACGAGGCGCTTGTCCGGCCAGCCATTGCGTGCTGCTTCGATGGTTGCCGCCACCTCGCGCGGGTGATGCCCGTAATCGTCGACAACCATGATCTTGCCGTCTTTCCATGGAATCTCGACACTCTGAAAACGGCGACCGATGCCCTCGAAACGCGTCAGGGCACGCCGGATGGCATCGCTTTCGATGCCGAGCTCGCGTGCAACCGTAATTGCCGCTGCCGCATTCATAACGTTGTGCTGTCCAGGCATGTTCAGCAGCACATCGATCTCCTCGCCATCCTGGCAACGGATGTGGAACTCGGTCTGCATACCCGACTGCCGGATGTTACTGACATGCACATCGGCATCGCCGGAAGTCCCGTAGGTGATGACGCGTCGCGATATCTGGGGAATCAGGCTGCGCACTTCCTCATCGTCGATGCAGAGCACAGCCAGACCATAAAACGGCAGGTGGTGAAGAAACTCGACGAAAGTCTGTCGGAGCTGCTCGAAATCACCGCCATAGGTTGCCATGTGATCGGCGTCGATATTGGTAACGATCGAGATCATGGGTTGCAGATACAGAAACGAGGCGTCACTCTCGTCGGCCTCGGCAACCAGATAATCGCTGTCACCGAGTTTGGCATTGGCACCCGCCGAGTTCAGCAGGCCGCCGATGACGAAAGTCGGGTCGAGCCCTCCTTCTGCCAGCAGGCTGGTCGCGAGGCTCGTGGTCGTCGTCTTGCCATGCGTGCCCGCAACTGCAATGCCGTAACGGAATCGCATGAGTTCGGCGAGCATCTCGGCACGCGGTACGACAGGGATGCGCTGCTCACGTGCGGCGACAACCTCCGGATTGTCCTCGCTGATCGCACTCGAAACGACTACAGCATCACACCCCTCGATCTGATCAGCCCTGTGCCCGCGGTAGATCGTGGCACCCATCGCCTTGAGATGTCCGGTCGCAGCGTTCTCGGACAGGTCGGAGCCGGAGATGCGGTAACCGAGATTGATCAGCACCTGCGCGATACCGTTCATGCCGGAACCGCCGATACCGACGAAATAGAGATGCCGCACATGCTGCTGCATCGCCTGGAATTGCTGACGGGTCGGTGTTTCTGTCATGCCGCCAGCACCTCCTCGCAGATATCAGCGAAACGCCCGGTTGCATCGGGTTTCGCAAGGCTGCGTGCCGTCACGGCCATGCGTGTCACTTTCTCGCGATCGAGCGACTTGAGTTCGTTCGCGAGCCGGTCAGGATCAAGATCCCGTTGCTGGATCATGATCGCCGCACCCTCTTTTGCGAGATAGTTGCCATTGGCAGTCTGATGATCGTCGACAGCATGGGGATAGGGCACCAGCAATGCCGCAACACCGGCTGCAGCCAGTTCCGAAACGGTCAGCGCACCGGAACGGCAGACGACCAGGTCTGCCCATGCATAGGCGTCTGCCATGTCATCGATGAACTCGACGACCCAGGCGTCGACACCGGCAGTGGCATAATGCTCGCGCGTTGCAGCATCCTTTCCACGCCCGGCCTGATGACCCACTTTTGGACGCTGCTCGCCGGGCAGTTTCGCGAGCGCGACGGGAACCGTCTCGTTCAGAGCTTGCGCTCCCAGCGACCCGCCAATGACGAGCATCTGCAAGGGACCTGTCCTTTCTGAATAACGCTCCAGCGGTTCGCCGAGAGAGAGGATATCTGCCCGCACGGGATTGCCGACGGTGTGACGCCTCTTGCTTTTCGAAAAAGTATCCGGAAAAGCTTCACAGACAGCCTTCGCGATCCTCGAGAGCAGTCTGTTGGTCATGCCGGCAATCGCATTCTGCTCATGGATCACGAGAGGAATACCAAGCAGTTTCGCTGCCACGCCACCAGGACCCGAGGCAAATCCGCCCATGCCGACGACAAGTGCAGGCTTGCGCTTCCTGAGCACGGAGAGCGCCTGCAGGATCGATTGCGTCAACAGCAGGGGTGCACCGAGCAGCCGCATGAAGCCATTGCCACGCAGACCCTTGATGTTGACGGTATCGATCTCGATCTGATGCTGTGGCACGTGGCGCGTTTCGAAACTGTCGGGCGAACCGAGCCAGCTGACGGTATGTCCACGGCGCATGAGCTCCTTCGCTGCAGCGAGCGCAGGAAAGACGTGCCCGCCGGTGCCGCCGGCCATCATGACGATGTGCGCCATACGCCACCCTCCCTGCGTTTTTCGGATGCGTGCTCGAAATGGATACGTTGCAGCATCGCGATCACCAGCATGCCGACGATGATGCTGTTACCGCCATAGCTCATGAAGGGCAAAGTCAGTCCCTTGGTCGGCATCATGCCGAGATTCACGCCGATGTTGACGAAGGACTGAAAGCCGATCCAGAGTGCACAACCGTAGGCCGTGTAGACCGCAAAGCGATTTTCGCCTCCTTCTGCCATGACCCCGATACGCATCGCGCGCCAGACGATAAAGGTGAACAACAGGATGATCAGGGTCACGCCGGCAAAGCCGAGTTCCTCGCCGATCACCGAAAGCAGGAAGTCGTTGTGCGCTTCCGGCAGGTAATAGAGCTTCTGCACACTCTCGCCGAGGCCGACACCGAACCATTCGCCACGCCCGAGCGCGATCAGTGCGTTCGAGAGCTGGTAGCCTGAATCGAGCGGATCGGCAAACGGGTCCATGAAAGAGGTCACACGCTGCATGCGCCAGGGCGTCAACCAGACCAGGGTGCCGAGCGAGACGGCCGCTATGGCGATCAGCACCGCAAACTGGCGCCAGGGGACGCCACCGAGAAAGAGCATGCCGAACGCCGTTGCCAGCAGCACGATGGTCGTGCCCATGTCGGGCTGCAGCATGATCAGGGCCGAGGCAATCAGCAGTGGCAGCATCGGCTTGATGAATCCCCAGACACTCGTTGCGACTTCCGTCTGGCGACGATTCAGGTAGCCGGCAAGGTAGAGCAGCATGAAGAGCTTCATGAACTCGGAACTCTGCAGGTTGAAACCGCCGAGCGGAATCCAGCGTTGTGCGCCATTCGCCTCCCGTCCGACACCCGGCATCAGCACGAGGACAAGTAACGCGAGCCCGACAAAGTAGAGCATCGGGCTGAGACGCTCCCACGCCGTCATCGGAATGCGAAGCACAACGAGCGAGCCGACGAAGCCGAGAAGGATCGCGAAGAGGTGGCGGTAGACAAAATAGAAGGGCGCTCCGTCGATGCGATGCATCGAGGCGGAACCGACCATCACTGTCCCGATACCGAGCAACAGGAGTGCAGCGACAAGCAGCGGATAGTCGAGCTTCGGCAGATTGAGCATCGCGGTTCCGCCAACGCCTGCCGGTTTCACTGCCACGGTCATGACTGCAGACTCCTGACGGCCTGTATGAACTGCTCGCCACGATCGAGATAATTCCGAAACATGTCGAAGCTTGCACAGGCAGGCGAAAGGAGGACCCGGTCGCCTGGCTTCGCGTGGGCGCGGCATTGCCGAACGGCATCCACGAGGTCATTCGCCATGACAGTCTCGACCACTCCGCCGACTGCCCTGGCGATCCCGGGCGCATCACGGCCGATGAGTACGAGTGTGCGAACATAATTCGAGAGAGCCGGCACGAGTTCCGAGAAATCCGCCCCCTTGCAATCACCGCCGGCGATCAGCACGGTCAGACTCGCATCAGCCATGTCGAGTCCCTCGAGTGCAGCCACACAGGCGCCGACGTTGGTTCCCTTGGAATCGTTGTACCAGCGCACACCGTCGATTTCGGCCACGAACTGCGTCCTGTGCGCAAGACCATGGAAACGGCGCGCGGCCTGCAGCATCGGCTCCATCGGCAAGCCGACAGCCTCGCCGAGGGCCAGCGCAGCCAGCACATTGGCCTGATTATGACGACCGGCAACAAGGATCTCCGAGACCCGCATCAGGAGGTTTTCTCCCCTGCATAACCAGTTTTCGCCATCTTTTTCACAAATTCCGTAATCGTCATCCTGCGGGGCATTCATGGTGAAACCGATCATTTTCGCGACACCTTCGGCCTGCGCACTGGCCATAGCATCATCACGGTTCACGATTGCGCACCCGGCATGCCGATAGATCACGCGCTTGGCCGCGACATAGGATTCGTAACTGTCATAGCGATCCATGTGATCCTCGCAAAGATTGAGGATCACCGCGGCTGTCGCGCTGAGGCTGTATGTCGTCTCGAGCTGAAAGCTCGACAGCTCGAGAATGTAGAGTTCGACCTCGTCATCGAGCAGCTCGAGTACCGGCTTGCCGAGGTTGCCACCAACGCCTGCATGTATGCCTGCGGCCATGGCCATCTCGCCGAGCAGCGTCGTGACCGTGCTCTTTCCGTTTGAGCCGGTGATTGCGACCACGGGCGCCTTCGCTTCACGCAGAAAGAGCTCGACATCGCCGATCACCTCGGCGCCGCGGGCAATCGCTTCCTGGATAATCGGCGTGCGGAGCGGCACCCCCGGACTCACGACAAGTTGGTCAGCCGCGGCAAATGCATCGGCGTCGAAACCGCCCATGAAGACAGCAACATCCGGTAACTCGCGGCGCAGCTCATCCAGCCCGGGCGGCTGATCGCGCGTGTCGCAGACGGCCAGTGGCACACCCCTGGCAGCGAGATAGCGCGCAGTCGCAAGGCCGCTGACGCCCAGGCCGACGACGAGCGTCCCGGGTGCGGTTCCCTGACTGGTTGTTGTCTCGATTGCCATTGCCTGTTGCATCTCTCTCAACGCAGTTTCAGTGTTGCCAGCCCGATGAGGACCAGGATCAGGCTGATGATCCAGAAGCGCACGATGACGCGCGGCTCAGGCCAGCCCTTGAGTTCATAGTGGTGATGAATCGGCGCCATTTTGAAGACACGCTTCCCGGTCAGCTTGAAGGAGGCAACCTGGATGATGACGGAGAGTGTCTCGATGACGAAAATGCCGCCCATGATGATCAGCACGATCTCCTGTCGCACCATGACCGCAACCACGCCAAGCGCAGCGCCCAGTGCCAGCGCACCGACATCCCCCATGAACACCATCGCCGGGTAGGTGTTGAACCACAGAAAACCGATACCTGCACCCATCAGTGCCATGCAGAAGATCGCCACCTCGCCGACCCCGTCGATATTCGGTATGTGCAGGTAATCGGCAAACTCGCTGTGGCCTGTCACATAGGCCATGACGGCAAGCGCTCCCGCCACCATGATGGTTGGCATGATCGCAAGCCCGTCGAGCCCGTCGGTCAGGTTGACCGCGTTGGACGTGCCCACGATGACGAAGTAGGTCAGCACCACATAGAGAAGCCCGAGGTTGATCGCTACGTTCTTGAAAAACGGGACAATCAGCTGTGTCTCTTCGGGAACAGTCGCCGTCATATAGAGCGCGACCGCTGCAGCGAGGCCGAAAATCGACTGCCACAGGTACTTATAGCGGGATGCCAGCCCCTTCGGGTCCTGGCGCACGAGCTTCTTGTAATCATCGACAAACCCGATGGCGCCGAATGCGAGCGTGGTCAGGAGCGCAATCCAGATGTAATGGCTGCCCAGATCGGCCCAAAGAAGAGTGCTGATGGCGATCGCAAGCAGAATCAGTGATCCGCCCATCGTCGGCGTACCCGCCTTGCTGAAATGGCTCTCGGGCCCGTCATCCCGCACAGGTTGTCCCTTGTAGGTCGCCAGCTTGCGAATGACTGCCGGTCCGATCAGGAATGAGATCAGCATCGCCGTGAGGATGGCAAGGATCATGCGCATGGTGAGGTACCGGAAGACGTCGAACCCGGGCTCGAATTGCGCCAGATAGTCGGCCAGGTAGATCAGCATCGCTTTTCCCCGCTCTCTTCAACGAGCGCATCGACGACCCGGTCCATGTGCGCCGACCGCGATCCCTTGACCAGGATGATGTCATCCGCGGTTGCATGACGTTTCAGGTCCTCGACCAGTGGCTCAAGTTCCGGGTAGGCATGTCCGCCGTCACCGAATTCCTCCGCTGCCGCCTCGCTCAGCGGACCCAGCGTATAGAGACGCTGCACACCAAGCTCTTTCGCAACCTTGCCGAGCACCTGGTGAATGCCACGTGGATCATCGCCCAGCTCTGCAAGATCGCCGAGGACCATGACGCTGTTGCCACCAAGACCGGTCAGGACATGCATGGCGGCTGCGACAGAATCGGGATTGGCGTTGTAGCTGTCATCGATGACGCGCAGGCCGCTCGACGTGGTGAGAGGGAAAAGGCGCCCCCTGACCGGCATGATGAACTTGAGGGCGAAGACGGCGATCTCTTCAGGAACACCGCTCTCGAGCGCGACCGCGATCGCTGCCGCTGCATTCATGACGTTGTGCCTGCCGGCGAGCGGTAGCTCGACATCGACCAGATGACCGCGTGTCTCGATGCTGAATCGCTGGCGAAAGCCCTGCTCGTCCCAGAGTGTTTCTGCCTTCGCATCCACAACCCGGACATCGCAATGCGATGCTTCACCAAAGGTCACCATGCGGTGACTTGCGGTCAGCTTCTTCCATAATGGCAGCCACTTGCTGTCGCCGTGACAGACGAAGACGCCATCCTTTTTCAGGCCGTACAATATTTCTGCCTTGGCACGTGCGACCCCCTCCTCGGAGCCGAATCCCTCGAGATGCGCCCGGCCGGCATTATTCAGAAGCGCGACGTCCGGCCTGGTCATCATGCTCAGGTCGTGAATCTCGCCGGCATGGTTGGCACCCATCTCGATCACCGCATAGCGCTCTTCCTGGAGCCGTGTCAGGGTCAGCGGGACGCCGATGTTGTTGTTGAGGTTGCCGAGCGTTGAAAGGACAGGACCCATTTCGGCAAAGATGCGCGCCAGCATCTCCTTGACAGTCGTCTTGCCATTGCTGCCGGTCAGCGCGACAACATGGGCGCTGGAACGCTCGCGCCAGGCAAGCGCGAGTTCGCCGAACGCCTGAACGACATGACTGCAAACGATCTGCGGCAACTCGACATCCACTTCGTGGTCAACGAGCGCCGCGACGGCTCCCTTTTCTGCCGCAGCAGCCACATAGTCATGTCCGTCGAAGCGTTCACCTGGTATCGCTACGAAGAGCGCGGCACCTTCGAGTGTACGCGTGTCAGTGCTGACACGTGCAAACACGGCGTCACCGTTGAGATGTCTTGCACCCAGCATTTTCGCGGCCTCGATGACGCTGAAACTGATCATGTGCGCATCTCCTCGAGGATCGCTTCGACAGTTTCGCGATCCGAGAAATGGCGAACCTCGTCGCCGTTGATCTGGTAGTCCTCGTGCCCCTTGCCTGCGACAAGCACCAGGTCGCTCTCACCTGCCTCGCCGATCGCCAGCCGGATTGCCGCCTCGCGATCGCGCTCTACGACAGGATCGCCCTGCATGCCGGCCCGGATTTCAGCGATGATGGCATCGCCACTCTCGGAACGTGGATTGTCATCCGTCAGGATCACCCGGTCCGCGAGGTTCTCGGCGATCTCGCCCATCAGCGGCCGCTTGCCGCGGTCACGGTCACCGCCACAACCGAAGACGCAGATCAGATGGCCCTGACAATGCTCACGCGCTGCCTCCAGCGCGTTTTTCAATGCGTCAGGGGTATGTGCGTAATCGACGACAATCTGTGGCTCCCGGGCAAAGCCGAACTGCTCCATGCGCCCGGGGACCGGTGGCACCTGCGCCAGGCGCTTCACGATCTGCTGCAGCGGGAGCCCGGCGCTCAGAAGCGCACCGGTCACTGCCAGCAGGTTCTCGATATTGAAGCGACCGATAAAACGTGAATCGAGACGCGCCTCCTGGTCTCGCCAGACGAGGTCGAGTGACAGCCCCCTGTTGTGCAGCCGGATGTTTGTCGCAAAAAGCTTGGCCGAGGCGTTGTTGATGCCGAACGTCAGACATTTGTCCTGACCGCACAGCTCCTTGGCGAGGTCATGCCCGAAGGGATCATCGATGTTGATGACAAATTTGCTGATACCCGGCAGCGCAAAGAGCCGCTTCTTGGCCGCGCCATAGGCCTCCATCGTTGCGTGGTAGTCGAGGTGGTCCCGCGTCAGGTTCGTGAAGACAGCAATATCCACGTTCACGCCATCGATGCGCCCCTGGTCGAGCGCATGTGAAGAGACTTCCATGGCGACAGCTGACATACCATCCTTGCGATATGCAGCCAGCATCTTCTGCAGCGTAATGGCGTCGGGAGTCGTATGAGTGGCTTTCTGAAGACGTCCGGGGCGGCCGTTCCCCATGGTGCCGATCATGACGCAATTTTCCAGCACGCCCGCGGTCAGCCAGACGCAGCTGCTTTTTCCGTTGGTTCCCGTGTAGCCGATGACCTTGAGCTTTTCGGATGGTTCACCACAGAAACGCGAGGCAATCATGCCGATGCGAAACCGCAAGTCATCGATGACCATGACCGGAACGGCAAGCCCGAGCGCCTCGATGCGTTCCCGGCTCCAGTTCTCATCGGGCTCGGCAAGGACCGCGCAACAGCCATTGGCGAGTGCCTGGTCGACATACTGCAGACCATGGACCCGCGTACCGGAGAGTGCGACGAAGAGCGCTCCCGGTGTCACCCGGCGGCTATCGAGTGTCATGTCGTCAACCGGCAGGGCAGGCGCCTGCTCGACGATCCCGTCGAGCAGGCGATGCAGCATCCGGTGCCTGCTGTAACTCAGCGCCGGCATCATCCTGCACCTGCCACTGCAGCCATCTGCAGACCTTCCACCGCTTCCTTGCTGTCGGGCTTCACATTGAGCAGCCGCAGGGCATGCTCCATCACCTCGGAGAACACCGGTCCTGCCACGAGGCCGCCGTAATACTCCTTGCCACGCGGCTCGTCGAAGACAACGACCGTCACCAGTCGCGGATTCGATGCCGGCGCCATACCGGCAAAAAGCGAGCGGTATTTTTTGTCCTCATAGCCGTGTTTGCCCAGCTTCTTGACTGTACCTGTCTTGCCGGCAACACGGTAGCCACTGACGGCAGCCTTGGGAGCAGTGCCCTCGGAAGTAGTGACACCTTCCATCATGCGACGAAGCTTGATCGTCGTCCCTTTCGAGAGTATGCGCTCACCCTCGACGGGATCGCTGACCTTGAGCAGGGAGACCGGCCGCCTGACACCATCCGCAGCGATAATGGCGTAGGCTTGCGCCAGCTGCAGCGCGGAAACCGAAATACCATAGCCGAAGGCAAGGTTGGCATGATCGATATTCGCCCATTTCGAATAGTGATTGAGACGTCCACGCGCCTCGGCAGGAAAATCCACCCCGACCTCATGCCCGAACCCGAACTTGTCCAGCATCTGCCAATACTCTTCCTGCGGCATCTTCAACGCGATGGTTGCGGAACCGGCATTACTCGACTTCAGCAGCACACCGGCCGGATCGATAACGCCATATTTTTTCGGATCTTTCACCGTCCTTTTGCCGACTTTGACGAACCCCTGGCTGAGATCGATTGTCGTCTTCTCGGTGATGTAGCCGAGTTCCATGGCGGTCGCGACTGTGACCGGCTTCATGGTCGAACCCGGCTCAAATGTATCCACGATGGCGCGATTGCGAAGGCGGCCACCCTTGTTGCTGCGGCTGCCATTGGGGTTATAGGAAGGATGACTCACCATTGCCAGCACCTCACCGGTCTGCACATCGAGGGTCACGAGGGTCGCGGCTTTTGCATTGTGTTGCCTGACAGCCTTCTTGAGCGCCCTGTAGGCATAAAACTGCAGGCGTCGGTCAAGACTGAGAGACAGGTCCTTGCCGGCCCGGGGCTGCTTGATGCTCTCGACATCCTCGAGAAGATGGCGTTTGGCGTCGCGCAGTACGAGCTTGCGCCCGTTCATTGCACCCAGCGCATCCTCGTATTGCAGTTCGAGTCCCTCCTGTCCCTTGTCGTCACCACCGGCAAATCCGATGACATGGGCAAAAAACTCACCAGCAGGATAAAAACGCCGGTATTCGCGTATCACGCCGACCCCCTTGATACCGCGGGCCTCGATTTTCTCCACGATGGCGCGCGCGATTTGCGGCTCGAGCCAACGGTCGAGATACAGAAATTTACGCTTGCTGTTGCGCGCGATTCTGTCGAAAAATTCCTCCTGATCGAGCTTGAGAATCCCGGCAATTGCACGGATCGCCTCGTTGTCATCCTTGAGGCGCGATGGATTGGCCCAGATGGAGTCTACGGGCGTACTGACTGCCAGCACTTCGCCGTTACGATCGAAGATACGTCCGCGCCGCGCCGGAATATCGACATATCCAATATGCTTCTGGTCGCCCATTTGTGTCAGAAAATCAGTCCGGTAGACCTGCTGGTACCATGCGCCGGCAATCAGTGCAGACGCCGTGCAGAACATCACGCCCGTGATGACATGACGCCGCAGACTGAAGGCGGGTTTGACCTGCCTCGTTTTCTGCGCCTGCATGGCTTTGCGCTGTCGTTTTTTCCGTGCACTCATGCTGTTATCTGATTACCTGCATCTCATCCATGCCCGGGGCACGCATGCCCAGTTTTTCACGCGCCAGCTTCTCGACCCGTCCGTAATCGGCAAATGTTGCAAGTTCAACCTGCAACTGCCCCCAGGTGACAGTCAGTTCATCAGCCTCCACACGCAGCCTTTCACGCTCGGCGAACAATTGCCGGCTGAGATGCTGTGACTGCACAACCTCGAGCCCGGTCCAGCCGGTGGCGACAGCGAGAATCAGCAAAAGCGCAAATTGCCCCTTTGTCATCAAACCCTCTCCGCCACCCGCAGGCGTGAACTGCGCGCCCGCGGATTGGATGCGAGCTCCTTCGCCGAAGGCACGATGGACTTGCCAATCAACTTGAGGAGCGTTGCCTCCTCCTGCGCCATCACCGGAACTCCTCTGGGCAGCTTCGGTGGCGAGGAATGCTTTCTGAAGAAGCGCTTGACGATACGGTCCTCAAGCGAGTGAAAGCTGATAACGACAAGGCGCCCGCCCGGCGCCAGTATGTCAAGCGCCTGCGCGAGCACGCTCTCGAGTTGCTCGAGTTCGCGATTGATGCGTATACGAATTGCCTGAAAGCTGCGGGTTGCAGGATGCTTGCCCTTCTCCCGACGGGGAACGGCCTTCTCGACCAGCCTCGCGAGCTGCAAGGTCGTCATGAGCGGCGCCTCCTGGCGAGCCAGGACGATCGCACGGGCAATACGGCCGGCAAATCGTTCTTCACCATAAGTACGCAACACATCGCGAATCTCACCCTCCGAAGCTTCACCAAGCCATTCCGCGGCACTCATGCCACTATTAGTATCCATCCGCATATCCAGCGGACCGTCGTTCATAAAACTGAATCCGCGTTTTGCATCGTCCAGCTGCGGCGAGGAAACACCAAGATCCAGCAGTATTCCGTTCACCGCCCCTGCGATGCCGTACCTTGCAGCAAGCTCTGCCAGCCTGTCGAAGCTGGCATGCTCGATCACGAAACGCGGATCCTCACCGAAACTTTGCGATGCGGATGCAACTGCATCGGCATCACGATCGAGC
Source organism: Gammaproteobacteria bacterium (assembly GCA_037385685.1). Lineage (GTDB taxonomy): Bacteria > Pseudomonadota > Gammaproteobacteria > Chromatiales > Chromatiaceae > Sva-25. Next base: position 23,203 of record JARRMW010000001.1, read on the forward strand.
GCGATCAGGCGCCCTTTGTCGCCGAGTTTCGCGAGGATCGCCGCACTGTGACCACCACGTCCGAAAGTGCAGTCGATATAGATGCCATCCTCGCGAATTGCCAGTGCCTCCAGCGATTCCTCAAGAAGTACCGGCGCGTGGTGGAAAATCGGCTCCCCCACGTCACAGCATCAGGTTCATCAGGTCGGCGGAGAGCTCCGAACCCGGCTCACTGGCCGCCTCCGCACAAGCCCTGTTCTGTGCCTGCATCGCAGCCTCCGACCAGATTTCAAAGCGCTTGCCCATCCCGACGATTGCAATCTGCTCGCCGTTCGCCAGGTCCGCATGCTCACGCAGCGGCTGGGGCAGCAAAATCCTGCCCTGTCCGTCCAGTTCGAGTTCGTACAGGTTTGAAAACAAAACGTGTTGCAGCATGGCATTTTGTGGATTGAGCGGGGGGAGGTTTGCCACCGTTTCCGCTACTCTTTCCCATTCATGCTGTGGAAACATCCACAGGCAGGATTCGCCAAGCGGGTGAACGGTGACTGCAACACGGGAACTGCTTGTCACATGCAGACGCTCACGGTGCCGCGCAGGAATGGCCGCGCGCCCTTTGGCGTCAAGTTTGACAAGATTGGTTCCGAAGTACATGGATGACTCAGTTGACCTTTATTGTTTATGTAGCAAATATGAACATATTCGCTACTTTTCCCCATTTCCCCCCACTTCATGGGAATAATAGGTCGATTCCCGAGGCTGGTCAAGCAGTTAAATGGAAAAAACTTATGTAGAACAATAACTTAGAACCACGCATCGTTGCCATCCAAAACAACGCAGTGGATGATGAACTTAAAGTAACTTATGAAGAATAAAAACGACGCAGGGGCTCAGGGGAAGGGAAATCAGCGATGGGAGCCTGTCCCACCGCTAATCCTTAAATCAGATGGAAGCCGGCCTGTAAGCCGGGTTCTGTCGAGGATAATCATTCATCTGGGATATACGTCACCGTATACCTCGTGCGATCTACCCGGGAACACCTGCGAGCCACAGGCCGTGCAAGGCACATGCTCCCCTATTTGATCTTGCTCCGGACGGGGTTTGCCGAGCCGTTGCTGTTACCAGCAACGCGGTGCGCTCTTACCGCACCATTTCACCCTTGCCGGCCCCGAAGGGCTTGGGCGGTATACTTTCTGTTGCACTTTCCGTCGAATCACTTCGCCCAGGTGTTACCTGGCGTCCCGCTCTGCGGAGCCCGGACTTTCCTCTGTATGGATAACAGCGATCATCCAGCCAGCTTCCAGGGGTCAAACTACCCGCAGCGGATAGTTTGATCAAGCGAAATCTGACACCGTCAGTTGAGGCCGGTTTCAAATGGCGAATCAGCGATTGCATCAACGACATCCTGGTCAAGCAACTGGGCCTGGTAGTCCTCACCCGTGGCCTCCTCGATGAGTTCCACAAAGGCACGCAGGTGATTGCGGGAACCGCGCATCAGGTTGGAGTAGAGCTCCTTGATGTCTGCCTCATCTGTCTTTTCGATCGATTCCTGCAGGTCAATAATGTCGAGTTCCTCGATGAAAGCGCCGACCATGAGGGCATCCAGCTCGGAGAGTTGCCCCTTGGCAACCAGTTCATAATATTTCTCGAGCAGGAAACTGTTAACGAACGCGCCGATGCTGTCGTCGATGACCGGATCCGGAAGGCCATATTTCTCGATCTTGTCCGCGACAGCATCAGTATGTGTCTGTTCGGACTCCGCGATATTTGCAAACACCGGCTTTTCCCACGCTTCATAGAAAGTCAGGTAGACATCACGCGCCAGCTTCTCCTCCTCGCGCATGAACAGCAGGGACTGCTCCTCCTCGTAATCCAGCGGCAAGAGCATTTCATCGCTGTCATCGGCATGGACTGACGCACTCATGGAGATGGTTACTAGCGAGAGGCCAATCAGGGCTTTTTTGATCATCATTTCAACTTCTCCTGGCAAGGTAATTGTTTGCGCTTGCATTGCGACCTCTGGTTAATCAGTCGTGACACAACGCGATTTCGTTCCATACTGGAAACTTTAGGCAAGAGCTGTTGCTGAAATATTTCCCCGGAAAACCTCAACTGTTACAAAGTGTTTCCAGTCCGGAGTTTCATCGGACAGGCTTGAGACAAATCAAGCCACAGCGGAAAAGCAGCATCAGGTTGATGCAATTGAGAAATTATTTTTCATACTCCTCTTGAAGAGGATCGACAAAACCCCATCTCAGGAACAACCCAAAAACATCGAATCCTTATATCTGCAACGGAGGAGACTGATATGAACATGATCGTACGTAGAGACCCGTGGAGCCTGCTCGACCAGTGGCACAAGGAACTGGACAACATGTTTGACCCGAACCGTCGTGCGGACGATACCAGCCGCATCGAAGGCAGCGACTGGACACCGGCCGTCGATATCAAGGAAGAGGGCGATCGCTACCTGCTGCATGCCGATATTCCCGGCGTCAAGGCCGATGATATCGAGGTCTCAATGGACAAGGGCGTGCTGACCATCAAGGGAGAGCGCAAACACGAGTCCACCGAAAGCAAGGAAGGCTACAAGCGTGTCGAGCGCTCGCATGGTGTCTTCATGCGCCGTTTCTCGCTGCCTGATGGCGTCGATGGCGAAAACATCTCGGCATCGAGCAAAGACGGCGTTCTCGAGGTCGTGATTCCAAAGTCCGAGCCCGAAAAGCCCCGTCGCATCGAAGTCAAGTAAGGCTTCGACCAGAACACGGCCTGCGAAACGGCGCCGGATTACTCCGGCGCCGTTTTTTTATGGACAGAACACAGGATTTCAGGAGACTGAACCGGCTCCCGAAGCAATGATTCCAACAAGCCGGGGGGAAGTGAACGCGAAGTTCGGTCAAAATCCCTGTGGCCATCCTGCAGGAATGGATCTATCCATGGAGAGTGTGTCGATCAGCTGATCATTTCCTGCCCAGAAGGTACTGGTAATAATCCCGCTTGTTGCCGTCGTAGAGTTTTGCGGCCACCTTGGCGAGCCTGTTTGGCGAGAGCTCATCGGCAAAGGCGTCCAGAACGCGACGCTCCTCTGCCCCCAACATTTCCGGGCGGGCCTCTGCACCGGCGACCATGACAACGAATTCACCGCGTTGCTGGTTGGGATCTGCCGTGACGATCGCGACGAGACGAGCCAGCGTTCCGGGAATGACTGTCTCGAACGCCTTGGTCAGTTCGCGCGCCATGACCGCCTGGCGGTCTTCGCCGAAAAGATGCTGCATATCCGTCAGGGTCTGAAGGATGCGGTGCGAGGACTCGTAGAAAACCATTGTCGAGCTGAAGTCCTTCAAAAGAGCAAGTCTGGCCTGGCGTTTTGATGCTGTGCGAGGCAGAAATCCCTCGAAAAGGAAACGGTCTGTTGGCAGTCCGGAGACACTCAAGGCAGTGATGACCGCGCTTGGCCCGGGAACCGGCACAACCTTCACGCCCTGTTCACGGCAACGGGCAACCAGCGGGAAGCCCGGGTCGCTGATCAGCGGGGTCCCGGCGTCGGAAACGAGTGCAATCCGGCGACCCTCTTCCAGTAACGCGAGCATGTGGTCGAGACGCTCTCGCTCGTTATGTTCATGCAAGGAGAGCATGGCAGGCGCATGAATGTTGAGGGCATCAAGCAGTTTTTTCGTATGCCGTGTATCCTCCGCGGCGACAAGGTCGACCTCGCCTAGAATTTCCACTGCACGGCGGCTGATATCGGAGAGATTCCCAATTGGCGTCGCCACGACATAAAGAACACCAGACGCGTTTGACATCCCGGCCATCACTACAGATACTCTTTTGGCATTAATATAAGGAATTACCACGCTTACCCGCCCTCTATGCTAACACCCAACAAGCTCCTGATATTTCTCTTTTGCGCTGCATTGCTCATTGCAGGCTGCGAGTCCACCGTGAAGAGCGGCAACTACTCCATGGCAGGCGAAACACAGGAGCAGCGTGCGGAGCGACTGGCACAGGCCGGTGACTATGCAGGGGCCGCATACCTCTTTGAGCGCATCGCTGGTGACCGGTCGGGTGACAGTCGCACCAAGGACCTTCTCACAGCGGCTGACTACTACCTGCTGGCCAACGACCTCTACTCGGCCCGTCGCATCATGCAGTCGCTGGACGGCATCGACAGCAGCAAATTCCCGCTCTACCCCGTGATCAGGGCCGATCTCTTGCTCAGGAACGGCAATACATCCGCCGCGCTTCTGGCTCTCGGCCAGCCCCCGGGCAGCAGGGATGACTACCTCAGCTATCGCTACTACGCCACGCTGGCGAGAATCCAGATGCAGGCGGATAACAGGCGCGCAGCCCTGGACACCATGCTGCAACTCGATGGATCCATCCGGACTGACAACTGGCGACTGGCAAACCAGCGCGCCATCATCGCACTGCTCTCGGGACTGCAGGTCAGCGAACGCCAGCAGTTGATGATCGACAACGATCCCGTCGTTGCCGGCTGGGCCATCCTTGCCGACATCCTGAACCACAGCATGTCACTGCCCGACAGAAACACGAGACTCGCAGCCTGGAAAACAAGCTACCCGTCCCACCCGGCACTCCGGCAACTCTACGAGGCTGATATGACGGGCGCTGCGGGCAGCGTGGGGGATATTGCCGTGTTGCTGCCGATCAGTGGTGTTTATGCCAGGGCGGCCACCGCCATTCGCCAGGGCATCGAGATGACTCACAGCATGCTGCCTCCGGAAAGGCGACCAGCGCTGACATATATCGACAGTACAGATATCTCCTCTGCCCTGTCGCAAGCGCAAAATGCAGACCTTATCCTGGGCCCTTTGACGAAAGAGGCAGTGGAAACCGTTATTTCAGGGGGTAGCTCCGGCAAGACGATGATTACCCTGAACCAGGCCAGTGACTACTCACCTGGCGGAATCCTCCAGTTCGGCCTTTCAACATCTGCAGAAGGTGCGATGATTGCCGACAAGGCCTGGCAGGACGGGCTGCGCTCTGCGGCGATCATCTATCCGAATGCCAGCTGGGGAACACGATATTTTGAAGGCTTTCGCGAGCGCTGGGAATCGCTGGGCGGCTATGTCGCAGGCAGCATCAGCTATGACCAGAATGAAAAGGATTTCAGTGCCCTGATGAAAAGCCTCATGCAGAATGGTGGCGATTTCGTCTTCATCGTCGCCAAGCCCGTCACTGCCCGCCAGATACGTCAGCAAGTCGGCTTTTACGGAAGCGCCGGGACGCCTGTCTATGCAGCATCAACTGCCTATGACCGCAGGCTCTATGGCGTACAGGACCGCGACTTCAACAACGTGAAGGTCCCTGTCCTGCGCTGGACTGTGCCTGGCCAGTCTGTGCCCGGGGTGCCTGACTGGGAGAGCTTCAAAGCGACCGGAAACTTCGACCCGGCACTCGCGAAATTCTATGCGCTGGGCATCGATGGACTGCTTGTCGCCATCAACAACGAGACGCTCTCCAACGGCGGTTCTGTGACAGGCGCAACCGGCGATTTGCGTGTGAGTATGAACGGCATCATCCAGCCCGTCATGTTCTGGCTGTATTACCAGGACGGTATTCCGGTACCACTCTACTACTGAGAGGAGCAACAAGGATGACGACACGTGCGACAGGACGTCGTGCAGAACTGCTCGCGAGAGATTTCCTTCGTCAACAGGGACTCAAGCTGGTCGAGCAGAACTGGTCTTGCCGGCATGGCGAGATTGACCTGATCATGCGTGAACGTGACGTCCTGGTCTTCGTTGAAGTACGTTTTCGCAAGAACAGCCGATTCGGAACCCCCGCAGCCACCGTTGGTCATATCAAGCAGCGCCGACTTGTCCTTGCAGCACAGCACTATCTGCAACGGCTGGGCAGGCAGCCGCCCTGCCGTTTCGATATTATCGCCATGACAGCCGAACCGGAACGGCAGATGGAATGGATACGCAACGCGTTCGATGCAACGGTATAATGCCCATGATGAAAAACCCCGAGAAAAAAATGAAAGCTGTACTACCCCTGATGCTTTCTGCTGCGCTTGCACTGCCTTTCCTTGCTGGCTGCACGGTTGCCGTCATCGGTGGCACCGCAGCGACTGTCGCAGCCATTCATGACAGGCGAACCACCGGCACGATCATCGAGGATCAGAACATCAAGCTGCGCGTGCGCAGCCTTCTGTCAGATCATCCGGAAATCAACAGCAGGTCCAATATCAGTGTGACCAGCTATAACCAGCGCGTGCTCCTGTATGGGCAGACCGAGGATGCCGCCCTTGCCGATGCCTTTGCAGAAAAGGTCAGCAAGCTGCCGAAGGTCAATGCTGTCTACAATGAAGTCATCGAGGGTGCGCGTAGCGATGCGTGGGACTACAGCCGCGATACTGCACTGGTCACCAAGATCAAGACGTTGCTGGTTAACGTGGACGTCGAGGACTTTGATCCCACCCGCGTGAAAGTCGCTGCAGACGATGGCAACATCTACCTCATGGGTCTTGTCACACCTGATGAAGGGGCGGCTGTCGTTGAATATGTCCGCGGTATCAGCGGCGTCAAACGTGTCGTCGAAATTTTTGAATACATCAGTATCTGATCTCCCTCCCGAGGCCCTCGAGGCCTTGTCGGAGGCTGCCGGCAAGGACAACCTGCTTACGGAGGCCGCTGACTGCTGGCCCTATGCCTATGACAACAGCCGCAGGCAGTCGCCCCCTGGCGCCGTTGTCTTTGCACGCTCCCACGACCAGGTCGCTGCAGTCGTCTCTGCCTGCAACAGTTACCGTATTCCGCTCGTCAGTCGGGGCAGTGGAACCGGGACGACAGGCGCGACTGTTCCACTCGATCATGCCGTCGTACTTTCCTTCGAGCGTATGAACCGGATTCTGTCCATTGACAATGACAACCGCATGGCGACCGTCGAACCCGGGGTCACCAATGCCCAGCTGCAGGCTGCTGCTACAGAACAGGGCTTTTTCTGGCCACCCGATCCGACCAGTGCCGCAGTCTGTACCGTCGGAGGCAACCTGGCCTATAACTCGGCCGGTCCGCGTGCCGTGAAATATGGCACGCCACGCGAAAACACGCTTGCCCTGCGTGCCGTCACCGGTAGCGGCGAATCCATGCGAACCGGTTCCATGACAACCAAGGGAGTAGTCGGCTACGATCTGACACGGCTGCTGATTGGTTCTGAAGGGACCCTGGCTGTGATCACAGAGGCGACCCTGAAACTGACGCCGCTGGCCGAGACACGGCGCACGCTCAGCGCCAGCTACAGTTCCATCCATGCGGCTGCACGCGCCGTTGCTGCCATCATGGCCCAGCCTGTCACACCCTATGCCCTTGAATTCATGGACAGGCAGGCACTCGAGATGGTGCGAAAATTCTCTTCGATCGACCTGCCTGATGCGATCGGAGCCATGCTCATCATCGAGGTCGATGGCATGACCGATAGCATCGGGGAAGCGCTGAAGCGGATTGCGGCTGCTGCTGAAAACGACGAATGCATTGACATCAATCTCGCAGAGACTCCGGACGCTGTCGACAAGCTCTGGAAGACACGCAAATCGCTGTCACCAGCCCTGCGCAATGTCGCGCCAAAAAAGATCAACGAGGATGTCGCTGTCCCCATCTCCAGTATGCCTGCGTTGATCGAGGGGCTCGAGCGGCTCTCTGGCGAGCATGAGATCACCATCGTTAATTTTGGTCACGCAGGCAACGGCAACATCCATGTCAATCTCCTCGTCAACCCGGATGATGCCGCTGAGATGCAACGCGCACATGCCTGCCTCGCAGAGGTCTTTGCGCTCGTTATCGCTCTGAAAGGAACGCTTTCAGGCGAGCATGGCGTCGGGCTGGAAAAACGGGATTTCATCGGCATGGAAATCGACCCCGTCTCGCTGCGTCTCATGCACAGCATCAAGCAACAGTTCGACCCGAACAACATCCTCAATCCCGGCAAGACTCTGCCGCCGATTTGAGGCTTTCTTAAAGAAAAGACACGTTAACCACGAAGAACACCAAGGACACGAAGGCTGTCTGGCTTAACACATCAGGGCCCGGGATGAGTTCGACTTCAGATTACTGCTCTAGAGATGAACAACACACGGAAGTCCACTCTTGGTGACCTCTGTGTTCTTTGTGGTTAAAAAAACAATCTGCGTAAATGCGGGCATGCAATGCTTACCACGAAGATCGCAAAGGACACGAAGGCTGTCTGACTCAACACATCAGGGCCCGGAATGAACTCGACTTCAGATTGCCGCTTTACAGATGAACAACACACGGAAGTCCACCCTTGGTGACCTCGGTGCTCTTCGTGGTAAAAAAAGAAAAGCCTACGCAGGCGGCCGGCCGCGGAAGTCGCTAACCCGCATCCCGAGTAGAAAGAGCGTTCCGAAATAGACACAGGCGCCCCCTGACACGAGCAGCGACAACATACCGGTTTTCCACCAGCCTCCGGCCGTCACCCAGGTCTCTGATGGACCGGCGAACCAGAACAGCGCTGCTCCCATGACAGCCGAGGCAAGAAGCGTCTTGAATAAGACTATCCACCACCCGGCAGGCGGCATGTAAACCCCGGCCTTTCTGATCTGCGTGAAGAGCAGCCCGGCATTCACGCCTGCCATGGCAGTCGTCGCCAGCGCCAGGCCAACATGCCCGAGCGGCTTGAACAGCACCAGGCTGATCGTCACATTCACGATGATGGCAATCACGGCGATACGCACTGGCGTCCTCGTGTCCTGCCGTGCGTAGAAGCCGGGAGCGAACACCTTGACGAGCAGGAAGGGAAAGAGGCCGAAGGCGTAAGCCATGAGGCTGCGGCTCGACATATCGACATCCCTGGCATCAAACACCTGCGACTGGAAGAGTGTACTGATGAGCGGGACGGCCAGTACGAAGAGTGCAACAGCGGCGGGCAGGCCGATCAGCACGACCCAGCGAACTCCCCAGTCGATCAGGGCCGAGAATTCTTCCCGGGAAGAGGTCTGATAGGTGCGCGACAGGTTCGGCAGCACAACTGTCGCAAGGGCAGCACCAAGGATACCAACCGGAAACTCCAGCAGCCTGTCCGAGTAGTAAAGCCAGGAGATACTGCCCTCGATCAGCAGGGAGGCGATCAAAGTATTCAGCAAGAGACCGATCTGCGTCGCCGAGGCGCCGAAGACCGCCGGCCCCATGAGCCTGAGAACCTTGCGCACCCCTGGATCCTTCAGGCTCGGCACGGGTTTTGGCAGCAGCCGCAGCTGATGCAGAAAGGGCAGATTAAAGGCCAGCTGGGCAGCACCCGCGATCAAGACCCCCCAGGCAAGCCCCATGACCGGCTGCTCGAAGAGTGGCGCCAGCCAGTATGCAGCACCGATCAGAGAGAGATTGAGCAGCACCGGTGTGAATGCAGGCACGCCGAACCTGTTGTGGGTATTGAGTATCGCGCCGGAGAACGCGGTCAGTGAGATAAAAAAGAGATAGGGAAAGGTCAGGCGCAGCATTTCGCCGGCAAGGGCTGCATCGCCGGTCTCGCCGAAATACCAGCCCGGTGCAAAAATCGCGATCAGTAGCGGACCTGCAATAACTCCGAGCAGGGAGATCCCGAGGGTCACCAGACCCAGTACACCGGCGACGTGATTGACAAAACTGCCAAGATCGGAGAATTCACGCGTCTCCTTGTATTCGCTGAGTACAGGAACAAAGGCGACTGCGAAAGCCCCCTCGGCAAAGATCCGACGGAAGAGATTGGGCAACTTGAACGCGACGAAAAAGGCATCGGTTGCCTCGTTGGCCCCAAAGAGCCGGGCGAATACCAGGTCCCGCAGGAATCCCAGCACCCTGGAAAGAGTTGTGAATCCGCCGACTTTCGCCAGTGCCCTGCCCAGCATGTCCTTCTGATCGTGCCAAGAAAGCCTGTAGTATACAGAGTGACCAGTTTCACCAGAAAAAGGATTGCCGATGCGGTGTCATGCACTCCTGTTCCTGTTCCTGCTTTTCGTACCCGCAGCTGAAGCGCGCGGCCTCGACAGGGTCATCAAGCCGGCTCTGATCGAGCTGGATACCAGACCGCCAAGCTGGCTTTTCGGAACCATCCATCTGCCGGATCCACGTGTCACCAGGCTGCACCCGGACGCTGTCAGAGCTTTCGAACAGGCAGATGCCGTCTACACGGAAGTCCCGATGGACTCGAAAAGCACCATGCAGATGGGGCTTGAGAGTCTGCGCAGTGATGGCAGGACACTCTACGATGTCCTTCCCCGCGCGACATGGCAACGTCTCGATGAACGGCTAAAACGCATCCACTCGCAGCTGGGTGCAAAACTGCTGTTGCCGATGAAAACATGGGCTGTTTATGGCGGCATGCTGCTTCTCGAATCCCAGATGCAGTACCCCGATCTCAGACCGCTCGACTGGCAGCTCTACAGGAAAGCCGTCGAAGCCGGCAAACAGGTCGGCGGCCTCGAGAAGGTCGAGGAGCAGATCCGGGTCTTCGAAGACTTCAACGAAACAGATCAGCAAGAGATGCTGCTGGCACTGCTCGATGAGATGGACAGATTCGACCTCAGGCAAGAGAGCATTACCGAGTTCATGATCCAGTGGTACCTGAGTGGCGACTACATGCGCTTCGAGGAACTGCTGGAAACCATGCCAATGGCAAGTGACCCGGGCCTCAGGAAAGCGCTGGAAAAACAGCTTGTTTATGAGAGAAACGCACGCTTTGCGAAGCGAATTGCTGAAAAAATTCGTGAAAATCCCGAAAAAAGCTTCTTCTTTGCCATCGGGATGGGACATCTCGGGGGCGAGCGCAGCATTCAGGCCTTGCTCGAACAGGCCGGCATCGGGATCAGGAAGGAGAAATAGCCGCCGGATGTTTGACAAATAGCCGCTTTACGGGCAGAATCTCGCCTCTTGATTATCCGGGCCGCCCGATTTACCACAACAGGCGCCATGAAAGCCCGGCAAAGTTATTGAATTGAAACAGATTCCAGGAGATATCCAGTGGCCAACTCAGCACAAGCTCGCAAGCGCGTCAGGCAGTCGGAAAAGGCACGTCGACACAACGCTTCACGCCGCAGCATGATGCGCACATCTCTCAAGAAGGTGGTCTACGCGATCGAGAGTGGTGACAAGGAGGGCGCTGCAGAAGCCTACAAGGCGGCCGTTCCGGTCATTGACCGCATGGCGAACAAGGGCCTGATCCACGCCAACAAGGCCGCACGCCACAAGTCCCGTCTCAACGCCCAGATCAAGGCGATGTAATCACGCCGGCTTATCGCCGGGGGTTACTAAAAAAATGCCTGCCCGGATATCCGGGCAGGCTTTTTTGTGGGGCATGTGAGATTACTCGCAATCGTCCTCTGGCGCACCTTCCTTCTTCTTTTTACCCTCAGCCGCCTTCTCGCCTTCTGCAGCAGCTTCTGTCGCTGCTTCCTTGGCTTGTTCGGTCGCGGCCTCGGCTGCTTTCTCGGCGTCACCTTCACTACTGGCAACTGCAGGGAAGGCGAATGCCAGCAAGAGGGCCATAAAAAGAATTCTCATCATTGTCTACTCCTCGGTAAATACAGACCGTCACCAATCATGGAAACGGTTGGGTTAAGATTAGTCGTCAACCTCTTTTCATCTTAACCGAAACAGAACATCGAATGTCAAGTTCGCCCCGGATCAGCCAGCTGATCGACGATTGGTCACAACAGCTGGATGAGAGCTCCCCGCCACCTGAATCTTTCCTGAGTCAGCTGAAAACCACGCTCTCGGGCAGCGAATATGCCCTGCAGAGTCTCGAGACAAAACCTGAACTCTTAACGCAATTCTACGTCGACAAGTCTCATGAGACGCCCCCGACACAGGAAGAATTCCAGAGCAGCCTGCGGGGCCTGACTGCGGAGACCAGGAGCGAGGAAGAGCTGCATCGCGCCCTGCGGCTGTTCAGACAGCAACAGATGATCCGGATTATCTGGCGAGACCTCTGCAGAACTGCAGAACTTGATGAAACACTCGAATCACTGACTGCACTCGCAGATACTTGCATACAACAGGCGCTCGAATGGCTGCATGCGCACCTCGCAGAAAAATTCGGCAACCCCCGCGACCGTGATGGCAATGCGCAGGAGCTCATTGTTATCGGAATGGGGAAACTCGGTGCTCGTGAGCTCAACCTCTCCTCTGACATCGATCTGATCTTTACATTCCCTTCGAGCGGCGAAACCGATGGCAGGCGCACACTCTCGAATGAACAGTTCTTTACGCGTCTCTGCCAGAAACTTGTCCAGGCGCTCAACACGCGCACTGTCGACGGCTTTGTCTTCCGCGTCGACACGCGTCTCAGGCCTTTCGGCGATTCAGGCCCGCTGGTCGCCAACATGGATTTCATGGAAGAGTACTACCAGTCCCAGGCACGCGAGTGGGAACGCTACGCGATGATCAAGGCACGCATCATTGCGGGGGACATGGTCAGCGGCGAAGCACTTATGGAGATGCTGCGTCCATTCGTTTACAGGCGCTATCTTGACTATGGCGCCATTGAATCCCTGCGCGGGATGAAAAAGGCCATCAGCGAGAACCTCCGGAAAAAGGGGATGCGCGACAACATCAAGCTTGGCCCCGGCGGTATTCGCGAGATCGAATTTCTCGGTCAGGCATTTCAACTCATCCGTGGCGGCCGTGACAGCGATCTGCAAATTCGTCCGATTCAAACCGTTTTGAGGAGGCTCGCCGAGAAACAGCTGATTCCGCAAATTGCCTGTGATGAGCTTGTTGCTGCTTACCGCTTCCTGCGGCTGACCGAGAACCGTATCCAGGCATGGCGCGACGAGCAGACACACCTGCTGCCCGCAGACCACGAAGGACTGAAGCGTATTGCTGTGACTATGGGTTACGCAGAGACGGAAGCCTGGATCAAGGATCTCGCACGTCATCGCACGCGTGTGCAGCTTCATTTCGAGAAGCTTTTCGAGGAGAGCGAGGACGGCAGGGAAGAGACCTCCAGCCTGCAGCACCTGTGGCAACACGAGGAGGATAATGCTGCGGAAATCCTGCAGAAGGTCGGCTACCGCGATATCGAGCGCAGTTGCGAGTTACTTCAGCGACTGCGTGAAAGCCGCCCGCTGAAGACGGCCGGCGAGCGTGGCCGCCAGCTGATCGAGTGGCTGGTTCCACAACTCCTCGAGGAGGTCGTCGAGCACAGCGAGACCCCGGAAGAGACACTCGAACGCATCATCAACCTGCTCGAAACCATCGCGGGACGTACAGCCTACCTGTCGCTGTTGAGTGAGAACCCGCAGGCACGCCAGCAGCTGATCACCCTGATTGATGCAAGCCCCTGGTTTCTCGACTGGATCCGCCGCCTGCCGATGCTACTCGACACGCTGATCGATCCCCGCCAGCTCTACGACCCGCTCGAACACCAGGATCTCGAAAAGGAACTCGCGCACGAGCTTGCCCGGGTCGAAGGAGACCTCGAACAGGAGATGGAGGTACTACGTCACTTCGTCGCTGCCAACCGGTTGCGCGTTGCAGCTGCCGACGTCACAGGCGTCATCCCGCTGATGATCGTCAGCGACTACCTTACGGATATCGCAACCGTCACACTCGATGCGACTCTCAGGCTCGCCTGGCGCGATGTGACAGAGCGCCATGGTGCTCCCGCAGGCGCCGATGAGAACAACACGGGCTTTGCCATCATCGGCTACGGCAAACTTGGCGGTATCGAGCTCGGTTATGGCTCGGATCTCGACCTCGTTTTCATTCACAATGCGCCACCAGGCAGCATGACCGATGGCAGACGGAGTGTCGCTGCCGATGTCTTTTTTGCACGCCTCGCACAACGCATGATCCACATCCTCACGACTCGCACGCCATCCGGCCAGCTCTACGAAGTCGACATGCGACTGCGACCCAATGGCAAATCCGGACTGCTGGTCACGCCGCTCGGTGCATTTCGGAGCTACCAGCAGAATGACGCCTGGACATGGGAGCACCAGGCACTGGTGCGGGCGCGCGGCATTGCAGGTGATACGCGGGTGATTGCAGAGTTCGGGGAGATTCGCAACGAGATCATTCAGCTCGAACGCGATGCTGCAGAACTGGTTGGTGAAGTGGTAAAAATGCGCGAGAAGATGCGCGAAAACCTCGACAAGAGCAACGACGAGCTCTTCGACGTCAAGCAGGGACATGGTGGTATCACCGATATCGAGTTCATGGTGCAGTACCTCCTGCTGCGCTACTCCAGTGAACATCCGACACTCTGCCATTACAGCGACAACATCAGACAGCTCGAGGCCCTCGAGGCGGCACAACTGCTGGACGAGCATCTTGCAGAAAGACTGGCGGGCATCTACCGCGTGCTGCGCGCAGCCCACCACCGCTATTCCCTGCAGGAGAAGCCTGCCATCATCCCGGCAGACGAACTCATGGAAGAGCGCCGCATCGTCCGCGAGGCGTGGGAGCTACTCATGCATGCGCCCCCTTCCATGCAGGAAAAAGCCTGATCCATGGCGAATCATCGCCGCTTCATCTATCTCGCGCTCGTCCTGTTTGCTGCTGCCCTGCTCTATTGGCGCAGCCTGCAGGGGCCTTCGGCGGACATGGTGACGCTCGCCGGCAAGACCATGGGCACCAGCTACAGCGTCACTATTCCAGCGCCGCATGCCAGCAATGGGCTTGCAGATTCCATCGAGCAACGTCTCGAAGAGCTCGAGAATATCTTTTCGACGTGGCGGGATGATTCGGAAATCAGCCGCTTCAATGCCAGCCGGAGCACTGACTGGTTTTCATGCTCCCGCGAACTCGCAGAAGTGGTTATCGAGTCCATCCGCATGCACGCACTAACCGAAGGCGCATTCGAGATAACCCTCGGTCCGCTCATCGAGCGCTGGGGCTTCGACGAGGCCCGGGTCACTACACCACCATCCGAAGTGGAACTGTCAACGTTGATGCGCTCCGTCGGGACTGAAAATCTTGAGGCCAGGGAATCCCCTGCCGCGATCCGCAAGCGCCTCCCGGATACCTCGCTCAACCTTTCGGGCATCGCCAAGGGTTATGCCGTCGATATTATTGCCGAACTGCTCGAACAGCAGGGACTTGATCTTTACATGGTCGAAATCGGTGGTGAGATCCGTACGAAGGCGGGAAGCGGTGACAGGCCATGGCGCATCGCTATCGCAAAGCCCCAACCCGGCAAACCGCAGGCAGAGAGTATCGTGGGAGTCGGTACGGCTGCCATCGCGACCTCGGGTGGCTACCTGAACAGTATCGAGCTGCTCGAAAAACGCTATATCCACATTCTGGAGCCATCAACCGGGAAACCCGTCAAATCACGCACTGCCTCCGTCACTGTCATTGACAACAGCTCAACGATGCGCGCCGATGCGCTCGCGACGGCATTCATGGTCATACCAACGGATGATGCCCTGCGGCTTGCCGACCGGCATGACATCGCAGCCTATTTCATCATACTCGGCGAAGCGGACCAGCTTGTGCAACGTCCATCAAAAGCCTTTCGCCTCCGCTTCGACCCGGTGCAATGATGGACGAATGGTGGCTCTACCTTGTTCGCTGCCGTAACGGAACGCTCTATACGGGCATTACAACTGACGTGAAACGGCGTTTTGAAGAGCACTGCAAAGGCACCGGCGCCAAGTACCTGCGAGGGAAAGCGCCGTTGACACTTGAATTTCACTGCATCGTTGGTGACAGGAGCGATGCATCGAGGCTCGAATACTTCGTCAAACGCCTGGACAGGGAGCAGAAAGAAGCACTCCTCAGGGAAGTCAGCCAGGACCCGAAATCGCTGCATGCCTTTCTCGCAGGTCACACCGGCTGAGCCCTGTTTGATCCAGCGCAAGGAAAACAGCGATAGTCGAAAGCGCCGCGCCAATCGCATGCTGGCAACAGTATATTTATTAATAGAGAGGTCGTTCGAAAAGCAAAAATGCGAATTACAGAATGGCCATGTAATTGCGTGAACACGCCGGACAGGTTGGCGAGTGTCACAATCGACAGGAGAATGAAAATGAATATCTGGTTTCTCGTTGCAGACGCTGCACGCGCCCGACTGTTTGAAACAAGCGGAAAAGATGTTGCCTTGACCGAGGTAATGGATCTCATGGAGCCCAATGCTCGCATCCGCGAGACAGAACTCGCGAGTGACGAGCCAGGTCGCCAGGCAACAGCCGGTGGCCCGGGTACACACGGCATGCAGGAGAAGACCACCCCGCGCGAGCAAGAGGATATCCGTTTTGCCGCGGAGCTTGCAGATCACCTGCAGGAAGGCTTCAACAAGGGTAGCTATGACGCGCTGTACATTGCCGCCGCACCACATTTTCTCGGATTGTTGAGAAACGCAGTGTCGGAAGGTGTCGCAGCAAAGCTCAAGGGCGATCTGGACAAGGATCTCACGCGCCTCGGGGAGGCAGAGATCAGAGAGCACTTGCACGCCATCATGTAGCGGAAGTGGACTTGCAATGCTGAACTAAAAAGCGGCGTTGAAGAGCCGCTTTTTTGATCGCATGGCATGAATTCCCGCAGGCGTGTCATGCAAAAGTGCTGTGATATAGTCCCTTGAAAAGAGAGAACAACAGCGTAACGATGGCTAAAACCCTGAAGGAATGGCTTGATACCGATGTCGCGGCAGTCAGGGACAAGCCGATGCGCTGGATTTCCGAGCAGTACTTCTTTCGCGACCCGAATCGTCCGGTCTTTTCCGATAATGCCTATTTCTATCCACCCGCCGATGGCATCGTTCTCTATGCCAGAAGCGTTGAACCGGACGAGGCAATCGTGGATATCAAGGGACGGCCCTACTCGCTTCAGACCGCGATGCGCAACCGACACTATGACCGCAGCAGTCTCGTGATCGGTATTTTCATGACTTTTTACGATGTCCACATCAACCGCATTCCTTTCCCAGGCAGGCTCTGTTACCGGGAACTGGATACCATCGATACCTATAACTACCCGATGATCAATGTTGAACACGACCTGCTGGATGAAGTGACCCCTTACACGCGCAATGCCGACTATCTTTTCAACAACCAGCGCGTGCTCAACAAGATTTTCAGCATGGATTTACGCGATGTGTACTACATCCTCCAGGTCGCCGACTATGATGTCGATGCGATTACACCCTTCAGGCTGAAGCAGAACCAGCACTTTGCACAAAACGAACGCTTCTCGCAGATTCGCTACGGCTCCCAGGTGGACCTGATCATCCCGTTGTCGGAACAGTATCACTACAGGCCCCTGATCAATCCAGGCATGCATGTCGAGGCCGGCGTAGACCCGCTGGTTCGCATCGAGCCCGCAGTCAAGCGAGAACAACCATCCCCAGAGATATGACAGCAATAAAACGCGAAATCAGGCAGAAGAGCCCGGCACCCGAGCTGCAGCAGCTGGGCCCGACGGCTCTCAACAAGCCGGCCTACCTCATGAATGTACCCTTCTCGCTGGCGGCCGACACCCCCAATAACGCCTGGATGGAAGAGATGTCTTCCGAGGCGCGTCATATCGACATCGACAGGGCCATCAACCAGTTCCTTCAGCTCTACCATTTCATGGCAGGCGATGCACTCGTTTACCTGCTGCCGACTCCTAAGGAGTCCGGGTTACAGGACCTGGTCTACTGCGCAAACATGGGCGTGATCCTGGAGCATCTACCGGACAAGAAGCGTGTCATTCTTTCCAACTTCTCGACAGAGGTCAGGCGCCCCGAAACAGAGGTCGGCCGTCACTTTTTCGATGCCATGGGCTACCATGTCAGCATCCCGCCCTGGCACTTCGAGGGCGATGCTGAACTCAAGCACCTGCATGGCAATATCTATGCAGGCGGATACGGCATCCGTTCTGACAAGCGCGCCTATGACTGGATGGAGCAGGAATTCGACATGCGGGTCATCAGGCTCGAGGAGACAGATCCCTATCTCTATCACCTCGACTGTACGATCATGCCATTAACGCGTGAGGACACACTGGTCTGTACCGAAATGTATACGCAGGCAGAGATTCGGGAACTCGAGGCCGTGACCAACATCGTCGATGTCTCGGTCGATGATTGTTATTCAGGGCTCTGCAACTCCATACGGCTCGGTAACAGCCTGCTGAACGCCTCCAATATTCACGAGATGAAAGCCGGTGACGACTACTACGAAGAAGAGAAACACAAAAACCGGACACTCGAAGATATCGCCGTGCGTTTTGCTTTCGAGGTTTCCTTTTTCAACCTCAGCGAATACATGAAGAGCGGCGCCCTGCTCTCCTGCATGGTGATGCACCTCAACCGCAAGTCATTCGACATCCCCCTGATCTGATCCGGACAGAGTGATGCCCAACAGCGCCCGCAGCACACTTTTTGAACCGGGCTACAGGAATATCTGGCGCATCTCCTATCCGCTGATGCTTGCAGGCATCAGCGAGACGGTCATCGATATCACGGACACGATCTTTCTCGCGCGTTACGGCATCACAGAACTGGCAGCAATCGGCCTCGCCGACGCCTGGTACATGCTGTTCCTGTTTCTCTCGTTCGGTCTCGTCGATGGCATCCAGGTCATCATCGGCCGTCGTGCAGGGCAGGACAGGGCGCAAGAGATTGGCCGTGTTTTCACCCAGGGACTCTACCTGCTGGTGATGGTCTCATTCCTCATGATCGCGCTCATGCATCTTGTGATACACCTTGGCCTTGGCGAGCTGCTGGCCTCGCGCGACATCATGGAGGCAACAGAAAGCTATCTGCGCATCGCTATCTACAGCCTTCTGTTTCAATCGATCAGTCTCGCCTTCAGCGCTTTCTATGTCAGTATCGCCCAGACCAGAATCCTCATCGGCGCCGCACTGGTTCTGGCGATCAGCAACATCGCCCTCGACTATGCGCTGATCTTCGGACATTTTGGCCTGCCCGAAATGGGCATTGAGGGGGCAGCCCTTGCATCGCTGTCTGCCGAGATCCTCGCCTGCCTGTTCCTTGTTGCCAGCGTTTTCTACAAGGGATACGACAGACAATATGGTTTACTGCGATTAACCGGATGGGACAACAGCATTGCACGCAGGCTGGCAAGCATCTCCTGGCCTGTCGCACTGGATACCCTGGTCGAACTGATTCGCTGGTTCCTGCTGTTTGTGATCATCGAACAGATGGGCGAAGCTGAACTGGCAAGTGCCAATATCATCTACAGCTGTTTTGCGGTCATGATGATCTCGATTGACAGCTTTTCGGAGGCAGTCTGTTCCATGGTCAGCAATCTGCTGGGACAGAAACGGCGCGAGGCCATTGGCGAACTCATCAACAAGACAACACAACTCAGCTATCTTGTGGTGATTCCGCTTCTGGCGATGGCACTACTGTTTCCGGATATTGTGCTGGCTATCTTTACCGAAGATGAATTACTCATTGAGTTATCACGTGGAGCGTTACCGGTTGTTCTGCTCGCGCTCTTGCCGGCCGTTCCTGGAAGCCTCTTCTATGCAGCCGTTGTCGGTACGGGCGACACGATTGCGAGCCTGATGATTCAATTGATCACGACTCTCTGCGCACTGGCTTTTACTGCCTGGACAGCACTGGTCCTTTCGCTACCGCTTGAACAGGTGCTCTTTGTCGAGATCATAGTCTGGATACTCTACCTGTTGTTCTCATGGCTCTGGCTGCGCGGTGGTCGCTGGAGGCGCTTGTCAGTCTAGTCATGCCTGAATTCTCTCCTTGCCACCTGGTCATGCATCGTGACCGTACTGATCTATCTCGATATCCATACACTCAGCGTGAGAAGCCTTTCGCCTTTGGCTTTCCCTGCTGACTGGTAGTAGAATCACCCGCCACGGAGAGGTGCCAGAGAGGCCGAATGGGCCTGACTCGAAATCAGGTGTACGCTCGCGCGTACCGAGGGTTCGAATCCCTCCCTCTCCGCCAGATACACAGAAAGCCTCATGCACACGCATGGGGTTTTGTGTTTGGGTCGATAATGAAGATTCGAACCCGAGGGACGTCCAATCGACGGGTTCGACAAGGAGCGTCGAGCGACGAAGCGCAAATCGCCTTGCGATTTGAGGGCGAAGCCCGGCCATCCTGCCCTCTCCGCCATTTATCAGAACATTCTTACCGCACGAGTGACACAGGTGTCGGAGATTATTTTTTAGGATAAAAAATGATCTCCGACACCGTTTAACGTCGTAACAGAAAACATTCTTGATATCCAGAAGCCTCTGGTAACTGGCGTACAACACCCACCCTTCTGCAGTATGATTGGGCGAAATTTTGAGGCTTTCATCGCCTTTTTTATAGATCAGGAATTCCACATGAAAACCGGTTATCTCTTCAAGGCATTGCTGCTGGTGCCGCTTTTTCTCGCCATGGCAACCCCGCATGTTTCCCTTGGCTCAGAGAAGTCGCATCAGCGGCCAAGCATCGGTCTTGCACTGAGTGGCGGGGGGGCGCGCGGCAGTGCCCATCTCGGGGTCATCAGGGTATTGGAAGAACTCGGCATACCGATCGACTACATTGCCGGTACATCGATGGGATCCATCGTGGGCGGACTGTATGCATCAGGCATGAGCGCCGATGAAATCGAGCAGGCACTGGTTGAAATCAAATGGGAGGATATCTTCAGCGATCTTCAGCCTCGCGAGGAGCGGCGTTTCCGACGCAAGATAGACGACTATCTCTATCTCGTCAGACACAGGATCGGGATCAACGAACGAAAAGGCGAAATCAATCTTGCACCGGCCCTGATACAGGGACAGAAGTTCGACCTGGTGTTACGCAGGTATCTGCTGCCCGTGTCCGATGTTCGTGATTTCGATGACTTGCGCATTCCCTTCAGGGCAGTCGCCACGGATATTGTCTCGGGCAGAGCTGTCGTAATGGACTCGGGCGACTTGCCAACTGCGATCAGGGCAAGCATGGCAGTTCCAGCCGTGTTTGCGCCAGTAGAGATGGACGACAAGTTGCTGGTCGATGGCGGTATCGCCATGAACCTTCCCATCAGTGTCGTGCGCAAGATGGGGGCTGACATCGTTATCGCTGTCGATATCAGCACTCCGGGACTCAAACGTGATGAAATCAAGTCCGCACTCGACATGCTCAACCAGCTCTCCGCGCTGCTGACGCGCCCTGGTACAGATGCACAGATTGCCACATTAACATCTCGCGATGTACTCATCGTTCCGGAGCTTGGCAACAAGGTAAGCTCTTCAGACTTCGTGCCCGATAAACTGCTCGAGGGCGTGGCCATCGGGGAGGCTGGCGCGCGTGCGCATCTCACCGAGCTCAAGCGCCTCTCGACAACTCCCGGCCGTTATGCGACCTACCGAAAAAACATCGCACCGCCCGGCAGGGAGATGCCGACAATCACATATGTACGCGTCGAGAATGACTCGAGACTCAGTGATGAGGTCATCAAGCGTCGCATCACTGTCAAGCCTGGTGAGCAGCTCGATCTCGACAGGCTGGAAGAAGATGTCGGCCGGATCTATGGCCAGGATAATTTTGAGAGTGTCCGTTACCGCGTTGAAGAGCGTAATGGCGAAACAGGCGTGGTCATCAGTGCACGCCAGAAATCCTGGGGAACCAGCGCCCTGCAGCTCGGCCTGGAGCTGTCATCGACGTCGACGGGTGACTCCTTCTTCAATATCGGTACCGCATTTACCATGATGCCGCTGAACAGTCTGAACGGCGAATGGCGGACATATGCACAAATCGGAGAGGAACCGCTCATCTACACCGAGTTCTACCAACCTCTCGACCCTCAGGGATCCTGGTATGTCAATGCCGGAGCCGGCTGGATATCCCGAAATGTGCGAATCTATGACAATTACTTTTCGAGCTCCGCACTGGCGGATTACGAGGTCGATCAAACCGGTTTGCGCCTGGCTGGCGGAAGGAACCTGGGTAACTGGGGAAGACTCTCCCTTGCCTATCAACGCTTCAAGGGCGATGCAACCCGCACTGCTGGAAGTTTCGGACAGCAAGAACTGGACTTCGATACAGGAGAACTCGAACTCAGGCTGGCAGTCGACACTCTGGACAATGTCGCTTTTCCCTCAAGAGGATGGCGTGCTTTCGCCTACGGCCGGGTGTCACGGACCGACCTGGGTGCTGATAGCGATTTCGAGCAGTATGGTTTTTCTGCAATGCGTGCAGGCAAGAGTGGCAGACATATCTTCAGCGCACTGGCCTACTACGAAGGCACCCCGAATGATGATGCCCCCTTGCAGAACCTCTTCACGCTTGGTGGATTCGCAAGACTGTCAGGCTTCAGTGAGGATCAGTTTGCCGGACAGCATGCAGGCTTGTTGCGTGGCGCCTACATGTACGATTTCGATACCGGCTTCGTCGATACCTACGTTGGCGCAACAGCCGAACTAGGAGGGGTCTGGCGAAACCGGGATGACATCAGCCTCGACAGCAGTATCTTCGCCGGCAGCCTCTTTCTCGGCGTGGATACGGTCATCGGCCCGGTCTTTCTCGGTTACGGTCATGCCGAAGGCGGCAACAACGGTATCTATCTGTTCCTTGGCAAGCCGTGGTTCCGGTTCTGATCAACTGCTTCTAACCGCCGACCGGGCTGATTCTGAAAGCCACTTGTTCGGTAGCTGTCAAAGGGGGCGGAAGCCCCCTTCCCTTTTTATATCTGGATAGGCTCAGATGTAATACAGCGCCAGGGAAAGCCCGAGCAGGACTGCGACCCAGATGACCATGCTGCCGGTCGGCCAGGCGCGGGCCAGCATGCCCTGTGGGCCGTGATGCCTGTAGAGGTTATCAATGAGACGATGGAGTGCAATCCGGACCTGCTGCTCACGCTCCTCACGCGCAGCACTGGTGCGCAGCGTGAACTCGTTACCGATCTCCTTGAGAAACTTGCGATAGAACCAGTCGAAGTCGAGACTGATCGTCAGCGTGCGGCGCATCTGTTTCAGCATCACAAAGAACGCAAAGCCCGCAAACAGCAATACCTGGAACTGGGTCGCCAGGTGATCAATCGTGTACGGCTGGTAGTCGACCGGGTATGGAAGGATTGCATACAGGGGATACGGATAGAGGCCAATCGCAATACAGAGAAACGAAAAAAGCCACATCGCGTAACGCAGACTGGCTGGCGGATCAGGCGGGCGCAGCCCGGAATCTTTCTGGAAGAAGACGAACCAGGGAAACTTGATGCCGGCATGCAGGAAGACGCCAGCCGAGGCTGCCAGCAGCAACAGCCAGACCAGCAACATACCCTCGTTGGCGGCCGCCTGGGTCTCGAGGGACTTGGTGACGAAGCCGGAGGTAAAAGGGAATGCCGAAATCGCCAGTGCGCCGATGATGCCGTTGATCGCGGTGACCGGCATGCTCTGGAAGAGACCACCGAGGTCAGTGCACTTGCGCCTGCCGGTCATCAGCAGCACGCTGCCGGCCGACATCAGCAGCAGCGCCTTGTAAATGATGTGCGCGAAGGCATGTGCAGCGGCACCATTCAGCGCCATCTCTGTACCAATACCGATCGCCGTAACCATGAACCCGACCTGGTTGACGATGGAGTATGCCAGGATGCGGCGCATATCGTTCTCTAGCAGCGCGTAGATGATGCCGTAGAACACCATGTAGAGGCCGATCGGCACGAGAATATCGGCGCCCGGGAAACCCACCAGCAACGCAAATACTGCGGTCTTTGTTGTGAATGCCGACAGGAAGACCATGCCGCCCGGACTCGCCTCCGGATAGGCGTCTGCGATCCAGGCTGATAGCGGCGGGGCGCCGGCATTGATCAGGAACCCGATGAGGATCAGCCAGTTGCCGAAGCTGTCAGGCTGCATCGCTGTGAATGCCAGCGATCCCGACTCGATTGCATGCGCAACGATGCCAACCATGAGGATGACACCGCCAAGCAGGTGAATGAGCAGGTAGCGTATACCGGCCCTGTAGGCGCTCTGCGTCCCCGCCGACCAGATGACCAGCGTCGAGCCGAGGGCCATGATCTCCCAGAAGACGAAGAGCGTCAGCAGGTCACCGGCAAAGGTCACCCCGATCGCCGAACCGGCATAGACGAAGGCCGCGGTCAGCTCGGTCGCGCTTGCCTGGCGGTGGGCATAGAGACCGCCGGCGAAGGCCATGATCGCAAAGATGGTAGCAAACAGGCGGCCCTCTGCTGTCGAGCGAACGGGTTCGAGCACGTAATCAAGGAAACCGACCTTGATGGTGACGTCCGCAGGCAGGCCCCAGACTGCAACCAGCGTCAGCAAAGGCAGGCCAAGCAAAAGCAATAAACGCTGGCGCCCCCGCAGGAAGGGAATCAGCATGGCGCCGAGCACCATGATCAGGCCAGGGGGAAACGCAAGTTCACTCGTCATAGTAAGTGTCCTTGCGCTTCAGGAAGATACCCAGAACCTTCGCCAGGGCAACCATGCCGGCACAGGCCAGAAAACCGTACCAGGCATAGAAGGCAAAGGTGCCGTCGAGTGTGAATCCACTCTCTTCGAAATGCGGGTGATGGTGCAGAAAAAACTCGGGTAGCACGGCCAGCACGAGGACCAGGATCTGGATGACCCACAGTTTCGGCAAATTCTCGCTGCGGTAGAGCCAGTGCTTCTTCGCCTCCGGCTGTGATGCGGTTCGGGGCTCTCGAGAGGACTCTTTCATCAGCTTCCTGCCATCTGCTGGACCAGCGTCAAGGGCACGCCGGGAAAAAAGAACAGCAAAACTGTGAACAACGCCGTAGCAACCAGCGCCAGCACGATCGGCAACGGCGCCTCGCCGTGTTCGACATGACGGTGACCGGGATCCTCATCCAGGAAAAAGGCTGCATAGACGATTGGCATGAAATAGGCGGCGTTGAGCAGTGTGGAAATAACGATTGCGCCGACCGCGATCCACTGCTCTGTCTGCAACGCCCCGCCGAAGAGATACCACTTGGAGATGAAGCCCGCGAACGGGGGCGCACCGATCATCGACAAGGCGCCGATCGCGAAAGCTCCCATGGTCCAGGGCATGCGCCTGCCGATCCCGTTGAGTTCGCTGATCTTCGACTTGTGTGCCGTGACAAGCACGGCACCAGCACAGAAGAAGAGCGTGATCTTGCCGACAGCATGCATCGCGATATGCAGGCCGCCACCGATTGCGCCGGCAGCGATACCCAGCATTGCGCCGAGCGTGATGTAGGAGAGCTGGCTGATTGTCGAATAGGCGAGCCGGGCCTTGAAGTTGTCCTTGCGCAGTGCTATGGCCGACGCGAGCACGATCGTCAGGGCTGCGATCACGACCAGCCAGTCAGCCGCCGCAATCTCGCCGATGCGATCGATCCCGAAAATGTAAACACTGACCTTGAGCACGGTGAAGACACCGGCCTTGACCACGGCTACCGCATGCAGCAATGCAGAGACCGGTGTCGGTGCGACCATGGCCGCAGGCAGCCAGCGGTGGAACGGCATCAATGCGGCCTTGCCAGTCCCGAAGACATACAGCAACAGCAGGATACCGAGCACCCCACCGCTGACCTCGTCACTGAATATACCGCCGGGAGTGAAATCGAGCGTGCCGGTAATATTCCATGTCCATACCATGGCCAGCAGCAGCAAGCCGATAGAGGTACCCATGAGCAAACCAAGATAAACCCGCCCTGCCCGCTTTGCCTTCTCGGTGCCCGCATGGGTCACCAGCGGATAGGTCGCGACCGAAAGCACTTCATAGAAGACGAAGAGCGTCAGCATGTTGCCGGCCAGTGCAATGCACATGGCAGCGGAGATCGACACAGCAAATGCCGTGTAGAAACGGGTCTGGTTCTGTTCATGGTGAGCACGCATGTAGCCGACTGCATAGAGAGTCGTGATCGGCCAAAGCAGGCTCGCGACCAGCGCGAAGAGCACACCCAGCGGTTCGGGAGTCAGCGACAGTGACAGGCCCGGAAAGGGTTCCGCGATAACCAGCGTCGGTGGTGCGGCCCAGTCGACCGTCGCAGCCAGTGCCGCAACAAGCAGAAACAGGAGAATCCCCGCTGCGATGCTGACACCCTCCCGCAGGTTCGGCCTGGCGCGCGCGGCGATGATGCCAAAGACCGCCAGGACAGGCACCAGGGGAATCAGGGCAAGCAGCAGTTCCGCGCTCATCCGCCATTACCCATGAGCATCGTGGCCGCCTGCATCGCTGCGCCGACACTGATATCGGTGTTGATACCGAAGTAGATATTTGCCGCAACCAGTATCCAGATTGGCACCAGCATCGATGCAGGTGCTTCACACACCTCCGGTGCATCTGCAGCAACCGCACCGAAATAGGCGGCCTCGATCAGTCGCCAGACATAGACCAGGGCAAGCAGAGAACCGATCAGGATCAGTACGGCGATTGGCCACAGGCCCTGCTCGAGCGTGCCGAGCACCAGGTACCATTTGCTGACAAAGCCTGCCGTCGGCGGAACACCGATCAGACTCAGTCCACCGATCGCAATTGCGGCCATGGTCCATGGCATGCGCTTTCCAAGGCCTGCGAACTGATCCAGTGTGACCGCACCGATGCGGTAAGCCACTGCACCCAGGGCCAGGAACAGTGCTCCTTTCATAAGGGCGTGGTTGAAAATATGCAGGATTGCGGCACCGACACCCGTTGCAGATGCCAGGCCAATCCCAAGCAGCATGTAACCGATCTGCGCAACACTCGAATAGGCGAACATGCGCTTGATGTCATCCTGGAACACGGCAATCAGTGAGGCCATGATAATGCCAATCAGGCCCAGCCCCATGAGGATGAGATCGAGCGGCATATCGCCAAGCGAGAAGTCGGCGCCGAAAACACCCAGCATGAAGCGCAGCATCACGTAAACGGCGACCTTGGTCGCAGTTGCCGCAAGAAAGGCCGTCACTGCCGACGGAGCATAGGCATAGGCATTCGGCAGCCACAGGTGCAGGGGAAACATCGCCAGCTTCAAACCGATACCGACCGTCAGGAACGCAAAACCGGCGCGGACCGTGCGCGTGTCGGATACATCAGGAAGACGCGTGGCCAGATCGAGCATGTTGAGCGTACCGGTCATCATGTAGAGAAAGCCGATGCCGATCAGTATGAAAGTCGCACCGATCGTCCCCATCACCAGGTACTGAAATGCTGCGTTGAGCGCCCTGCGATCCCTGCCCATGCTGATCAATGCGTAGGAAGCCAGCGAGGAGATCTCGAGAAAGACGAAGACATTGAAGGCATCGCCGGTCGCGACGATGCCCGCAAGCCCGGCGAACGCAAGCATCAGGCAGGCGTAAAAGCGCGCGATACTCTGCTCCGGGATTTCCCGTGGAACGCTCTCCTTCGCGAAGAGCATCACGAGCGCGGCCATGGCCGTCACGATCAGTAGCACGTAGGAAGCGAGCGTATCGATGCGGTATTCGATTCCCCAGGGGGGAGGCCAGCCACCAAGCTGGTAGGTCAGCGTACCGGATGTGGCGACCGTGAGAGCCAGTACAATCGCAGCGCCAAAACTCAGCCAGGCAGCAGCCAGCGCGATACCCCAGGCAGCTCTTGGCCGGTCGACGAGTACGCACAGTGGCGCTGTCATCAGCGGGGTGATAACGACCAGAATCGGCAGATGGTCGAGCAGGCTCACTCGCTGCTCTCCTCCTGTCCGGCGCCCTCTTGCAGGCGAGTATCGTCATCAGCCATGTCGAGGGCATGAATCTCATCCTCCTCGACACTGCCATAGGCCTCATGGATGCGTACGATCAGTGCAAGACCAACCGCAGTGGTTGCGACGCCAACCACGATCGCGGTAAGTATGAGCACATGTGGCAAGGGGTTCGAATAGATAAAGACTCCCTCGGTCACGATTGGCGCCCGGCCACCGCTGAGGTTCCCCATGGTGATATAGAGAATAAAGACCGAGGCCTGGAATAGTCCCAGGCCCACGAGCTTTTTGACAAGGTTGCCCTGCGAGATAACGACGTAGAACCCGGCCATCATCAGGAACACCACGACCCAGTAGTTGAAAAGACCCGCTATCTCGTTCATGACTGGCGCCTCCTTCCTGACAGGGCATAGAAAATGGAAAGCACGATGGAGAAAACGGTGATG
This sequence comes from Gammaproteobacteria bacterium, assembly GCA_037385685.1. Lineage (GTDB taxonomy): Bacteria > Pseudomonadota > Gammaproteobacteria > Chromatiales > Chromatiaceae > Sva-25. The sequence continues at coordinate 51,169 of JARRMW010000001.1, forward strand.
CCGACGCCGAGTTCGACAAGCAATACCCCGAGATGCTGCCCGTGCACCGGATCAGCCGACAAAGCCGAGTAATCGAGGAAAGGCTTTCCTGCCAGCATGGAGTAGACGCCGACGCCACCATAGATCAGGACACCCAGCGCCGCGAGGCGAGGCAGCCAGGCGGCAGGCATCACAGCGCGTGCGTTCTCCACGCCGAAGACCATGTCATAGAGAATGAAACCCGTCGCAAAAATCACGCCGGCCTGAAAGCCACCACCGGCCCCGAAGTCCCCGTGGAACTGTACATAAAGCGCATAAAGCAGAATCAGCGGAATCAGCAGCTTGACAACGACCTTGAGCACGACCTGATCATGAATCGCGCTGGTTTCGATGCGGGATTCCCCGCTCTCACCGAAGCCCAGTAGCAAGAGAACCGCCAGGCCGGCAGTGAAAACAACGAGCGTTTCACCAAAGGTGTCATAACCACGGTAGCTGGCCAGCACGGCCGTGACGATGTTGGGCATGCCGACTTCCCCTGCAGCCTCCTGCAGGTAGTGTGGGGCGACATGCTTGTGTACCGGGGCCGAAGGATCCCCGAGCAGCGGAGCATCGAGCGTGGCATAAACGAGCGCGGCACCAGTGACGCCAACAACGAGCAGCGAGAAGAAAGGATTGTGCCTTGGTGGTGCCTCCCAGCGCCTTGTCAGCCTGAGGCTCGAAAGCAGCAGGACAGTGGTCACACCGGCACCGACGGCAGCCTCCGTGAAGGCAACGTCAACAGCATCAAGGTCCATAAAGAGAACGGCCGTTAGCAGGCTGTAGACACCGAAGAGAATCACAACACCGAAGAGGTCGCGCATGCGAATCGCGGCGATCGCAATCAGCACGAGAAAACCCAATAATGCGACGTCGATCAGCTGTTCGATGGGGAATCCCCCTTCGTGCTCTCTGATTCAGTCACAAGAGGCTTCTGGCCACCGATGAGTGTTGCCTTGGCCATGGCCTGCGTTGCAGTCGGGTTGGTCGCGAGGACAAACAACAGGATCATCAGCACCTTGACAAGATCGAGTGACCACTCCATCTGCAGCATCAGGCCACACAGAAGCAGAGGGGCCGCCAGGGTTTCGGTCACACCCGCAGCATGCACCCGTGAAAAAAAGTCCGGCATGCGCAGCAGGCCCACACCACCCGTAATACAGAGAAAACTCCCCGCCAGCAGAAAAATGGCGCTTGTCCACTCGAGCACAAGCGTCATGACGCCCCTCCCGATCCCTCTTTTCCATCCTGTTTCCTGTTCTCGAAAAAGCGCATGACGGCAATGGTCCCAACAAAGTTGACCATCGCGTAGAGCAGCGCGACATCGAGATAGCTGTGCCATGACAGGGCATGCCCGCCAAGTGCAATCAGCAGAACCGTCTTCGTACCAAAGGAGTTGGCAGCAAGCATGCGATCGTACTCGGAGGGTCCGAGGAATGCCCTGACCAGGGCCAGGATCATGGTGACAAGGATCGCAATGATGGCTGCTGTCAGCATGGCTTCAAATCCGGAGGCGCTTGATGCGCCTTTCCATTTCGCCCTTCCTGAGTTCCTCGATCCCCTCGGGAGTCAGGCTGTGAATCATGAAGTGATCCTCACGGACATCGGTCGTCAGCGTCCCCGGGGTCAGCGTGATGGAGTTCGCATAAAGCGTTTTCTCAAGTGGCGTCGAAACCTCAATGTCGAGGCGCTGCCAGCTCGGACGAATTGGCAGGGAGGGATTCCAGATGCGACGCGCTACATCGATATTCGACAGCACGACTTGCCACAGCAACCAGCTGAAATAATGCATGACCCTGATGCCCGGACGGAAAGTAGCGGGCTCCCTGTCCCTGCTGTCCATCCGCGCAATGAGCAGGGTCACGAGCAGCGACGAGAGCATTCCGAAGGACAGGATGAGCGGCTCCCCGTGCCCCGAGAGAAGCATCCAGAAGAGCATCAGAAAGACCAGGATGAAGAGATAATGCATTCTCATTGTTCTGCCAGGTTCCATCACCAGTGCCTGCAGATGCTTGCGCAGACCTGTAAGCGATATTGATTACCCCGCGGAGTCTGCGTGTCCGTGAACTGTTTCAACTGCTGACGTACATGAGTCGAGGGCCGCTCTTTTCTGATTCTTTTGCGGATACCGTTCGCATCCTCGTTATCGAGCTTGGTGCACTGCAATAATAATCATCCCGCCAGATGCCGTAAAGCCCGGATACTGCAGCAATTGATTCGCTTCACCAGTGTGATCAAAATGGATGCCCAGCTCCTTGCACCTGTGTTTCAGTAGTCCTTTTCTGGCGGCACCTGTCACGACTGGCAAAGGGCTTGCCGGCAATATCCTCCGGGAGATACCGGTGACGCGATGAAAAACCCCACTCGTTTTGACCTAGACGCTATGACTCATCTGCGTCTACCTTCAGTGCTGTTACAAATAATTTCCTGTTACCGGGTGTGTGCCGATGATGATCAACAGCAATCTCGCAAACGAACTGACTGAAAAGGGCTGGGTGCCGGACGGCATCATTCGCACCGGAATCCGTGCACTCCTGGAGAGGCGGCTCGCCGAAATCAGGGCCGGGGATACCCAGGCTGTCTCCGAACAGCTGCAGGAATTTATCGAGCTGATGGACAGTGCGCCGATTGCGCTGCTACCGGAAAAAGCCAATGAGCAACACTACGAAGTTCCTGCCGAATTCTACCGCAACGTACTCGGCAGTCACATGAAGTACAGCTGCGGTTACTGGGGCAAGTACACGCGAGAGCTCGATGCGTCGGAATCGCTCGCCCTTGGCCAGACCTGCGAACATGCCGAGCTCGAGGATGGCATGGAAATTCTCGAACTTGGATGTGGCTGGGGCTCGCTCACACTCTGGATGGCGAAACATTATCCGAACGCACAGATCACCGCGGTCTCGAATTCAGCCTCGCAACGCGAGATGATTCTGAAACGTGCCGAAGAATCGGGAATCTCGAATCTCTCCATCATCACGGCAGATATGAACGATTTCGACACCGATAACGCATTCGATCGCATTGTCTCGGTCGAGATGTTCGAGCATATGCGCAACTATCGGGAACTTTATGCCAGGGTAGCCCGGTGGCTTAAACCCGGCGGCAAGTTTTTCAAGCACATCTTCGTACATCGCGATTCACCCTACCTCTTCGAAGACCGCGGCCCGGGAGACTGGATGAGCCGCTTTTTCTTTTCGGGCGGAATGATGCCGTCCGACGATCTGCCGCTCTTCTTCCAGGACCAGCTCTGTATCGACAAACGCTGGCGCTGGGACGGAAGACACTATGAGAAGACGGCCAACGCGTGGCTGGAAAAGATGGACGCCAGCCGGGACACTCTCTGGCCGCTCTTCGAGCAGACTTACGGCAAGGATTTTGCAGCCACCTGGTGGCAACGCTGGCGAATCTTCTTCATGGCATGCGCCGAGCTCTTCGGTTACAACCACGGCCAGGAGTGGTGGGTCAGCCACTATCTCTTCAGCAAGCGCTGAATGCCAGGAGCGGGACGTCTGCCTTGTGAACATTGGCCAGTGCCGTCATGGCGGCCTGCATGGGATACTGATGATATCGCGCACCGCCCCCGCAACCCCGGACGCAAGGGCATTTTGTCGTAAATTCGTCAATGTCGGCTGTCAATTGGCCTGAGACTTCCGCACACGCTTATAATCCGGGAACCTGGTAATTCCGGTCCTGATTCCATCCGATGAGGCAAATCCCGATACCGCCATGTGGCAGCTCCCTGCCGATGGCCAACGCACACCCCCTGAATTGCGCCTGCGCGGGCCTTACCCGCCCCGGCGCATGCCTTGTCGTGAGCAATCATCTTCCTTGTAACGCAGACACCTGCTCATGACCAAGGAACGCATTATTTGTCCCAACTGCGGTGCAAGCTACCGCATCACCGTCAAGATGCTGCAAAAAGCAGGGCAGGAGGCGCGCTGCGCAGTCTGCAAGAAAGTCTTCACCATCGATGTGGAAGATGTCGAGTTTTCACCGGACAATCCGGAATTGTCGGCCGAAAACGTCATACGCCAGTTAAGGGCTGCACAGAAGAGAGAGCAGGACAGAGCGCAGACAGGCCGCGATGAACCCGAAAGCAAACCGGTGAATGAGGCTTCTCCTGCCCCCACCTCTGTACCAGTCGACAGCCAGCCACAATGGGAACTCGTCGATGCACAGCTGGAAGATGAAGCCGGGGAAAGCCCGGAGGATAAAGCCGATGCATCAGCGCATCACCGGCTGCTATCAGCAGACAGGCAGAATGGCCCGAAACCCGCCCGGCACCCGCAGCTCTGGATTGCAGGAATCACGCTCCTTGCCCTGGTATTGCTGGCACAGGGAGTCTGGCTGCTGCGCGAGACACCTTTCGTCTACACAAGGATGATTGCGGCATGCGAGATCATCGGCTGTACGCCACCGCAAGTCCGGAATCCTGAATCGATCACGATCGTCGATCGCCTCTTCACCGCCATCGACGGCCAGCCGGGAACCTACCAGCTGCAACTCAACCTGCTCAACGAGGCGCCCTGGCCGCAACCCTACCCGACGATCGAGCTCTCGTTGCTCGACAGCAAGGGCATTGTCCTGGCAAGAAACCGGTTCGATGTCGACCAATACCTCGGCGATAACACCGCGCGCATCCTCGAGCCCGGAGTCAAAACAAACATCACACTGAGGGTCCGCTCGCCGCTAGCGGACACGAGCGGCTTTATGCTCGAGTTCCTCTGAGGCCCGCTGTGGCTGTTGCGCTTCACCGGGATCTTCTGTAGAATTCCGCCTCTTTTCAGATTTTGCGTGGACGAGTGCAATGAAAGCGGATACACATCCGGACTACAAGGTAATCAAGGTGAGCTGCCGGTGCGGCAACAGCTTCGAAACCCGTTCGACATACGAAGGTGACGAACTGAACGTGGAAATCTGCTCTGCATGCCACCCTTTCTACACCGGTCAGCAGCGCACCGTCGACAGCGGTGGTCGCGTTGACCGCTTCCGCAAACGCTACAGCCGTTAATCCCGGCTGAGCGACGGACTTCCAAAGGCACCCTTGCGGGTGCCTTTTCACGTTTTGGGCCTGAACCGCCAACCCGGAGGAACAGCAAGTGTCAGATCATCACGCCGACAAGTCGATCAACGAAGAAGCACTCGTCTATCACGAGAAACCCATCCCGGGAAAACTCGCGATCAAACTGACGAAGCCGGCCGAAACCCAGAAGGATCTCTCACTAGCCTACACGCCCGGCGTCGCGGAACCCGTACGCCGGATTGCTGAAAATCCCGAAGAAGCCTATCGCTACACGACGAAGGGAAACCTCGTTGCAGTCATCACCGACGGCAGTGCCGTTCTCGGTCTCGGCAACGTCGGCGCCCTCGCCGGCAAACCGGTCATGGAGGGCAAGGCTGTGCTCTTCAAGCATTTTGCCGACATCGATGTATTCGATATCGAGGTCAATGCAAAACGCCCCCAGGAATTCATCGAGACTGTCATGCGCATCGCGCCGACCTTCGGAGGCATCAATCTCGAGGATATCGCGGCGCCGCACTGCTTCGAGATCGAGCAGGCACTGATCGAGCAACTCGACATCCCGGTTTTCCACGATGACCAGCACGGCACTGCGATCATTATTGCCGCGGGTCTGATGAACGCGCTCGAACTGCAGGGCAAAACGCTCGGTGAAGCAAAAATCGTCGTTCTCGGCGCCGGTGCAGCCGGCATTGCCACCATCCGGCTACTCGTCACCATGGGCGCACACCGTGACAATTTCCTCGCCATCGATCGCACTGGAGTCATTCATACCGGCCGTACGAATCTCAACCCTTTCAAGTGGGGCGTGGCAGTCGACACGGAAAAGCGCACCCTCGAGGATGCCATGGAGGATGCCGATGTGGTGATCGGGCTTTCCGGTCCCGATCTGATTTCACCGCAGATGCTCGCGCACATGGCGCCAAAACCGATCGTTTTCGCGCTCTCGAATCCGGTACCTGAAATCCGGCCCGAAATCGCCCTGCGTGTTCGCGATGATCTCATCATGGCCACGGGACGCAGTGATTATCCGAATCAGGTCAACAATGTTCTCGGCTTCCCGTTCATCTTCCGCGGTGCTCTCGATGCTCGCGCCTCATGCATCAACGAGGAGATGCAGATCGCCGCAGTGCACGCCCTGCAGGCATTGACACACCAGCCAGTTCCGCGCGAGGTACTCGATGCCTACCACCTCGAAAGCCTGAGTTTTGGTCCCGAGTACATCATTCCGAAACCGCTCGACCCGCGCCTGCGGGAGCATGTCTCGACAGCAGTCAGGCAGGCCGCAATCGATTCGGGCGTGGCCCGCATCTAGCAATCGTAGCGGCCTCAACAGAGGGGGCGCACCTGGCTTGCGCCCCTGTGCCGTTGCCAACCCCTGATGATATCGCGCTTGCGTGCATGAAAAGAGACGCGTGCGTCACTTTCTGCGCATTCCGGCCTGATGGCTATAGATTCCGCTAATATTCAAACTTCCTATGCAGTTTATTGCACTGCAGCAGGATATTCTCATCGAAAAAAACAGGGCGCCTGGAACGCAGTTTCAGCAAACCACCAAAGGCATTCCGAAGTGCCGGAGATCAGGGTTTACCCATGGGCAAGCCCGCTGCACGCTCTGTTAAACTATCCCGAGTTACGATATGTGAGGAGAGGGTCATGTCCGATCCAGTGATCAAGCTGACCGCAAGCAAGAACGACCTGACTGCAGAACTCCCGGTACTCAAGGGTACGGAGGGACCTGATGTCATCGATATCAGGAGCCTTAACAACCAGACCGGAATGTTCACCTACGACCCCGGCTTCGTGGCCACCGCCAGCTGCCGCAGCAGTATCACCTACATTGATGGCGAGAAAGGCATCCTGCGCTATCGCGGCTATCCGATCGAACAGCTTGCGGCCCAGTGCAGTTTCCTCGAGGTCGCCTTTCTGCTGCTCTACGGCGAACTGCCGAATGAAACCGAGCTCGGTATCTTTCGTGACTGCATCAAGAAGCACTTGATGATCAACGAATCACTGACAAAATTCTTTCAGGGGTTTCGCTACGACTCTCACCCGATGGCCATGCTGGTCGGCGTCATGAGCTCGCTTTCTGCCTTTTATCACGATGCGCTCGACATCAACGATCCGACAAACCGCCAGATCTCTGCACATCGCATGATCGCCAAGGTCGCGACGATCGCCGCTGCCGCACACAAGCGCAATGAGGGCGAACCTTTCATGTACCCGCAGAACAATCTGAGCTACCCGGGCAACTTCCTGCACATGATGTTCGCCACGCCGTGTGAGCCCTACGAAGTCGACCCGGTCAAGGAGCGTGCGCTCAACATCCTCTTCATCCTGCATGCCGACCATGAACAGAACGCCAGCACCTCAACCGTGCGCCTCGCCGCCAGTTCAGGGGCGAATCCGTTCGCGGCCGTCGCCACCGGCATCGCCTCTCTCTGGGGACCGGCCCATGGGGGCGCCAACGAGGCCGTGCTGACCATGCTCGACCAGATCGGTTCCGTCGAGAACATCCCGGAATATATCAGGCGCGCGAAGGACAAGGATGACCCCTTCCGACTCATGGGTTTCGGCCACCGCGTCTACAAGAATTACGACCCGCGCGCCAAGATCATCCGCACGGTCGCCAACGAAGTCCTCGAGCACTATGTCGGCGAAGAGACGCCGATGTTTGATCTCGCACGCGAACTCGAACGCATCGCGCTTGAGGATGACTACTTCGTTGAGCGCAAGCTCTACCCGAATGTCGACTTCTATTCCGGCATCATCTACCGTGCACTTGGCATTCCGCGCAACATGTTTACTGCCATGTTCGCAATTGCGCGCACGGTCGGCTGGGTCGCACACTGGATGGAGATGATGGAGGATCCGGAACGCCGTATCGGACGCCCGCGCCAGCTTTATACCGGACCGGGCAAGCGCGACTTCATCCCGCTGGGGGAACGCGACTGACGCCCAGCAGACGATCACATTGTCGCTGCAGATCCGGTTTCAGACAGCCTGCTCTTCTGCAAGCCGCCTGGCCAGAGCATCGGCATCGAGGCCATAGGCAGGCTTCTCAGTGACAGGATCGAGCGGTGGGTGCCGGTATTCATCGAGCCCAAGGACAATCACCAGCACTTCCTGGTCGTCATAGAAAAAACTGAACGCGGGTCGCTCCTCGCGTCTCCTGTTGCTGGTGATAATCGTGACATCACCACTTTCCGCACGGATACCGGCATCCATGATATCGAACAGCACGAGCTTGGCCGCCTCGGCAAAACAGTGAATGCTCATGACTGCATTGCCGGCCGTGACACCACGTGTCAATGGACCGACGAGACGCGGCGAGAACTTCCGGAAGTCATGCAGCAGTTTGGTCGCTGTCATCAGCTGCTTCGTGAGCAGGGGGGCTTGCGGGCTGAATATCTGCTGATGCTCAATAACAGCAGCCTCGATCTCGGCGAGGCTCGGAAGTTGCCTGTCATTGACGTTAATGCCGAGATTCTCGGCAGCCTTGCGGCGTGCCCAGCCATAATCCAGCGTCTGGTGATCTGCGAGCAAGCGTGAAGCTGCTGCCACGATCAATTGCGAATGATGATTGTTGTTTGCCATGCCGGTGCCTGTCAGAAAAGGTCATCCTCGGCCGCCGGAGACTCATCGATGCTGCTGATCGCTGACGAGACCTCCGGGACGTAATTGGGCTCGGTCGTGGTATCGATGAACTCGACATAGCTGCTGCCACCAGCAAAGATTTCTGTACTCTCGATACCGGATGGCATGTAAGGCTCGGTTTCCGGGAGTCCCTTTGTGGCCTCCTGCATGTAGCTGATCCATGCCGGCAAGGCAGCCCTGGCACCTTCCTCGCGTTTGCCGAGGGTCGTGGAATCATCCATGCCGACGTAGACGATCGCGACAACCGATTCGTTGTATCCGTTGAACCAGGCGTCCTTGTAGTCATTGGTCGTTCCAGTCTTGCCGGCGATGTCGCTGCGATTGAGCACACGTGCACGCCTGCCGGTTCCGTAATTGATGACATCCTTCATCATCGAGTAAATGAGGAAACGGTTTTCCGGAGTGATCGCTACAGTGACATCGGGCGTCGCTGTGTAGACAAGACCAACGCCTTCCTGTTCGATACGGTCGATGAAGTAGGGCCTGACCCGCCGCCCCTCATTGGCGAAAGCCGTATAGGCCTCTGCCATCTGCATGGGGGTCACCTCTCCCGTGCCCAGTGCGAGCGCCAGCCCCTTCGGAAAGCGGCTCACATCGAAACCGAAACCACCCAGGTGTTGCAGGGCGAAATCGATGCCGATACTACGCAGCAGACGAATCGAGACAAGGTTTTTCGACAAGGCCAGCCCGCGCCGCAGGGGTGTAGGGCCGGAAAACTTGTGATTTGCATTCGACGGCCGCCAGTAGCCACCGGGCAGCGTGTCATCCTTTATGACGACCGGGGCGTCATTGATCACGTCAGAGGGCTGGTAACCTGCTGCCAGGGCGGCTGAATAGATGAACGCCTTGAAACCGGAACCCGGCTGTCTGTATGCCTGGGTCGCACGGTTGAACTTGCTGTAGTAATAGTCATAGCCCCCCGTCAGGGCAACGACCTCACCTGTACCGGGTTTCACGGAAACCAGTGCACCCTGGGCTTTCGGCACCTGTGCAAGACGCAGGTAGTCACCATTGTCCGACGATTCGACAAGAACGCGAATGAGGTCCCCGTGGTTGAGGATATCGCTCGCCTTTCGCGGGCGCTGCCCCTGCCAGTCGGCAGAGCGATAACGGCGAGCCCAGCTGAGGCCTTCCCACCCGATGATGGAACGGCTGTTGTCCGCCAGGGCGATCTCGACCGATTTCTCATCCGGGAAACCCGTCACGACCGCAGGGCGAAGCTCGCCGATATTACCCAGCTTCTGTAACAATTCCGAGCGCCTTTGCGCATCCTGCCATATCGAAACCTCGAGTTGCTGTTCCGGCCCGCGATAGCCATGGCGCTCGTCATAATCATCCAGGGCCTGGCGCAGTGCCGTATTCGCCGCACGCTGGAGACGCGGGATAATGGTGGTAGTAACATGATAGCCACCGGTGTAGGCATCTTCACCGTAGCGTCTCAGCATTTCAGCACGGACCATTTCGCCGACGTAGGCAGCCTCGAGGCCGATCTCGGGCTGCACATAGCGGGCTGTAACCGGTTCCGACTGCGCTGCAAGCTTCTCCTGTTCAGTAATGAAACCATTGACCTCCATACGATCGAGCACGTAGTTGCGGCGCTCTATAGCACGTTGGGGATTGACCAGTGGATTGTAGGCCGATGGTGCTTTCGGCAATCCGGCGATCATGGCGGTCTCCGCCAGGGTGAGCTCATCGAGCTCCTTGTTGTAATAGGTGTGTGCTGCTGCCCGGATACCATAGGCACGATTGCCGAGGTAGATCTGGTTGAGGTAAAGAGTCAGGATCTCTTTCTTTGAGAACTCATGCTCCATGCGCATGGCGAGCATGATCTCGCGTGCTTTCCGGATGTAGGTCTTCTCTGGAGACAGAAAGAAATTGCGTGCGAGCTGCATGGTGATGGTGCTGCCACCCTGCCTGCGCTGCCCCGTTTTGACAAGGCTGACCGCTGCCCGTGCGAGCCCACGGTAATCGACACCGGGATGCTTGAAAAAATTGGCATCCTCGGCTGCGAGAATTGCCTGCTCGATCGGCTTCGGCACCTCCTCGTACTCGACCGGCTCGCGCCGCTTGGTGCCGTACTCGGCGATCAGATCACCGGCGCTGCTGTAGACACGCAGCGGTACCTGCAGGCGGATGTCCAGGAGAACGTCTGTTTCAGGCAGATCGGACTCAAGGTATGACCAGGCAGCAATGACAGTGACACCTGTGAGCAGCATGGCTGTGAGCATCAATGCTGCGAGATAGTTGAGTACCCGGAACAGTAGCATCTTGAAAACGAGTCGCGTTGCGCCCGGGCGGCAATCCAGGCTTTTCAGGTAACAGGGGCGGCAATTGTCGCACATGCGTCGTCAGTTAGAAACATCCCCGGCTCCGGGGAAACCGATAGCCGGCGACCTGTGGCAGGAGCCCGTAGCTCGATTTCTTCCGAGTATCCGGGGAACTCCGCCAAAGCGGGAATCGCCGGATTGCCACTTGCCATGCGCCGATCAATCCGTTAATATTCGCGCCCTTTCTCGCTATATGCGAAGAACTGGTTAATTGATCATTATTAAACACTTTCAGGGTCTGGACGGATGACAACCGTAAGCACAAAACCTGCAGACGTGCGTCGCGACTGGTATGTTGTTGATGCAGATGGCAAAACACTTGGCCGCCTCGCGACCGAGATCGCCCGTCGCCTGCGCGGCAAGCACAAGCCGGAATACACGCCTCACGTCGACACGGGAGATTACATTGTCGTCATCAACGCGGAAAAAATTCGCGTTACGGGCAACAAGTTGCAGCAGAAGATGTACCATCACCACACCGGCTACATCGGCAATCTCAAATCCATCTCCCTGGAAAAGCAGCTTCAGAAGGCTCCGGAGCGCGTCATCGAGACCGCCGTACGCGGCATGATGCCGAAAAACAAGCTCGGTCGGGCAATGTTCAAGAAACTGCGTGTCTACGCAGGCAGCGAGCATCAGCACACCGCCCAGCAGCCGATCGCCCTCGACATCTGATCAGGACTGAACACATGGCACAAGCACACAACTACGGAACGGGCCGCCGCAAGACTTCGGCAGCACGTGTTTTCCTCAAGCCCGGCAATGGTGACATCACCATTAACGGCCGCACCATCGAAAACTTCTTCGGCCGCGAAACCTCGCGCATGATCGTTCGCCAGCCGCTCGAACTGACCGAGATGAGTGACAAGGTCGACGTCACCATCACCGTTCGCGGTGGTGGCCCGAACGGCCAGGCAGGCGCCATTCGCCATGGTATCGCCCGCGCACTGGTCGATCACAATGAAGAGCTGCGCTCACCGCTGCGCAAGGCCGGTTTCCTGACCCGTGACGCCCGCATGGTTGAACGCAAAAAGGTCGGCCTGCACAAGGCTCGCAAGCGTCCCCAGTTCTCCAAGCGTTAATCGCGCGCCCGGGACTGTCATCCCGGCAAAAAACCCCGGCTACATGCCGGGGTTTTTGTTTGTGTACGATGGCCAGGGCGTTCTACAGCAGGTGCTTTCCGTCAAAGACGGCAACCTCCATCTCCAGAGGAGCCAGTGCATCGATGCACCCGAGGTTCACTCGCAGTTTTCCGGGGAAACGTGCAGTTTCATGAAAGGGGTAGATGCCGCAGCGATTACAGAAGTAGTGCTTCGCTGTCCTGTCGCCGAACTGGTAAAGGACAAGGGCATCATCCTCAACCTCGATATTCAGCTCCTGCCAGTCGTAAACACCCGGGGACATCACCGCGCCCTTGCGTACGCAGATGGAACAGTTACAGCGCAGCCCTGAAGTGATCGGGTCGCTGTCGAATGCAAATCTCACTGAACCACAATGGCACCGGCCTGCGTAATGTGTCATGACTGTTTCTCTTCCTTCCGGAACAGCATCAAGCATAGCACCCGCAGACATGCTCGGTGACAAGCTGTTCGGCACGGGTTAGCATGAAGGCCCCGCAAACAGCAATAGAACAAGATGCAGCATCAGTACCAGCTCGTCCTGCAGCACCCCTGGCAATTCATTCTCCAGGTCTTCAGGGGGTTTCGTGCAAGCCAGGGGCTCTTGCTGGCAGGCGCTGTCGCCTACTATGCGCTGCTATCGATCATTCCGCTGATCACGCTGATCTTGCTGATCCTGTCGCAATTCATCGATTATCACCAGCTGCTCGAGACACTGCAGCAGAATATCGCCGTCGTGCTGCCAACCCATGCCGAGGTCATCACGCAACAGATGGCGGCCCTCCTCGAGAACCGCGGCATCATCAGCTGGCTCATGGTCGTCGTGCTGCTCTTCTTCAGTTCGCTGGCCTTCACTGTTGTCGAGAATGCGATGAGCTTCATCTTTTTCCATCGCGTCCAGATTCATCGGCGCCATTTTCTGGTCTCGGCAATACTGCCTTACGCCTATATTCTCGTGCTCGGTCTGGGTTTCCTGCTGATGTCCCTGATCGCCGGCGCGCTCTATGCGATCGAGGGCACCCAGATCAATCTTCTGGGCGTCGAATTCACGCTTGAGGGTATCTCCCGTTTCATGCTTTACGTCATTGGCCTTGCCGGCCAAATCCTGATTCTCACCTCTTTTTATCTCGTCATGCCACTCGGCAAACTCTCCTTCCGGCATGCACTGATCGGTGGCGTTACGGCAGGTCTGCTATGGGAAGTGGTGAGACATGTGCTGGTGTGGTACTTCTCGACCCTGTCGGTCGTCAGCCTGGTATACGGCTCACTCGCGACGGCGATCGTCTTCCTGCTGAGTCTGGAGATAGCCGGACTGATCCTGCTCTTCGGTGCACAGGTTATCGCCGAATACGAGCGCTTCACCCTTGAAAGTCGTCCTGAAGCCGGGGAAATTCAGAACTGAAGCGTGAATGCCTCGCTGAACACCTGTTGCCCGTGGTGAATGCTTCCCAGCATCGGTGATCCGATACGGTTCATGATCGCCTCGATGACAGCCTGCTCCTCATCAACGGCCGTATCGACCCGGTTGGCGACCCACCCTGCCAGTTCAAGACCACGCGCCCTGACGGCATCCGCTGTCAGCAGCGCATGATTGATGCAACCCAGACGAATGCCCACGACGAGGATCACGGGAAGCCCCAGCACCGCTGCCAGATCGGGCATGCCTGTATCTTCACTGAGCGGCACCTCCCAGCCTCCTACACCCTCGACGACGATGCAGTCGACCCGGCTGCGGATGGCATCGAAACTGTCGAGGATCGTTTTCATTTCGATCATGGCACCGGCTTTTGCAGCTGCAATGTGCGGCGCAATCGGCGGTTCGAAACTGTAAGGATTGACAAGCTCATAAGGCAATTCAGGGACTGATGCCTCGAGAATGCGCAAGGCGTCGTCGTTACGCAGGCCATCCGGCGTGCGCTCGCAGCCAGAAGCGATCGGCTTCATGCCCGCTGTCTGCAGACCGCGCTCATTGAGATAGTGCAGCAAGCCAACCGTGACAAATGTCTTGCCGACGCCGGTATCTGTCCCAGTGATAAACCAGCCTTTCATATCCTTGCCCTCCGGGCAGTTACCCGTCGATACACAACAAACAACTGCTGATGGCTCTGACTGAGGACAGTCCCCTCCGAGAGGTCGAGCCCGTCAAACAGCTTCTTTCCGAAATAGAGATCGACCGCCCTGCGGTAAGATGACTCGCCGAACATCGCCACCAGGATCTGCTCATACTGCTCCCAAACCTCGCCATCCTGATCCAGTCTCAGCATGTGCAGGAGGCACTCATAGCCACGCATGCGACCACCGCGAAGATCACCAAAATCACACAGCCAGTCAAGCCATTGGACAGCCTCCTGCCTTCTGCCCGTCCCAAGCAATAGCAGGGCCTTGAGCTCGCCGACGCGCAGTGTCGCCAGTGCGCTCCCGGGATCGGCAGCCAGGCCGATAAACTCGTGTACCGTCAGATGCTCGTCGATATCACCGGCCTCCAGTCTCTCCAGCAGGGCTGCCAGTTCGCCAGTGGCCAGCGAGGGCAGATGCAACAAGGCATCGCGAAAGGAGAGACCGCTGTTGTTGTTATTCCAGAGCAGTTCGTCGACAGGATAGATCTCGGACATGCCGGGAACGATCACGCGACAGCAATAGACCCCAAACGCCTCGTAATCAGCAATGTAAACATCACGCCCTTCACCGTGAATGATCTCCTGCAATGCGGCAAGTTCGTCACCAGTGTCACCCGCAGTGTTCCAGTCATGGAAGTCGAAATCCGCCTGGCGCGAGAAGAAAGACCAGGGCAAGAGTCCGGAAGAATCGATGAAGTGGGTCTCGAGATTATTCGGATGCGCGACCTCGTCTTGATCGACCGATGGTTGTGCGAAGCCTTCAAGCGCATCGAGGCCGCGGCCCTGCAACAGTTCGGTGACCGCGCGTTCCAGAGCCACCTCGAACTTGGGATGCGCACCGAAACTCGCATAGCAACCGCCATCATTCGGGTTGATCAGGGTGACATTGACAACCGGGTAGCGGCCTCCGAGGGAGGCATCCCTGAGCAAGAGCTTGAAGCCCGCCTGCTCGAGTTCCGTAACGGCTGCGAGGATTCGGGGAAATCGTGCCAGGCGTGCACCGGGAATTTCCGGGAGACAAAGACCTTCGGCAATAACCCTGAACTTGATGCTACGCTCGAGGATCTCGGACAGGGCCTGAACACGCGCCTCGTGACGATTGTTGCCGGCCGACATGCCATTGCTGACATAGAGATTGGCGATCAGGTTGACCGGAAACCAGACTGTTTTGCCATCCCGCTGACGTTCAAAGGGCAGTGCGCACACTGCATCGGTCCGCGCGCTGTTTCTCTCGACGAGCCGTGCAGGATCGAGTTCGCCATCAGGATCATAGAAGTCGCGCAAGCCAGCGTCTGCCAACATCTCATCCGGCCAGGTCCGCCCGGATATCCCGAACCAGCGTTCGTCAGGATAATGCGAAAAGGTCACTGCCTCACCGAGATAGTAGTCAGCGAAGAAATAGTTGGTTGCGAGGCGCTCGTGAAATTCGCCAAGCGCGCTGGCCAGTGCAGCCTTGCGCGATACGCCCTTGCCATTCGTGAATAGCAGCGGGCAGTTACGATCACGGACATGCACGGACCAGACATTGGCGACCGGGTTGTTCCAGTGCACTTCCTCTATATCGAAGCCGGCATCGGCCAGAAGTGCCTGCATACGCGCAATACTCTCCTCGAGCGCGCAGTCCTTGCCGGTTATGAACGTCTGTTCCGACATCTGATGGCCTGTCAAAAGCAGGCATTCTAGCAGGATGACCGCTTGCACATCCCGGCATCCTCCCGGCAGTAACGCGCACATGCGCCATGAACCTGTGCCATTTTCCGACAGACAGACGAGACAATCTCCTATAGGCCACCCTGACAGGCAGGGATATTCTTTCACTCAGACGTTTCCCTCTCTTTGAAAGCGATCTGACATGAAAAACCCCGATTTTACGGCTCCGGGGATTCACGCACCGAACGGGGCTGGCGTTGAGAGAGACAGTGACGGCACCATGAGCGAGAGTCGCCGGGCAGGATCGAAAAGTGGATCACGCGATAGCCTCGACAGGAGTCTGCAGCGAAGGAAACTGGAGTCCCGGCTCATGAAACGCCAGTCGCTTGACACGCTCAGGGAGATCAAGAGCGCCTTGCTGGTGGATCTCATGGAGAAAGTCCTTCCGCCCTGGTTACGGCAACGCTGGATCGGGATGCTCGTGGAAATCGACTTCGACAGGAATGACACCCCTGAAAACATCGATCGACTCTGCCGTGAATGCCAGGCTGCACGCGGGATGCTGCTTCGGATCATGCCGGGCCAGGGCCCTGAAAATCGCGACAAGGCGGATAACCAGCTGGTTACACTGGCTAACGGGTTCAACAACCTCGCAAACCAGTGGTGGATCTATACGAGCATATCCGAGTGATGTCCTCACCAGCGCTGTATGGCTGAAGAGTTCTCAGGCCTGTTTCTGACGCACTATCTTGTCGATGGCGATGCGTGTCACTCCCTCTTCATCCTGTCCCTGCTCAGGCGCCCACGCATGTCCGTAGACCACTTCCCAGGTTGAAGGCAGCCTCCCTTCCACCCGAAATTGCTCGTAAGCCCGCATGAAGCGCTCCATGCGCTGTTTTCCAGTCAACCCGCGATGACGGCCTTCCATGGCGTTATGTGCACCGATCCCCTTGATATCCCGCATCAACTGGCGCGCATTATGGTAAGTCATGGTGATAAATTCAGCGTCCATGACGGGCTCGGCGAAACGGCTCTTCATGAGCATATCCCCGATATCATGCATGTCCAGGAAAGGTGAGACATGTGGTTTGCGGTCAACTTCCGACCATGCCTGGCGCAGTTCCTTGAGTGTGTCAGGCCCGAACGTCGAGAACATCAACAGCCCACCGGGCCTCAGGACTCGCCGCAAGTCACGCAAGGTGCCTTCAAGATCCGTGCACCATTGCAATGCCAAATTGGAATAGATCAGGTCGACAGAGGCCGTCGCAAGCGGCAGTTGTTCGAGGTCGGCACAGACCGTCGCTGGCCGTCGTAAAAACCGTCCCCGCTTGCGCGCCTCGTGCAGCATCGGCAAGGCGAAGTCGAGGGCAATCACTCTCGCCTTGGGATAACGTTTAAGCAGAGCAGCCGTTGCCTCCCCTGTGCCTGCACCGGCATCGAGAATCGTGCGCGGCTGAAGCCTGACATAGTCAAGACGATCGTGCATGCGGCCGGCAATTTCACGTTGCAGCACGGCTGACGCATCATAACTCGAGGCAGCCCTTGAAAAGGCAAGACGCGCCGCCTGCTTGTTGATCATGCCAGCGCCTCCAGTGCCTGCAGGCATTGCGCAGGATGAGAAAGAAAAGGCGCATGCCCTGCACCCGCGATCACATGCGTTCGCGCCTCCGGCTGCAACTGCCTGACATGATGCGCGGTTGCTGACGAAACAAGGGTATCCCTGTCTCCGTAGAGCCATAGCGAAGGAACCTGCAAGTCGGGCAACCGGGCACGCAGGTCCGTCTCAAGCAGGAGATCGAGCCCGGAGCGAAGCGCTGGCGAATCGGCTTGCGGTCGCTGACTGACAGCAGACTTCAACTGTTTGAGTGTCTCTCGCTCGTTATCGGCGCCGCGCACCTGCAAGCCGAGAAAACGCAGCATTGTACGTTCCGGGGAACTGAAGAGCTCCCCGGCAAAGTTTTGCAGCAAATCCGGGCGCATACCGCATTCCCATCCGGCAGTTCGCGTGAAGCGTGGCGTTCCTCCTGCAAGGATGAGTGCCCTGATCCGCTCCGGAGCCAGTGTCGCTGCAGCAAGGGTCGTGATGGCACCGAGCGACCAGCCGAGCCACACGGCACGGTGCGGAACGACATCGAGCAGAGCGCCGGCCCAGTCATCGATGTCACCTTCAACGGGCTCACTCTCGCCATGCCCCGGCAGCTCGACGAGGATGACTTGCCACCCCTGCGCGAGTCGTGGCAGCAACGGCATCCAGACACCTGCATTCATGCCCCAGCCATGTAACAGAACGAGGGGACTGCCTTTGCCGAACGTCAAGGTGGCAAGACTCATGCCGCAAACTCACGCTGGAGGATCGATAGTGCATCCAGCAGCCTGTCGACCTGTTCCTCGTCATGCGAGGCCGAGAATGTCACCCGCAGACGGGCCTGGCCAGCGGGTACGGTTGGCGGGCGAATCGCAGTGACGAGAAACCCGAGCTCCTCCAGACGGCGGCTCCAGGCAACGGCGGCATCTGCCTCGCCAAGCAGGATTGGCTGGATTGGCGTTCGACTCGGCATGAGCCTCAGTCCGATTTCGCCAGCACCGGCACGAAAACGCTCTATGAGTGATCGCAGCCGGTCGCGCCGCCATGACTCGTCACGCACGATGCCGAGAGAAACGCGTGTCGCCTCGGCCAGCGCGGCCGGCATGGCCGTTGTGTAGATATAGCTGCGCGCCTGCTGGATCAGGGTTTCTATCAGGACACCGGAACCGGCCACGAAAGCACCGGCAACCCCGAAGGCCTTGCCGAGCGTTCCCATCAGGACAGGAACCTCCTGTTGCGACAATCCCGCCTGGTCGATGGAACCGCGACCTTCAGTGCCGAGCACCCCCAGACCGTGCGCATCGTCGACCACGAGCAGCGCATCTGTGCCTGCGCAAATCGAGGCCATCTCCGCGAGCAGTGCCAAGTCCCCGTCCATGCTGAAGACACCGTCGGTGACGACCATGCGCATGCCATCCGGGTGCAGATCGAGCTGCCGCTTCAGGGAGTCCATATCCACATGGCGGTAACGGTGCATCTGCGCAGTGCTCAGCAGGCCGGCATCGATCAGCGATGCATGATTGAGCTTGTCTTCGAACAGCTGATCACCGCGCTCGAGCAGCCCCGTGATGATGCCGAGATTGGCCATATATCCGGTTGAGAAGAGCAACGCCCGCTCGCGCCCGAGCCAGTCAGCCAGCTCTTCCTCGAGCGCCTGATGGGCACTGCTGTGGCCATTCACAAGATGCGCTGCACCGCTCCCGCTGCCCCAGCGGTCAACGCCCTGCTTCAGGGCACTGGCAATACGCACGTCATTCGCGAGCCCGAGATAATCATTCGAGCAGAAGACCGCCAGGGGCTTGCCGTCGATCTCCATCCGGGTGCCCTGGGGTGAACCGGCAACACGGCGTCGGCGATAGAGAGACTGCGCCCTGCGCGCTGCAAGACGCGCTGACCAGCGTTCTTCCATCAGGCGTTGCAACAGACGCGCGCGGCCTCCACCTCATCCTCAACCTTTTCCATGGCGATGCCAAGTCGTGAAAAGAGATCCCGGTCACTGTCGGTTTCCGGATTATCCGTGGTCAGAAGACGTTCACCGTAGAACATGGAGTTTGCACCCGCGAGAAAGCAGAGCGATTGCAGTTCGTCACTCATCTCTGTCCGACCCGCCGAGAGCCGCACATAGGATTCCGGCATCAGAATGCGTGACACGGCGATGGTGCGCACGAACTCGAGCGGATCGAGCGCATCGACACCGAAGAGCGGCGTCCCCTCGACCTGCACGAGCAGGTTGATCGGGACCGATTGCGGATGCGTCGGCTGATTCACCAGCTCCTGCAACATACGGGCCCGGTCTCGCCGGCTCTCCCCCATGCCGAGGATACCGCCGGAGCAGACATTGATCCCTGCATTGCGCACATAATCAAGCGTCTCGAGCCGATCCTGAAATGTGCGTGTCGAGATAATATTGCCGTAGAACTCGGGCGATGTATCCAGGTTGTGGTTGTAGTAGTCGAGCCCGGCTTCCTTGAGCCGCTGTGCCTGCGCTTCGGTCAGCATGCCGAGTGTCACGCAGGTCTCCATACCGAGATCACGCACGGCCCTGATCATTTCGATGACCTTGTCGAGATTCCTGTCGGTCGGATTGCGCCAGGCCGCCCCCATGCAAAAGCGTGTCGAGCCCTTCGATTTCGCGACCTCTGCAGCCTCGACGACCTCCTCGAGCGGCAACAGTTTTTCGCGCTCCAGGGAGGTGTCGTACTTCGAACTCTGAGAGCAGTAGCCGCAATCCTCCGGGCAGGCGCCGGTCTTGATACTCAGCAGGGTACTCACCTGGACCTGGTTGGGATCGAAGTGTGCGCGATGGACCTGCTGTGCTTCAAACAGCAGGTCGTTGAAAGGCTTGTCAAACAGGGCTTCGATCTCCCCGGTCTGCCAGTCGTGACGGATTGCACTCATATTTCGCTCCTCTGGATAACGGTGTCTTCCCACGTATCCCTGTGAATTCTGATGAGGTCAAGGATTGACCAGGGGATCATGACGATGGCTGCGAACGCCCAGTAAACCAGCCAGGGGGTCAGACTGACGGAAAAAAATGTAGCGACCGGTACGGCCAGCCCTGCGATGGCGTAGAGCCTGTAGGCTGCCCACTGGATATAGTGAGCGACGTTGGGGTTGGGATGATGACGGTTCATCGCGTAGAGCACGATCGACGCACCGAGCCAGAACACCATCAGAGGAAAAGGCAGCAGTGTCGCGATGATGTTGAAGAGGTTGAAAAGCACCGGACCACGTCGGGAAGATTTCGCCGTGACGATCCGGGTGCCCTCCCCGGTTTCGGGCATATCGTTCATGGATGGTCCAGCCGATTCGAACAGGGCATCATGGTATAATGACACGGTAGATTGTCAACCGGAAAAGGATTTCATGGTTAACAACTGGATAAAGAACATACAGGGCCTGCTCTTTCCGGGTTTCTGCCTGGTCTGCGGCAGGAAAGCGACCGGCGGCAGGGATCTCTGCTCCCGCTGTGCCGCAGGACTTGCGCACAACCACACGCCCTGCCGCTGCTGTGCACTTCCGCTGCCGGAGACATCAACACCGGGGGCATGCTGCGGCGAATGCCAGAATCACCAACGCCCCTTTGACAAGGTCACCGCACCCTACCTCTACGAAGGAGAGATCCAGAACCTGCACCGGGCATTCAAATTCCATCGCAAGCTCTCAGCCGGACGATTACTCTCTGACCTGCTCTGCGATGCGATCGAGGCCCAGGATCAGACAAAAGTGCAACTGCTGATCCCGGTGCCATTACATCCCTCGCGCATCCGCCAGCGAGGATTCAACCAGGCCATGGAAATTGCGAGGATCGCCTCTGGACGATTCGGTATCCCGGTCGATCAGACCTGCATCCGGCGCCCTGCCGCCACGGCACCACAATCGGGTCTGACGAAGAGGGAGCGTATCGAGAATATGCGGGGTGCATTTTCCATGAAACGGCAGGTGGAGGCAGATCACGTTGCGATCATCGACGATGTGATGACCACGGGCATGACAATCGAGCAGGTTGCCAGGGTGCTGCGGCAACATGGCGTCAGGCGCATCGATGCCTGGGTCGTGGCGCGCCGGCCCTGAAATCGCTTCTGCCGGACGATGACCGACGTCAGAACAACTTGTCGAAAATACGGAAACCGGCGATGTAGGTTCCCGCTGCAGACCCAAGCGTGCTCAGCAAAAACACCAGCAGGATGCGCGAAACGCGATTCTTCCACCAGCCGCTCCAGTGCGTCACATCATGGCGCAGGCTTTCGAAATCACCCACCCTGGGTTTACGCAAGAGTGTTTCGACAGCGCCTGTGACCATGCCGGCACCGATCGTCGGGTTCAGGGATGTCAGCGGCGCGGCAACAAAGGCTGTCAGAATCGTGACAATATGGCCACCCGCCAGCAGCGCACCCAGCGCTGACAGCGTCCCGTTGATCATGACCCATTCGGCGATGAGGTTCCAGCCCAGCGCGGTGCTCTTTGAAAAGCCCATCACAAAGCCGGTGACGATCAATGCTGCGATCACCCACGGCAGTATTTTCAGCCACTTGCGTTTCTTTGGCAGTGTCTCGAGTTGCCTGATTTCACCAGCCGGGTCCTCGATACCGCTTTCGAGCTGTTCCGCGATCCCTTTCTGGTGACCTGCCCCGATGACAGCCAGGATGTTGCGATATCCGTGCTGCTGCCGTTCCTGCAGGATGCGCGACGCCATATACCGGTCACGCTCGGCAATCAGCGGATCAAAAAGATCCTTGCGCTCGGCAGCAAACTCGGAAAAGGTCGTTTCGAGCATGTCGCCCTCCTTGAGCTTTTCAATCTCCTCTTCACAGACTTCTTCACGCGAGAGTACCGACCCGAGCAGACCGCCAACGAGACCCGCGCGCTTCCACCAGCTGACATTGGCGACGACACGCTTCAGGGTGACGCCAATCTCGCGATCGATGAGCAATACCGGCAGACCGTGTTCCTCGGCCTGTGCAATCGCCTGCCTCTGTTCTGCGCCCGGCTCGATATCGAACTGTTCGGCGAGGCGCTGCTGGTAAGCACTGAGAGCGAGCTGTGCCGCCACCATGGAGGCCTTGCCTTCCCTAATGACCTCGAAAAGGTCCATCCGGGTGATGGCATCGGGATCGATCAGGGAGAGATAACGACTGTTGCAGAGTTCCACAGCAACTGCATCATACTCGCCGCCGTCGAGATGCTCGCGAACCTCCTCGGCACTCGCCCGCGAGACATGTGCAGCACCCAGAAGAACGACCTGGGCACCATTTTCGCTTGTGACAATGCTTGTGGTGTTGTTCTTCTGGATAGCCATTGAGTCTGCTATGATTCGGGCAAAGGCCGGATTCTGCCACAATTAATTCTATGATTCGCCCCCAATTTGCGTCGCTGCTACTGCTCATGAGCACCATCCTGGTCTTGCCTGCATGCCAGAGCATCGCCGAACAGAAGCGCGAGGACGCCCTCGATACCACCCTGAAACTCTACGGCAACACCATGCGATGGCAGGGCCCCGGGAATCAGGCAGACTTCCTGAAAGATCCCGCCTCTATGCCAACATACCGTTCGGTTCGTGTTGTCAGCTACGATGTCGTGCAACAACCGACCCCTGTCGACGAGAATCTTGTCAGCCAGGTTGCCCGGATCGAATACGTCCACACGGACACCCAGGTGATGCGCACAATCGATGACCGCCAGCTGTGGGAAAGCAACGAGGAAGGCACAAGATGGCTTCGGGCCAACCCTCCCCCGTCGCTGTCACGATAGTCACTCCGATCCTGACCTGAATCAAGATCAGTCCGCCGTCGGGTTGACCCGTACCCGCTCTTAATGGACAATTCGCCGACTATTTTTGTGTAATTTCAGAATATTCTGGATTACCGAAACTGTTCCAATCCTGTCGGCCCTCGCCGGCAAGAATCAGAAATCGTTGTTATATATCGTGGGGACAACACTATGAGCGAAGGGGCTGACATGAAAAAACGCCGCTTCCTGACTGCGACGACGTCGGTCATTGGCGCCGTTGGGGTTGTGGGTGTTGCCGTGCCGTTCATTGCGTCATGGCAGCCAAGCACGAGGGCGAAAGCCGCGGGTGCACCAGTGGAAGCAGATATCAGCAAACTCGGACCCGGCGAACTGCTGCGGGTGAAATGGCGCGGCAAGCCGGTCTGGATTATGCGTCGCACCGAGAAGAATCTCGAGGATCTCAAGACTCTCGACCAGAAACTGGCAGACCCGGCCTCCGACATGCCGCAGCAGCCGGACTATGCAAAAAACCCGCATCGTTCGCGCAAGCCAGAGATCTGGGTTGCCGTAGGTATCTGCACCCACCTTGGCTGCTCTCCGACATATCGCCCCGACGTGGCGCCTGATGATCTAGGACCTGCATGGGTTGGCGGCTTCTACTGCGCCTGCCATGGATCGCGTTTCGACCTGGCCGGCCGCGTCTTCTCTGGAGTACCGGCGCCAACCAACCTGGTCATTCCGCCCTACCAATTCCTCGATGACAACACCGTTCTGGTCGGTGATGACGGAGGTGCAGCATGAGTGCAATGCAAAACCTGGTGAACTGGATCGATGACCGCTTTCCGATGACGAAAGTCTGGAACGAGCACCTCGCCCAGTACTATGCGCCGAAAAACTTCAACTTCTGGTACTTCTTCGGGTCACTGGCATTGCTGGTCCTGGTGAACCAGATCCTGACCGGTGTCTGGCTGGCGATGATGTACAAGCCATCGGCTGCCGACGCCTTCGCTTCCATCGAGTACATCATGCGCGATGTCGAATGGGGCTGGCTGATCCGCTACATGCACTCCACCGGTGCTTCGGCTTTCTTTATCGTGATCTACCTGCACATGTTTCGCGGCATCCTCTACGGATCCCACAAGAACCCGCGCGAAATGGTATGGCTGTTCGGTGCAGTCATCTATGTCGTCATGATGGCGACCGCCTTCATGGGCTACCTGCTGCCCTGGGGCCAGATGTCATTCTGGGGCGCACAGGTCATCGTCAACCTGTTCCAGGCGATACCGCTGGTCGGTGAAGAGCTCTCTGTCTGGATTCGCGGTGACTACGTGATCTCCGACGCGACCCTGAACCGTTTCTTCGCACTGCACTTCCTGCTGCCATTCATCCTGGCTGCACTGGTATTCCTGCATATCGTCGCCCTCCACAAGGTTGGCTCGAACAACCCGGACGGTGTCGAGATCAAGAAAAACAAGGATGAAAACGGCATCCCGAAAGACGGCATCCCGTTCCATCCCTACTACACCGTCAAGGACATCGCCGGCGTTGTGGTCTTCCTGATGTTCTTCGCCGGCATCATCTTCTTCTGGCCCGAAGCCAACGGCTATTTTCTCGAAAAGCCGAACTTCGAACCGGCCAACCCGCTGAAGACCCCCGATCACATTGCACCGGTCTGGTACTTCACGCCCTTCTACGCAATCCTGCGCGCAGTGCCGAGCTTTGCCGGCACCCAGGTGTGGGGAGTCATCGCGATGGGCGTTTCGATCGTTGTCTTCTTCCTGCTGCCCTGGCTCGACAAGAGCAATGCCAGGTCGCACCGCTACAAGGGTCCGCTCTTCAAGTATGCGCTGGCGATCTTTGTTGTCACTTTCGCGATCCTCGGCTATCTCGGCGTCGTGTCTGCGACCGCCGATCGCACGCTGGTTGCTCAGATGCTGACGCTGATCTATTTCGGCTTCTTCTTCCTGATGCCGGCCTACACGCGCGAAACGAGTGACAAGACGACCATGACGAAGCTCTACTTCATTGCCATGGCCATCGCGACCCTTGCGACACTCTATTACTGGTGGTTCTTCGATGGCGGAGCTGACGGCTCTCTGCTCGTCAAGCTCATCGTAACGGTAATCGCCGCAAGCCATTTTCTCATCTTCGGCATCAAGCCCTGGCTCAAGCCGGAGCAGTCCAAGCCGGTTCCAGAGAGGGTAACAGGATGAAAAAGCTCATTATCGCCCTGATCATGATGGCTCCAGGCATGCTACACGCCGCCGGCGGTGGCAACATCCACCTGGAAAGCGCCAGCATCAACCTCGACAACGATGCGGCCAAGCAACGTGGCGCGAAATACTTCGTCAACTACTGCCTGAATTGCCACTCGCTGAAATACGAGCGCTGGCAGCGTATGCAGGAGTTCGGCCTGAGCATCGACGACATCAAGGAGCACCTGATGCCCGCCAATGCAAAGCCCGGTGACCTGATGACGATCGCTATGAAGACGGATGATGCCAAGGCATGGTTTGGCAACCCGGCACCGGACCTGACGCTCGAGACACGCCTGCGCGGCGAGGACTGGGTTTACACCTACCTGAAATCTTTCTACCTCGACGATAGCCGTCCATTCGGTGTCAACAACACGGTCTTCGACAAGGTCGGCATGCCACACGTGCTCTGGGAGCTGCAGGGCCTCAGGAAGCCCATCTACCGTTTCGACGTCACCAAGTCGGGACATGTCGAGCAGAGCTTCGAAAGCGAAGCCGAGGCGGAAACCTGGGTCAGGGAGCATGGAGGCGATGCAGAGCTCAAGATTCACAGGGTCGTCGACCACCTTGAGACCGCCGTGCCCGGCAAGCTTGACGACGCCGAGTACGACAAGGTGATACGTGACATCGTGACCTTCCTCGCCTACATGGCCGAGCCGGTCAAGCTCGAGCGCCAGCGTCTCGGCATCTGGGTCCTGCTGTTCCTGGCTGTTCTCTTTGTCTCGGCCTACCTGCTCAAGAAAGAGTACTGGAAGGACATTCACTGACCGCCCAGGGCGCTAAACCCCTGAAAAAGGCGCACATGGTATACTGTGCGCCTTTTTTATGATAATGGATTTCGAGGACGCCATTCGATGCCTACCGTGACGAACAAACGTACAGTCATGACCCTGTTTTCCGATCCAGAGTGCATCTACAGTCACCGGGTACGCCTGGTACTGGCAGAAAAGAACATCACGGTCGACATCATCGACACTGACCCCCTGGACCTGCCCGAGGATGTTGCCGAAGCGAACCCGTACGGCACCCTCCCAACGCTGATCGATCGCGATCTGGCGCTCTACGATTCGCGCATCATCATGGAATACCTCGATGAACGCTATCCACACCCGCCACTCCTGCCGATCGACCCCGTTTCACGCGCCAACACACGTCTCTATCTCCATCGCATCGAGAAGGACTGGTATTCGCTGGCCGATGAAATCCTTGCCGGCGGCAAAGGAGCAGCCAAAGCCCGCAAGGAGCTCAAGGAAGCGCTGCTGGCAGCCGGACCAATCCTCGCAGCCAAGCCCTGGTTCATGAGCGACGAGTACACGCTCGTTGATGCAACCATTGCGCCGCTGTTGTGGCGCCTGCCTGCACTTGGCATCGAGATCAGCGGCACCGGGTCCCGACAACTCCTTGACTACGCCAAGCGTGCATTTGCCCGCGAGTGTTTTGCCAAAAGCCTCACAGAGCAAGAGAAAGAATTGCGCAAATGACCTCGACGCGGCCGTATCTCATCCGCGCATTCTATGACTGGATCGTCGATAACGACCTGACCCCGCATCTCGTCATCAACGCCGAACTCGACAATGTCACTGTACCCGGCCAGCATGTCGAGGATGGCCAGATCGTGCTCAATATCAGCCCTCATGCCGTCCAGGAGCTCTCTCTTGAGAATGACTGGATCGCCTTTGATGCCCGCTTCGGTGGCAGCAATTTCCATGTCAGCCTGCCGCCGTCAGCGGTGCTCGGCATCTATGCAAGGGAGAATGGACACGGCATGCTTTTCCAGGAAGAGGAGCCCTCTCCCGAGCCCCCGAGCGACCCTGATCCCGGGGAATCATCAAAACGCCCGACACTCAAGGTCGTCAAATAGGCGCCATGCCAGCAGTTGTCGTCGGCGACATTACCCGACTCGATACAGACGGCATCGTCAATGCAGCCAATAACAGTCTGCTCGGGGGCGGGGGTGTCGACGGCGCTATCCATCACGCAGCCGGCCCGGAACTCCTGGCCTGCACAAGACAGCTTGGTGGCTGCCCGACAGGTGAAGCACGCATCACGCCCGGCTTCCGGTTGCCTGCCAGATGGGTGATCCATACCGTTGGCCCTGTCTGGCGCGGCGGTCGCGAGAACGAAGCCGCGCTGCTCGCAAACTGTTACCGCCATTCGCTCCAGCTGGCGCTGCTCTACCAGGTGCAATCGATCGCGTTTCCCGCGATCAGTACAGGGGTGTATGGCTATCCCAAAGAGCAGGCCGCACGCATCGCTGTCGAAAGCGTGAGCTCCCTCGAGCAGGACTTCAGCCGCGTTCTTTTTTGCTGCTACAGCGAAGAGGATGCCGCGATCTACCGAAAATTGATTGATGCCTCCTGAAAAACAGGGATAATTTCATCAACATCACCGGCAACGCATTCAGAGTGTAAAACAGATGCAGGACCTCGACCACAAGGCCGCCCGAATCCGGCTCGTCATCTTCGATGTCGATGGCGTCCTGACTGACGGCAGTCTTTTCCTTGGCGATGATGGACAGGAATACAAGGCATTTCACTCCAAGGACGGCCACGGTATGGTGATGCTGCAGGAAAGCGGTGTCCAGATCGCCATCATCACCGGCAGAACCTCCGAAGTCGTGCGCATTCGCATGAACAGCCTTGGTATCGAACATGTGTTCCAGGGCAAGCGCGAGAAGGGGCCCGCCTATGACGAACTCAAGCAGGTCACGGGATTCAGCGATACGCAGATCGCCTATGTCGGTGATGACGTCGTCGATTTACCGGTCATGTGCAGGGTCGGCCTTGCGATCGCGGTGAACGATGCCCATCCGTTGGTCAAGCAGCATGCGCACTGGACAACGCCTTCCGGTGGCGGCCGAGGCGCTGCAAGGGAAGTCTGTGAAATGCTCATGCAGGCCCAGGGCACGCTGGAGGCACGGCTGAACAGCTATCTTGCATGAAAGAAATTGTCTCCATCACTGCAACTCTCGGACTGATCCTGGCTGTCACTCTGTTCCTGAATTTGCTCGAGCAGTCTGGCCAGCAGATTGCACCGACAGAGAAACCCGGGACAGCAGAGCCCCAGCCGGACGTCCAGATACGCAATGCAACCATCATCAAGACTGACGATTTCGGTTACCACAAGTACCACCTGCATGCAGAGCGGGTTGAGCATTACCTGCAACGCTCGACCGAGCTTGAAAACCTGCGGCTGATAGTCGGCTCTGCCAGCAATGAGTCTGACTGGCTACTCACTGCCGAGGCGGGCTGGATGGATGCAGCCAGCAAGCAGTTGCTGCTGCACGGGGAAGTGCTTGTCAACCAGCGAAAAGAGGGCAGCGAGGATATTACCGGCCTGACCCGTGACATGCTCGTCGATTATGCCAACACCCTGGCCTATTCTTCCGCTCCTGCAACGCTTCTTAATGGACAGAACATGACGAGCGGGACAGGACTTTTTATCAATTTTTCGAGACCGGGCAAAATCAGCCTGCTCTCGCGTGTCAGCGGTACCCATGTCTTCGAGTAAGTTTACGCTTCTCCTGCTTCTGCTCGCGCTACCGCTGCTCCCTGTCGCGGAGGAGAAAAGTGCGGTTCGCGTCGAGGCTGACAATGTCGTACACGACGAGGCCACGGGCAAGGTGACCTACTCAGGCAATGTCGTCGTCACCCGAGGCGAGATGCAGCTGTTGTCCGATACTCTCGTGATCACCCGGGACCGCAACACGGGTGAGGGGATTATCACCGCCACCGGCGAACCGCTGAAGTTTCTGACTAACAGCG
This sequence comes from Gammaproteobacteria bacterium, assembly GCA_037385685.1. Classification (GTDB taxonomy): domain Bacteria; phylum Pseudomonadota; class Gammaproteobacteria; order Chromatiales; family Chromatiaceae; genus Sva-25. Next base: position 80,407 of record JARRMW010000001.1, read on the forward strand.
AAGGACAGACGGTCACTGGAGATGCCTCGACTGCGACCTACCAGGTTGACAGCAGACAACTGGAACTCCTGGGCTCACCAATGAATTTCGAATCTGTCGATGCAAGCGGTCAGAAACTGAACGGCAGCGCCAGCGTAGCACGCTACGACATGGAATCTTCGTTTCTCAGCATGTCGGGATCTCCCGTGCGCTTCAGACAGACACCAGCCGGGGATGAGCAACCAATCATGGGCACCTCGAGTAAAGCCGATTACGACATGAACCAAAAGCTTCTCGTGTTGAGTGGCAAGGCTACCGTGCAACAGGACGGCAATACCGTCAGGAACGACCGGATTGTCTTCAACCTGAAGGAATCCGTCATCACCGCAGGCGCAAAGGCCAACGCAAAGGAACGCGTCGAAACCCTGCTGGAACTGGAGTAGAAGCATGGGAACACTCGCGGCAACGTCACTGGTAAAACGATACGGCAAGCGCACTGTCGTCAAGGATGTCTCGATCGAGGTCACACGCGGTGAGGTGGTCGGCCTGCTCGGGCCAAACGGTGCCGGAAAGACGACGAGCTTCTACATGATCGTCGGGCTCGTGCCAGCTGATGAGGGTGTTGTCATGCTCAACGACGAGGAGATCACGCATTTGCCGATGCATGTCAGGGCACGCCGGGGAATCGGCTACCTCGCACAGGAACCCTCCGTTTTCCGGCGCCTCAGTGTCGAGGACAATCTGCTGGCGATTCTCGAAACACGCAAGGAACTTGAAAAAAGCCAACAGCAGGAACTCTGTGACGACCTGCTTCGCCAGTTTGGTCTCAGTGCACTCCGCGAGTCACTTGCCATGCGGCTGTCAGGCGGAGAGCGCCGCCGGCTGGAAATTGCCCGCTCCCTGACCATGGAACCCGCCTTCATCCTGCTGGATGAACCCTTCGCAGGTATCGACCCCCTCTCGATTGCCGATATCCAGTCGATTATCAAGCAGCTGGCATCCGAGGGAATTGGCATCCTGATCACAGATCACAATGTGCGGGAAACCCTGGGTATCTGCCACCGCGGATATATCATCAGCAACGGCGAGGTACTGGCAGAAGGCAAGCCTCAGATGCTGCTGGACAATCCCGATGTGCGCGATGTCTACCTCGGCCATGACTTTCGTATGTGACCTTCGATTTAGCAAATAAATTCAACTGGTTACACAATAGAGCGCCATCCCCCCCACTCCCCTCATACGGCATCGGGACCTTGCTATGCATCAAGTGACATGGAGTTTCTACGTTAGCAAAAGTGTCATGATGCGCTAGAATGGAACAAACAGTCGGGTTAAGACAGATAGATCTGAAAGAGCCATTGTGAAGCAAAGCCTTCAATTCCGTCTTGGTCAGCAGCTGACCATGACGCCACAACTTCAGCAAGCTGTCAGACTGCTGCAACTTTCCACCCTGGAACTCAATACGGAAATCCAGCAGGCGCTGGAGAGTAATCTTATGCTCGAGGCTGATGAAGCGCAGGAAAGCAGCCCGGAAGGTGAGAATGCGCAGCCGGAATTTCCTGACGACAGCGCACTGAGCAAGGAAGTCATTCCCGAGGAACTCCCGGTCGATGCCGAGTGGTCGTCTATCTACGAACCGGCAGCTTACAGAAACGCGGCACCATCCGACGAAGACTATGACATGATGGCCTCGACAGCCGCGATCACAACGCTGCGAGATCATCTCCGATGGCAGACCTGCCTTGCCTCCTTCGACGCAAGGCAGCAGGCTGTTGCCGAGGCGATCATTGACGGAATCAACGACAAGGGGTATTTCACGGGAGATCTCGAAGACCTCGCAGCAGGTTTCGAGGAGAAAGGCGTGACCACCGAACTTGCGCAGGCAGTCCTTGAGACGATCCAGACTTTCGACCCCGCCGGTGTCGGTGCACGCGACCTGCAGGAATGCCTTCTCATCCAGCTACGGCAACTGCCTCCCACAACACCGCTCAAGTCCAGGGCCCTGCGTATTGTCAGTGATCATTTCGAGGCGTTGAGCAACCGCAATCCCGCACTCTTGAAGCTGCGCAGCGGCCTCGACAACGAAGAATTGAAACAGGCGATAGAACTTGTCAGGCAGTGTTCGCCATATCCTGGCGAAAACTTCTCCAGCGATGACAGCCAGTATGTGACCCCGGATGTCATCGTGCGCAAACACAACGGCCGCTGGCTCGTGGAGGCCAACCCGGAAACACTGCCAAAGCTGCGGATCAACAGCTACTATTCAAGCCTGATCAAACGCGGTGACCAGAGCCATGACAACCAGATGATGCGTGATCACCTGCAGGAAGCACGCTGGCTGCTCAAGAGCCTGCACAGCCGACAGGAGACACTGTTGCGGGTGGCGCACAGGATTATCGAGCACCAGAAGGCGTTTCTCGAGCATGGGCCCGAAGCAATGAAGCCACTCGTCATGCGCGAAATCGCCGAGGAACTCGAGCTTCACGAATCCACCATTTCGCGCGCAGCGACCAACAAGTACATGCTCACTCCCCAGGGAGTGTTTGAATTCAAGTACTTCTTCTCGAGCCATGTCGGCTCCGTCGACGGTGACAACCACTCATCGACAGCGATCCGGGCGCGCATTCGCAAAATGATCCAGGATGAACAGAGCGGCAAGCCGCTCAGCGACAACAAGATTACAGCCCTGCTGAAGCAGGAGGGCATTTCCGTGGCACGGCGTACCGTGGCAAAGTACCGCGAATCGATGTCGATCCCGTCATCGAGTGAGCGGAAACGTATGATCTGACTAATACTATTTCTTGAGAGGAGCATCACATGCAAGTCAATCTCACAGCTCGTCATATGGACCTTACTGACTCCATCCGCAACTATGTTAATGAAAAGTTTGGCAAACTCGAGCGTCACTTCGACCATGTCACCAACGTCAACGTGATTCTCAGCATTGAAAAAACGCGCCAGATGGCAGAAGCCAATTTTCATGTCAGCGGTCAGGATATCTTCGCAGATACAGAGCATGAGGACATGTACGCGGCGATTGACGGGCTGGTGGACAAGCTCGACCGTCAACTCCTGAAATACAAGGAAAAAATCCAGAGCCACCGTTAATGACTATCCCCCCCAATCTGCTGGAAGAGGAGCGCATCCTGATCGATGCGCCCCTCACAACCAGATCGATGGTCCTCGAGGCGCTTGCCGGGCTGCTTGCAGACAGCGAAATCACCGGGGATGCGATCGAGGCCAAGTTCGTTGAACGTGAAGAACTCGGCAGCACAGGCATCGGCTTTGGTGTCGCAATCCCGCATGCCCGGCTCAAGCAGCTGCAATCGACACGTGCCGCCTTCATCAGGACACGGGATGCAGTCGATTTCATCGCACCTGACGAAACCTCTGTCGATCTTGTCTTCGCCCTGCTGGTTCCGGAGGGATCCAACGAGGACTATCTTCGCTTGCTCGCACAGCTCGCTCGATTCTTTTCCGATGCGGAAAACCGCGAACTGCTGCGCAGTGCAAAGTCTGCTGATGATGTGATCAGCGCATTCGGCCGTTCCGAGGCCCGGCGCCAGAGCGCATGAGCAGCACGATCGGCGAATTTATCGCCGAAGTCAGCAAGCGACTCGATCTCGCATGGGTCGCAGGTTTCGAGGGGACCGGCCACCACTTCACTGACAACGAGAATGAAACCAGCGGCCAGACGCTCGTTGGCCCCCTGAACCTGATCCATCCGAACCGCATCCAGATCATCGGCCATACCGAGATCGCCTACATCAACAGCTTGCTCAAGACGACGCGCAAAGACACGATTCACCAGCTCTTCAACGGCTATCCGGCAATCGTGATCTGCACCAATGACATCGAGGTCCCCGCTGATCTCATCGATGTCGCCAATGAAACCTCGACACCATTACTGAGAACACAGCACAGTGACCAGCGCGTTCTCAACAACCTGCAGTACTACCTCTCACAGGAACTGGCAGAACGGGAAACGATCCATGGCGTCTTCATGGAGGTTCTCGGTCTCGGCATCCTGCTGACCGGAACGGCGGCATCTGGCAAGAGCGAGCTTGCGCTCGAGCTGCTGAACCGGGGACACCGGCTGATTGCTGACGATGCGCCGGAATTCGCCCGCATCGCCCCCGATATCGTGACAGGGAGCTGCCCGCCGCTTTTGCAGGACTTCATCGAGGTTCGTGGCCTCGGCCTGCTCAATGTCCGGCGCATGTTTGGCGATACGGCCATCAAGCGAGGCAAGTACCTGCGGCTCATCGTTCATCTTGCGCAGTTCGACGACAGTGAGCTGGCCGCAATGGACCGCCTTGCCGGGGTTACCACATCACGCACCGTACTCGGCCTGAAAATCCCCCAGGTCACCGTTCCGATCGCACCCGGACGTAACATGGCCGTACTGGTCGAAACGGCGGTCAGGCACTACCTGTTGCGTCTTCAAGGTTATGACGCCAGCGAGGATTTCATCGAACGCCAGCGCAGTGCCATCGAGCAAGCCAGCCCGGTCTCACCCGGCAACACCGGAACATGAGGGACGTGCACAGGCCTGCCCTGTTCATCCCTTTTTATCTACTATAAGCTGTTGGCACATTGCACCATCAGGCATGACCGATGAGACTGATCGTCGTCACCGGACTCTCCGGTTCCGGCAAGACCGTAGCGCTGCATGCGCTCGAAGATGCCGGCTACTACTGCATCGACAACCTGCCGGTCTCCCTCTTGCCCGCTCTGACCAGGGAACTCCTGGGAAATGACCGGCTCTACAACCAGGATGTCGCCATCGGCATCGACGTCAGAACAGCCACAGCAGGCATTGATATCCTGCCGCCTGTTATCGAGAGTCTGAAACAGGATGGAATAGATTGCACCATCCTCTTTATCGAAGCGGATGACCGCGTGATTCTGCGGCGTTACAGTGAAACACGAAGAAAGCATCCGCTCTCGGACAGGCAGCACACCCTGACCGAGGCGGTTCTCGAGGAACGCTCACGCATGCAACCGATACGCCAGGCAGCGGACTTGCTGATCGACACCAGCCGCACGAGCCTGCATCAGCTCCGCAGACAAATCCGCCGCAAGATCGCACAAATACCGGAGGAACTACAAATCGAGATACAGTCCTTTGGTTACAAGTATGGCCTTCCGCAAGATGCAGACCTTGTTTTCGATGCACGCCTTTTACCGAACCCCTACTGGCGCACAGAATTGCGCCCGCTGACGGGCAAGGACAAGGAGGTGCAGGAATTTCTTGCCGCCGAGCCAGCTACTGGCGCCTACCTCGGCGAGGTTGAACAACTGCTGCAATCATGGATTCCCGGGTACCGAAACGAAGGGCGCTCCTACCTTACCGTGGCAATCGGTTGCACAGGTGGCCAGCACAGATCCGTTTATCTCGTCGAGCAGATCGCCGAAAGACTTTCACAAAACGGATACAATTGCATCGTCAACCACCGGGAACTCGCCTCTGCCAATGCCTGATTGCAGTCTCATTGTCGTTGCTCACGCCCCTCTTGCGAGTTCCCTCGTCTCTGTCGCGAACCAGATCCTGGGAGATACAGGCCTGCTCATGGCATTCGATATCGACCTGGACTGCGACAGTGACACCGTGGCCCGGAATCTGCAGCAGGAAGTCGAAGACTGCGACCGGGGTAACGGTGTGCTTATCCTCTGCGATCTCAAAGGTGCCACACCCGGCAATATCGCCACGCGTGCGCACATGAAGCATGCAGAGAGCAGCCTGGTATTCGGCGTTAACCTGCCAATGCTGCTGAGAGGCATCAACTACATGCACCAGCACCATGCAGCTGTCGCAAAGGCGGCAATTGCAGGCGCCCGCAATTGCATTACCATGGCGGAATGATGATCGAGAAAGAACTCACCATCATCAACAAGCTCGGACTGCATGCACGCGCAGCAAGCAAGCTCGTCACCGTTGCCAATGGCTATAATGCGGAAATTCACGTTAACAGGGATTCGCAACGCGTCAATGCCAAGAGCATCATGGGGGTCATGATGCTGGCAGCATCGCAAGGCACCGGCATTCGTCTCGAGGCCGAGGGCGAGGATGCCGAAGCAGCACTGGACGCGCTCGAGGAACTCATCAACAACAGGTTCGGTGAAGCGGAGTAAGTATCGATCGCAACCAGTTGTGATCCCACCGGCTGATCAGCCAGGTCCTCTCCACTAGATCATCAGGGAACTGTTTTTCAGCGGCAGATTCTGTTTCTGTTGCCTGCCTGCTAAACTGGCCGCTGTTTATCAACGGACAGACAGCAACCCAGTGACTGCCCCTCCCCAGGAAAATTCTCGCTACGAGCGGGTGCAGCGCATGCTCGACAGCGGCGCCCTGCAGCAAGCAAGCAAACTGCTCAACGCGCTTGCTCCAGCTGAAATTGCGCACCTCCTCGAGAGTCTTCCGATGACGGAACGAGAGATCATCTGGGGACTGATTGGAGACCAGGACGGAGAGGTGCTGGTCCTGCTTTCCGACGAGGTCAGTTCCGAATTCATCAGAAAGATGGACACGGCGGAGCTGCTTGCGGCCGCCGAGAACCTCGACCTCGATGACCTCGCCGACCTGATCCAGGAATTGCCCGAGACCATCACACAGGAGGTCATCGAGTCTCTCGATCAGCAGCGGCGCGAGAGCCTCGAGGATGTGCTCTCCTACCCCGAAGACACGGCTGGCGGTCTCATGAACACCGACATGGTGCTGATCCGGCCTGAAGTCACACTCGATGCAGCACTGCGATTCCTGCGGAGACTCGGGGATCGCGTCCCCGCAGATACCGACGCGCTCATCGTTGTCAACCGCAACGCAGAGTATCTCGGCATGTTGCCGCTCGCCAAACTGGTCACCGGCAACCTCTCGGAAATCGTGGCCGAGGTCATGAGTCTTGACGTCAAGCCCTTCCAGACAGACATGCCGGAACGGGAAGTCGCCAACCGCTTCGAGCTCCATGACCTGGTATCGGCACCGGTGATAGACGATGTCGGGAAGGTGGTTGGGCGTATCACCATCGATGACGTAGTCGATGTCATCCGCGAAGAGGGCGAACACCAGTTCATGGGCCAGGCAGGCTTGTCGGAAGACGTGGACATGTTCGCTCCGGTCATGGTCAGTGCAAGACGGCGCGCCCTCTGGCTTGGCGTGAACCTGATCACGGCCTTCCTCGCCTCCTGGGTCATTGGTCAGTTCCAGGGAACGATCGAGAAGATCGTTGCCCTTGCGGTACTCATGCCGATCGTCGCAAACATGGGGGGGATCGCAGGCACACAGACCATGACCCTGGCCATACGGGGTATCGCGCTGCGACAACTCTCTTCATCGAACATGCGCTGGCTCCTAATCAAGGAACTTTCCGTCGGGCTCATCAACAGCTTTATCTGGGCCGCAGTGGTTGCTGTCATCGCAGGCCTCTGGTTCGACGACATCAACATCGCCTGGCTAATTGCCGTGGCGATGTCGATCAACCTGATCTCCGCCGCTATCAGCGGAGCCCTGATCCCTGTCGTGCTTGACCGTTTCGGTATTGATCCTGCACTGGCCGGCGGTGTCTTCCTGACGACGGTGACAGACATCGTCGGTTTTCTCGCCTTCCTCGGCCTTGCCACGATCTTCCTGGTGTAGCCGGGCTCATCGACGCAAATGAAAAACGCCGGCCAGTGGCCGGCGTCGTTCAGACTATTCCGCAATGCTGTAAACAATTCGATATCAGACGCGATAAACGCTGCCTGTCATGATTTTCGAAGTGAGTTGCATAGCCTGCTTGATGGGTTCCGGCAGCTCGACACCGCCCTTGGCGACAGCCTTGGTGGCATGTTCGATCTCGTCTGTTTTCATTTGTTCGAGGATGGCTCTGGTCTTGCGGTCCTCGGGAGAGACTTGCGCGAGATGCTCCTCGAGATGTTTTTCGACCTGGCGCTCGGTTTCAGCAACAAAACCAAGACTCCACTTGTCACCGGCAACGCCGGCCAGGGCCCCGATCGCAAAGGAACCCGCATACCATAACGGATTGAGCAGGCTGGTCCGGCCACCGAGTTCCTCGATACGCCTTTCACACCAGTCAAGGTGGTCGTTCTCTTCCTGTGCGGAACGTTCCATGCTCTGGCGGACCGAGGGATCACGTGCTGTCACGGCCTGGCCCTGATAGAGGGCCTGGGCACAGACCTCGCCGGTGTGGTTGATGCGCATGAGCCGGGCCGTATGATCCCGCTCGCTGTCGTTCAGCTCGGTTTCCTGCATACCCGCTGCAGGGTTCGGACGTTCCGTCACCTGCGGCTGGCCAAAGACGGTCTGCACGGCCTGATCAAACTGCATGATCAGCCTGTCGAAGGGTGAGTAGGCGCGCTTCATCAATTAGCCTCCAGCTGCTGTTGCAGCCATTCTATCGGATGCATGACAGTGACGGAAAGGCCGGCATCCGCGAGAGATCGACCCAGATGCAGTGAACAGCCGCTGTTGGTCGTCAACAGTGTGTTGATCCCAAGTTCGCGCACCCTCTCGACGACAGGATCCGCCAGGCTCCTTGCCATGTCAGGGTGTGTCAGCAGATGCATACCAGCCCCGCCGCAGCAGCCGAGCCCGCTGATCTCCTGAATGGTACCGCCTCCGATCGCAGCAAACAGGCTACGCAGGCTCCCGGCCTGCTGCATCGCATGCAAGCTGCAGGGAATGTAGAAAGCGGTATGACGAAAGCTCTCACTGGACACTTTCGGAAACTGGCAGTGCTCCGCAACAAAGGCCGTTGCCTCAAAAACCGGACTACCCAGGGTTTCCTGCAGTTGCAGACCGCAACCGCTGCTCGTCACGAGGATTGCGTCGGCCTTGCTGCCGAATGCCTTGCGATTGTTCTCCACAAAGGCGAGTGCTTTTGCGCGCTCCCCCGCATGTGCGTGCATCGCACCGCAACATGCCTGATCAGGCGGCACACTGACACTGAATCCCTGGCTTGTCAGCAACGCAACGAGCGACTTGAGTGCCGGTGCGTCGGTATGTCGACCGATGCAACCCGCAAACAGCTGAACATGCCCGCGTGGTTCGGAAAGCGCCGGATAGAGCCGCGTTTTGAGACTGAAGGGCCTGTGTTGCGGAACCAGTGCGAGCAACTTCGCGAGGATGATCCGGTCAGATTGCGGCAAAAACCTGCCGACACTCCGCCCAACCGCAAGCGCCATGTCGAGTAGCCTGTTGCTGGTCAGCAGGTCAAGCAGGCGTCCATGCCTCCCGGCCGTCAATTCAGTGCGCGCCTCGTCAAGGATGGCTCCATACTCGACGTCGGACGGACAGGCCCCCTCGCACCGACGGCACAAGAGACAATTATCGAGATGACCAAGAAGCCTGTTGTCAGCCTTGAGATGGCCGCTGGCAACGCCCTGCAACAGGGCGATTCGCCCACGCGGTGATTCTGCTTCGTCCCTGAAAAGCAGGTAGGTCGGACAATGAGGCAGGCACAAACCACACTTGACGCAATGGTCTGCCTTTCGTTGTATCGAGGTAGTGTCCACGCCCTGATGAAACCCGCAGCTTCCCGTAAATCCGGACCGGCAAGTATACTATTGACAAACTCAATCATGATGGAATTATCCATGTCCTACTACAAGCGTCATGTCTTCGTCTGCACCAACAAGCGGCAAAATGGCGAGCCCTGCTGCCAGGACTACGACTCGCAGCATGCGCGCGATTACCTCAAGAAACGCGCCAAGGAAATGGACATCCATGGCAGAGGAAACTGCCGGATCAATAGCGCCGGTTGCCTTGACCGTTGCGAACAGGGGCCTGTCATGGTCGTCTACCCTGAAGAGATCTGGTACACATGGGTTGACCAGGATGACCTCGATGAAATTCTCGATAGCCATCTCGTCAATGGGCAACCTGTTGAACGCCTGATGCTCCCAAAGGGTTGATTTCGATCAACTAATCTACCCCGATGGCAGTTTTTTCTGATCCGGGCTTGACAAGCGGGTTTTTATATTAGAAGATTCTTACATACTGAATCACATAGTGGTTCAGTACTCCTCCATCCTCCTTTGGTGGTTATCCAAACTTGAGCGCAGCATCCTCCGCTGCGCTTATTTTTTGCTCGCTTTACGGGCATACTCAATCCAGCTAACAGGCCGCCTGACAACATGATGTTTGATCCGAAAATCCTTGATGATCTGTCGCGAAAGATCAGCGATTCACTGCCCAGAGGGCTGACGACATTGCAGGACGACACACGACAGCATCTGAACAGTGCCCTGCAATCGGCGCTGTCGAAAATGAACCTCGTCTCCCGTGAAGAGTACGACATCCAGCGCGCTGTACTCGAAAGGACACGTGAAAAACTCGACATGCTCGAAAAAAAGGTCAGGGAACTCGAAAACAGTTAATCCGCGCTGAGCCACGCGGGGAGCGCGCATCTGACTCCCGAAACAACAGCGAGGTCCATGGAAGGACATGCACAATCTCTCCGTCATTCTGAGCCGATCCTCGGCAGGCATTGATGCGCCCCTCATCACGGTAGAGACCCATCTGGGGAACGGCTTGCCTGCTTTCTCGATCGTGGGACTGCCTGAAAAAGCCGTGCAGGAGAGCCGTGAACGGGTACGAGCCGCAATACTTAATGCCAATTTCGAGTTTCCTGCGCGACGCATCACGGTGAATCTGGCACCGGCTGACCTGCCCAAGGAGGGCAGTCGCTTCGATCTGCCGATTGCGATCGGCATCCTGGCCGCGAGCGGCCAGATTCACCGGAAAGCGCTGGAGGATCACGAATTCATTGGCGAACTGGCGCTTTCTGGTGAACTTCGACCCGTCAAGGGCATCCTGCCAGCTGCACTGGCTGCAGCAAGAACCAGGCACAGCCTCACTCTTCCAGTCGCGAATGCCACAGAATCCGCCTGTGTCGACGGACTCAGGATCCTGGCTTTCACGACTCTGCTGCAGCTCAGCGAACACTTCAACGGGACGCAACCCGCAATCCCCTGGCGCCCCGGACAGGAAAGCATCACGAAGCCGGCACCACTGCCTGACATGCGCGATGTCATCGGCCAGGAGCAGGCGAAACGCGCCCTCCTGATCGCAGCAGCAGGTGGTCATTCACTCCTGATGAGCGGACCTCCCGGCACAGGGAAATCCATGCTCGCCAGCCGGCTGCCTGGCCTCTTGCCGCAACTGGGTGAACAGGAAGCGCTCGAAAGCGCGGCCGTGCGTTCCGTTGCCGGCCTTGCGTTCAATATCGCGGAATGGCGGCGTCCCCCCTGGAGGGCCCCGCATCATTCAGCTTCCCCGGCCGCGATCGTCGGCGGCGGTACGATACCGGCTCCCGGAGAGATCTCCCTGAGTCATCACGGGATCCTCTTTCTGGATGAGCTGCCCGAGTTCGACAGGCGCGTGCTCGAAGCACTCAGGGAACCACTCGAAAATGGCCATATCACGATTTCCCGTGCCGGCAGGCAGGCGGAGTTTCCGGCACGCTTCCAGCTTGTTGCCGCCATGAATCCCTGTCCCTGCGGCTACCACGGGCATCCGACGAAATCATGCCGCTGCAGTGCCGATCAAATTGATCGCTACCGCGGCCGGATCTCCGGCCCCCTCATGGATCGTATCGATATCCAGATCGAGGTTCCGGCAGTCTCATCACAGATCTTCGCATCCACGGACGGTAACCGCACCAGCAGTCGGCAATTGCGTCAACAGGTTGCAGCAGCCAGGGAACGGCAGCTCCAGCGACAGGAGGGACTCAATAGCAGTCTTGCTCCCGGCGATCTCGAACGCCATTGCTTTCTCAGCAGCGAACAGCAGGGACTCGTGGTCGAGGCCATGGAAAGACTCGCACTCTCCCACAGGGCCTTCCATCGTGTACTCAAGGTGGCACGGACGATCGCTGACCTGGACGGCCGTGACGGGCTCGATAACCGCCATCTGCTCGAAGCCCTGAACCTGAGGATTGGCCGCTGAAACAGGCAAGGACAAAGGTCCGGCACGCCTGCAATTCCGAAAAAGCCGGCCTGTACCCGGCGGCCGGAGTTGACAAAGGGATCAACAGGCTTAAGCTTCGGGTTGTACACCTGAACTCCGGCCAGGCATCAGCGACTGTTCTGCGAGAGGACCATGAAGACCAATCAATTTCCCTGGCTCGCCCTGGGCATCGGCCTGTTGTTTGCGCTCATCATTCTTCAGACCGGCGGCCACGTTCCCGACAGTCCGGGAGTGCTGCCTCTCCTGATGCGCCTGCTCATGAGCGAGTTTGCCTTTTTGCTCAATGCAGCAGGCGCCATTGTCTCTGTCAGACAGATGCTGAAGCATGGCCCTTCCTTCTCCGGAGTCGCTCTTGCAACAGGCTGTCTGCTACTGGCAGGGTTCTTTTTCTACCTTGGAATCATGCTCTGGCCCGTGCAAGGCTGAGCCTGCGGGCAATCAACGACTGAATTTCTTTCGAGAGCCGGCTGGACAAGGAACCCTCAGCCGCAGGATTCCAGGAATCCGCAAGCAGGACGCAGCAGAGCTTCCCTTGTCACGGACAGCTTGCATCATCATGCGCCAGAGGACGGCCTGACCCATGGCCAGAATCGTGATCGTCGAAAAAGAGAGATTGACCAGAGAACTGCTTGCAGACTATCTCGACAGGCAGACTCATCATGACCTCGTCAGTCGCTGCAGGAATCTGGAGCTGGCGCTCTCAGAAACGGCGCGAACCCTTCCTGACATCATCCTGATGAATACGAACATTGCAGACGCTCCGGGCGATGCTGTCTCCGCCCTGCTCGAGAAGCATCCGTCAGCGGTCATGATTGTCTATTCCTGGCTACGCTATGACATCCTTCTCGACAAACTCAAACAGCAGGGAGTCAAAGGCTTCATCTCGACCGATGACAAGCCCTCTGAATTCACCGGCGCGATCGAATCCACCCTGCAGGGAGAGCTCTACATGTCACGAACCGTTGCACAGCAACTGGCGCTTTCGGCATCACCGGCTGGCGATGAGACACTGCCTGTGAGGTTGTCCGATCGAGAAAAGGAGACCCTTATCCTGCGCTGCACGGGGCGGAGCGTGCAGGAGATCGCCGGGATACTCTGTCTCAGTCCAAAAACAGTGTTCTCACATCGCAAGAAACTCCTGGAGAAAACCGGTGCAGAGAATCTCGTTGAACTGGTCTTCTGGTCACTTCGCCATCGCCTGCTTGAAGTGAGTTGAATCGTTGCACAAGCCTGTCGTGCATCAGCACCGTCATCTGCGATGTCTCATTAGCATCCTGTCTCGATCGACCTATCTGCTTGATGCAATGAATAAAAGGCACAGCGAGCGGCTGAAAAAGGCGTGAAGATAACGTAAGATTGAAACTCGAGCCAACGACGGGATTCATCATTGACTGACGAAATACCTGAAATCAAGACCAGCGACGACGAGACGATCCTGCATCAGCAGTTCGTGCGTGCCGTGAGTTCTTTCGAGGGTATTATCCTGAGCCAGATCGAGATGAAGAATATCCTCGCGGCGCGGCTGAATCACAGCATCCAGGCCGGTCTCATCATTCTTGGTCTCATTGCCATCTCGATCCTGATCCTGTTGCTAACCCTCTCTACGCAGGTCAACAAGATTTCCAGTATCGTCAATGACATGAACACCAACTTCACGCTCGTATCGCAGCAGATGAATCGCATACAGGGCCATATCGCCTCGATGGAAAAACGCGTCTCCCTCCTCGGCGACATCGAACAGCAGACAACCGTCATGGACAACGAGATGAGCAAGATTGTGGAAGACATGAAAACCATGACATCCACTGTCAACGGCATCAGCACCAACGTCAACGGCGTGCGCAACAACGTCAGCAACATTTCTGTCACCATGGACCGCATGGACTTCGAGGTCAACCGCATGAGCTATGACATCGACAGAATGTCGAAGCCTGCGCGGCGCATGGATGACATGTTCCCGTTCCCATAGGTTGCCATCATGCAAAGCGATTCGAAACGCGTCTGGATACAGGTCATCGCCCGTCTTGGCAGGGAAACACAGTTTCACCTGGACGAGCGGTACCGTCATTTCAAGATTACCGATGGCGTTATCGTCGTGGCCTCGCTCTTTCTCGCGATTCTCGCGATCTTCAACGTCTACTATGTCTGGGTCCTGTCGCAAAACCTCAATGGCATCGTCAGCAACATGGACTCGATGCACCAGAACATGCAGGTCATCAAGGAAGACATGATCAACATCACCGACCGCGTCTCATCATTCGACCGTGACATGCAGCACATGGATATGATCGCGGGGAACATGGGCTCACTGACAACCTCCATGGGAAGCGTCAGCACTTCCATGGGAAACATCAGCGAAAGCATGCAACTGATCGATCAGGACATGCATCTCATGAGCCGTGGCATGACCAATATCGATGGTCGGTTCATCACAATGACGCATAACGTCAGCATCATGCGCGAAAACACCCGCAAGATCGCCAAGCCGATGAAGATGATGCCCTGAGGGGATCAGTAGCCTGTTGGCTGTTCCGTCAGGATCCGGCCGTCCCGAGCGTAACCACCAGCCGGCATCTGCCTTGATCAGGCATTCAGTTTTTTCATGATCTTGTAGATCGCCGAGGAATCCAGCTCGTCATCCCCCTGGCCAATCAGTGCATTGAGCCACTGGGTCGCAAGCGCCGATCCGGGAAGGGAGAGCCCCAGCGCACTCGCTGCCTGCAGCACCATGTTCATATCCTTCTTGTGCAACACGGATTTGAAACCTGGCGTGTAATCCCCGTCGATCATCTTCTGGCCATGGAGTTCCATGATACGGCTGCTGGCAAATCCGCCCATGAGCGCCTGGCGAACCTTGTTCTTGTCGACACCCATGGCATCGGCCATGCACCAGGCTTCGGCGATACCCGCGATGGTCTGGGTGATCACGATCTGGTTGCAGGCCTTGGTGACCTGGCCAGCGCCACTCTCTCCGATATGGACGATGTTCGAGCCCATAACCTCAAAGAGCGGAAGAATACGCTCGAAGATTTCGCGGTCACCCCCGACCATGATCGATAGCGTACCGGCCTCCGCGCCCATGGAGCCGCCGGAGACGGGCGCATCCAGCATGTGAATCCCCTTCTCCCCGAGCCTGGCAGCAATCTCGCGTGTTGCAACCGGCGAGATGGTACTCATGTCGACAACGACCGAGTCTGGCCTGGCACCGTGGATGATCCCCTGCTCTCCCAGCACGACCTCTTCTACATCGGGTGTATCGGACACATTGACGAAGATGACGTCCGACTCCACGGAGACTGCGGCCGGGGTCATGCAGATGTTGGCGCCAGCCTCCTCAAACGGGGCGAGACTCACCTGGCGACGGGCATAGACAGCGAGCTTGTGACCGGCATTGTGCAGGTGTAGCGCACAGGGACGACCCATTAGCCCCAGGCCGATATATCCGACTTTCATCTCTTATTTCTCCGGTGACTGGTTTCACGGCAGTCTAACCGAAACCGGCCGGGCTGCGTGCTATCCTTTTATTTTCCACAGACATAATCAAAAATGACGCTGGACGATTTTATCTTCCGCCTCGGCAGGGACGACTCGCTGATGTTCGAGGAGACCCTGGCCATCATTGACGCCAACTATGATTTCACGCCGACCGCTTTCAGCAACGGAGTCGGCGACGAGATCCTCTATAACGCACCTGACCAGAACCAGGGCTCATGCAGACTGTTCGCATTTGGCAAGCTCAATGGCCTGGATGAAAAACAGCTGCTGGCCTGCTTCGGTGAACATTACCGCCAGGTACTGGCCGACCCGGGCGGTGAGGGGCATGCCAACATCCGTACCTTCATGCGCCATGGCTGGAAAGGAATCTGTTTTGAGCAGGAACCGCTCAGGTTGCGGCAACGCTGACATCACATGCTAACATTCCACTCCCACGATTATTGCCGCAAGGCCAGACACCTTGCCAGAGGAGAAACAGAATGAGAACACAATCCGGTCACACCTTCGTCACCTTCCTTGTGGCGCTTCTGATCGGTGTCTTTGGAACACTCTTTGTCATCAAGACCCAGACACCCAACCTCCTGGTCAGGGAGATCGCGAGCCCTTACGGTTTCGAGGAGACACTTGTCAAACTCGAGGAAAATGCGAAGGCGCTTGGCTGGAAAGTGCCGAAAAAGTGGAAAGCGAATTTCCAGGCCAACTTCAAGAAGATCGTCGGGACAGATATCGGACCGATGCAGCTACTGAAAATGTGTGAACCTGCAATCGCTGCTGACCTGCTGAAGTCGGACGAGAACAAGTACCTCTCGGTCATGATGCCTTGCACCTTCGCCGTCTATGAGAAGTCAGACGGCAAAACCTATATCGCGATGATGAATCTTGGTGTTGTCGGCAAGGCAATCGGTGGCGACGTGGTCGTCGCCATGCAGAAGGCGATGCCGGACATGCTGAAGATGGTTGATTTTGATAATCCACCAGCCAGGCCGTCTCCTCCGCCGGCTGAAGCAGGCTCTTCGCCCTCAGGCAACAACTGATCAGTCATTCGCTGATGCCGTTCAACCACCGGGCATCAGCGAATGATCACCCGCGTCCAGCCCGTGTGGATGAAATTCTGGTTGAGCCAGCGTGCATCCTCGATGAACGTGCGAACACACCCGTGGCTGGCATGGTAGCCGGGAACCTCGTAGGAGCCATGAATGGCGTACCCGCCATCGTAGAACATGCACCAGGGCATCTTGGCGCCGCCTTTGCCGACCGGAAATTTCTTTGACTTGCACTTGACGGTCCCCGCGCGGTAGATCGTGAAATCACCGGGAAGTGTTGGACAGGGACGGTTCACATCGGCGCAATACTCCTTGCCACCTGAAATCGGTCCCCACTTCAGAAGTTCGCCCTCTGCGCTGTAGGCACCCCATGCGAGTTCATCCAGATCAATCTGGATCAGGTTGCTGTCACCTGGCTCGATATAGGCATCAAAGGGCGCGATAGCTTCGGGATTCACGAAATCGAGATCCCTTGGCACGGCAATGCGCATACCCGGGCGCAAGCGGATGTTCATCCGGTTGAGACGCATGACGGTATCCCTGTGCTTCTCGAAGGCAAACAGAGACTCCCAGCTGTCGCCTGACCGGACTGTCAGGCAATAGTAGCCTGGCTGCTCGCAATAGCGCTCACCATAGAGTCCGGCAGCCAGAAGCCCGGGAACAAGAAGTAGCGAAAGCGTTATCGTCAGCCAGAAGTGCAATGTCTGCATGAATTTGCGGGAATCCCTTTTCTCTGCATTATAGTAACGATCCACAGGGCCGGGGACGGAAATCACGCTGATGCTGTTGTTGCACTGGCACGCACAGCCCCGTACGAAAATTCTCTATTCTTTCCATGGCTTTCTTCCATGGCTCCCGGGTAACAATGGGCCTTTCAAGATACCAGATGCCGTGACCATGAGCGGGAGGTAAGAGAGTGAAAAAGTGGGAATGCATCGTATGCGGCTTTATCTATGACGAGGCCGCAGGCCTTCCAGATGAGGGGATCGCACCAGGCACGAAGTGGGATGACATACCGGACGACTGGGAATGTCCTGAATGTGGTGTCGGCAAGCTCGACTTTGAAATGGTGGAAATCTGAGCTGCCGGAAATCCGGCGCTGCCAGTAAGTCTTACTCACAATAAAGCCCGGCAACGCCGGGCTTTGCCACTCTGGAGTAAAAGGATTTCAGCCGAAAAGAATCACTGACAGAAAGCTGAGCCAGGCGAAGATAATCAGCAGAATGGTCAGGGTGAGCGGCAGATTTTCGTGACTAAACATGGTTTCTCTCCAGTTACTTTTTCGATTCGTCATCGCCGGACGTTTTTGACCTGTCCGGCCTCGGGATCATGGGGTCGTCATCATCCATGAGGATACGATGTGCGGGCCCCTCGAGATCCTCGTATTGACCACTCTTGATGGTCCACATAAAAAAAGCGACCGCGACGATCATCAGGATGACCGCCAGCGGAATCAGCAAATACAGAATGCTCATATGGGCGCCTCTGAAAGCTCGGGTTGTTCGGTGCGGACAGGAAAGCAGCACTCGCAAAACCCTGGTATGTAAAAGGACAAACGGGCACTCGAGCACGTCTCCGGTGCTTCAATCCCCGGAAAAAGAGCGTTTCTGGAGGCATCCATCATCAGTTTCCTGAGGTCTCGCGCAGTCGCAAGGCGTTTGCAACAACGACAAGGGAGCTGGCGGACATGCCAAGCGCAGCCATCCAGGGAGCAACATAACCCGCCGCGGCCAGCGGAAGAGCCGCCATATTATACACCAGCGCCCACGTCAGGTTCTGGCGTATGATTCGCATTGTGCGGCGCGACATCCGCACACCGCCAAGCAGGTTCTCGATGCGGTCTGACAGCATCACGAAATCAGCACTGGCATGCGCAAGCTCGGTACCGCTACCCATTGCCACGGAAACATCTGATCCGGCCAGCACCGGCGCATCATTCACGCCATCACCGACCATTGCCACCACCTCACCACGTTCCTGCAGGTCACGCACATAGGCAAGCTTGCTTTGAGGCGATGCGCCGGCAACACGCTTGTCGATAGCAAGTGTATCTGCGATCGAGGTAACCGGCATCGCGGCATCACCCGAGAGCAGGTGCGGCTCAATGGAGAGATCACGAAGGCCGGCGATGACTGCAGGTGCATTGTCGCGCAATTCGTCACCCAGCTCGAAACGGGCAAGAATCCGGTTCTCATTGCCAAGCCAGACCTGGCTGTTGATTGAGTCCCCGGACGGCGCTTCGACTCCCGAAAGCGCGGCAACGAATGCAGGGGTGCCGATGCGGTAATACCCCCCCTCGACATGCCCTTCGATACCCTGGCCGGGCGTCGATTGCACGTGATCCGCAATGAGGCCGTTACCATGACTGGCGATGACGCGTGCCACCGGGTGTTCCGATTGTGCTTCAAGGGCTGCCGCAATCGCCAGCAACTCCTCCTCTGCATGGTTCGACATCGGAACGGTTTCGAGCAGCTGAAGCCTTCCGCGAGTGAGTGTACCTGTCTTGTCGAAGACCATCTGTGTCACTTTCGCCATGCTCTCGATGGCGTGCCCGCGAGTCACAAGCAGCCCCATCCTGGTCAGGGTGCCGGTTGCCGCTGTAATTGCCACCGGTGTTGCCAGTGACAGAGCGCATGGGCAGGTTACGACAAGAACGGAAAGCGTGATTGCAAAAGCGGCATCCGGGTCATGATGCCACCAGTAGATCGCGACAGCAGTGGCCAGCAATAATACGGCCGTGACGAACCAGCCGGCGATCCGGTCAGCATAACGGGCAATCCTTGGCTTCTCGGATTGCGCCCGCTCGAGTAGCTGCACGATCCCGGACACGACAGTATCATCACCGGTCTTGTCGATGCGCATGACGAGCGGACTCTCGACGTTGAGGCTACCGCCAATGATCTCGTCGTCCTGGTGACGCAACTGTGGAAGACTCTCGCCAGTCAGCAGGGACTCATCGACCGAGCTCACTCCCTCGGCGATGACACCGTCGGCCGGTACCGTCTCGCCGGGACGGATCAGAACGCGATCGCCCGGAACGAGATCACTGATGGACACCACCTCCTCCTTCCCATCGACGAGCCGGGTGGCTGTTGCAGGCAACAGACGCACCAGCGCCTCGGCCGCCTGACCGGCGCGGTGACGCGCTCCCATTTCGAGAAAGCGCGACGAGAGCAGAAAGAAGGAAAACATGGTGACAGAATCGAAATAGACTTCATGACCACCGGTCACTGTCGCCCAGACACTGGCGGAATAGGCACCACCAATGGCAAGTGCAACCGGCACGTCCATGCCGACCTGCCAATGTCGCAGGTCACGCCAGGCATTGCGGAAAAAATCAGTGGAGGCGTAAAAAACGACGGGCGTTGCAAGCAGCATGCTGACCCAGCGCATGAAGGTCTGCATCTTCTCATCCATGCCGTAGTAGTCGCCTGAATAGAGTGCCACGGCCAGCATCATGACCTGCATGGCGCACACACCCGCAATCGCCAGTCGCCGCAGCGCACGCTTTCGCTCCTTCTTGTAGATCGCTTCCTGCCTGCCCGGATCGAACGGGTGTGCGACATAGCCGATAGCCGTGATCGCCTTGAGAATATCGCTCAGATGCAGTTGCGAGTTATCCCATTCGACACGCGCGCGATGCGTCGTGTAGTTGACATCGAATGACAGCACTCCCGGCAAGGCACGAACATGGCGCTCATTGAGCCAGACACAGGCAGCGCAGGTGATGCCTTCGAGAATCAGCGATGCGGTACGCCGGTCATTGTCGGCTACCTTGACGAAACTCGCCTGAACCGCTTCCTCATCGTAGAGATCGAAGCGCTGCAGCTCTTCCGGTATCAGCTCATCGACCTTGCGTGAAGTCTCGGTGCGATGATCGTAAAAGGATTCAAGTCCACCATCGACAATCGCCTGCGCGACAGCCTGGCAGCCACGGCAGCACATCTTGCGATCCTCTCCCCGGATGGTGACCGGAAAATCCTCGTCTTCCGGCAACGGCAAGCCACAGTGAAAACAGCTCTGGTCGTTACCGGAATTCATGTGGCTACTCCCGCGAAGAGACCGAGGTGGTGGCACGGATCTCATGCACATCCTCACCTCTGGTGATACGCAGAACGAGCTTCCAGATTCCGGGACGGGGCATGGTCAGGGATGTTTCGTAGAAACCATACTCGGCAGCCTCGGCGAGCTCGAAGCTGAAATCATCGTCACTGCTCGACGGGCGCAGGAACTCACCCGTCACGCTGGCACCACGGATGGGTACACCATCGCGATCACGCACCTCGACCATGAAAAGCTCCGGATCGCCAACGACAGGTTTCTGCTTCCACCCCTTGCGGACTTGCCAGCCACGCTCATGTTGTTCCTCGACATCCTTGAGGTAGGCGTTGTACAACGCCTCTTTCTCATGGAAATCATGGGAGACGGTTCCGGGAAAGCGCGAATTGGCAACGCTGCTGGTTTGAGGCTCTGGCAGCAGTTTCGAAAATATACCCGTGATGCCCGTTTCAGCCAGGGTGACGAAGATCACGTTGACGGCCACAACGAACACAAAGAATGCAAAGATGACGGCAGGACCCCAGTGCCAGCTCTTTCCTGCACGGCGGCCGATGATGCCGAGTACATAGGCCATGACAAGAAAGATGCCGATTTCAATCGCGAAGACATCGCCACCCGGCCAGTTGATGATGACCCAGGGAATATAGAGACCGATCACGCCGAGTGCGATGATCATTGCCATGGCCTTTCCATCAAGCTTCGTCAGGAAACGCAGCAGCACGAAAGCCAGGATCTCCAGCCCGACCCCGATCCCGATAACAGCAAGCAAGCCGGTCGTATTCATGCCTCAGTTCCTTCCTGGCCAGGAGAAAACAGCATCCTTCTCGAATGGCTGCAGATCTGCCCGGTTGACCGGAACAGCACGAATCCCGAACTGCTGCGAGCCGGCCTTGACTGCTTCCGGGTCATACTTGATATGCGCACGCAGACGTAACCGCTGGTCAGGTGCGAGCTCGATATGGCTGAAATTGCCGAGATCGAGTTCGGCTCCCTCGAGGCCGACAACCTCGAACTCGAGTTCGAGCGGTCCACCGGTCTTGTTGTTCATCTTGAACTCATAGCTGTTCTGGATGCGCCCGTCTGACAGAGTGACATAGAGGGGCTGGCGTTCCTGCGCGACCGAAAGATCGAACAACTGCTGATGCGAGACGTTCCATACCAGCGCAGCGACGATGACCAGCAACACAAGGAAGTAGCCGAGCACCTTCGGGCGCAGCAACCGCGCCCGTCTGCCCTCTTCGGCCTGGCGTTCGGATGTATAGGCAACCAGGCCCCGCTCCCATCCGAGCGAATCCATGATGGCGTCACAGGCATCGATGCAGAGCGCGCAGGAGATACACTGGATCTGGAGGCCGTTGCGGATGTCGATACCTGTCGGGCAAACCTGTACACAATAGCCACAATCGATACAGTCTCCCACACCGGCCGCCTGTCGCTCCTCCTGGCTCTTGAGACCCTTTCCGAGCTTGGCGCGACCAGCGCTGCCCTCGCCGCGCTTGCTGTCATAGGAAACGACCAGCGTATCCTTGTCGAACATGACGCTCTGGAAACGGGAATAGGGACACATGTAGGTGCAGACCTGTTCGCGCGCATGTCCAGCCATCACGTAGGTGGTAGCCGTCAGAAAGAGCGTGGTACCGTAGGCCGCGAAGGGAGCCTTCCCGGTAAAGTAATCCACGATCAGGTCAGGCGCGTTGCCCCAGTAGAGCACGAAACTCAGTCCGGTCGCGAAGGCGACCAGGAGCCAAAGCAGGTGCGTCAAGCCGAGTTTCAGTAGTTTCTCGCCATTCATCGGCTGTTTTGCGAGACGGATCCTTGCCGGCCGCTCTCCCTGCACAAGCCGCTCGACAAGCACGAATACATCGGTCCAGAGCGTCTGAAAGCAGAAGTAGCCACAGAATACGCGGCCGGCAATTCCGGTGACGAAGAAAAGCAGGTAGGCCGCCAGCATCAGGAACCCGGCAAGCCAGAAAATATCCTGCGGATAAACGGTCAGGCCGAAGAGATAGAACTTGCGACCGACGAGATCGAACAGGACAGCCTGGTCAGGACCCGCGGCACGCTCCCAGCGCAACCACGGCAACAGGAAGTAGACGCCGTAGGCGAAGACGAGGATCGCCCATTTGATATTGCGAAAACGCCCCTTGACCGAACGCGGAAAAATCGAGCGCCTGGCTTCATAGAGAGGTTGCTGGTCTGTCTGCTGGTTTGCCATGTGCTCTTGCCTAGACAAAAACAGCGGACATGGCATCGCATGTCCGCTGTCAGCCCGGGGCTGAATCAGCGGTTACTTGCCGCCACCGCGCTGGTGAACATAGATAGCGAGCTGCTTGATCTCGTCATCACTGAGACGACCGGACCATCCCGGCATGACACGGTTAATACCGTCGTGGATCACCTTTTTGACAGCAACAAGCTTCGCTTCGGTCGTCGGCGCAGACGGCACATTGGCCACGGTCCAGATGGCATCGGTGAGGTTGGCCGCACCCTGCGACTCAAGACCCGTCGCCTCCTTCGTATGGCAGTAATGGCAACCACCGGTCTGCCCGTTAAAGATCTCTTTCCCGGCCGCAACCTTCTGCGCATCAAGGCCTTCCATCGACAGGCTCAGGACATAACTGGCGACCTGGTCAAGCTGCTCCTCGCTGAGCGTGGAACCAAATGCCGGCATGTAGCCGTTACGACCTTTTACCAGGGTCTCCTCGATATCCTCCAGCTTGCCACCCCAGAGCCAGGCATCGTCTGCCAGATTTGGATAGAGCCCGAACGCGCTGGCCGGCAACGCCGCACCGTGTCCGTGGCAGGCCGCACAGTTATCGGCGAAAAGCACCTTGGCCGTGGACTCGGTAAACGCCATCATGTCCGGATCAGAAAGGATTTCGTCATAGCTCGCAGCGTTGACCTTTTCCAGATAGGCTTTCTGCTTGAGCGACTCCTCGCCAGTCTGCATCTCCTCAATCAGCAGCGCGCGTGTATTCCAGTGGGTCGTAACCTCCTCGCCCTGATCGTTCTTGAAGGTGATCGTGTTACCTACACCCTTGGTATAGGTGTTGGCGTAGGGCCAGGTCGGGTAAATCAACCAGTAGACCAGGGAAAAAATGACCGTGGCGTAGAAAGTCCAGACCCACCAGCGGGGCAGCGGGTTGTTGAATTCCTGCAAATCACCGTCCCATGCATGTCCGGTGGTCTGTACGGCGCCGCTTTGCTGTTGCTGTGTATTCTCACTCATGATGATTTACCTTTCTCATCCGGTTTGGACGATTCACGCTCTTCTGGTTCTGATCCGGGCTTGTCGTCATCAGCAAAAGGAATGTACTTGTAGGATTCCAGTCGCTGCTTGCGTTTCTTGCCTGTGTAGATGTAGACGACGATGGCAATAAATGTGATAAAGAAGATCAGCAGCGCAACCGGCTTGCTGCCTTCCATCGACGTCAACCATTCGGGCATCACGAATCGTCCCCTGTCTTATGACGGTTAACGGAACTCGGCGAAGTAACCTTCGTCGTACTTGCTAAAGTCGACAAGGGTGCCAAGCATCTGCAAATAGGCAACGAGGGCGTCCATTTCCGTCAACTTGCTGCGGTCGCCGTCGAAGTTACCCTGTTGTGCCTGGGCCAGCAGGTTCTCCTGGGCCCTGTGGATGTTGAACATATCGGCCATCTCCTTGCCGAACTTCTCAACATTCTGCTCGTACTCGACGTCAGTTTCCGAATAGGGCACACCCACTGTCTTGAGTGCACGCATCTTGCCGGCGATGTCGGAATAGTCGAGCGAGGTGTCGGCAAGCCAGGGATAGTTAGGCATGATCGAATCCGGAACGACAGACCGCGGCGCCTTCAGGTGCTGGACATGCCAGTCATTTGAGTACTTGCCACCGACACGCGCAAGGTCAGGGCCTGTACGCTTGGATCCCCACTGGAACGGGTGGTCATACTGCGATTCGGCCGCCAGCGAATAGTGACCATAGCGCAGATCTTCGTCCCGGAACGGCCTGATCATCTGGGAGTGACAGGTATAGCATCCCTCACGGATGTAGATATCCCGCCCGGCCTGCTCCAGCGGCGTGTATGGACGCACGCCCTCGACTTTCTCGATTGTCTCGTCGATATAGAAAAGCGGAACGATCTCCACGAGACCACCGATACTGATGACAACCATGGTGAGCGCAATCAGCAGCCCGGCATTAATCTCGATACTTTCATGTGCGAATCGGAATTTCATGATCAGACTCCTGCCTTGGCCATCCTGGCCGCGATTTTGGCTTCAATTTCAGCCTGCTCTTTCTTGGCAGTGCGAATCGTCATATAGATGTTGAAGGCCATCGTCAGGATGCCACTGACGAAGAACATGCCCCCGATCATGCGGGTCGCAAGCGGCAGGTGCATGAAAGTCACTGTTTCGATGAAGGTATAGGCGAGGTTGCCATAGTCATCGAAAGCACGCAGCATCAGGCCCTGACCGATACCGGAAACCCACATCGCAGTGATGTAGAGCACGATGCCGATCGTTGCCAGCCAGAAGTGAACATAGACCAGCTTCTTGCTCCACAGCTCCGTATCATAGAGACGCGGGATCATGTGATAAAAGGAACCAAAACTGACCATCGCGACCCAGCCGAGGGCACCGGAGTGAACGTGCCCGACGGTCCAGTCGGTGTAGTGAGACAGGGCATTGACGCTCTTCAGGGACATCATCGGCCCTTCAAAGGTTGACATGCCATAGAACGCCAGTGCCGTAATCAGGAACAGCATGATGGGATCCGTGCGCAGTTTGTCCCAGGCACCGGAGAGCGTCATGATGCCGTTGATCATGCCTCCCCAGGAGGGCATCAGCAGCAGGATCGAGAAGGTAGCCGCCAGCGAGGATGTCCAGTCCGGCAATGCCGTCCAGTGCAGGTGGTGTGCGCCAACCCACATGTAGAGGAAGGACAGTGCCCAGAAGTGGACAATCGAGAGCCGGTACGAATAAACCGGACGTCCTGCCTGCTTGGGGACGAAGTAGTACATCATGCCAAGAAAGGCTGCTGTCAGGAAGAAACCAACGGCATTATGACCGTACCACCACTGGGTCATGGCGTCCTGCACACCGGAGAAGGCACTGTAGGACTGCAGGCTGAACATGCTGACCGGCACAGCCAGGTTGTTGAAAATATGCAGGATGGCGGTCGCCAGGATAAAGGCCATGTAGAACCAGTTGGCAACGTAGATATGCGGCTGCGAGCGGCGGCGAAGCGTCTGCACGTAAACCATGAAGTAGATGACCCAGGTAACGGCGATCAGCAGGTCTATTGGCCAGACGAACTCTGCATATTCACGACCCTGCGTGTAGCCATTGACGTAACCGATCACACCGAGCAGGACCGAAAGCTGCCAGCCCCAGAATGTGAGGTTCGCCATGAAATCGCTGTAGAGACGCGCCTGGCAGGTTCGCTGTACAACGTAGTAGGAAGTCGCAAACAGGGCACTGCCGCCAAATCCGAAGATGACAAGCGTCGTGTGAACCGGGCGCAGGCGACCGAATGTGATTTGCGGTGTATCGAAGTTCAGGAACGGGAATGCCAGTTCAGCGGCAATGTAGGTACCCGCGATCATGCCGAGTACCCCCCAGAACAACGCCATGATGGAGAATTTTTTGATTATGTCGTAGTTGTACTGCGCATCGACCGCAGAAGCCCCGTGTGCCATGAGTACACCCCAATGCTTTTTCAAGTTGAATTTTCTGACGCGCCTGGCCGCATGGCGACCAGTAGAGGATACGACCGCAGCTCAGTCGTTGTCCGTCCCGCTCATTCGCCCGATCGCACAGCTCACAAAAGACTTCGCCTTTGCGGTCGCTGCCTCGATACCTTCAGCAGTTCCGGTTTCCGGATAGCCGAGACTTGCCAGTCTGGCGACGATCTCCTCACGTCGCTCTTCCGTGGAATCGATCCTGACGACGCCCTGCTCGATATCCACGGAAACGGGTGCCTCGAAGGCCTCCTCGAGTTTCGTTCGGATCGTGTTAGCGCAACCGCCGCATTTGATGTTGTCCACCTGAATTTCGAGTGTCATATTGATACCTCCAGCCCATACTGTTGTCGACACCAATATCACACCGGACTCCGGGCATGATCGGGGGCGGCAATAATATTAGATCAGGCTAATACAGTCAAAGATAATCTCGGGTTTTCCCGCGTTTCCACTTGCACTACTGTTTCATTTATAGAACTATAATCGATATTTATTTGTGACAGATTGACGCACTGCTGCAAAATCTGTAATCGGGTGATAATAGGCATTGTAAAAATAATAAAGACCCGGGCGGCCATGACAACAACAAAATCAACGCCACCTCGTGCCAGACAACCAAGGGAAACCAGTTGCCAATCTCTGCAAGCAACAACAACGCGGACACGCATCAAATCGTGGTCCGGCCAAACGCCTCCCTGACACCCGGCGGCGCGGTGCTCTTTTTTGCTTGCGTGTCAATTGTTTCCCTGGGGATAGCCATCAGATTCATGTTGCTTGGCTTATGGATGATCATGCCATTTGCCTTGCTGGAGCTGGCGTTGCTGGGCGCCTGCATCCTGTACATATTGCGTCGCAATGATCGCATGGAGGCTATTGATGTCGACCGGCATCGACTCACACTCATCCAGAAGGAACATGGCCGTGAGAGACGCCAGCAATTCCAGCGCTACTGGGTACAGATCATAAGAGAAAGAGGGCCACACGCCTGGTACCCGAGCAGACTGCTGCTCCGTTCGCACGGCAAGTCCGTGGAGATCGCCAGTTTCCTGGACGAGGAAGAGAGACAGCAACTGGAACAAAACCTGCGCATGGCAATTGCTACCGGCTGAGACCACCCGGCAAGAGCCTGCCAAACTGGATAACCGACAATTCGATCATCTGAAAAGGGTGAGAAATCAACCTGAAGGGGGACTTGATGATAACAAGAGCAATCAAGCGCGTGCTCGCGTCAGCGGCGTTGGCCATCATAGCCAGCCCGGCACTGGCGGGCTTCGATGAACTGAACCTCACACAAGGGGTCACACCAATCTCCCGCGAGGTCTATGACCTGCATATGTGGATCCTGTGGGTCTGCATCATCATCGGGATCATCGTCTTCGGCGCAATGGCCTGGTCGATCATCTATCACCGAAAATCGAAAGGCGCCGTGCCGGCAACCTTTCACGAGAGTACAAAGCTCGAGATCCTCTGGACAGCCGTTCCCTTCCTGATCCTCATTACCATCGCCGTTCCCGCCACATCGACGCTCCTTTACATGAAGGACACCAGCACGGGTTCCGACATAACGATCAAGGTCACAGGGCACCAGTGGAAGTGGCAGTACGAATACATGGACGAGGGCATCGATTTCATCAGCAACCTCCACCCGGACCACAACAACGCCCGCATGAAAGGCTCGGGGACCGATGTTACGACCATCGACCACTACCTGCTGGATGTCGATGAGCCCCTGGTGCTTCCCGTTGACAAGAAAATCCGTTTTCTTCTGACGGCTTCCGATGTCATTCATGCCTGGTGGGTGCCGGAGCTGGGCCAGAAGCAGGACGCTATCCCGGGATACATCAACGAGATGTGGGCCAAAATCGAAAAGGAAGGCACCTACCGCGGCAATTGCGCGGAGCTTTGCGGCAAGGACCACGGCTTCATGCCGATCGTGGTCAAGGCGGTCAGCGATGCCGACTATCAGAAATGGCTCGGCGAGAAGAAGCAGGCCGCCGAGGCGGCAGCAGCCGGCGCAGACCGGGAGTGGACCATGGATGAACTCATGGCCAAGGGCCAGCAGGTCTACAACACCAACTGCATGGCATGCCATGGCATGAACGGCGAAGGCGGCGTCGGCAAGCCTATCGCCGGGTCGCCAATCGCCAGCGGTGACGCAACTGCACACATCGACCTCATCCTCAAGGGTGTCAGCGGCACGGCCATGGCCGGATATGCTGCCATCCTCAACGATGTCGATCTTGCCGCCGTCATTACCTACCAGCGCAAGGCCTTCGGTAACGACGCAAGCATCGTTCAACCGTCCGATATCAAAGCAGTTCGCTAACCGCCAGAGAGTCAAGTGGAGAAAGAATATGTCTGAACACGTAGCAACGCACGACGACCACCATCACGGCCCCGAAAAAGGGCTGATGCGCTGGGTACGCACCACCAATCACAAGGATATCGGTACACTCTACCTGCTGTTCTCCCTGCTGATGTTCATGATCGGTGGCGCCATGGCCATGGTGATCCGGCTCGAACTCTTCCAGCCCGGCATGCAATTCGTCGACCCGGGGTTCTTCAACTCGATGACAACCATGCACGCCCTGATCATGGTTTTCGGCGCTGTCATGCCGGCATTCGTCGGTCTGGCTAACTGGCTGATTCCGATGATGATCGGCGCGCCCGATATGGCACTCCCCCGGATGAACAACTGGTCCTTCTGGATCCTGCCATTCGGCTTCGCCATGCTGCTCTCAACGCTCTTCATGGAAGGAGGAGCACCGGCGGCCGGCTGGACCATGTACCCGCCACTCGTACTGCAGACACAGGATGCCTTTCCGTTCCTGATCTTCACGGTCCACATTCTCGGGCTCTCGTCGATCATGGGCGCCATCAACATCGTGGCGACTATCCTCAACATGCGCGCGCCCGGCATGTCACTCATGAAGATGCCGCTGTTCGTCTGGACATGGTTCATCACCGCGTACCTGCTGATCGCGGTCATGCCAGTCTTCGCGGGTGCAGTCACCATGCTGCTCACTGACCAGTATTTCGGCACCAGCTTCTTCGACGCCGCCGGCGGCGGTGACCCGGTCCTGTTCCAGCACGTCTTCTGGTTCTTCGGCCACCCAGAAGTCTATATCATGATCCTGCCGGCTTTCGGCATCGTCTCGGCAATCGTCCCGACCTTTGCACGCAAGCCACTCTTCGGTTACAGCTCGATGGTCTATGCCACAGCCTCGATCGCCTTCCTGTCGTTCATCGTCTGGGCACACCACATGTTCACGGTCGGCATGCCGGTCGCGGGTGAACTCTTCTTCATGTACGCCACGATGCTGATCGCCGTTCCAACGGGCGTGAAGGTCTTCAACTGGGTCTCAACCATGTGGAAAGGCTCCATGACCTTTGAGACGCCAATGCTGTTCGCGATCGGCTTCATTATTCTCTTCACCATCGGTGGTTTCTCCGGTCTCATGCTCGCCATCACGCCGGTTGACTTCCAGTACCACGACACCTACTTCGTGGTCGCCCATTTCCACTATGTACTGGTTTCCGGCGCGATTTTCTCGATCATGGCCGCAGCCTACTACTGGCTGCCCAAATGGACAGGCAACATGTATGACGAGCGGCTCGGCAAGATCCATTTCTGGCTCTCGACAATCTTCGTCAACGTACTCTTCTTCCCCCAGCACTTCCTTGGATTGGCCGGCATGCCGCGGCGGATCCCGGATTATTCCCTGCAGTTTGCTGACTGGAACATGGTCTCCTCGATTGGCGGCTTCGCCTTCGGCCTGACCCAGCTGCTCTTTTGCTACATCGTCTACAAGACGATCAGGGGTGGAGAAAAAGCCACGGATCGCGTCTGGGAAGGCGCAACCGGCCTGGAATTCGAACAACTCTCCTCGCCACCGCCCTACCACAGCTTCACCGAAGCACCCCAGGTGAAGTGATGATGACGGACTCGCAGGAGCACGAGGTTAATCGCCGCGGTATCCGCATCACCGTCATCCTGCTGGCGCTCGTGGCACTTGGCCTCTATCTCGGGCCAATGATCATGAAGGTATTCGACTGATGGAGAAACAGGAGCTCAGGACAAGCAACCGCCGCGTGGTCCTGATGACCGGTGCGGCGGTTGTCCTGATGTTCGGATTCGGGTTTGCGATGGTCCCGCTCTATGATGTCTTCTGTCAGGTGACCGGGTTCGGGGGACGCGCGCTTCAGAACACGGAAACAGCGCCTGCGCGCATCGACGATGATCGCGAGATCACAGTGGAATTTGTGGCCAGTGTCGGAAAGCACGCCTACATGGAGTTCCGCCCGAAGGTCGCAAAGATGAAGATACGGCCAGGCCAGTATGTGCAGACGAGCTTTTTCGCGACCAACCTCAACAGGACACCGATCACCGGGCGGGCAATCTACAATGTGGCGCCGGCAGAGGGATCACTCTACTTCCACAAGACAGAGTGTTTCTGCTTTACCGAGCAAGCCTTCGAAGCCGGTGAAGAGCGCGAAATGCCCCTGGTCTTTTCCATAAGCCCCGACCTGCCGGACAACATCAAGACCATCTCGCTTTCCTACACTTTTTACGACAAAACACCTAAAAACCAAGTAGCACAATTAACCACTCAAGGGGAATAACAGATGTCACACGCATCTCACGATCATTACTACGTGCCCCATGGCACCAGCTGGCCCATTATCGGAACGATCGGCCTGACCACACTGTTCGTCGGCTTCTCAAACTACCTCAACGGCAACAGCATCGGCACATGGATCATGCTCGCGGGTGTTGCGATCGTCATCTACATGATGTTTCGCTGGTTCGGCGAGGTGATCGACGAAAGTCTCAGTGGCAAATACAGCGACCAGGTCGATACCTCCTTTCGCATGGGCATGGGATGGTTCATCTTCTCGGAGGTGATGTTCTTCGCGGCCTTCTTCGGTGCCCTCCTCTATGCCCGCGTGCTTTCGATTCCCTGGCTTGGTGGCGAGGGCGATGGCGTCATGACCAATGCTGTCCTGTGGAGCGGATTCGAAGCCGCATGGCCAACCAATGGTCCCGGCGAAGTCGGTGGTGATTTCCAGATCGTCGGTGCCTGGGGCATTCCGGCCATCAACACGCTGATCCTGCTGACCTCGGGCGTCACGGTGACTTTCGCACACTGGGCATTGAAACAGGGCAATAACAGCAGAACCACCCTGTGGCTGGCCGCTACCGTCGCGCTCGGATTCCTCTTCGTCGGGCTACAGGCCTATGAATACCAGCACGCCTGGTCTGATCTGAACCTGACCCTGGGTTCCGGCATCTACGGCTCGACCTTTTATATGCTGACCGGGTTCCACGGCCTGCACGTCACGATCGGCGCGATCATGCTATTCGTTATGATGCTGCGTTCGGCCAGGGGCCATTTCACGCCACACAACCATTTCGCTTTCGAGGCATCGGCCTGGTACTGGCACTTTGTCGATGTTGTCTGGCTCGGCCTGTTTATCTTCGTCTACTGGCTCTGATCAAGAAGAAGAGACAAGAAGAACAAGAAACGCCGCCCTCCGGGGCGGCTTTTTCTTGCCCGGAAAACCAGACAGGCCCCGCATTGCGGGGCCTGTTAAGAACGACCGGAACACACGACGCGTTGCTCAGAGAATGTAACGTGTCAGGTCCTCGTTTTCAGCGAGTTGATTGAGGTGCTCGTTGACGTAGTCTTCATCAACCACAACCTTCTCGCCCTCGAGATCCGGTGCCTCGTAGGAAATTCTTTCCAGCAAACGCTCCATGACCGTGTGAAGCCGTCGCGCGCCGATATTCTCGGTACGCTCGTTGACATTCCAGGCAATCTCCGCGATGCGGCGAATGCCGCCTTCCGTGAATTCCAGCCCAACGCCCTCTGTCGCCATGAGTGCCTGGTACTGCTCGGTCAGTGACGCATCGGGTTCTGTCAGGATTCGTGTGAAATCATCGACGCTCAGGGCCTGGAGCTCCACGCGGATGGGCAAGCGGCCCTGGAGTTCGGGGATCAGGTCGGACGGCTTGGCAAGATGGAAGGCCCCCGATGCAATAAAGAGAATGTGGTCAGTCCTGACCGTTCCATGCTTGGTCGAGACGGTGCATCCCTCGACGAGTGGCAACAGGTCACGCTGTACGCCCTCGCGTGAGACGTCGGCACCACCGCCTGAATAGTCGGAACGCGAACAGACCTTGTCGAGTTCATCGAGAAAGACAATGCCATGCTGCTCGACAAGCTCGATGGCACGCAGCTTGAGATCTTCCTGATTGACGCGGCGCGCCGCTTCCTCGTCCTCGATGAGTTTGAGGGCATCCCTGATGCGCAACTTGCGCCGCTTCGTTCGGCCGCTGCCGATATTGGCGAACATTTCCTGCAACTGGCTCGTCATCTCTTCCATGCCCGGCGGCGTCATAATTTCGACGCCCATTTGCGGAGTAGTCACCTCGATCTCGATCTCCTTGTCATCGAGTTCCCCGCCACGCAGCTTGTAGCGAAACTTTGTTCGGGTTGCAGAATCCTCGGGAGTCTGCGCCTCATCCTCCCAGGAACTGACAGTCGGTCCCGGCAGGAGCGCATCCAGAACGCGCTCCTCCGCACTTTGGCGCGCAACATCGCGCACCTTTTCCATCTCGGTCTCGCGCAGCATCTTGATGGCCGAATCAGCCAATTCGCGGATAATGGAGTCGACCTCCTTCCCGACATAGCCAACCTCGGTGAACTTGGTTGCCTCGACCTTGATAAAGGGCGCATCGGCGAGGTTCGCCAGGCGCCGTGCAATCTCGGTCTTGCCGACACCGGTGGGACCGATCATGAGGATATTCTTGGGCGTGATCTCGTTTCGCAGCTGCTCATCGACTTGTGCACGGCGCCAGCGATTACGAAGCGCAATGGCGACGGCACGCTTGGCATCATGCTGGCCGATGATGTGCTTGTCGAGTTCCTGAACGATCTCGCGGGGAGTGATTTCAGCCATCAGTCTTGAATTTCCAGTTCTTCGAGAACCAGGTTGTGGTTCGTGTAGACGCAGATATCGGCAGCGATATTGAGCCCTTTCTCGACGATCTCGCGTGCCGAAAGGTCGCTGTTTTCGAGCAGGGCACGGGCTGCCGCCTGGGCATAGGAGCCACCCGAGCCGATTGCCATGAGGCTGTTCTCAGGCTCGATGACATCACCGTTGCCGGAGATGATCAATGAAGCCTCTCTGTCAGCAACACACAAGAGCGCCTCCAGACGACGCAGCATGCGATCGGTGCGCCAGTCTTTTGCCATCTCGACAGCAGCACGTGTCAGGTGACCGCCATGCTTCTCGAGCTTGCCCTCGAAGCGCTCAAAGAGCGTGAAAGCATCGGCCGTGGCACCTGCAAAACCGGCCAGCACCTGATTCTTGTAGAGCCGGCGCACCTTGCGCGCGTTGCCTTTCATGACAGTTTGACCAAGGGTCACCTGGCCGTCACCACCAACGACAACGCTGCCATTGCGACGCACGGAAAGTATCGTGGTTCCACGAAAATCTGTCATCTCACTTACCCCTGGGTGCGGCATACTCGAAAGCGTCCGAGTACATGTAGTCGCGGCTAAGCCCTTTTGCCTCGAACGCCTCGCTGGCCGAGTTGACCATGACGGGCGGACCGGCCATGTAGACATCATACTCCGGGATATTATCGATATCCCGCAGGACGGCGTCATGGACAAACCCGGTACGCCCCGTCCAGTCAGCATCCGGCTCAGAGAGCACGGGAACGAACCTGAAGTTGTCATGCTGCGCCATCCATTCCTCCGGCAAGTCCGGCAGGTAGAGGTCACGGCGCGAACGCACGCCCCAGTAGAGCGTCATCGGACGCCTGATGCCAGTGAAAAACGCATGTTCGAGCATGCCCTTGATTGGTGCGAAGCCGGTCCCACCCGCAATGAAGAGCATCGGACGATCCGACTCCTCACGCAGCGTGAATGTCCCGAGCGGCGCCTCGATGCGCAGGACAGTTTTGTCTTTCAGGGAGTCGAAAACAAAATCGGTGAAGGTTCCACCCTCGACATGACGGATATGCAATTCGATAAACTCGTCGTCATGTGGTGCATTGGCAATGGAGAAAGCACGGCGCTTGCCATTTTCCAGGAGGAATTCAAGATACTGTCCCGCGAGGAACTGCAGGCGCTGCGAATCAGGCAGCTTCAGCATCACGCGCATGACATCGTGAGCCAGTGGCTCGTGGAGGTGTACCTTGCATGGCATGACCCGTGGCTCGATCTCTGCCGCACGCTCGAGAAGATGGGCTTTGATCAGCAGATCGCTGGTCGGAATAGCCTGGCAGATCAGCATGCCATCCTCATCATCTGTCAATCCCGGCGGGTCACCGTGGGGATAGTGAAAACCGCCGGAGACAAGCTTCACCTGGCACGTCCCGCAATTCCCGCTGCGGCAGCCATAGGGGAGGATCACATTCTGCCGCAGCGCAGCATCGAGAATTGTCTCGTCCTCGCTGACCTCAAACGTCCTGCCCTGTGGCTGAACTGTGACCTGAAATTTATTCATAAACTTGAATTGGCTATCTAAAACTGCGAGATTGTCCCGTATTTTCCTGTGTATTAAAACCTCATGACCAGAATAGTAATCGCCGGCTGTGGCGATATCGGGCGACGCATTGCTTCTCTTGCGGCCGGCAAGGGGCTCGAAGTAACCGGGCTCGTGCGCAGTCGGGAAAGCTGCGATGCACTCGAACAGGCGGGACACACCTGCATACAGGTCGATTTTGCCCGTCCCCCGCTGCCACCTCTCGATGTCACTGATTGTGATCTGCTCTACCTTGCCCCGCCCCCTCGCAAAGGCGAGGCAGATCCGCTGATCGGCAATTTTCTTGCGGCCATGCAGGGACTGCCACGCTGCTTTTTGTATCTCAGCACGACGGGTGTCTACGGCAATGCCGATGGTGGCTGGATTGATGAATCCTCGCCTCTCGATGCACAGGTGGACCGCGCCAGACGCCGCCTCGATGCCGAACGACAGGTCGCCGAAGCTGCGCGGGCGCAGGGCTTTGATTTCCTCATCATCCGCGTTCCGGGTATCTACGGGCCAGGACGGCTGCCGCTTGACAGGATCCGGGATCATCAACCCGTCCTGAAAGCAGAGATCGCACCCTTTACGAACCGCATCCATGCAGACGACCTTGCGGCAGTCACACTGGACCTGCTCGAAACAGGCAAAAGCGGGGAAGTCTACAATGTCACAGACGGGCACCCCTCGACCATGACCGACTATTTCACAAAGATTGCACGCTATGCCGGATTTGAACCCCCACCACAGATCGACATGCAAACAGCCCGGGAACAACTCAGTCCCGGCATGCTGAGCTACCTGCAGGAATCGCGCAAGATTTCGAACGCCAAGCTCATGCAAACGATCAGCACCAGCTTGCGTTTTCCGACGCTCGATGACGGACTCGAGGCGATTTTCGGCAAGCCGTCATGATCCCCTATTTTCATCGCGCCCGGTTTCTCATGAGTGCCGCTAAACTTTCACAGCTGCCTGACTGTGAGCAGGGCTACGAGGTTGCCTTCGCCGGACGATCCAATGCCGGCAAGTCGAGTGCCATCAACACGCTGACTCACCAGAAAGCACTCGCACGCACAAGCAAGACACCCGGTCGAACGCAGCTGATTAACCTTTTTGCCCTGGATGACCACCGGCGTCTCGTAGACCTGCCTGGATACGGATTCGCGAAGGTTGCTGCACCGATCCGTGACCAGTGGCGCGGGCTGCTCTCAACCTATATCGAGGAGCGCCGTTGCCTGAAGGGAGTGGTCGTCATGATGGATGTCCGCCATCCTCTGAAGGAACTCGACCAGCAGATGCTCGCCTGGTGCAATCACATCGGACTGCCCGTTCACGTCCTTTTGACCAAGGCCGACAAACTCAAACGCGGGCCGGCGATGGCCTCACTGCACAAGGTGCGTAAATCCCTGAACGATACACCACAGAACAGTGCCCAGCTCTTCTCCTCTCTCAAGAAAACCGGTATCGACGAGGCTCATGAGAAGCTCGCCGGCTGGCTGAACCTGCACAGAGAAGATTGAGCAATGCACATTACCCACCCGATTCAGGGGCAGAAGCAAGGGTGCAACCCTGTAAAAATGCCCTGTATCGCATAAAATGAGCAGATAACCCTTCATGGAGAGCAAACGATGATGAAACTTGCCCGCACACTCCTGACCAGCATGCTCCTGCTTCCGGCCGGCAATCTGCTTGCCGAAGAACTCCCCGGCAGCGCCGAAAACGGCCAGAAACTGCATGAGGAGCACTGCTCTCGCTGCCACGGTACCGAGGTCTACCTGCCCCCCATGCGTAAGATCGAGTCACTCGAACTCCTCAAGCAGCGTGCGACCGGCTGTAACAGCATGACCGGCGCGAACCTGTTTCCAGAGGATGTCGACGACATCGTGCATTACCTGAATACGGCTTTCTACAAATTCGAACAATAATCCCCGGCGCATGTCACGCAGGCGTCTGACCCGGCAACAGAAAGCGCGTATCGCTGCCATTCGGGAAAGACGCCTGCATCAGGCGCAATACGAGACTGACAACCTGCACGTCAGCCATGACGGGCCATCCCGCGAGGGGACTGTGGTGGTGCGTCACGGTCGCAGCCTGGTGATCGCTGATGAAGAGCGACATCTCGTCAACTGCCAGTTTCGCCAGAATCTCGGTGATATCGTCTGCGGCGACCACGTCATCTGGCATAGCACCGGGGACGGGGACGGCGTTGTCACCGCCGTCAGGGAACGTACGACGCTGCTGTCACGCCCGGACTACGGCGGTCACGAGAAACCTCTCGCCGCAAACCTGACCCAGCTCGTCATCGTCGCAGCCCCCAGCCCTGCCCCGACCGGTTACCTGCTCGACCAATACCTGGCCGCAGCCGAGCACTTTGGTCTCAAGGCCATACTGGTACTCAACAAATCGGATCTGCTTGAAGACGTTGATCATGAATTGCTCCACAGGTTCGAAACCTATGCACGGATCGGCTACCCTGTGCTGCATGTCAGTACGAAGCAGCACTCCGGCGAGGAGAACCTGAGAAGCTCCCTTAAGGATGAGAGCAGCATCCTCGTTGGTCAGTCCGGTGTTGGAAAATCGTCGCTTGTCAACATGCTGCTCCCTGATCTGGATGTCCAGACAGGAGCCTTGTCGAAGACCAGTGGCCTCGGCAAGCACACAACATCAAGTGCCATGCTCTACTTCCTGCCGCAGGGTGGAACCCTTATCGATTCTCCCGGGGTACGCAGTTTCAGGCTCCTCATCACTGAACGCGCAGAGCTCGAGCAGGGATTTCGTGAATTTGCCCCCTTCCTCGGTCACTGCCAGTTCAGCGACTGCCGCCATGAGCAAGAGCCCGGATGCGCACTGACGGAAGCAGTCGAATCGGGCAAAATAGCGGGCTGGAGACTCAACCATTTCCGCCTTATGGCGCAAGCACTCGGGAAGACGTGATGAATTACTGGCTCATGAAATCCGAACCGGATGTCTTCGGCATCGATCACCTCATGAAAATGCCGAAAAAAACAGAGCACTGGGACGGTGTCCGCAACTACCAGGCGCGCAACATGATGCGCGACGAGATGAAGAAGGGAGACCTGGTCTTTTTCTACCACTCAAACTGTGACGAACCCGGGATCGTGGGCATCATGACCGTTGTGAAAGAGGGTTATCCCGACCACACCGCCTTCGATCCGAAACAGAAATACCATGATCCGAAGAGCGACCCGGAAAATCCCCGCTGGTACATGGTTGACGTCAAACACAAGCGCAAGCTCAAGCGGACCATCACGCTTGCTGAACTGAAGGAATACGCTGACACAGAGCTCAAGGACTGCCCGCTCGTACGCAAGGGCAATCGACTGTCGATCATGCCGCTGACCGAACGGCAGTGGGATTTCATTCTTTCTCTTGAATGATTTTCCGGACGGAGACCCGGAGCATTCGTTACTGCATGTGAGTTTTCTTGAATCGCTTCGCGATGTATTGATTGGATGCGCGCATCGGCGCGCAGACCATATTTTGAAAGCGGCGGGTGCGCCGCGGCACCCTTCTTTCTTTTGCTTGCCCAAAAGAAAGAAGGCAAAGAAAAAGGCACCCTGCTAACGCGGCCTTCGGCTGCTCTGCGCTTCACGTCCCTGACAGGCGCTCGCCAACTCGCTTCGCTCAAACACGCCTCGCTTGTTTCCTGTCAGGAACTGCGATGCTCGACGCGTTAGAAGGGGAATAATACCTGACTGTTCAACCTCATCTGCAGGAGTCGAGCCCTCTCGGCGAAGTATTCGCTAGCATTGCGGGCTTCTACGGAAAGAGTGAAAAGAGCGCCAACTGCGACTGGGCGCCACCGAGTACCGCAGTGCACTGCGGAACAAGCGAAAAGGTGTCTGAGCGATCGGAGATCGCGAGTTCTTTTCGCG
The DNA here is from genome assembly GCA_037385685.1 of Gammaproteobacteria bacterium. GTDB lineage: Bacteria > Pseudomonadota > Gammaproteobacteria > Chromatiales > Chromatiaceae > Sva-25. The sequence goes on from JARRMW010000001.1 coordinate 119,114, forward strand.
CCGCAGGTCGCGAGGAACGCAGGGAATCTGAAGGATGGCGTCCCGGAGCGAATGGTTTTGGTGACTTTTGCCGGAACAAAAGTCACTCGGGTGCGCGCCGACGCGCGCATCCAATCAATACATCGCGAAGCGATTCAACAAACAGGGAAGCGGAAGAAAAAAGGGCCGGTTAATCCTTTTTCTTCTTCGAAATCGAAGAAATGGAGACGACATCGGCTGCCGGTTTCTCGTCGGTGTAATAGGGCCTTTCCTGCGGAATCCCCGCCTCGTCAGCCAGTTCACGTTCGCGTGTGGAGATGAGCCCCAGGCACTGGCGAATCTGCTGGATAGTCTCGTCAGAAAGCGGATGACGCAGACTGCGATGCTCGGGCGTCGTGTCCTTGATGATATTGGCGAGCACCTTGCGCATCACCATCAGGATTTCACGTTCTTTGCTGGAATCACTCATGGAAAAAATCTGTGGATAGAAATGACTGTGAAAGGATACTCTGCGACAGGCAAGAAAAAAACCCGGCAAATCCTACTCCTGCCGGATCAACAGCTCCTCACCTCTCTGGATCAGCGTCAGTCGCTTCAGGAAACTCATGCCAAGCAGTGCTTCCTGGCCAAGCCCGGGCATGATGGTCGCCGGAACCCCGCTCATCTCGATGTTTCCCAGCGTGACCCTGTCGAGCATGGTATTCCAGCCATAGGCAGTGCCATTGGCAGTATTGACCATCACGCGAAAACCTTTCTCGAGACCGATACGCTCCGCAACCTCGCGACTAACCGCCACGTCAGTCGCACCAGTATCGATCAGGAAGACGACAGGCACATCATCGATCGCCCCGGTTGCGACATAGTGCCCGGCCCGATTCTGTTGCAAAAGCACCTCGGGGTTGCCGCCGGGATCAACCCGGCTGACAACCTGCACGTTCGGATTGTTAAGACGCTCGAGATAGCCGGATGCAAACCAGGTGAGCAGCAGCAGGAACAGGGCCCACGCGGCCAGCGTCATGCCCACACCAATGCGTTGATGGTTTCGCATGGTTCTCTCGCACCGAAGCGCGAAATCGTATCGCTAGCAGAAAGGCCAGCGAATCTGCGGCCTGTCAGCGCTGACGATTGTTGCGCATAGCCTGACGGAAATAGCCCCGGTAATAGGCAATCGCGCTCTGTCCGCCGGCAACAATGTCATAGATCTTCCAGCCGTCGGATGTCAGGTGAACGCGGAAATCGATACGCCCCGGATACTGTCCCGGGTTGTTGATAAGCGCACTGATCGTCGTCCGATCGAAGCCATTGAAGCGTGGAGGAAGGTAAACGACATCCTGACCATTGTAACTCTTGAGCTTGTCCGCCATTGAGGCAAGGAACATCTGCTCCATTTTTTGCCTGAGCTTCACGCGCTGCTCTTTGCTCATACTGCGGTAGTAGCGCCCTGCCGCCGATTTCGCCATGTAGGAAAAATCAAAGGATGGCGCAATTTCGCTGGAAAGGAAGCTGGCCAGCGCCTCATCCTCATAATCCGTATGCAGGAAATCCAGCAGCTTGTCCATGCCGGCCTGCAGCACCAGGACCGGGTTATTTTCAAGCAGTTGATGCTGAGCAGGCTGCTGCTGGATGCCAGGGGGAGCATAGGGTCCCTTGGCAGCAATGGCTCCGGATGTGGCGAAAATCAGCAGACAACTGCTGACTGCGGCAATAATTTTCATACGCAATCTTCCTCCTCTGGTTGTGTCGTCATCTTAACTGATCGTTTTGTTTTGTCGAGGTTCCGGAGAGTATTTGATGCGCACGCCAGCACGTACCCGGTGACTTATGTTCCGGCAAAAGTTACCAAAACCATTCGCTCTTCCGTGCAAGGACGCACAAATGCCGCGAAGCCAGGATGGCGAGGAGCGGCCGACGCATAACCCTGCGTTGTCCGGTCGCAGATGGTGTAATTACCGGCTCTTGCTGCAGGAGCCAACACCGTGGGCGACTGATCGCCGGGTGGACTCGGCTTCTGCAGATGTTCCCTCACAGGGGTTGGAGTCAAATTGACTCCGACCCCTGGCAACCCCCTTCTAACGCGTCGAGCATCGCAGTTCCTGACAGGAGGCAAGCGAGGCGTGTCTGAGCGTAGCGAGTTGGCGAGCGCCTGTCAGGGACAAGACACGCAGAGCAGCCGCAGGCCGCGTTAGCAGGGTGCCCTTTCTTTTGCTGACTTTTCTTTGGGCGCGCAAAGAAAAGTCAGGTGTCTGCGGCGCACCCGCCGCTATCAAAATAAAGTCCGCGCGCCGACGCGCGCATCAAAACAAGTCATCGCGCAGCGATACGAAAACCGTAATGACAAGAAACAATTCCCGTCTGGAATCGCAAACCCCGAATGCGTAAAATCCACCCCCTGTCCCCGATCCATGGAAAACCTGTGCAAATCGGTCCCTACAAGCTCGACAACAGGCTGATACTGGCCCCGATGGCCGGCATTACCGACCGCCCGTTCCGGCAACTCTGCCGCCGACTGGGCGCGGGGCTTGCCGTCTCGGAAATGGTCTCTGCCGACACGAGTCTGTGGGGCAGCCGCAAATCCCTTCGGCGCCTGGACCATCGTGGCGAGACTGGCCCAGTCTCTGTCCAGATCGTGGGCACGGACCCGGCAAAGATGGCCGAGGCTGCGAAGCTCAATGTCGGTACAGGCGCACAGATCATCGATATCAACATGGGCTGTCCGGCAAAAAAGGTCTGCAAGGTCGCTGCAGGCTCCGCCCTCATGCGCGACGAGACACTCGTCGGCCGTATTCTCGAGCAAGTCGTCAAATCTGTTGATGCGCCCGTCACGCTCAAGATCCGTACCGGCTGGGACCCCGACAACAGGAATGCGCTTTCCATCGGGCGTATTGCGCAGGAATGCGGCATTCGGGCAATTGCGATCCATGGCCGAACACGGGCTGACAAGTTCGCTGGTGACGCCGAATATGACACCATCGCTGCAATCAAGTCAGTGCTTACTATCCCCGTTATCGCCAATGGCGACATCGATTCTCCTGTCAAGGCGAAAGAGGTCTTGGCACAAACCGGCGCAGATGCGATCATGATCGGCCGCGCTGCTCAGGGAAGGCCGTGGATATTTGATGACATCCGGCAGTATCTGGAAAAAGGAAAGCTCGCCCCACCCAAAACCACGGGGTGGATTGCATCGACACTGCTGGAACATCTGGACGAACTCTACCGGCACTATGGCAAACGCCACGGGGTGCTGGTCGCAAGAAAGCACATCGGCTGGTACAGCAGGACCAGGCCGGGAAGTGCCGGGTTTCGCCAGGCCGTATTCAAAACAGAAACACCAGAAGAACAGACCCGCATGATTCGCGAGTACTTTCTGAGGATCCTTGAGCAGGAGAATCGCGCAGCATGACAAGCAGAACAACTGCCGAACAGAAGACCACCGTCAAAAGCCTCTATCTACCGAAGAAAAAAGCCGACAAGCCGTTGCGTGAATGCGTGCGCCAGGCCGTCGACGTCTATTTTGCCAACATGAATGGCCACCCGGCCGACGGCCTCTACAAGCTGCTCATCAGCGAGGTCGAAAAGCCGTTGCTCGAGAGTGTCATGAAGCACACCGGCAGCAACCAGGTACGCGCAGCGCAGATCCTGGGCATCAACCGTACAACCCTGCGCAGCAAACTCAAGAAGTACGACATTCTGTAACCCGTTACCGGAGTCCATTTCCATGTCCTCACCCATCACCAGGGCACTGCTCAGCGTCTCAGACAAGACCGGCATTGTCGAATTCGCCCAGGCGCTGCACGAGCGCAATGTCGAAATCCTCTCAACCGGCGGCACGGCGAAACTGCTGACCGAGCATGGGGTTCCGGTCATCGAGGTGGGTGACTACACCGGTTTTCCGGAAATGATGGACGGGCGCGTCAAGACCCTGCATCCGAAGATCCATGGCGGAATTCTCGGCCGACGCGGTACTGACGAGCAGGTCATGGCCGATCACCACATCCCGCCTATCGACCTGATTTGCGTGAACCTCTATCCCTTCGAGGAGACAATCGCAAAACCGGGCTGCGATCTCGGAACAGCCATCGAAAATATCGACATCGGCGGCCCGACCATGCTGCGTGCCGCTGCCAAGAACCACGCTGCCGTGACTGTGATCGTTTCGAGCCGCGACTACGATCGCGTCATTGCGGAAATGGATGCCAACAACGGCACTGTGACCGATACGACCCGTTTCGATCTGGCAACCCGTACCTTCGAGCATACAGCCCGCTATGACGGACTGATCGCAAACTACCTGGGCTCCATAGTCGAGAACGGTCAGCCGGGTGGCCTGCCGCGAACTTTCAACATGCAGTTCACGAAGGCACAAGGTATGCGCTATGGCGAAAATCCGCACCAGGGCGCGGCCTTCTATACCGATCAGAGCAACCGGGAAGCCAGCGTCTCGACTGCCCGGCAACTGCAGGGCAAGGAGCTCTCTTTCAACAATATCGCAGACACCGACGCGGCACTGGAATGTGTCAAGCAATTCGCTGACGAACCTGCCTGCGTGATCGTCAAGCACGCGAACCCCTGCGGCGTGGCGCTTGGTGAAAGCAATCTCGAGGCGTATGAACGCGCCTTCAGCACTGACCCGGAATCGGCCTTCGGCGGCATTATCGCCTTCAACCGCGAACTCGATGCTGAGACGGCTGCAGCCATCGTCGAGCGGCAGTTCGTCGAGGTCATCATCGCACCATCAGTCACGACGGAAGCAAGCACGGCCGTTGCTGCCAAGAAGAATGTCCGCCTGCTCGAGTGCGGACAGTGGGAAGATCCTGTCCAGCGTTTCGACTTGAAACGCGTGAACGGAGGGCTGCTCGTTCAGGATGCCGACCTCGCGCTCTACAACGAACTCAGGATCGTGACTAAGCGCGAACCGACTGACGAGGAGATGCGTGACCTGCTCTTCAGCTGGCGTGTCGCAAAGTTTGTAAAATCAAACGCCATCGTCTACGGCAAGCACAAGATGACGATCGGCGTCGGCGCAGGCCAGATGAGCCGCATCAACTCGGCACGCATCGCTGCGATCAAGGCCGAGCATGCCAATCTTGAGGTTAAGGGCTCTGTCATGGCCTCCGATGCGTTCTTCCCGTTCCGTGATGGTATCGACTCCGCAGCCGAGGCCGGTATCGCCGCGGTCATCCAGCCTGGTGGCTCGATGCGTGATGAAGAGGTCATCGCCGCGGCTGACGAACATGGCATGGCCATGGTGTTTACCGGCATGCGCCATTTCCGGCATTGAATCCCGGCGACCGAAACAGTGAAGCCCCGCAACGCGGGGCTTTTTTTATGTCCCGGAATGCTGGAGCAGAGCACACAGAGAAGCGCAGGCCACGCAAAGCATCGAGCTGTCATTGCGGTGGTTCGAGTCAATCTGACTCCGGCCCCTCCATTGACCTCTTCTTACCTGCCGGGCCCTGGTTTGCGATCTTTGCTGAACTCTGTGCACTCTGCGTCCCTTTTGCCGCACTGAATCAGGAGCAACGCCTGCCCGGGCTGTGATATTTTTAGGGGATGTCCAGCATCCACCCGGCCAGCCCATGAGCAACATTCATCCAACCGCCATCATCGAGGAAGGCGCCACCCTGGATCCCTCGGTCTCTGTCGGCCCCTTCTCGATCATCGAAAGCGGCGCCGTCATCGGCCCGGACTGCATCATCGAGAGCAGTGTCCGTATCTACAGCCCTGTACGGATGGGGACGGGCAACCGCGTTTGTCATGGTGCGGCACTGGGCTGCGAGCCACAGGACCTCAGCTATACACCGGAAAAAAGCAAGCCGATCATCATTGGCAACCACAATCACTTCAAGGAGTACGTCAACATCAGCCGAGGGGTCAAGACTGCGGAAGGTACAATCATCGGCGATCACAACTATTTCATGAGCGGCTTTCATGCGGGCCATGATGTCATCATCGGCAATCACAACATCTTGACCTCAAACGCGGTTATCGGCGGCCATGTCGTCATGGGTGACAGAGTCTTTGTCTCTGGGCTCGTTGCGATCCACCAGTTCGTCAACATCGGCGATTACGCCATGATTGCGGGCTGCTCGAAAGTCACCAAGGATATCCCGCCCTATACCACGGCGGACGGCAACCCGGCGCGCATCGTCGGACTCAACACCGTCGGATTGCGGCGTGCCGGGTTTTCTCTCGAGGCACGCAAGGCGATCAAGAAGACCTACCAGACGATCTACCATTCCGACCTGAATATCTCCCAGGCGCTTGCTGTTCTCGAGGGCAACATCTACAGCGAGGAAGAGGAGCGCATCACGGCCTTCTTCCTGAACAGCGAACGCGGCGTCACGGCGCACCGGTAACGGGATCCCGGAGTTTCACCAGGATGAAGACGCTGATGAGGCCATAATGTGCATCCTTGCGGATGCAACTCTATTGCCGCATGGCTGCTATCAGACTGGTCTCCGAGCCGACATCATTTGCTGCGACAATTGCCCGGTGTGGTTCCGGGAAAACCCTGACGCATGTTGAGGAATCACGATTCTCCTGGCGGTAAACAATATCCTCTGCTCGTCTCTGTAACACTTCTCCCCGAAAGCAATCCCCGATCTTCCTGGTCTATAGTGGTATGCGACCCGAAGGAGTGAACAATGCCTGACAACACTTCCATCCTGATGCAGATCTGGTACTTTCTGCCATCGCTCTTCATCTTCGTCATCGGCCTCGGCGTCCTGTGGGTGATTTATGCCTTTATCAAGGATGTTACGCAGACCGAGCACGCGATCCGTCGCAACTACCCTGTCATCGGACGCTTCCGCTACCTGTTCGAGCATCTTGGCGAGTTTTTTCGCCAGTACTTCTTCGCCATGGACCGCGAGGAGCTGCCGTTCAACCGCGCGCAACGCTCGTGGGTCTATCGCGCAGCCAAGAACCTGGGCAACACTGTCGCTTTCGGTTCGACACGCAATCTCAACATCCCAGGCACCGTGATGTTCGTGAACTGCCCCTTCCCCACGCTGAGCAAGGATGCGGTCGAACCCGGCAATATCACCATCGGGATCGATTATTGCGAGAAGCCCTACACCACCCCGTCGCTCTTCAATATCTCGGGCATGAGCTACGGGGCCATCTCGATCCCGGCCGTGCGCGCACTCTCGATGGGTGCTGCAAAAGCCGGATGCTGGCTCAACACCGGCGAAGGGGGACTCACGCCCTGGCACCTCGAGGGGAACTGCGACCTGGTCTTCCAGATCGGCACGGCGAAGAACGGTGTACGTGATCTTGCGGGCAACCTCAATGACGAGAAGCTGCGCGAGATCGCCGCGCATCACAGCGTGAAAATGTTCGAAATCAAACTCAGCCAGGGTGCCAAGCCGGGCAAGGGAGGCATTCTGCCCGGCAGCAAGGTCAACACCGATATCGCGCATATTCGCGGTATCCCGGTCGGCGTCGATGCCATTAGCCCGAATCGTCATCCGGATATCAGGACCAACCGAGACCTGCTGGAGATGATCAGGCGTATCCGCAGGGTGACGGGCAGGCCGGTCGGGTTCAAGGCCGTGATCAGTGATGCCGTCTGGCTGCAGCAGCTTTGTGGTGAAATTCGCGAACTTGGTCTTGAGTATGCGCCCGATTTCATTGCGGTTGACGGTGCAGAGGGAGGTACAGGTGCAGCGCCCATGTCACTCATGGATGACATGGGTATTCCGCTGCGCGAGAGTCTGCCGATGCTCGTCGATACGCTGAGCGCCCATGGGCTTCGTGAGCGCATCAAGGTCATCGCCTCAGGCAAGCTCATCACCCCAACCGATGTGGCCTGGGCCTTGTGCATGGGGGCAGATTTTGTTGCGTCGGCGCGCGGTTTCATGTTCGCTCTCGGTTGCATCCAGGCACTTCAGTGCAACAAAAACACCTGCCCGACCGGCATCACGACACACAACGAGAAACTGCAACGCGGGCTCTATCCTCCGGGCAAGGCAGAGCGCGTTGCACATTACGCCAGGAACATGACAAAGGAGGTCGGCATCATTGCCCATGCATGCGGTGTCAGCTCGGCACGAGGTCTTGATCGCAGCCATGCGCGCGTCGTGCAGGACAACGGGCTGTCGGTCCCGCTAAGCACACTCTATCCAGACCCGGTCCCGGTCCGGGAGGAAAAGAGCAATGTCTCCTGAACAGCCCGGACGCAATTCCCTGGCGCTGATCAGTCTTGTTGTTGCTCTCAGGTCAGGCATCCTGCGGACGCTCGAAGAACTCGAATAGCCTGTTTTCACATCTTCAACAACAGGTACACTACACACACTGAAGTAAAAACAGGGCCCAGTCGCCATGAACATCCTGATCATCGGATCAGGCGGTCGTGAACACGCTCTCGCCTGGAAAGCCGCACAATCCCCTCTTGCAGATACCGTTTATGTCGCACCTGGTAACGCAGGTACGGCGCTCGAGCCTTCGGTCGAGAATGTCGATATTGACATCAGTGACTTTCAGGCCGTGATCGCTTTCGCGCTCAATAACGAGATCGGCCTCACCATCGTTGGCCCCGAGGCACCGCTGGTCAACGGTGTCGTCGATGCCTTTACCGCTGCCGGCCTGAAGATATTCGGCCCATCTCGCGGTGCCGCACAGCTGGAAGGCTCCAAGGCCTTCACAAAGGATTTTCTGGCGCGTCACGAGATCCCGACTGCTGCCTATGGCAATTTCACGGATATCGACGAGGCGCTTGGCTATCTCGACGAGGTCGGTGCGCCGATCGTCATCAAGGCGGACGGCCTGGCTGCCGGCAAGGGTGTCATCGTCGCAATGACACTCGACGAAGCCAGGGCAGCCGTCACGGACATGCTCTCGGGCAATGCCTTCGGGGAGGCCGGCCACCGGGTTGTCATCGAGGAGTACCTCGACGGCGAGGAGGCAAGTTTTATCGTCATGGCGGATGGCAAACATGCCTTGCCCATGGCGACCAGCCAGGACCACAAACGGGTCGGTGACGGTGATACCGGTCTGAACACCGGCGGCATGGGCGCCTATTCACCCGCGCCAGTCGTGACTCATGAGATCTACCAGCGCATCATGGACGAGGTGATCAATCCAACGATCAGTGGAATGGCCAAGGAGGGATATCCCTATACCGGCTTTCTCTATGCGGGCCTCATGATCATGGCCGATGGCACACCGAAAGTTATCGAGTACAACTGCCGCTTCGGCGACCCCGAGACCCAGCCGATCATGCTGCGCATGCGCTCGGACCTCGTGGTGCACTGTCTCACGGCACTGGACGGCAAACTCGACGAGGAGACCACCGAATGGGACGAACGTTGCTCGCTTGGTGTTGTGATGGCTGCCGGCGGTTATCCCGGTGACTATCGAACGGGCGATCCCATCTCGGGTCTGCCGGATGAGACCAGCGAAGAGACAAAGGTATTCCATGCCGGCACCAGGATGGAGGACGATAAGGTGGTCACGGCCGGGGGCCGCGTGCTCTGCGTCACCGCACTCGGTCGTAACGTTTCCGAGGCACAGCAGAAAGCCTACGCACAGGTTGACACCATCAGCTGGGATGATGCCTTTTGCCGCCGCGACATCGGCTACCGTGCCATCGCACGTGAAAACGCATGAAACTCAGAATGCTGGCAGGAGGCCTCTTCTGGCTCAGTATGCTCGTCATCTCCTGGCTCGTGGTGGCTCCGCAGGATGAGCTTCCTCCTGTCAAGCTTTGGGACAAGGCCGCACATACACTCGCTTTCGCGGCACTGATGTTGCTTTGCGCGGTTGCATACAGACAGCGGTTCAGCCTGGTCCGTATCGCTTTATTGCTCTTCTGCTTCGGCGTCGCAATCGAACTCGTCCAGTACCTTCTTCCCTACCGCAAATTCTCGCTGCTCGACATGCTCGCCAACAGCGTCGGAATCCTTGTGGCATTCCCGCTGATTATCCCGATTGAGAAGCTGTTTCGTATTCAATACCCCTGAAACACCCGGTGTTCTCCTGCCGTGCCCTGTCTATGATTGTGGTAACAGAATCAGGATGGCATGAAAGATGTTCTTCACTGGTAAAAAAACAGAGATGCCCGCCGAGACGGAGGCACTGCCCGGCCGCGATACCCCGATGCCTGTCTCGGGCACGCATCTGGTGCTGGGCACACGTACAAAACCACCCTTTCCCGAAGGACTGCAACAGGTGCTTTTCGGCATGGGCTGTTTCTGGGGCGCCGAGCGCCGGTTCTGGGAACAGCACGGCGTCTTTACCACGGCCGTGGGCTATGCGGCGGGCTTCACCCCGAATCCGACCTACGAAGAGGTGTGCTCCGGGCTGACCGGCCACAATGAAGTCGTGCTCGTGGTCTTCGACCCGGACAAGACCGGTTTCGAAGGACTTCTTAAAGCATTCTGGGAAGGACATGACCCGACCCAGGGTATGCGACAGGGGAACGACAGGGGAACACAATACCGTTCCGGGATCTACTGCGGCACCGAAGAGCAACTGCATCTTGCGGAAGAGAGCCGCACCACCTACGGGCAGCGGCTGCAAGCCGGCGGTTATGGGCCGATCACCACGGAGATCCTCCCGATGCCGGCTTTCTACTATGCCGAGGATTATCACCAGCAATATCTTGCGAAGAACCCTGACGGCTACTGCGGTCTGGGTGGAACAGGAATCTCCTGTTGAGAGCATTTTCAACCCCGGCCATGCGGCTGGCTCCAAATTTGTGAATATTCGAATCAGCGCACTTGCATGAATCCCGATTTACATACATTACGAATCGTCTATACTCCGATTCAGGAACCGGTTGTAACTTGCTGAACAGGTTCTTTTTGAAACTCGGGTCATTGAACCTGATGCTGGGTGGTTCTGAATATGAACCAGACCTACTTCACTTCAGCCCGAATTTTCTTGTACCAACGACAACAAACTGGAGAGAGTCCATGCTGACACTGAAATCTGTTATTGCTTCTGTTGCAGCTTCCGCCTGTGCAGTCGTCCTGCTGTCAACCACAGCCTGCTCGACTACCGAGGAAGTCGTAGCCGAGCCGGCCAAGGTCAACTGCTACATCGGCAACAATCCTCCCGTCATGCTGACTCCTGAAGAGTGCTCAGCGCGTGGTGGCAACACGACTCGCGGCTAATTAAAAAGCCGGGTGATCCGAATAGTCCGGGCAACTGCCCGGATTATTCGTTTTGGCGTCTCTCCCGGTGCAAGCGGCCCCGATGTGCACCGGCAATTTGAGCTCACACTGACTTCCCTTGACTGAAACCAACAGGATCGAGCTGCAGGTCGCCAGCGATGTCACGGCCCTCCCGACCAGGGAACAAATTGCAACCTGGGTATCGGCTGCGCGTCTCGATCATGGAGATGGCACGATTGTGGTGCGCATTGTCGACGAGCCCGAGAGCCGCCAGCTCAACCGCGACTACCGCGGCAAGGACAGGCCCACCAATGTCCTCTCGTTCCCGTTCGAGCCACCGCCCGGCATTCCGGAGGAGCACCTCGGCGACCTGGTTATCTGCGCCCCGGTCGTCTTTCGGGAAGCACGAGAGCAACAGAAGCAGCCGGAAGCGCACTGGGCGCACATGGTGGTCCACGGCGTCTTGCATTTGCAGGGGCTTGACCATCAAAATAGCGAAGAAGCAGAGGAGATGGAGTCCCTGGAACGGCAAATTCTCGCCCGCCTCGGATACTCCGACCCTTACGGAGAGATATGAGTAACGATGAACCTCCGAGTCGCGGCTTCTCCGCCTGGCTCGACACACTGAAAAACCTTTTCAACCGCGAACCCCAGAATCGCGAAGACCTCCTGGATACACTGCAACTCGCTCGCGATCAGTCTCTGATCGACATGGATGCCCAGTCCATGATCGAGGGCGTGCTCGCCGTGTCAGATCTGCGCGTGCGCGACATCATGATCCCGCGTGCCGAAATGGCCGTCATCGGTCGGGATGACACCCTCGAGCAGGTCTTGCCTGTGGTGATTGAATCGGCACATTCGCGGTTTCCGGTCATCGGTGAGGATCGTGCGGAGGTTGTCGGGATCATGCTGGCCAAGGACCTGCTGCAGTACTGCGGCGAGAATGCGAAAAAATTCAACATTCGGGACGTGGTCCGCAAGGCTGTCTTCGTGCCCGAAAGCAAGCGGCTCAACGTGCTGCTCAAAGAGTTTCAGACCAACCGTAATCATATGGCGGTTGTCATCGACGAATACGGAACTGCGGCAGGACTCGTCACTATCGAGGATGTGCTCGAGCAGATTGTCGGCGAAATCGAGGATGAGCATGATTTCGATGACGACGTCATGATCCTGCAACGCAGCGAGCACGAATTCACTATCAAGGCACAGCTCGATATCGATGATTTCAACGAGCGCTTTGACACAGATTTCAGCGATGAGGAATTCGACACCATCGGTGGCATTGTGACCAAGGCCTTCGGCCATCTGCCGAAGAGTGGAGAAACCGTGGTAATCGACCGCTTCGAGTTTCGCGTCATCCGTGCTGACAGCCGCAAGATTCGCCTGCTTGCCGTGAGCCTGGAGCCGGAAACGGTCGACGAATGAAACAGCTGTTGCCGGCATTCCTGGCTGGCATCCTGACCACACTCGCGTTCGATCCTGCCGGCCTCTGGTGGCTGGCACCGGTCACACTCGCCTTGCTATTTTTCCTGCTGCTGGACAGCACACCGGGACGCGCCTTCCTGACAGGCTGGCTCTTCGGTGCCGGGCTCTTGTGTACAGGAATTTTCTGGATCGAGAACAGCATGAGTGTGTATGCGGGCATGCCCAGAGCACTTGCCATCACGCTCGCCATGCTGCTGGCACTGGGGCTCGCACTCTACTACGGCCTGGCAGCCTGGCTGGCCGTGCGACTGACTTCCGAAAAACGGAAAAGCGCGCGGCTGATCGCGCTTGCCGTGCTGCTGGTCGTGATGGAGTGGATTCGCGGCTGGTTCCTGACCGGTTTCCCCTGGCTCACGATCGGCTACACCCAGATCGACAGCTGGCTGGCCGGATATGCACCCATCGGCGGCGTGTTGTTGGTGTCACTGCTGATCACGCTGACGGCTTCCGCCCTGGCCGGCCTGATCAAGGCACGCTCCCTGCCTGCCATAATACTCGCCCTTGCCGTTATTCCGGTTTGGGGTGCTGGCTACCTGCTGCAAGGCAGGGCGTGGACTTCGCCCGATGGTCCCGCACGCACTGTCAGCCTGTTGCAGGGTAACATCCCCCAGGATCAGAAGTGGCTGCCCGAGATGCTGCTGCCAACACTCGACTTCTACATCGGTAACAGCATGGAACATCTCGACAGCGACCTGATCCTCTGGCCCGAGTCAGCGATCCCCTCCCTTGCACGCAACGTGCGCGAGGATGTCATCGAACCGCTCCGCAGGACACTCGGCGAACAACAGAAAGTCCTCGTGACCGGTGTGCTGACAAACCCGGAGCCGGACGTCTATTTCAATACACTGCTGTCACTGGACGGTGGTGAACAGCTCTATCACAAGCGCCACCTGGTGCCATTCGGTGAGTATTTCCCACTGGCCTGGCTTTGGAAAGAGAGCCTGAGCGGGCTCGCGACCATGGGTGATGACTTTACGGCGAGCCGCGCGCCCAAGCCTCTGCTGAAAATCGGCGATCTGACTGCCGGTGCGTCGATCTGCTACGAGATCATCTTCGGGGAGGAGATCAGGGATGCCGTGCCGGAAGCACAGGTCCTCATCAACATGAGCAATGACGGCTGGTTCGGCACCACCTGGGGACCCCTGCAGCATTTCCAGATGGCGCGCATGCGAGCGCTCGAATCCGGACGCTATCTGTTGCGATCCACGAACACGGGCATCACGGCCGTCATCGATGCCCATGGGCGTGTGACTGCGAGGCTGCCGCAATTCGAACGTGGTGTACTGACGGCCAGTTTCACACCCTACCAGGGCTTGACCCCCTATGCCCGCTTTGGCCTCTTGCCCTGGGCGGCCCTGTCGGTAATCCTGCTACTGATCGCGTTTCTTGCAGATCGCGGCAGACGGGTATCATTGACGACAGTTCACTAAACGAAAAAGAGCATGCATATCCATATACTCGGTATTTGCGGCACCTTCATGGGTGGCATTGCACTGCTGGCGCGCCAGGCCGGTCACAGGGTGACCGGCTCCGACGCCAATGTCTACCCGCCCATGAGCACGCAGCTCGAGCAGGCCGGCATCGAGCTCATGGAAGGCTATCACCCTGAACACCTGCAGCCCGCGCCTGACATGATCGTCGTCGGCAACGCCATGTCACGAGGCAACCCGGCTGTGGAGCACATGCTCGACAATAACCTTCCCTATACCTCCGGACCGCAATGGCTGTCGGAACACATTTTGCAGGAGCGCTGGGTAGTGGCTGTTGCGGGCACCCATGGCAAGACTACCACCGCGAGCATGGTCGCCTGGATTCTGGAACACGCAGGCCTCGAGCCCGGCTTCCTGATCGGCGGCATTCCAAGGAACTTCGGACTCTCGGCACGCTACGGTCAGGCTCCCTTTTTCGTTGTCGAAGCCGACGAGTACGATACCGCCTTCTTCGACAAGCGCTCGAAATTTGTGCACTATCGGCCGCGCACGCTCGTCATGAACAACCTCGAGTTCGATCATGCCGACATTTTTGACGACCTTGCCATGATCCAGCGCCAGTTCCATCACCTGGTGCGCATCGTTCCGGGAAACGGGCTCATCGTGCACCCTTCTGATGACGATGCACTGCAGGAGGTTCTCGGGATGGGTTGCTGGACTCCTCTCGAAACCTTCGGGCCTGATGGCTACTGGCAAGCAGAGACCATCGAGCCTGACGGCAGCCACTTCCGGGTATTGCTGAATGGGGAGCCTGTCGGCGAGGTCCGCTGGGAGCTGACAGGCGATCACAATCTGCGCAACGGGCTGGCTGCCATCGCTGCTGCACGCCATACCGGCGTCCCGGTCTCGCATTGCATTGATGGCCTGAGCACCTTCCACAACGTCAAGCGCCGCATGGAACTGCGTGGCGAGATCAACGGTATTCGGCTCTACGACGACTTCGCGCATCATCCCACGGCTATTGAAACCACGCTCGCGGGATTGCGGCAGCAGGTCGGTGAACAGCGCATCATCGCGGTGCTCGAACCCCGGTCAAACACCATGCGCATGGGCATCCACAAATCGTCACTCCCCGCCTCGCTGGCCAGTGCAGACCGCGTCATGATCTTCTCGCCACCCTCGCTTGACTGGGATGCAGAAGCAGTCTTCGCAAGCCTCGGCGACAAGGCGGCCGTTTTTGATACAACAGAAATGATCGTCGACACTCTCAAACGTGAAGCACGGCCCGGTGATCAGCTGCTGGTAATGAGCAATGGCGGCTTCGAGGGCATACACCAACGCATCCTGGAGGCGCTTCGGACATGAACAATACTGCTATCGCCGTGGCATGGACTGGCGCTTCGGGCATTCACTATGGCATCCGCCTGCTCGAGGAGTTGCTGAAGACAGACCGGCAAGTCTATCTGCTCTACTCCCAGGCAGCGCAGATCGTCGCACAGATGGAGACAGAGCTGGTTCTCCCCTCGCGCGCCTCCGAGGCACAGACGATGCTGTGCGAGAAATATGGCGTCACGGACAAACAGCTGCAGGTCTTCGGACGCCAGCAGTGGACAGCACCACCAGCGAGCGGATCGAACCCGCCGGAGGCCATGGTCATCTGTCCCTGCACATCAGGCACGCTTGCGACTGTGGCAAACGGCGTCTGCGATGATCTCATTGACCGCGCTGCTGATGTGATGCTCAAGGAGCAACGCAAGCTCATCATCGTCGTGCGCGAGACGCCCCATTCGACCATCCAGCTCGAAAACATGTTGCGACTTGCCCGTGCCGGCGCGACCATTATGCCGGCCAATCCGGGCTTCTACTTCAATCCGCAATCGGTGGACGAGATCATCGACTTCATGGTGGCGCGCATCCTCGACCATCTTGGCATCGAGCACACGCTGAGTCAGCGCTGGGGAGATGACTCCGGCAAGGTTGTGACCTGAGGAGGCAGGCGGTTGGACAGCTATCATGCAGAAGCGCTCACTCTGGCAAGCAACAATGAGTGGGATGCAGCACACCGGGTCATCCAGTCACATTCAGATGCCCTGGCCTGCCTGATACATGGCTACCTGCATCGTGTCGAGGGAGATCTCTGGAATGCGCGCTACTGGTACAATCGCGCCGGCGAAGCGATGCCGGAAAACAGCCTGGAGGAGGAATTCGAGCGCCTTAGCATGCGCTGCGAGAAGTGACGGGAAACACTAGCGCCTGCCGCCGCCACGAGCCCCACCAGCGTCTGAAGGAAATCCGCCACCACCTCCCGAGAAGACGGACTGACGCATGGCGTTGTCTTCGAAGTTCGCTCTCTCTGTTTGTTCCCGACGCGACTCATAACCGATGCCGAACCAGGTGGCAGGCCCGGTTTTTTGCTTCTCCACTGGCTGTTGCCCGTCGAACTGGCCGTTCGGCAGCGACAGATCTGGCTCCAGGGCTTCAAGCCCCGGGGAGAGAGCGATCAACAACAGGATGAAGTGTATGCTTTTTGGCATTTTTCCAGCATGGCTAAAGAAGTCACTTTCATTATAGTGGGCATTGATTGATCATCCCATGCCTCAAAACAGGCATTTTGTTTCAGTCTGTTACGCCTGTGCCATTTGCAGGGTAAGTGATCTGCCTCAATTTCCATTTGCACCCGATCACACCAGATAGTGTCAAATAATGCAGTGGACATGCGTGCATTTGCCTCAAGAGTCAATCTGTATAACTCCGGTCCGAGATGATGAATACGAATGGAGAGAGCCCCCGGATTCTCGTCGTCGATGACGACGAGAAAATCCGCACACTGCTGACAAAGTATCTCGAGAACGAGAATCTTGCCGTCAGCGCAGTCGATGACGGCAAGTCCATGGACGAGAAACTGGACAGTGAAGATTTCGATCTCGTGGTACTCGACCTCATGCTTCCCGGCGAGGACGGACTGTCGATCGCGCGAAGGCTCAAGGCCAATACCCCGCTTCCGATCATCATGCTGTCGGCTCGGGGAGAAGATACCGACAGGATCATCGGTCTCGAAGTGGGTGCGGATGACTACCTGCCCAAACCCTTCAACCCCCGCGAACTTCTGGCCCGGATACGTGCAGTTCTGCGACGGCAGGACACTGCGGGGACGCCCGGTGATTCAGCGGACGCAACGGAAATCTTCAGATTCGGTGACTACACCATGGACAGTGCAGCACAGAGGCTGTTGCGCGATGAGCGGGAAGTGGAACTGACCTCGGGCGAGTTCACGCTGCTCGAAATACTCGTCAGGCATCCGAACCGTGTATTGAGCCGGGACCAGCTCGTGGATCTCATCAAGGGTTACGACCGGTCTCCGTTTGACCGCAGTATCGATGTGCGTGTCACGCGCTTGCGGCGCAAGATCGAGGACGACCCGTCACACCCCGTCTATATTCGCACCGTGTGGGGCAAGGGGTACCTCTTCACACCGCAGGGAGACAAGGCAGCACCGTGAGGCTCTCGCGACTCAACAGCCTTTTGGGCCGCACGGTCCTGGTGGTCTTTAGCGCCTTCTTCCTCTTCTCCGTGTTCGCCATCCTGGCCACAGGCTTCTATCTACTGCGCCCTCTGCAGGAACGTGCGGCTGAAGATCTGTCCGCCCTGATCGTGCTCTCTGCGCAGGTCTGGGTCGAACTCCCCCCGTGGACACGCCTCGACTACGAGGCTGCGCTCGGACGGGAACATGCGTTACAGGTCGCCGATGCGTCCGTCGACCTGCCCAGGGTGGCACTCAAGACCAATGACGAGAATCCCGACTGGATCTGGGCCGACATCGATCTCGGCAGCAAGGTCGTTCGCATCGGCTTCTCGCGTGAGCGTCTGCAATACAAGCTGCCACTTGCCGTGATTGTCATCGTGACGGCAGGGGCGCTGATCATCTTCCTGACCACGCTGCTGCTCGTGCTGCACATCACGCGACCACTGGCGAGGCTCACGCATGCCGTCCAGCAGATCAGCAAGACGGGCGGCTACGAGCCGCTCGAGGAGAAGGGCCCCCGTGAACTGGCGATCCTCGCGCACAGGATCAACAGTGCAGAGCGTGAGATACAGACACTGCTCGATAACCGTACGACACTGCTTGCCGGTATTTCGCATGATTTGCGCACGCCGCTCACACGCATGCAGCTGGAGCTGGCGCTGTTGCCTGCCGACACGCCTGAAGAACAGGTCCGGAGTCTCGACAACGAGATCGACATCATGAATCGCCTGGTCTCCCAGACCCTCGAACTGGCGCGTGGTCTTGGCAAGCATGAACAGCCCGATACGCAACTTGCCGATTTTCTCGCCCGATTTGTGGACGAGCATGCCCTTACCGATGAACCGGTCACGCTCGAGATGGGCACAGGCTGCACATTCATGATTCCATCGCACCCCCTGCGGCGCATCCTCGAAAATCTTGTCGGCAATGCGCTGCGTTATTCTGACGGTCGTCCCGTGACGCTCTGTGCAGAGTGCCATGAGTCTTCAGCCATCCTGCGCGTGCGCGACCAGGGGCCAGGCATACCGCCGGCTTTCAGGGAAAAGGTTTTCACGCCCTTCTTCCGTCTCGAAAATTCACGCAACCCGCACACAGGCGGTAGCGGCCTTGGTCTCGCGATCGCGCGGCAGCTCTGCGACTTTTATGGCTGGGATATTCGTCTTGGGCAGTCAATCAGACGCAACTGAGACAGGCTGAAATGATTTCATCGCAACCTCCGATACAGGAGATACAGTTCGCCTGAAGACTTTTCAGGTATCGTCAAACTGTGGCGATCTCCCGAAGCAGCGAGGCAATGCAGGACTACCGGAAGTTGCGATGCCGTTTGTCAGCCAATGAAGCCGTCGATATCGAGTGGTGGCACACCCCGGCGCTTGCGCATCCAGTTGAGCGTTTTCAGGACACCCTGCCGCCGGACAAGCCAGCGCTCGGCGCGAAACTTGCCCGGGTAAACCATGATCGCGAGGCCTGCCATCATGGTCAGGACCCCCTGCCCCGGCAGAAAAATCATGAGGACCCCGGCCAGGAAAACCGGCAAGCCGACAAGATTCCTGAAGATGGAACGCGGCTTCAGCAGCGTTTGCCAGTGGATCTCGTGATGCGTCCGGAAATAATCGACCGGGATCAGGCTCACGAGCCAGGGCATCAGCGCAATCGAAACCAGAAAGAGAAACAGGGAACCGATCCCGAGCCAGACAAAAAGCGTCTCGTAGGAGGCGAGCACCGAGAGAAGCTGGTCGATCATGATTCCGGCCGGCTCCCGCCCGACGGATCAGGCAACTTCGGCAAAGGCTTCTCTGGCATAGCCGATCGTCTGCTCGATATCCGTTTCCGAGTGAGCGATGGAAACGAAGCCCGCCTCGAAAGCCGACGGTGCCATGTAGACGCCCCTGTCCAGCATGGCGTGGAAGAACCTCCTGAACTGTTCCTGGTTACAGGCCGTCGATTCAGCAAAATTGGTCACCACTTCGGCATCGGTAAAGAAGAGACCGAACATGCCGCCAACCTGGTTCACAGCAACCGGCACGCCAGCAGCTTCTGCTTTTTCACGCAGCCCGTTGACCAGGTGCGACGTCTTGTGCGTCAGCTCGTCAAAGAAACCGGGGGCCGAGATCAGTTCCAGCGTCTTGAGACCGGCTGTCATGGCGACAGGATTCCCCGAGAGCGTGCCGGCCTGGTAGACAGGGCCGAGCGGTGAGATCTTCTCCATGATCTCGCGCTTGCCCCCGAAGGCGCCGACCGGCATGCCGCCGCCGATGATCTTGCCGAGAGTCGTAAGGTCCGGGGTAACGCCGTAGAGCGCCTGCACGCCACCGAGCCCGACACGAAAGCCGGTCATGACCTCGTCGAAGATGAGAACGGCACCCGATTCGTCACAAACCTCACGCAGGGTCTCGAGAAACCCCGGGGCTGGCGGAATGCAGTTCATGTTGCCTGCAACCGGCTCGACGATGATGCAGGCAATCTGGTCACCGATCTCACTGAACGTTTCGCGCACCTGTTCGCTGTCGTTGTAGTTCAAGGTAATCGTGTGCTCCGCCAGCGATGCCGGTACGCCGGGTGACGAGGGCTCGCCGAAGGTCAGTGCGCCAGAGCCGGCCTTGACCAGCAGTGAATCCGAGTGGCCGTGATAGCAGCCCTCGAACTTGACGATCTTGTCTCGCCCCGTGAAACCACGCGCCAGCCGGATCGCACTCATGGTCGCCTCGGTACCCGAGGAGACCATGCGGACCATCTCGATGGAGGGCATGAGTTCGCACACCTTGTCGGCCATCTGCGTCTCGATTTCAGTCGGCGCACCGAACGAGAGTCCCCTGCGCACGACAGCTTCGACAGCCTCGATCACCTCGTGGTGGGCATGGCCGAGAATCATGGGACCCCAGGAGCCAACGTAGTCAATATATTTCTTTCCATCCGCACCATAAAGGTAGGGCCCGGCAGCCGACTCGATAAAAACCGGATCGCCGCCAACACCCTTGAAGGCGCGCACAGGGGAATTGACACCGCCAGGGATGTGCTTCTGTGCCGCGGCAAAGAGTTGGCTTGAATCGCTCATGTTGACTCCTCCAGGAAAAGGTCGCTGAACCGGCGGGATGCATCCGCGATATCCGGTTGAGAAAAGACTGCTGTGATCACGGCCAGCATGTCAGCACCGGCGGCAATCAGGGAAGCGCCATTTTGCGGGGTAATGCCGCCTATCGCAACCACGGGCAGGGACAGCGCCTGTTTCGCGCGAACAAGCAACTCTGTCGTCGCACGGGGCGCTTCGGGCTTGGTCGGCGAACCGAAAAAGGCGCCAAAGGCAATATAGCTGGCGCCGGCTTCGGCTGCCGCCTCGGCGCGTGTGAATTCGTTATAACAGCTCACGCCGACAATGGCGCTGTCGCCGAGGCGCTCGCGGGCGATGGTACAGGCGGCGTCCTCCCTGCCGACATGCACACCATCCGCCTCGATCGAGGCAGCCAGTTCGACATCATCGTTGACGATAAAGAGTGCACCTTTCTCAGTGCAGAGCTCTCTGATGGCCGACGCCTCACGCAGTCGCTTTGATACATCGTTCGACTTGTCGCGATACTGCACGATGGATGCGCCGCCACGGATCGCGGATGCGACATCCTCGACAGAAGTCGTTGCAGCGGTGATGACATAAAGCCCGGAGAGCCTGTTCATGCCCCGGCAATCCTGCGCGGAATCTTCTGCCCTCGCCCGATGTGCTCCGCCTTCGCGAGCGCATCATGGGTAAAGGCCTGCGCAAGGCGCAATGCCAGTTTCATCGGCATCTCGCGGGCGAGAAAAACAGCAATCGACGAAGCAAGCGTACAGCCGGAACCGTGGAATTCACCCTCGAAGCGTTCCCATTCGAACTGCTGTTCGCCACCGGCATCGAACCAGCGATTGATGACACTTTCACCGCCATCGTGGCCGCCCGTGACGAGCACATTGCCGGCGCCCCGCGCGATCAAGTGCGCGGCACAGGCGGCGGCATCGCTTTCCCCCGTCAGGCTCTGTGCCTCGGGCAGGTTTGGGGTCACAAGCACAGCGTGGGGCAGAATCCCTTCGAGCATGATGTCGCGGATCTGCGCGGATGAGAGTTCCTTGCCGCCGCCGGCTGCGAGCACGGGATCGAGCACGACAGGGACTCCAGGATGGTTGTCGAGAAAGCCGGCAATCGCCTCGGCGATGTGTGCATCGCCGATGAGCCCGATCTTGATCGCGTCGAAGCTAAAGTCACCATCCAGGGTCTCGAGTACATCAAGGAAGAAGCCGGGCGACACCGGTTCGACGCGAGACACATTGACCGTGTCCTGCACCGTCAGGGCTGTAATCGCGGTGACGGCATGGCCGCCATTGGCCGCGATCGCCTCGATGTCTGCCTGAATGCCGGCGCCGCCGCCTGGGTCATGGCCGCCGATGGCAAGAATGGTTTTCATGGACTAGGTATGTTGGGGCAGTCAATGCAGATTACCATGGTAATCCGAATTTCCGGATGATGTCCCGGCGAGGGCTTACGGCAGGCGCCCCCCCTGGGCCAGTCGCCAGGAAAGTTCCTCGTTTGCCCTGAGGGGTGTAATGCCGCCGGCATGCCCGGCCGGCAGTGTGTGAGGCTCCTTCACCAGCGTAATGGTGTCGGTATTGCGGGGCAATCCGTAGAAGTCGGGACCAAAATGACTGGAGAAATCCTCGAGCTTGTCCAGGGCATCCGCCGACTCGAAAGCCTCTGCGTAGAGTTCGATCGCGGCGTGGGCAGTGTAGATCCCGGCGCAGCCGCAGGCCGACTCCTTGGCAGCCGTCGCATGAGGCGCGCTGTCCGTACCCAGGAAAAACTTGGGATCGCCGCTCGTTGCAGCGGCGATGAGGGCCTCGCGATGTGTCTCCCGTTTCAGTACCGGCAGGCAGTAGTAGTGGGGCCGGATCCCCCCCTGGAACATGGCGTTACGGTTAAAGAGGAGGTGGTGCACGGTGATCGTGGCTGCCACATTGGCCGGGGCTTCGGACACGAATGCTGCCGCCTGGCGAGTGGTGATGTGCTCGAGCACCACCCTGAGCCCGGGCCGGCGCTCCAACAGCGGCTCAAGTATCCGTTCGATGAACACCGCCTCCCGATCAAACAGGTCCACATCGGAATCCGTCACCTCGCCGTGCAACAGGAGAGGCAGGCCCGCCTCTTCCATGGCCTCCAGCGCAGCATCCACCCGGTGAATGTCAGTGACCCCGGAATCCGAGTTGGTCGTCGCACCGGCAGGGTAATACTTCACCGCATGCACGAAACCGCTCTCCCTGGCCTTGAAGATCTCTTCCGGAGACGTATTGTCAGTCAGGTAGAGGGTCATCAGCGGCTCGAACGCCATCCCGGCCGGCAGCGCTGCCAGGATGCGCTCACGGTAGGCAGCAGCCTCCGACACTGTACGAACAGGCGGTTTCAGGTTGGGCATGACGATGGCCCTGGCGAAGCGCTGCGCGGTATCCGGCAGCACGGCTGCCAGCATGTCGCCATCGCGCAAATGCAGATGCCAGTCGTCCGGACGGGTGAGTGTCAGTGTGTTCATATTCAGGTTCTGGAGCCTTGCTTCAGGTTCTAGGCCAGTGAATCCGGCAAGTGAAATGCGTGTTTCCTGCCCCCGGGATGCCCTGACCTGTTACGTTCATCATCCACCCGGACAGCCGCCAGCTTGACGAGTGCTCGAGCAATCGAAGGTCACAAGCCCGGGACATTCACTTTGAGAGTGGCTCGTAGGTGAATCCACCGCCCGCCAGGCTGGCTTCGTACATCAAGCCACCCTTTGCAACCGTAAAGGTGACCATGCCTTTCTGGTAACCACCCACAGTCTTTGCGTCATTCTTGCCGCCGCTGGCGCCTGCCGAAGTGCCTGTCGTACTGGTCTCAGCTGATGCACCGGCCGTGATCGCGACGACAGAGGCGCCTGCACCAAATTTGAAGGAACCGCTGGTGAACTCCCTGAATGCGCGCTCGTCTTCAAGAAACACGATCATGCTGTATGCCTGACCACCTGCCTGAAGGCCGACACTCACCTGGCCAAATTCGGAATTACCGAAGTGCACGCCGCTGACGTAGACTCGCCCCTTGCCACCGGCACCGCCAACGACAAAGCCGCCCTTGGCAATGGTTGGAAAAACGGCATAGGCGTAGGAGTTATCGAAGTAGGCCGCACTCTCTCCTGCGTTCCTGAAGATTTCGATCGTGTCCGCGTACTTGTCAGCCAGTGCGCTGCCAAAAGGCACTGCCAGCAGGAAGAAAGCCGATATGGCCAGGGATTTTATTGACATACTTCGTACCTGTAGATTGCAATGAAAAGAAACGTCTCGGCCGGCTTCGGAACCGGTTGTCCACGAGAGAAATACGATGCAGCAGTAACACCACCGCAAATTACTAAAGTAAACCATCATTATTGCACAACAGGAATATAGAACAGACCACGGTATTTTCAGGCCCTGGACTTTGTTGCAGAAACACCCCCTGATCCCTTGCAGGCATTCACAATCCACTCCTTCAGCATTGCCTGACATTTTCCCTAAACACCAGAACGGCCTTTGGAGCCTCCGCTCCGAAAAAGAATCATGCGGGAGGGCTGTCCATCGTGCTTTTCTCTGTTTTCCACGGAGCTGCAGATGCACTAAATGAAGACTTTCAGGGATATTGGGACGACTCAGATGTCGCATACACGATGCCCCACCGGCTACCATGTACCCGGAAAGATTTCTCGCTGCACACCTGGTCATCTACCACCTGGTTTCTCCGTGAGGTGATCGGATGAATCCATCCCGGGATCGGGCAGTCCGGCCGGCACACCAGATGGCGTGGCTACAACTGATGGGCATGTAAAAAAGATGCGCAATAAGGAGAAGATGGGTTTCTGGAGTGTCGTGGCCATTGGTATTGGCGGCATGGTGGGAGGTGGCATTTTTGCCGTGTTGGGTCTGGCGGCACAACTCGCGCATGGTGCTACGCCGATTGCATTCGCCATTGCCGGAATGGTCGCGCTCCTGACCACATATTCTTACTCCAGGCTGTCTGTCGCGTTTCCTTCCCAGGGTGGCACAGTCACCTTTCTTGACCAGGCCTTTGGCCCGGGTCTGTTAGCCGGCAGTCTCAACATCCTGCTGTGGCTCAGTTACATCATCATGCTCTCACTCTATGCATACGCCTTTGGCAGTTATGCGGCAACATTTTTAAAACCTGAATGGCAAGCAGCAGGCAAACACCTGTTTATCATCCTTGCCGTCGTGGGCATTACCACCCTGAATCTGTTCGGTGCTGCCGTGATAGGTCGCGCAGAGCGCTGGATCGTCGCCTTCAAGATAAGCATCTTGCTGCTGTTCGTTGTCGTCGGCTTTTGGAGCATAGAACCCCGACAACTGGAACCTGCTGCCTGGGCGACGCCTGTACAGATTGTGGCTGGCGGCTTCATCATTTTTCTTGCCTATGAAGGCTTCGAGCTGATCGCCAATGCCGCAAAGGATACAAGGCAACCGGACAAAACACTGCCACGCGCCTACTACTCGGCAGTGCTGTTTGTGATCGCCCTCTATGTCCTGGTCGCGGTGGTCACGGTTGGCAACCTGCCGCTGGGGCAGATCGTTGACGCCAAGGATTATGCACTTGCTGCCGCGGCCAAGCCCCTGTTGGGCATGGCCGGTTTCAAGCTGATCGCCATTGCCGCTCTACTATCGACTGCCTCTGCCATCAATGCGACCCTGTATGGCGCTGCGCGCCTGAGCTACATCATCGCCCGGGAGGGCGAGCTGCCTGATGTGCTGGAAGAGCGAATCTGGCGCAAACCCGTGCTTGGCTTGCTAATCACCGCCGGATTGACGCTCATTGCAGCCAATTGGCTCGACCTCAACAGTATTGCCACTATCGGTAGCGCAGGTTTTCTCCTGATATTCACCGCAGTGAATATCGCCAACGTGGTTCTGAGCAAGCGAACCAATAGCCGACGCTGGATATCATGGTTCGGCGCACTAGCCTGTCTGGTGGCATTGATTGCACTGTTGTGGCAAATCGAAATGCAGACGCCGCTCAAAATTCTCGTCCTGGCTGCGATACTCGGCGCCTCGGTGGGCATCGAAAGCCTCTACCGCTTGATGCGCCGGCAGCGTGAGGAATAGAGTGCAGCTCACAACAGCAGGGGACAGGCTCGGATTTTCCTCTTTCAGAAAGCGATTGCAGTGATGCCTGGCAGGCAAGTCACGGCCGGAAGGCCCCTGAAAGCGTGCGAGAGAGACCGGGCTTGATCAAAACCATGATCTGTCCCCGTTTTCCTTCATAATTGCCCGACTTGATTCATGAAGACCAGGACAACATCTTGAACCACCGTCCCAGGAAGAGGTTCGGCCAGAACTTCCTGCATGATCCCGGCATCATCCAGCGCATCGTGGCGGCCATCGATCCCAAACCGGGCGATCATATTGCCGAGATTGGCCCCGGCCAGGGTGCGATCACGCAACATCTCATCGATACCTGCGGGGCGATGGACGTCATCGAGCTGGATCGCGACCTGGTGCCATTGCTGAAGGAACAGTTCGCAGGCACGAAGCTGCGTATTCACAATGCCGACGCCCTGAAGTTCGATTTCTGCTCACTGGTTGCCCGGAGTGAAAAACTGCGCCTCGTCGGCAACCTGCCCTACAACATCTCGACACCGCTGCTCTTTCACTTGCTGGAGCAGGCACACTGCATCAGCGATCTGCACGTGATGCTGCAGAAGGAGGTTGTCGATCGCATCGTCGCGGCACCCGGCTCGAAGACCTACGGCCGACTCTCGGTCGCCGTGCAGGCACGCTGCCATGCGCAATCACTCTTCACCATCGGCCCCGGTGCGTTCAACCCGCCACCAAAGGTCGATTCCGCGATCCTGCGCATCACACCCGATGAAGATGCGATCGGGCGTATCAGGGATCCCGCCCTGCTCAACCAGATCCTGTCGCAGGCATTCAGCCAGCGACGCAAGACCTTGCGCAACGCCTTGAAAGGAGTCGCCGATGCCCCAATCCTCGAAAGTCTCGGCATCGACGCCTCGGCACGGGCCGAGACCGTCACCGTTGAAGCCTATGTCCTGCTGGCAAACCGGCTTGCCGAACAAACGAGGGAGTCATGAACGAACAAGAACAGAGCGACATCGAAGTCATCACGAGCAACCAGCTGGCGCGTGCCGACGAGGTGCTGCCGGGCGTCATCCATCTTCTTCCGGTTGCCGCACGCCCTTTTTTCCCGGGACAGGCCGTTCCGCTGCTCATGCATGCGGAGGCCTGGACCCAGACCATCGATGCTATCGCCAAGTCACCCCATGACCTCGTCGGCGTCGTCCTGACCGAAAACGACAAGTCGGAACTGGCAACGCCCGAGGACATGTACCGCATTGGAACCGTCGGGCGGATTCATCGCGCCCAGATGGTCGATGGCAAGCTCCAGATCCTCATCGAGTGCCTGCAGCGTTTTCGTATCGAGAAATTTCACAGTGACAAGGCGCCCTTCACGGCCAGTGTCAGCTACATCAAGGAGTTCAGCGGCCGCCCTGATGACGATATCAAGGCCTACGCAATGGCAATCATCAACACCATCAAGGAGCTGCTGCCGCTGAACCCGCTCTATGCCGAGGAGCTGCGCATGTTCCTCGATCGCTTCGGACCCGATGACCCTTCGCATCTTGCCGACTTCGCTGCCAGTCTGACGACGGCCGACAAGGAAGTCTTGCAGGATGTGCTCGAGACCGTCGAACTGCTGCCACGCATGGAGAAAGTCCTCAATGTCATCAACAACGAGCTGCAGCTCGTCAAATCGCAGCAGACGATTCGCAAGCGCGTCGAGGAGCGCATGGAGAAGCAGCAGCGCGAATTCTTCCTGAAGGAGCAGCTCAAGGAGATCCAGAAAGAGCTGGGTCTCGAGAAGGACGATCGCACGGCGGAACTGGATACCTTCCGTGAACGCATTGGCGACCTGGAACTCTCCGAACAGGCCGCAAAGCGCGTCGAGGAAGAGATGAACAAGCTCGCGATCCTCGAGGTCGGTTCACCCGAATATGCGCTGACACGCAACTACATCGACTGGATAACATTGTTGCCCTGGGGCAGGGAGTCGCAGGACAATCTCGACCTGGATCACGCGCGCAAGCAGCTCGACAGCGATCACTATGGTCTCGAGGACGTCAAGAAACGCATCATCGAGTTTCTGGCAGTTGGCAAGATGCGCGGCGAGATCAGCGGCTCCATCATCCTGCTCGTCGGACCGCCCGGAGTCGGCAAGACCTCGATCGGTCGCTCGATTGCCGATGCGCTTGGACGCAGCTTCTACCGCTTCTCGGTCGGCGGCATCCGCGACGAGGCCGAGGTCAAGGGACATCGGCGCAC
This sequence comes from Gammaproteobacteria bacterium, assembly GCA_037385685.1. Classification (GTDB taxonomy): domain Bacteria; phylum Pseudomonadota; class Gammaproteobacteria; order Chromatiales; family Chromatiaceae; genus Sva-25. The sequence continues at coordinate 147,013 of JARRMW010000001.1, forward strand.
CTACATCGGCGCCATGCCGGGCAAGTTCATCCAGGCCATGAAGGAGGCCGGCACCCAGAACCCGGTGATCATGCTCGACGAGATCGACAAGATCGGCGCTTCCTACCAGGGAGACCCGGCTTCTGCGCTGCTCGAGGTGCTCGACCCCGAACAGAACAGCGACTTTCTTGATCACTATCTCGACCTGCGCTATGACCTCTCCAAGACGCTCTTTGTCTGCACGGCCAACCAGCTCGATACGATTCCCGGGCCGCTGCTCGACCGCATGGAGGTGATCCAGCTGTCGGGATACATCGCGGAGGAGAAGCTGCAGATCGCCAAAAAGTACCTGCTTCCGCGCCAGATCAGGCGCGCGGGTCTCAGGCAGAAGGACATCCGGCTTGGTGTTCCGGCGCTGCGTGCCATCATCGACGGCTATGCAAGGGATGCCGGTGTGCGCCGGCTCGAAAAGCAGATCGGCAAGATCGTGCGCAAGAGCGTCGTCAAGATCCTCGACAAGGCAAAAACACCGATCACGGTCACGAAGGACGACATCGAGGCGTATCTCGGCACGGCGATCTTCAAGGATGAGCGCAAGCTGGCCGGCACCGGCATCATCACGGGACTGGCCTGGACCGCCATGGGTGGCGCGACCCTGAGCATCGAGGCGACGATCGCACACGGTTTCAACCGGGGCTTCAAGCTGACCGGCCAGCTCGGCGACGTGATGCGCGAATCAGCAGAGATCGCCTACAGCTACATCCTCAGCCATGCCGGTGAATTCGGTGCAGAGAGTGACTTCTTCAAGGAGGCATTCGTGCACCTGCACGTACCCGCCGGCGCGACGCCGAAAGACGGGCCCTCTGCCGGCATCACCATGGCAAGCGCCCTGCTCTCCCTGGCATTGAACAGGAAGCCGGTGCGCAACATCGCCATGACAGGCGAACTGACCCTGACCGGGCAGGTTTTTCCGGTCGGCGGCATCCGCGAAAAAGTGATTGCCGCACGCCGCGCCGGTATTCGCGAACTCATCCTGCCGATCGACAACAGGGGCGACTACGACGAAATCCCGGAACATATCCGCAAGGGTTTCAAAGTCCATTTCGCAGAGCAGTTCGGCGACGTCGCAGCAATTCTCTTCCCCGGTCGCAGGAAGTAATCTCCGGCCTGCAGCGGCGGAGCCTGTCAGACAGGCATCTCGTCGAGCGTCTCCATCCTGTGGTCGGCAGCCTCGAGCGTGTCCGGCCATTGCTGTCCGTGACGGTTGATCCAGGCTGTCACAAGACCGAGCTCACGTGCCGGGACGATATCACGTGCGGGATCGTCACCGACATGCAGCACCTCGTGCGGTACTGCGCCCGTTCTGTCGATGACCAGTTCGAAGATCGCCGGGTGCGGTTTTGCCCGGCCGGCATCTTGAAGCTGTGGTGAAAGATTCCGGCCAGTGGCGTCTTCTCGACCTCTGACGTGCCATTGGTCACCGAGACAAGGATGAACTCCTCGCGCAAGCGTTCCAGTACGGGGCGAACATCCTCGTACGGAAAGACCCGGTTGCGATGCTGCTGGAAGTGCCGAACGGCGACTTCGGCAAGCGCGGTGTCGTAGCCGAGCCCGGCGAAAAGCTCCCTGAGATGCAGCAGACGCGTCTGGTTCATATCGTGGGCAATCTCGGGATTGGCAAGGGCCAGCTCGCGCCTGTGTGCGCGGAGTGACTCGATGCTGTGCTGACGCGCAAGCTCCGGGGTGTGCTCCTCGAGCCAGCAAAACAGCTGGCGTTCTGCCTCGACGATCGTCTGCATCGTCGGCCAGAGGGTATCGTCGAGATCGAAGCTGATGACCCGGATACTGTCGAATTTGCTCATGGTGCCAGGAAAATTTTCAATTCCGTCTATTTTCGCACAGCAAGCAATCTTGCTGCTGTCGATTTGCCGATGTCCCTTTCCTCCATCGGCTACAGGAAAGCGTGATCACCGTATGTCTGTTAGTGAATCTCCCGGTGATTACTTGCTATGCTGTCGTGCAGATTCATGACAAAAGCGCAACAGGATGAACAAGCTCGCTCAGCTTCGCGAAATGTCGACGGTCGTCGCCGATACCGGTGACATCGACGCCATCGGGAAATACACACCCACAGACGCCACGACCAATCCCTCACTGCTGCTGAAGGCAGCAAGCAAGAACGAGTACCGGCACCTCATCGACAGGGCGGTGAAAGCTGCAAGAGGCGACAGTGAGCTACTGATGGACCAGCTTGCCGTCAACTTCGGCAACGAGATTCTCGGCATCATACCGGGGCGCGTCTCGACGGAAGTCGATGCTCGCCTCTCGTTCGATACCGATCGCACCATCGCCCGGGCCGAGCGAATTATCGCACTCTATGACGCCATCGGCGCAGACACGCAGCGTATCCTCATCAAGATTGCATCGACGTGGGAAGGGATCCGCGCAGCCGAGGAACTCGAGAAGCGCAACATCCACTGCAACCTCACACTGATGTTCAACTTCGAACAGGCAGTGGCGTGTGCCGACGCCGGTGTCACCCTGGTCTCGCCGTTCGTCGGGCGCACATCGGACTGGTATAAAAAAGCGCAGGGCGTCGACGGCTTCACTCCGGAAGAAGATCCCGGGCCACAGCTCGTCACACGCATCTACAACTATTACAAGAAACATGACTTCGGGACGGTCGTCATGGGTGCAAGTTTCCGCAATATCGACCAGATTCTGCAGCTCGCAGGGTGTGACCTGCTGACAATCTCTCCTGCGCTCATGGAAGAACT
>JARRMW010000002.1:0-137387 GCA_037385685.1 Gammaproteobacteria bacterium
ACGTGGCTGCAGCGGTTACTTGCAACCTTTATACGATTGCTACCGGTGGAACATCAGCTCTAGACCGTCCAGAGGGCGGAAGATATAGCCGTAAGCTAACTATTTGAACGGTATTCCCCATTCCTATTGACGCCAAAAGTGGAGGTTAAGAGGCTTCGGCCAAGGTCCATTCCGGGCACATAGGTAACACTTTTAGCTCGAACGGGTTCTCCCCGACGGGCTCTACCCTGCCCTTTCATTAAAATCATAGACTTGCATCATGTGCGGGCCTTTTTGTGTCCGAAGCACCAAGTGACTATGGATTTTGGGAAGTCCTTTATTGGGTTTGCTGGCAGTTGGGGCGGCCTGGGGGCTGGGAAACTGAAATCCTGGAACGCTGAAAAGCTTGGGAGCTTGCAAATCGTGATTCTTTTCATTTGAGTCTCCTGGCTAAAGCCTGCCAGAAAACTTCAGTTACGATCTGTTCACATGCCGGGGAAGCTTACGTATGGACACGCCAACAGACTTCCAGGAATTCGTTGAATCTGTCGCAGACAACCAGGCTGAACTATCCAAGCAGTCATCATCACCCCAGTGGGCAGCAGACATCAGGCGGCTGGCACAATCCACCGCCGAGGTTCTGACGACCGCCTCGCCCATGCTCAGAGGCAAATGTCTCAGATCGTCTGAATCGCAGTAGATAATGATATCGTTCAAATATCCTCGAATGAATCCGGGAGTAAAAATGCCTTACAACGAAATGAAAGAACTGCCGGAGTCCGTTAAATCCGTCCTTCCGGAACACGCTCAGAAAATTTATCTCGCTGCGTTCAACAGCGCCTGGGAAGAATACAGCGACCCCGGTGACCGGCAGGGAGAGGCTTCGCGTGAAGAGACTGCTCACAAGGTCGCATGGTCTGCTGTAAAACAAAAATACGAGAAAGTCGACGGCGAATGGCAAAGCAAGGATTCAGATGACTGAGTAATGCCACTCCCCTGTCAACTCGATAACGAAATAACATTCGAATCCAGGCCGAGGGTGGCCCCGGAGATCATATCTGAAGAGGTGATATGTATGTTAGGGAATACGCTAACAGCCTGATTGCCAGTGCCATAAAGTTGAGGCTGATCAGGCAGTATGATGCGTGAACGCCCTGTCTACACCCCCACATGCCATTGAAAATCATCTTCCCGCTCTGTTATACATAGAGCTATACCAACACAGAAAAGGTATCTGAATCGCTCTCTAGAAACTTTGAAGAAAACGGAGTACGCCCATGGCTGACATCAAAAAAGTCATCAAAAACCCAAACCTGGAAACTGCCGACCACATCGATCATCAGCTTGATCTGGAGGACTGGAGCGAAACCCGGGGACACGAGATCGCCAGTCAAGAAGGCGTTGAAATGACCAACGAACACTGGGCAGTCATACATAAACTGCGCGACTATTACCTGAAACATGGACTCGCAAATAATGGCCGGGAACTAGGTGACATGCTGGATACTGAATATGCCGATCTGGGAGGACGCAAGTACCTGCGCAGGCTGTTTCCCGATGGACCCGTCGCCCAAGGCATGCGAATTGCCGGACTGCCAGTCCCTCCCCATACGGAGAATACGGGGTTCGGTACCAAACGCTGAAGTCGTACCCTACCCGCTCACTGTGTACCACGAGTTTTCTTAAGTCGAACCTGGCAAGACGTTCGTGGGATGCGGCACGTTCGAGTCCAAAGATGTTCCCGACCCGAGAATAGCCCATGCTGAGCCACTACATCTGCATTTCAATACCATCTTTTCATGGCACCTGAGCCCAGCACCCGTCATAAGCAGATGTTCTGGCACTCGGCTGATCTTGTATGCGATCAATCCTGAAAGAAGGTTCCAACTGTTGGCAAATTGCTGCCGCTGAACGTGCCGCATTCATTATCGATGGTGAAGATTACTTTCGCGCAGTTCGTGAAGCGATGTGTAAGGCTCAACATTCGATTTTCATCATTGGCTGGGACATCCACAGTGAACTAAGGCTAGTTCGAAATGGCCAGAGTGATGATTATCCAGAAAAGCTGGGGCCATTACTCGATTCCCTTACCAAGGAGCGACCCAATCTCAATATCTATATTCTGAATTGGGATTTCGCGATAATTTACACGATGGAACGTGAGTTCTTTCCTTCCTACAGGCTTCAGTGGAAATCGCATAAACGGGTACATTTTTGTCTCGATGGCAATCATCCGGTTGGCGCATCACAGCATCAGAAGATTGTTGTTGTAGATGACAAGATCGCTTTCAGTGGCGGCCTCGACCTCAGCAAATGGCGTTGGGATACCTCAGCGCATGCCATTGACGATAAACGCCGTGTTGATCCGGATGGAAAGCCCTATCCTCCGTTTCATGATGTCCAATTTCTGGTGGATGGCAAGGCAGCAACCCGAATAGCTGAATTGGCGCGAACACGCTGGCGAACTGCAGCCAAAAGTGACGCGGTTGAATTACGTGCAGACACATCCCATGACCCATGGCCAGCCAGCATACCTGTGGCGCTGAGTAACACAAGAGTCGGTATTGCACGCACCTTCCCAAGCTATCAGGGAACGGACGAGGTGCGGGAAGTCGAGCGTCTCTATCTGGACAGCATCGAATCAGCCAAAAAGTATGTCTATATCGAAAACCAGTATCTCAGCTCACACCGAATTGGTCAGGCACTGTCAGAACGATTGCGACAAAAAGGCGGTCCTGAAATTATCATCGTTTTGCCGGAAAAGACCGGAGGGTGGCTTGAACAACATACCATGGACGTGTTGCGGGCAAGGCTCTTACGCGAATTACGGGATGCTGATCAACACGAACGTTTAAGAGTCTATTATGCCCGCCTTTCACAAGAACCCCATGTGTCTCTCATGATCCATGCCAAGGTAATGATCATCGACGACTGTTTTGCCCGGGTTGCCTCCTCCAATCTCAGCAATCGTTCCATGGGGCTGGATTCTGAATGCGATCTGGTTGTTGAGTCGAATGATGAACAAAGATGTTGCGAGGCTATTATCTCGTTCCGCAGGAAACTGCTTGCGGAACACCTGGGTGTCGCAGTCGACGACATCACCGCAGCTGAAGAGAAACATGATTCATTGGGCAAGGCAATCGAGTCATTACGAGGTGGTGAAAGAACACTTGAACCCCTTGCAGGCGAAATACCGGCTGATAGAGATGAATGGGTGCCGGAATCGTCCTTGCTTGATCCGGAGAAACCGATCGAACCTGAAGAATTCCTTGACCACATTGTCACACCTGAACAGCGCAAACCAGCATATCGCTACTTTCTGCGTGTCACTCTGTTATTACTCTTTGTACTGGGAATGGCCGCAGCATGGCGCTGGACACCGCTATCTGCCTGGCTGGAAATTGAACGTATCGAGTCTGCCGCACAGTGGATCCAGACTAGCCGCTTTACCCCCCTGCTGGTTTTGGCGGCATATATCATCGGAGGTCTGGCGGTCATACCGGTAACCCTTATGATCATTGCGACTGTGAGTGTTTTTGGCCCTTGGCTTGGAGCAGTCTACGCGCTGCTCGGAAGCGAATTGGCGGCACTGGCAACTTTCGCTGTTGGACACGTACTGGGACGTAACGGTGTCAGTCGCATTACGGGAAGCCGCATTAATCGACTGAGCCAGCTGCTCTCGGAGCGTGGAATGCTGACGACAGTCACCTTGCGCATCGTGCCTGTTGCGCCATTCACCGTGATCAACATTATTGCCGGCGTATCCGACATTCGGCTGCGCGACTTTGCCATTGGTACTTTTATCGGGATGATTCCTGGCATATTCGCCATTGCGCTGCTTACCGATCGACTCCTTGCCTCTCTGCGCGAACCAGATATGACAAGCATCCTGATTCTCATTGCTGTCATCGTGCTGGTTGTTCTGGGGATTATCGGCTTGCGTTACCTCATACAGCGCCGACGAAAACAAAGCAGCACGTGATTACCGTGCTTATACGCATTGCAACCTACAACATCCACCGCGCGATCGGACGGGACAATCAGGAGACCCCGGAACGGATCGCAACTGTGCTGCGCGAAATGGACGCTGACCTCGTTGCATTGCAGGAAGTTGGCTATGAAGCCGGCAAGCCTGGCAATGTACTGGAATATCTCGCAGAGGCTATGCAGGCCAGGGTCATTGAAGGTGTAACACTACTGGATGAGCGTGGAAACTATGGTAATGCCGTACTGACACGGTTACCCGTAGACCGTCTTCATCTGCATGACATCAGCGTTCCCGGACGAGAGCCCCGTGGCGCAATTGAATTGCGCCTACACATGAATGGCATGAAATGCCAGATTATTGCCACACATCTCGGCCTGCGACCGGGTGAGCGGCGCCAACAGGTTGAAAGACTGATCGCATTGTTCAATGGTTCATCTGCAAACATCAAGATACTGCTCGGTGATCTTAACGAGTGGTTTTTGTGGGGAAGACCGCTGCGCAGCTTGCATCGAGTCTTTGGCCGTACTCCTGCACCGCCTACGTTCCCGGTACGCTGGCCGCGGCTCGCACTCGACCGCATATGGGTACAGCCTCTTGCAGCGTTAGAGCACTTGCAAGCGCATAAAAGTACCGCATCGGCCCAGGCATCCGATCATTACCCACTGGTTGCGGAGTTAAACATTCGTAAATGATCGGGATGGTCCTGCAGTCGAGATTTCCGATGAGCACTCGACACAACCAAGTCCCACAGAGTAAATCGTTATGGATAACTCCTTATCGAGCTCCATCGAGCATCCGGCTATGTGTATCGGGAAACGTGGTTGTCAGGGACAAATACCCGGCAACTCTCTATCGACTTCCGGAGTGTAAATTGGGCGCGAAAATTCCTGATGTAAGATTCATCTTGTCATGGGGTGATAGTATGGATTCATAGCGACACATGGCGGAAGCCTGCTGAATGTTGTGTCGATATTCTTCAGAATCATGCGCTGCCCCTGATTACCCCACTTCGCGTTAATCAAGCAGCAAAAGGAGAGAGAAATGAGTGAACGTGATGCCTACATCGAAAAAATGAAAGCGCAACTCGATGCGTGGAATGCAAAGATCGCAGAGTTTGAGGCTCAAGCGAAGAAAACCGAAGCAGAAACGCAGCTGCATTTTGAAAAACAGCTCGAGGAAATCAGGGAGAAACGTGATGATGCCACCAGGTACCTCAAGGAAATGCAAAACGCCGGCAATGATGCATTGGAAGCCTTGCAGCACGGTGCCGACAATGCCTGGGATGAGATGACCAGAGCGTTCAAAAATGCTGCTGATCGCTTCAAATAAGCGCTCTATGGCAAAGAACCGGCAGGTTTCAATGGAGTTCGAACAGGGAACGGGCTTGCGACGATGAAGCTGTTTTCCTGTGATGCCTGCGGACAGACTCTATATTTTCATAACGTAGCCTGTACCGCCTGTGGCCATGCGCTCGGTTTCGTACCAGAAAAGCTGGACCTGATGGCCTTCGAAACCGGTGGGACAGGAGAATGGCATCCAGTCGCTGCAAACAACAACACATACAGGCCTTGTGCAAACTACAGAATACACAATGCCTGTAACTGGATGGTGCCGGTATCAGACAAAGAAGACTTCTGTCTTTCGTGTCGCCTGAACAGGATGATTCCAGACCTCTCGGGTGCCAGGAACAAGGGACTGTGGCAGCGTATTCAGACTGAGAAGAACCGCCTGATCTACAGTCTGTTGCGCCTGCGACTTCCCCTTCTCAGCAAGCTGGAATCTCCCGATCAGGGGCTGGCGTTTGATGTACTTGGTGATCCGAATCCTCGTTTCAGCGAAGATAGCAGCATCATAACGGGGCACTCCATGGGCATTATCACCCTTGATATCGCAGAGGCCGACGACGCCGTGCGTGAAAAGGTACGCCAGGAAATGGCAGAACCCTATCGTACGCTGCTAGGTCACCTGCGCCACGAATCTGGACACTACTACTGGGACAGACTCGTGCGTAATGAAAAGTGGCTGACCGGCTTTCGTGAGTGCTTCGGCGATGAGCGGTTGGATTACGATGACGCCTTGCGCTTGCACTACGCCTCAGGGCCTCCTGCGAACTGGCCGGAAGCTTATGTCAGCAGCTATGCCACCAGCCACCCGTGGGAGGATTGGGCCGAGAGCTGGGCACACTATCTGCACATGGTAGACACGCTTGAGACGGCTTGGCAGTTCGGACTTCGCCTGGCACCGGAGACGCAGCACGGAGAAGAGCTCACGGCTTCGGCTGCTTTCGATCCCTATACCTGTGCAGAATTCCAGGTGCTGGCTGATTGCTGGTTACCACTAACGGTTGCACTCAATAGTCTGAGTCGCAGTATCGGCCAGGCGGATCTCTACCCGTTCGTACTGACTCCAGCCATCATGACGAAACTGCAGCTGGTGCATGACATCATCATGTCATTATCTGACTCCCAGTTATCAGAGGAAGTGAGTACGATCTGACAATACTCGGAACATAGAATGCGGAATATTGGAGTCGGAAGGTATGATTTTTATCCCCTCCGTCCCGTTTTCCTCTCATTCATCTAGCCGCTCCTTCTGGGTCATCGAACGGTTTTATACGGCCTTCTTTTAACCACATTCAAAACTCGATTTGCATTCCTTTGGTCCGGGGTTGAAGTCCCTGACAGCCCATCACATTTACTTTGATTGAAATCATAGGCTTGCATCATGTGCGGGGCTTTTTTGTGTCCGAGGCACCAGGGGACTATGGATTTTGGGGAGGCCTTTGGTGGGTTTACCGACTGTCTGTGCAAGACGATTGATCGAAAACACTGTTTTCTACGATCCCTGCATGTCGAAGAAGCGTATGTAGCCAGCTGAGCCTATAATTTCCCTTGCCATCGCACGAATATCACAAGCTCTGTACCTGTGAAGATAAATAACAATATCGAACTTCGATCCACGATCACCTGTCCTGAATGTGGCCATCGTGAGACCGAGATCATGCCAACCGATGCGTGCCAGTGGTACTACGAGTGCAAGGGGTGCGGCAAACTGCTCAGGCCATTGGAAGGAGATTGCTGCGTGTTCTGTTCCTATGGCACGGTCCCCTGCCCCCCGGTTCAGTCGGGAGACAAAGGGAGCTGTTCTGGTCCGGATTCCAGTTGCTGCAAATAACACCCACGATCGAGGTAACGACATATGAAAAGGATCAAGGTTCTCGGCTCCGGCTGCAAGAATTGCGAGACAACAGCTAATCTGATCAGGATCGCTGCCGAGCAGGCCGCTGTTGAAATCGAGCTTGAAAAAGTCACAGATATGGCAGAGATCATGGCTTATGGTGTTATGTCGACGCCAGGCGTTGTTGTCGATGAAGTTGTTGTGCATGCCGGTGGGCTTCCCGGCCCTGATGAGATACGGAAGTGGGTCATAGACTGACCATGACCGAACAAGAGCCATAAAGGCATCAAAGTATGTTCGAGGTATTGGCCGATTATCTCGTCTATGGAGTATTCGGGTTCGACCCGCTCAGCCAGACAGGAGCGGCGCTTCATTTCTTCGTGATGGATGTCACCAAGATCTTCGCATTGCTTGTGGTGATCATTTACGTCATGGGGCTCTTGCGTGCATTACTCTCCCCTGAACAGATCAGGGAATTTATACGTGGTCGACCGGATTGGCAGGCACGGGGAATAGCCGTCACACTGGGAGCCGTCACCCCGTTTTGTTCCTGCTCTTCGGTCCCTCTTTTCATCGGTTTCGTGGAGGCTGGGATTCCCCTGGGAGTGACATTCTCCTTTCTCATCGCAAGCCCGATGATCAACGAGGTCGCTGTCGTGATCCTCATCGGCATCCTGGGGCTGGAGATGACTCTACTCTATGTTGTTGCGGGCCTTTTTGTCGCATGGTTCGGTGGGCTTGCAATGCAGGCATTCAAGCCGGAAAAGTGGGTCGAGGAATATGTCTGGAAAATCCGGATGGGTCAGACCGCAATGCCCAGAAAAGACCTTTCATTCAAGGGCAGGCACCGATTTGCGGTTGGTGAAGTCAGGGAAATTGTCCGAAGGATCTGGAAATGGGTCTTTATCGGCATCGGCATCGGAGCTGTTTTTCATGGGTATGTGCCCGAAAGCTGGGTAAGCGAACACCTTGCTAACAGTAGCTGGTACGACGTGCCTGCCGCCGTTCTCCTCGGTATTCCTCTCTATTCGAATGCGACCGGTATTATCCCCGTGGCAGAGGCGTTGCTGATGAAAGGGGTGGCAGTTGGTACCACAATCGCCTTGATGATGAGCGTCGCAGCACTTTCATTGCCAGAGATGTTAATTTTGCGAAAAGTAGTGAAATGGCAAGCACTTGCCTTGTTCGTGTGCATACTTGCAGTAGCATTCATCCTGATCGGCTGGTTATTCAACGCGGTCAGCTTCTACTAGAGAGAGATCAGGGGAATGAGCCGCTCAGATTGCTCATTTCTGGGCAAACACCAGGCGCCCCAACACATAGATCCACTTTGAAAACAACGGCTAATGGGATTCGATGGGCCGTTTTCTGTTAAAGGCGCCAGGGGGCGATGGATCCGGGAGAGTCGTCCGGCGGGTTTGCCAGGACCGGACTTCACTCCCCAAGTATCAGGGCGTATACCAGATCGGCGAGGTGTAGGCGCGTTCCTGTTGCTTGAGGACAGCGCCTTCAGGGATCTCGAGGCCATAGATCTTTCTGTCGTGTACCAGCCAGCTCGGAGTCGGGATCTCCAGCACCCGCACATAGTAGAACGCGCTTTGGGCAGGATCAAAATCCGGATCTTCCCAGTAGGCAGCCATGACGGCATCACCGATGGTGTTGGTGAAAGAGGCGTTTTCAAGGTCGACGGTGTCTCCCACAGGTGTCTTGCAGCGTCCGTCAGGCCCGATCTCGCGGCCGTCGGAGACCGCGATGTCATAGATCTTCTCCTGAGATTCGCCGTCCTTGCCCAGCCAGCCCTTGACGATCTGGATGCGGTCGAGGTTGGCGCCGTCCGGGTCACGCAGGGCACGCACCATGAAGCGCGGGGCCTTGCCTTCCTTCGCCATGTTCAGGTCACCGCCCATGGGAACGCCGCGGGCATAGCCCTGGCTCGCAAAGTCGGGGCGATGCACTTCGTCAGGCTCGAAGTCCCAACCGGCAAAGACCCGGACCAGCATGCGGGTGCCTGTGGTTGCATAGACTTCCTTGCGTGCCATCGCATCCCACAACGCCTCGCGCGTGTTCTCCCGCGCCCAGACACCTGCCAGGCCAGAGGCGGCAGATTCCCAATGATAGACATTGAGGCTGCCATCGCCATCCGGTCTCAGGTCCTGCGACACCAGGTCGTCGAAACGCGCCTCTGTACCGGGTTCTGCGCCTGTAAATTTGCCAAAGAAATTCTCCTCGCGTGTCCCCGATAGGGAGGTGTGGCTGTCGGTTGCGCCGATCATGCCGAACTTGAAGGGATTCGCGCCGATCCTGGCCTGCTGCTCCAGCCCAAGCTTCAGGGCACTGCGGGCGTATTCGTGTGGCAGCATTTCGGGCTTCTTGGGGTTGAGACCAAAATCACCCCTGTCCCAGGTGTAGTAGTCTGCAAATTCGTCGTCCGGTGACAGCAGGGGGTGAGCTTCACCGTCGCCCTTCATCTGGGTCACCTCGACCAAGGGCTCCCATCTCATGCGACGCTCGGCGTAAGCACGGTCCAGTGGTCTGCCGGACCAGGTCTCCACAGCGAACATCAGCCCTTGCGACAGGTTGCCATTGTGGGGGATAGCGAGGGCGCGTCCGCCGGTCTTGTTTTCGTAGGCCTCCAGATAATCCCAAAAGTCCTCCGGGTCCACCGAGTCGAAGATACTGAAGGGCAACACCTGCTTAGCCTTCTCTCTATCGTCTCGAAAGATCACCACGCGGTGCAGGTTGCGCAGATCCGGAGTGGACGTCCATTCAAAACCGTGGAATGCGGTAAAAACCCCCGGTTGGTTGTGCTCGTGGACAGTATCAATGAGGCGGTGCCATACGCTGCGCTGCAGCTCCGGATTGGGCATGGAGTCTTTCAACTCGGCCCCGCTCTTCTTCCAGAGCTGGTAAGCCTCCCAACCCTGGCCGCCCTTGACCAGATCGTGATAACGCTTGCCCATCGGATCTCTAAGCAACTGCGGATCGGAGTCCTCGATCAGAGGCGCCAGACCGAGGTTTTCGGCATGATCGGCCACGACGAGGAAATCCAGCGGCCGGATCAGCCGCGCAGGGACACCGGTGGAGGAGATGACCTTTTCTCCCTTGGCAAACCTGAGGGCGGCATCGGGAGGGAGGCGATTACCGACCATCCCTGCATCAGTTGAATAGGACGTGTGAAGATGGGTGTCACCCCAGAAGACACGGTGCGGCTGGGCTTTGTGAAGGTATGGCGAGTATTCCTTTTGACCGACGTTAACGTCTTCCTTATCGATGGCATAGCCAAGTGAGGAGGCAAACAGCGGCGATGAACCCAGGACGACTCCAATCAACAGCGAGGCCGGCACGATTGAGAATTGTTTCGGTGTCATCATATTTCCTCCATTGCCTGTCTGTTTTATGTTCGGGCGGCAAATTGAAAAGAAGAGCTTTCAGTATAGCTGAGCCATCTGGATTTTTGGACACCTGACAGCGCATGACTGATTGCTATCGGCGATCAGTCCAGAAAAAGAATGAAACCTGCTAGTGGTGCAATGCCTTGTTCATATCCGCTATCAGGATATTCATGAGGCGTTGATCGACAATGATGGTGCCATCATTGGGACGGTCAAGATCGAGAATGACGAAAACAAGCGCGGTCAGGACGATAGCGAATGCGGTCATACGCCATCGGCTCATTCGTCCATGAATACCTGCATTGAAACCTGCGACAGCCATGGCGCTTAATGTAACCAGGGCAAGAAGGAAAATTATAGTGGGATGCAGCCCATCAATAACAGCTGCAAACCGAACCGTATGCGCATCAAGAACGTTGTTGATGGAAGCAAGGATGGAAACCTCCAATGGATCCGGATTTTCCTGGTCGATCACACGTTTTGTTGCAGGCCAGATTCTCGCTTGTTTCTCGAGGGTTTTCGACAGGAAGACGTTCTGATCTTTCAGCGTGACAGAGGATCGAGGGGGAATGGATCGTGTCACGGCATATTCGTAGAGAGATTCCATCAATTCAGTACGTCCGGGTTCACTGGCCATATCTGCTCGCAGAAAAGCCGTGCCGAGCGCATTTGCTTCATTGAGCAAAGCTGCCTTGCGTGCTTCAAATCGTGTTAACCCTGCTGAGTATGTGAATGCAAGGACGAGGCCAAGAACGGCAAAAATGGAGGTCTGTACAATACCGCCCCCGCCACTTTCGGCATTTCTCCATGTATCACGGCGTTTTTTGCCGACTCGAAAACCAATCTCCAGACTGATGATCATGACGCCAAAAAAGATGGCACCGAATGCCCACAAAGGCAGAACATCAAAGTGATGCAGCCAGCGATATGGAGCGTCCAGATACAGAGCGATATCATCCAAGGCGGTTATCTCAAATTATGAGGCAGTGAACAGCTCCATTTGTCAGTCCATTCAAAATCAGGTCATCACCACTTTTTGGCGCATGAGAATGATGACTGAGGGACCCGGAGTGTAGCCAGGGGCGTGCTGTCGGCGGCAAGTGACACCAGTCAAATGTCCTGTCCGGTTTTTACGCTTCCCTTAATACAGTAGTAGCTGGAGAAAGGCCTTCCACTGCCGAATCAAAAGAGCCGGGCAGCTCTCGCGACGTCTATATGCCCCCTTGCACTACAGCATCAGCGGTGTGTATAACTCGCAGGAGAAGAATGTCACACCGAATGCGGTGCAGACTCAACTTCCACACTGTTTTTCCTCCCCAATTCTAGGAGACCGAATATGAAACACGCTGCTACTGTCCTGCTATTCAGCACCCTGATTGCACTCAGCAATGCGAGCGCAGGCCCGCTCGATCCCGACTGTACAGCAGAAAAAGCTGCCAAAAGTGCCGCAATGAAAGCGACCGTCGGAGTTGGCGGGCGCTGCTCGCCCAAAGAGGCTGTGACCGATACCGTCAAACGGGAAACCGGCATCGAGGAGAAGGATCGCAAATCCAGGGATGACGACAAGGGGCTACTGGGACGGGACAAGGACTGAAAACGACACCGCCCGAAATTCTGCATCATTGTGCCCGTCCGCTTTGAACAAAAGACGGGCCTGTTGGTGCGCACAGAACACCGGGTTGGGCTTGGCCGTCACATTGTTTACCGAGTAGGCCTCGGCGTCGTTCGCCACCATGTGGCCCTCTCCATTGTAAATCGTGATCGACCAGAATCCATCCACCGGCACGACCTTGACGGTGAGAATATGTGGCGCGTTGCCTCGCTTCGACTGCTTGACCGCAATCGCATCCTGAAGCTTGTTCGCTAATCTTTATCGCAATCAGAATGGCCGCAGTGTCTGCGACACGCAATCTCGTCCTTGTCTCGCCATGCCAGACATGCATCGCCGCGTCCTACATCATGGGAAGTGTTGCTTCATTCTGGGTTATAGAACGCTCTTGTACGGTGTTCTTTTGAGCGCAAACCCCCGAAACAGCTCCTTCAATCCGGAAAGAAAAGCACACTCATTTACTGGATTCCTGTTTATGCTTCTACAGGTTCAACTCCATGACGCCCCCACTTTCACCTCGATTGAAAACAACGGCTTATGGGAAACTCCGGGCTGTTTTCTTTTCTCTTCCTTTTTGACTCTTTTCAGCGCGATAACTTTGTCCTGAGTTCTGCCACTTCTTCTTCCAACGCCGCAACCCTTTGTTCGAGACTGGATTTCTTGGCATGCTCTCCGCTCTTTTCAGACACTGCTTTCATTGCGTAGGCGTCAACATCTACAGGACCAGAGAACAAGTGCATGTACTCCGAGTCTTTTCGCCCCGGCGCACGCGGCAGCTTTACAACAAGAGGAACGCTTCGGTCGAGCAGACTCTTCAGTGCGTCAACAACTGCATTGTTATCGGCAAATTCATGCAGGCGTCCACTGCGCGCCCTTATCTCGCCAGGCGTTTGTGGACCACGCAACAACAGTAAGCAAACGATGGCAAACTGCGGCGGATCAAACTGGTAATCGCCATATCTGGCATTACAGAATTGCTGCGTGTATTTCTCCACACCATTTTTATAATTCTCTTCAATATGCACGAGATGTTTATCGTGCAGATCACGGACGGTATGCTGCACTTCACCCATATCCAGTGACATGACAGGATTTCGCCCGGATTTCTGATTACATGCCTTGGTCAGTGAATTCAACGTGAGTGGATACTGATCCGGAGTGTAAATGGATTTTTCCATCAGGCAACCAATCACTCGGGATTCATTGGCGCTTAAATTCACCGGCATAGATCGACCTCAAAATTGATTATTTGTATCTTCGACTCAGATTAAACCATGATTTGATTATCCCACCCCGGAATACCTTTAATCTTTGCCTTGTGTCAGTTCCAGAATAAACCAGAGTTTTCTGGCTGGATAACCGCCCCTCCCCCACCTCGAAGTTCGGTCTAAGCAGGTTCGGTCAAAACTCGGTAATGCTCGGTCGGGATTCGGTCCAACCAGCACTATCGGGGAGCCCTCACAAGAAACCTCTACGAATCTTCAACTTGCGATGCCGTAAAGAAACTGTTCCCTGTGCTGATACTCCTTTGGTCCAGGGTTCAAGTCCCTGACGGCCCATCACATTCTCCTTCATTGAAATCATGGGCTTGCATCTCATGCAGGACTTTTTTATTTCCGAGGCACCAGGGGACTATGGGTTTAGGGAAGTCGTTTGGTGGGTTTCACTGACTGGGGATGGCGGGAAGCTAAAATCCCGGGGAAGCTTACGGGAGACTGTGCGTACTGGCGTGCCCTCGCACTGACGCAATCCGGATACGGGTAACGAATTCACGGTCGTGCCTGCCAAAACCTTTGAAACCGCCAGCGGGGCGTGCCTCGAATACACCATCGATGCGGTAATCGATAGTTGTGAAGAGGAGATCAACGGTACAACCCGTCGGCAGTCAGACGGTAGTTGGCGCGTGCAGGGCCGACAGCTTTCATTCTTTAATCAAGTAACAGGCTTAAAAAAGATTCGCGTACCGAGGGACTTGAATCACGAAAGAATCGGTAGTCGGCATGCACCTGCGGTCTGTCAGGATCAATAACAATCCCCCACAACGGCCTGGCGCTGACAGGTAACATACTGTAACGGATGTCACCCAGCACATTTGCCTGCATAGGGTCTAAAGCAACATAACCATCTGAGAATGAGAGAAATCGAACAATATCCGTATACAGAACAGAGGATTCATCCAGCTGCGGCAGATCTCTGTCCAGCGAAAACCGGGCAACGGACTCGCCTTCAATAACCCTGCCCGCATCAAACAACCCGACGCGAATGGCATCCACATGAATACGATCCTCGTGAATATATACCGATCGCCACAACACCAGGTTTGCGAGCGTGGGTTTCACAACGGACTGCGTCGCCAGGTGACCACGCTTGTCACGCAGGTCTTCGGCCACCTGCCCGGCGCGTTGCGACTGCACGAAGCCAATGCCCAGGTACATCATGCACAAGACCAGACCGGCAAAAGCCACTTTTCTGTGGCCCAGTCGCAACCCTGTTAACAAGGTCACCAGCAGGATAAGTGTGAACACGGGATCGACTATCGAAATGATATTCAGGGCCACGCGTTCATCCGAGAACGGCCAGAAAAGATGCGTGCCATAACTGGTAAACGCATCCAGCACGCCACTCATGCTGAACCCCGCAAGAGAAAAAAGATAGAGACGCCTTGCTGACAAATATCGACGCACAAAAGGCCAGAGCAACAGCATGGCAATCGCCGCACCCACCGGGATAAACACCAGTGAATGGGTGAAATGACGGTGGTATTCAATATTCAGCAGGGGATCAGAGGATGAGCGGATCAGGATATCGGCATCCGCCAGTAAACCTGCCACCACGCCAACCAGCGTCGCAATCTTCTTCTCATTCTTTCTGGCAAGTGACTGCGCCAAAACACCGCCGACTAAACCCTGGGTCAGGACATCCATAACAAGCTCATGGCATTCGTTTGAGTGACAGAATCAAATGGCAAAAGAGACCGGTATACATCATTCTCCTTGACCATCGTCGTCTTTGATTTGGATTATTTGGTTCTATTTTCACCGCATATCAGGCTCGACTTGCAAACCTGGCGGTTGTCATCGCATGACCTCGATAGCGGAGATTGGCGAGTGTTGTACTGATGACTCCAACAGCGCCCCGGTCAGAAAACAAACCTAATCAGTTTCCGAGAGCCGGGCTGATCCTGACCGGGTGCTGGCAACAGCTGGATTACGCCCTAACAGATGCATACCCCACACGGTCGCTATTACAACCAGCGCCCCAACAGCCTGATGCAGCACTGCAAAATGTATGCTGACACCTGTGATAACAGTCGCAATACCGAGCAACACCTGAACACCATATGAACTGTGAATCGCTATCGATGCTTTCCGGGACTGGCCGCGTACACGCCGCGCCAGTACGATCAGAAAACCAACCGCCACCCACGCCCACCAGCGGTGAATGAAGTGGATGACATAGGGATCATTATTCAGCATCGTCCAGACATTACCCGACCAGTCTATCCCCACTGGTATTAGAGAGCCATGCATCAACGGCCAGGTGTTTGAAACATATCCTGCATTCAGCCCTGCCGTGTAAGCACCAAGCAATAATTGCACAAACAAGACACCGAAAACGATCAGGCCAAAGGCAGTCGGTCTGGACGGTCGGTTTTGACCGCGAGCGACCTGCCGCATATCCAGCGCCGTCCAGACCAGTACGGCCAGGATAAAAAACGCGGTCAACAAATGGGTCGCCAACCGGAAATGGCTCACATCCGTGCGCTCGGTCAAACCGGAGGCGACCATCCACCAGCCAATCGCCCCCTGCATGCCCCCTAACACCAGTAATACGGCCAGTCGGCCACCATAGCCTTCAGGTATCGCACGCTTGAATGCGAACCAGGCCAGCGGCAGCGCAAACGCAAGACCAATCAGTCGTCCCAGAAGACGATGCACCCATTCCCAAAAATAGATGAATTTAAAATCATCCAGGGTCATGCCTTTGGGACCGTTTATCTCCAGGTACTCGGGGATCTGTTTGTATTTCTCGAACTCGGACACCCATGCCGCTTCACTCATCGGCGGTATCGCACCGGTGATGGGCTTCCACTCGGTGATTGAAAGGCCTGATTCGGTCAAACGCGTAATGCCGCCAACGATAATCATGATAAAAACCAGGAACGCGACGGCATACAACCAGTTGGAAATGGCAATCGGTTGTTTTATGTGGTGAACATTATTTTCCATGCTGTGGCTCATGGCAGGACAGGCAATATCAGAAAGCATTTACTATAACAATATAAAAGACACACAATACTCACGATGAAGTCATTCGACGAATGCGTTAGCGCCTGCAGATAACACTACTCGATCAACGTCGGTTTGATCCTGCTTGAGTAATGGCGTGACCCGCTTGCTGATCTTCGTGTGCGATTAGCTTATCTGTTTCTTGATGGCAGCCACGGTTGTCTCACAAGCCTCGGCGCACTCACGACATTCATGATGTTGATCATGCTTTCGGCACTCTTCAGCGCATTCTTCACAGATCGTAAGACATAGTGCTGACATTGACTTGATATGTGCTGAATTCGATGTCAGCAGGTAGGAGAAGCCGCCGCAGATCGCCTGCATTTCATGTACCTTTGCGGCACAGTCCGCAACTGAAGCATCACCCTCCTGGAACATCTTCAGGCAATGAGCTATGCAACGCTGGCCCTTATCAAGACAGGCGTTGACTGATTCGAGCACGCCCTCTTGCTGCGGTTTGTGCTTACTGTGGTCATGCTTTCCATGCTCATGCTGCATTGCACTGGCGACTGGTGCATAGGCCATAGCTGTCAGGCCCATTCCCACCAGCAGATCCCGACGGCTAATACCTGGTTGTTCAGTGTCAGGGTTAGACATGTGCGTTTCCTCATCTTATTGATCAAGAACAAAAACATAGCACTCTTTATAAAAATTTCGAACAGAAAAAACAGACAAATAACAGTAACTTTTCACATTCCCGGGAAAGCCTCAGTCCGGGTTTCAAGTCCCTGGCAGCCCATCATATTTTCTCTTATTGAAATCATGCACTTGCATCATGCGCGGGCCTTTTTTCTGCCCGAGGCACCATGGGACTATGGGTTTGGTGAATCCTTTGGCGGGTTTTCATCAGGTTGGGCTTCATCTATCCCTTTGCCCGACCAGGGGCTCTCGGAATGAGCCATCTGCTGTCTCAGAATGACGGTCAATCCTGCAATGATCTCATGCGAGTACCGCCGCTTATACTGACCATTATGATGACTTTCCGGAACCGCACATTCTTTGCTGATGCGCACACACCCGTATCGGAATCCAGGATTCGGGTATCTGACGTATTAGTTGAACTGGCGAAGTGTCTTGCGGCTTTGGTTATCTGCAAAGCTGATTGGTGCAGAATCGAAGTGATACTCAATGAGGACTGGGAGTTGAAGTTACAGAGCTGGCCGCACTATCCAGATGGAAAATACACCAGCGGTCGCTATGCCATCACTGACCTTGCGAGTAGAAGCATTACATTCGAACAGTTACCGGACCCCTACATTGCCCACATTCTCCATGTTTTACCATCTGACGTAGTGGAACGTTTGAAGAAGAACATTGAGCTTGACCTGAAACCACTTTATGAAGCCATACCTACCTCTCTCAAGATGAAGGTACTCAGAACACTGCGAGATGAGGGCACGATCATTGTTGGGCATAACTTGCTGCTGCGACACTGAATCGGAGTCATCATGCAGTGCACAGCATCGGACTTCCGGGAATTCGTAGAATCCGCGACTGACAAGTTCGCTAATCTCTCCAGGGTGTCACCGTCACCGCAATGGGCAGCAGACATCAGACGACTGGCACAATCGACTGCCGAGGTTCTGACCACGGCATCACCCATGCTCCAGGGCACGCATCTGTTCACCGACCTGCGCATCCTGCATGACAGGATCCTGAAGCTCATGGAGCAGCATGTCGGGATGATCGACGCGGAGAACAAGTCGGGTAATCGTTTCTAGCAGTGGGGTCAGCCAGCAAAAAGTCCGTACGAGGCGACCTTCCCGGTCAAACTCAACTGGGAAGTCTGGAAGGGGGGAAATCCGGGTGCAGGTGAAGTTGCCTCCAGATGTTTTGGTGAGCGCGTCACTTTACCCGACTGCAGGTTTTCCGGGGAAGCCGGCGACCCTCTTCCGATGCCTGATTCAGAGTCGACCCAGCAAGCCTTCCTGCCTCACCAGCTTTTTCAGTAGAGAAATGACCTGGGTACCATCCAGTTCAAAGGGCTTGAGTTCATCATGCCCAGTGGTCTCTTTCAGTATCTGCTTCATACTGGAATCAAGTTCATCGGGCCACCCGATGATCTCCATAGACCATGTGTCGAAATCCCTGGCATCCAGATCTTCTGCTGCGATAATGCGAACATCGTGATGCCTTTGGTCAATGAATATTCGCTGAAAGACGCTGTTGACCTGATCGCGATTTCCTTCGAGTACCTGAAGAAAATACCCCTGACCGTAAATCAATACACCCGTAACCCCTGAGTTCTGATTGTTACTTTTCGATTTGGCAAGAAGGGAGTAGACCTCTGAACCATCAAGAGCCGGATCGGACAGGCTGGCATAGATTAGTCGGAACATCTGGAGCACCTCTGCTCAGCTGGATACATTCACTAAAGCTGAATAACCATTCGTGCATAAAGACCACAAACGAGTCAATCGTATGGCCGCTCCTGGGCGGTTTATGCCGTCCACAGGCTACAGGGCTTGCCCGATCGCCGTCAATTTCCACGGTGGCTGACACCCTGTTGACCAGGCACTCAAGATTCCGGATTTTCAACCTCCCCCACCCGCCAGTTCGGTCAAACGCGTATAAGGCAGGATTCGGTTATGTACTGGTCGAGTTCGATCAATATACGAGGCACAGGAAATGACGCCAAGAGCTGGCGGTGGCTGGACCATACTCACATGCCACAGGGCGGCCCCGGACCCCTCACGGTAATGTGAGAGTGATTTCTCCTGATGACTGTGATGGTAGCGCGTGAGTGGGCTTTGGATTGAGAGTCGGGTGAGTCCTTGCCAATGACCACTTCTGTACATGAGCGGTCGTTCCAAATGCATGGTTCACTGGAGCCCTGTTTCTACGAGTAGATGGCGCAATTCATGCCTTCCCATATGGTTGACAGCTGAATCACTGTAAACTTTTCCCAATTGGAAGAGAGAGAAGATAGGTTACCTGATGCTATCCGGCTTATTCGATCGGCAGCCACTGCTGGATGAGGACTATGCTGGCTGGATATTCGATGTCTATGTCTGGGCGATGCGAAATTTTGATCCCCTCATGTTTCGCGACGAAACCCTGCTTGTGACACCATCCAATCAGCACTTTCCAGGCAGGGCGAACAGCCACGCAGAAATGGCAAACATGATATTTGAGCGAGTCGTTGCCTACGCCGGCATGGGGCATTGGCCCCTGAAACTGCTTCCGCCAGACAGCTGCGTGCTCGAGTCTGGTACCGAGGTGCCGGTGATCACTGGTTTACGGGGTTCACGGGCAGTAGCGACAAGCCACTCTCAAGCCAGCTTAACGCTTAGCTATGATCCCGCCTATCTGAACAACCCCGAGGTGACGATTGCACTCTTCGCTCACGGCCTGGCTTACTACCTGGGCACATCGGCTAGCGAGCCCCCGCCTGGAGGGGCCGAAAACTGGCCGTACGTGACAGAGATCCTGGCGGTATTCCTTGGGTTCGGCCTGATGTTCGCCAATACTGCCCTGATTATCCCCCGGGGTGGCTGTTGTGGTGGCCCGGTGGTGCGGCGGCAGGCATCTTTATCGCAACACGACATCACCTACGCCCTGGCAATATTCGCGGCACTTAAAGGCTTACCACAGAAAGATGTCGTCAAGTACCTGAAGAAGTCACTGCGTGGGCATTTCAAGCAGGCATTACGCGAAGTGGAAGGACGCTACAGGCTCCGACTGCAGGAGATCGAGCAATACTACAAATAGAAGCTACTTTTGTAATTCTTTGGTCCGGGGCTTAAGTCCCTCACGGCCCGCTACATACATCTACTTTCAAAAAAACGGCTAATAGGAAATCATGGGCCGTTTTCTTTTGGAGGCACCAGGGGACTAAGCATTTCGGGGGAGTCCTTTTGTCTGCTACAGCCAGGCCCTGTCGAATCGTGGGATGTAAAAATGCCGGATTTTGTTTTGTGGCATTATCCATCTTGAAATAGCCAATATCTTTCATATCGGCATTGAACTGACAAGCAACTGGACCACTCGTCGAGCGGTCGGGTTCTGAGTAGAATCGAACACACCCTCTGAACGACAAAAGTCATCTGAGTCAACCGATGAGTGTTTTTCGTTATGAAGTCCCTTGAACCTGAGCAATTCTGCGGCGCAATCCAAGACTGGCGAGGCCGGCCAAGACAAGCACCGGAAGAGTTGGGTCAAACACTGATCTGGAATCGCTCACACTACAACCTCCATTACTGTCACTACTATCGATCGCTTTGACAGTCTGAGCAGCTCTTGCCATGACTTCATATTTGAGTGTCTGCGGCTCATACATTGACTTGAGGCGGCTCACCTCAGGAAGATCATCTTCCATGAAAAGATCATTTATAAACCCGTGTGAGAGTGGCTGGTAATTAAGGCTAACTTCAATTGAGAGTTCATCGGCCAGAATGTTTTTGACGCGATAAGTGATCTCATCCTTACCTTGATTGAAGTTCAGGTCATTTAGAGCAGCGCCGCGCACAGCAACATCATAGGGAACCTGGTTCTTGTCAAAACCTGCTGGTGTCAGACGGTTATCCTTAAGATATTCTGCTGCACGAAGCAGTGTCTGTGTGACGTTGCCGTCGGTATCACCGAGTACAGACTCATAGATCTGTACCTGGTCAGTGGACGTAATGAGGTCATGATGTGGTTCTAGCATAGATGAATCAATATCGCTGTCCGATCCATCGATAGATCCGTCTGCATTGATAGCACCCGACTCAAAGAGAACATTCCCGACAGAATCCATCACTTTGAAATGCAGCCACATACGACGAGATGGAAAAGAAGTCGGCGTCTTGTGACCGGAATTGTTTGTGAGCCTGAGATGAGCCACGAGTTCATTACCATCGTATTCTGCCGAGAGGATCTCCAGTGAGACTGCTTCCTGGAGGAGCGTACGAGAGAGTGCGATGTTCTCATCAATACTTTCAGGATTAACATTGAATGCATCCGCATTCTCCTTGAGCAGAGTCAGCACCACGGTATTTGCACCAGCGAAATTATGCCTGGCAAATCCTTCCCTTTCTTGCAGCCATATGGGCATTGCGGAGACTAAAGCTGCTGTTGTCGGCATGTGACAGTCCTGACAACTCATAGGATTGTTGCCAGCATCATCGAACACCGAGTTCTCCCACTCGGTGTAGGGCATTTGCTCCGGAAAATCATCACCAACCACATTACCACTAGCGTCAACATAGGGGGTTTTGAGGTTGTGGCAGACAGCGCACATTTCGGAACTCGAAATATGTTCACTAAAAACCGGGGTGTAACCAGTAATAGTGACCATCATCTCTGTATCATCTGGGTTGAATTGCCCGTAGGCCAGCTTGTCGCTGCTGATCTCCGCATTCCCTGAAAATCCACCATCTGTGCCCAGCTCTGCACTATCCTCGATCTGATGGCAGTATGTGCAGCTCACTGCATCCATCGTTGCATCATATAGCGGGTGGGACACATCAAGTAATCCATTCTCTCCAAAAATTTCGACCTCTCCATTTTGCTCATAATTCGCCATCGGCGCGTGACACTTGCTGCACTTGTCATCGATAGCAGCCGCGAGTTGAGGGTTACGTTTCAACTCGGTAGCAACCTTTGCCTGCCAGAGCGGGTCTTTTGACGCATTTGCCATCATCGAACCGCTCCATGCACGTACTATCGATACATCCTCACCTTCTCTATCAGCCAATTTATCGTGACACTGGATGCAATTACCGGAACCCGAGAAGTGCTCTGTAATGAAGTTAATATTCTCAGCGGAGCCTGAGGATGAAAAGCCGACCAGCAAGAGCACGAGTATTAAGCGGGATAATGACAACATACAGACATCCTCAATAATTTCTTGGGTTCTGTTCGATTGCCTACACCATGTAGTCGAATAGTTGGAAAAAAATCCTTTACTGTTTATTTCATTCTAGATAGAAAACGGGCAAGTAAATATTGACTCACATCATGGAAATGATGCCGGATTTCATTCAACTCGTTCCAAAACAGCACGCGCTTGTATTCAGCCAAGGCAAGTTCACACAAATCCTGTTAATGGTAAAAAGCAAAATTGTCTTTGCTTCAGACACTCTGCTCTTTTTTATTCTTTTGCTCACAGTTCTTTACTGCAGGTCAATCCTCTTGCGCTACAACAGGCTCATGGCAAGTATCAAGGGATGTTGTGAGCCTCTCTTGAACTACTTGCGCTATGATCCCGTCGTTCCGAAAACAGATCCAATCCTTGTCTATGCTCGATATTCAATCAAATCAGAGGAGAAACAAGATGGTTGAATCGCTCTATCAAAGACTTGGAGGCACTTAAGGTATCAACAGGACTGCGAGTCATCTGGTTGATATTGATGTGAGGAACCCACGCATTTCACCACGCTATCCCGACAGTGATCTCAAAAAGGTCCAGCATGGTGCTGCGTCATTTTTCATTGCTGGAACTGGCGGCCCAAATGACTACGAAGGAAAAGACATGGTTTCAGAACATCGCGGAATGAATATCAGCGGTGATGAATTCCTTGCAGTCCTGACTGACTCACTCAAAAACACTGGACATTAACGAGGTCGGACAAAGGGAGACGGAAGAGGTTCTCTATATTCTTTACAGCATGAAACCCGGGATCATCAACCTCCGACTGCTTTGGGGGCTGCAGATCCGCATACTCGCGGTATCTCAGTGCAGGTTTTGAACCCCCTACGCTGAGTTCAGGTAGTAATCTCCCGGTAATGGCTCGGATATCTCGGGTTTGACCTTTCGCCAGGTTCGGACATGTTACCGAGCGAAAGCAATTGGATAGTGCTGTAGCAGTTCGTGTTTCAGGGTAACAAAAGACTCGTTATGGAAGTTCAGTGCGACCAGCGTGACCTCTGGGCCATCTCAGGAACCCCCGACTATCGAGCACACATATCTCGATTCAGGTCAGCAGCTTATGGAAAACCATAGGCTGTTTTCATTTCAGGTCACCAGGGGACTATGGATATCGGGGAGTCCCTTGCTGATTTTTCAGGGGGTTACTGAATCACACGGTAGAACCTGTTCCGCTTTTAACTTTAGACATCCCTTGAAGACTTTGCTCTGGTGGATCCGTCAACACTCATTAATAAAGTAATTGAGAAATATCAACACTTTCTGCTTATTAGCGCCCCCCCAAACTGACTTGATACAAACAGCACGTGGTGGTCTATAGATACTAGTAAGAAGAAGGAAAATTTCATGTTCAGGGTTTTATGGGATTGTATCTCGTACCCGGAACAGTAATAACGCACATTAGGGAGCTAGCGTCATGGACACTAAAGTACTTGACATTGCAATTAACTTTACCAGGAGCCTGGTGACACTAGGCTTCATATTATTTTCCACCCTTGCCGTGATCGGCTGCAGCAGCGATGGCGGTGGGGGCTTGGCAGACAGCAGCCAATGCGACATTCCATTTGAAGCAAATCTCGATTCCTACACCCGTATCGGTGGCGCATCCACCTCAGTCGCTCTGGTCGATGAAAATGGCACGAACTGGACGCTTTTCAACGTTGCCAACGAACTACGTGCAACGCAGGTAGGCATGGCAGCCGGTATCGTGCACTCGGTCGAGGTAGAAGGGTATATCCACGATATCGAAGTCGTGACCTATCCGCCAGTGGGCGGTATCCGTTATGCACTGCTAGCCATGGGATCGGAAGGCATCGCAGTCGTTGACCTGACCGACTTGGCCAACATGCAGCAGGTCAGTCGCATCGGCGTCAACTATTACCAGGATGGACTCATCATGACGGAAGGCGGCGGCGCCATTATTGGTGATGATGAAGATCCCCTTGTCATCGCCAGTGACCGCGGCACCATCAGTTCACTTGCCGTCTATGACAGCAATCCTGAGAGTGACGAGGATCCGCTGCAGCTACTGATTGCGAATGAAAATTACGGTCTTCACAAGACACTCTTGAGCAATCTTATCGTCGGCCCTGAACTGGATGAGGACGGCACAACGCTACTGATCGACCAAGAGGCATTTATCCTGCAGTACGCAGGTGAAAACCCCTGGGGCTCACCCACCGACCTGACGCTACACAACGGCAAGCTGTTCGTGGCCATGGGCTATCTGGGAATGGGCATCTTCGATCCGGAAACACTCGACCAGGTTGGTCGATACAACCTCTATACCGATCCGACTGTTGATGAGGACTGGTACATCGACCTGAATGTCAGTGAAGCGGTACAGGGGGATGAATATCTCGACGACTTTACGCTCATGCCCAATTACCGGCAGGCGAACTTCGAGATCGAGGAGATCTGGAAGGGTGATTTTGACTGCTCGGCGTTCGATTTTGTCTACGAATGCGCCCCATGGGCGAACTTCGATCGCTACGGCCGCGAGTATTACAACGCCCGCAAGGTCGATGTGGCTACTTTCAATGAAGGCGAACCTGAGGAGAAAACAATCGCCTACATCGCCTATGGCCTGGCAGGCCTTGTCGCCGTCGATGTAACCGGTTATGACAGTACAACACCATATGATCCTGAAACAAATCAATGGAACACTGAATATCTTGGTTATGTACCAGGCGTTCCTGCCAATGGTCCGGACACCCCGACTGGTACAGAATCCAGCAGCCTCTTTCCGCACCTTGGCTGGGGTATGCTGAAAGAAGCAGGCGTCATTGATGTAGACATCAAACAACATGACGACGGCACCGCAGAAGCCTATTTCTCAGACCATTTTGCCGGCCTGGTTGTCATGAGTGGTGCAGAAGACCCGGCTTCCAACTGGTGGGATCCAAGTTGCCTGCCTGACGGTTGTGACAATGACGATACCAGCCTGGGTGATGGCGTACTGGGTGACCACTGGCCAGATTACGAGTTCGTAACCTCCTATGACATGACCGGGGCGAGTGAGCACGAAACCCTGCCGGCCTGGATGAGTGACACCGATGGTCCGGCTTTGCTCGCAACCGGAGAAATCAGCGGTCATGGCAATGCACTGGCATTACTCCCCGCTATGGAAGTCTCTGCACAGGGGCAGATCGACGTTGTCCAGACTGCAGGTGCGGGGGGCATTAACTTCCTTGACATCAAGGATCTCGATCCAGCCACGGAGGCCGCTCTGTCCTTCAATCTTGAGGTTCACCTGGTATCAACAGATGAAATTGGCGCAGACGCCGATGGTTTGCCATTGCAGGATATTGCAATTGGTCATACTGAAGGTGTGGATTCGTTCCGTAGCTTGCTGTTTGTAGCGGATGGCCCCCACGGTTTGTCCGTATGGAAGGTCGCGGATGAAGATTGCATCCCGACCGATGATGTTGGCCTGGTTGCCAATACGCTGCAAGATGAGTATTCAGTCACCAACACCTCCGGTGAGACTGTATACCCGACACCGCATGCATTCGATGTGGTGCTGGATACAGAGGCTCAGAAGGCGATGGTTTTGGCACAGAGTCTGGGCCTGCGCCTTGTCAGTACTACCGAGGTAGAGGCTGGTCAGGCAGATGTAGGTTCGCCACTCCTGTTAAAACCTGAATATCCTGACGATATCTTTGAGCACAATGTCGATGAAGGCAACGTGGACTCACAACTGATCAATCGTCAGGACCATGCCTATGACGTCGTTGTCAGAGATAACCTGGCCTTTGTAGCGGATGGTAGCAGCGGTGTAACCGTCTACGACCTGAACACTGTTCCTGATTACGTCACGCCAACAGGAGATCACATCGTCGGCACAATCGGGGCAGATACCGGCAATCCCCTGCTGGGTCGCGCCACAAGCCTGAAATTATGGACCGATCAAGAAACCGGCGAATCCTTCGCCTTCGTGGCCGCAGGTCATGCCGGTATCGCCGTAGTGAACATCACCAATATCACAAATAGTGAGATTCCGCCTGATGAGCGCATGACATTGGTGAAGATCTTCGAACCCATCAAGATGGAAGATGATAAGGTCGGAAAAGCGGATGGACGTAGCGTCGCTGTACAGATTGTCGATGACCATGCCTTCTTCACTTATGACAGTTTTGGTGTGGTGTCATATGCGATTGCCGATCTGATCGAACCACTACCCGAAGGTGTAGAACCTACAGACCTGTGGCGCAAAACTCCCGATGATTACCGCCCCATCGCGGTCTACCGCTTCAAACTGCAGGATCCTGCATTGGGCGGACTGGCTGAACTGGAAGGCTGGGGTGGCGGAGCACTCGGCATGACCAGCCTGAGAGTTGGAGACCAGGTCTTCTTCTACATCGGCTATGGCTCAGCAGGCGTGGTCAAACTCGACTGGACAGACCCTGCTGCACCAGTGGTATTGCAACACATCAATACTGTGGGTGAAGCACTGGATGTCACCGTGATCAACGGAAGGATCTATGTCGCAGACAATATGGGCGGTATCGCACTGTTGAAATAATCTTGCATATAACCCCTCTCTTGCCCACCGGGTTTCCGGTGGGTTTTTTATTTCAGATATTTGGATATTTGGGGTCAGAGTAAAAACTCTACATTCCTCATAACTATGAGCGAGCCAGAAACGCGGATTGATACCCTGCTCCAAATCTCCGAAAGGATGGGCAGGTCGTGTCACTGTCGGGCGACGCGGGTAGTGACACGGACGGCCAGTCCAGCGCTGATAACGGTGTGGCGGACATGCAATCTTTTCATCTGCACTCCCCACAGGCTCAAAGGCTTTACATAACTCCTGCCAGGGTTTGGGTTTGGGTGTGATGTTGCGTTATGCCTTTGTAGACGATGTTGGAGACATTGCGGATGACGTCACCCCGTGATCGAATCCACGAACTGTAGTTACGTGCCGGATGCTGCTTTTCGATAATCCCGATGATGGTATAGGGATAGCGCTTGCCGTCCGGCCCCTCGACATTGAGTATGCCCATATCACCGCACAAGTGGGCCGTACTGCCGGTCTTGTTATAGACTTCGGTTCCCTTCGGCAGTGCCTTAGCTCCAGTATAGATCCGATCCGCGCCAGGCAGTGCCATCAGGCGCCTGATCTCACTCGCCCGGGGTATTTCATCCTTCCAGAGTGCATAGAGAAAGCGGTTGTAATCGTGAATGGAAGCCTTGTTGAGATACGTACGACCGTTGGCCGGGATGTATTCGACCATGTGTATGTCGCGGAAGATTTCCGGGTAATGCTGCTTGAGAATCCGCTGGACCGCCCCGGGTCCACCCACCTGTTTCATCACCCAGTTGGTCGATGGATTACTGGACCGCTGGATCATTCGTTCCATGTGACGGCGACTCTTGCTGCCGTAGATCAGGTCACCCTGCTCCACCAGCTTGAAAAAGGCGGCGGCGATGAAGGGCTTGACCAGGCTGGCCGCCTGGAACTGGACGTTTTCGTTGATCGTGACCAGTTTTTCACCGGTAGTGAAATCGTAGACAGCCCAGCCTGTACGTTCATCCTTGGCAATCTTGCCCTCTTTGCGCAGACGCTTGATATAGTCTTCGACCGCGATCTCCAGGTCACGTATCTCCCGAAGCCGCTCGGTACCGGTCATCTCGCTGCGAGACATGCCGGGGACCTTCGTGGATTCCTTTGTTTGCGAAGTCACAGGCACCCCTGTGTAGTCGGTCCAGTCTTCCGCAGGCACGACGCTGGCAGATTCGAGCCCTCGGGAACGCAGTATCTCGCTATGGGATCGGGCCACCTTCTGCGCACCCGCATGGTCCCCGTTTCGCTGATAGATCAGACCGTGCAGACCGTCTTTTGTCACGATTTTCAATCGCTTGGCCATGTCCGGACCGAGCGTTTTTGCAACCTGGCTGCGATATTTTTCCACGCTGTCCGCCTCATGATGCCAGAGGTAGGAGACATCGTAATGTTCCCCGGCCATCGTGGTGGAAGGAATAGCGACCAACCACGAGAGGATGAACAGAAAAAAGAGAGGGGTGCTGAATCCGGTATTCATGATTGGTTATCCAGATAAATATTGTTTTATCTCAGACCTTTGCGAAACTATTTTAGGACTATTTCACGCTTTTTAGGAGCGGCCGTCAAGGATAAATGAAAGTTCCCGTCAATTCAGTCACCACGCCTGCGTCGGCTGAGGAACGAAAAGCAGACGGAAGGATCGGAGTTTTTACTCTGACCCCAAACTTCAAACTGTGCACTATGATTTAAATTGTCGACATTCCCCATTATTCCTCCAACATACTCTATCTTTCTCGCCATAATTATCGTGTAATGTCGACATATTTAATTTATATTGCGTTGCAGCATCCATACCCTATCCAAGTTACCAATCCATGAATCAGGAGGCAGCATATGGCGATGCATAAGACAGATGTTCTCTTGATTGGTGGCGGCATTATGAGCAAGACACTGGCAATGCTGGTGACACAGCTCGATCCCTCACGCCACATCACCCTGGTTGAGCAAGCATCAAAGTTAGCCACGGAAAGTACAGATGCCTGGAACAACGCAGGCACAGGGCATGCGGGTTACTGCGAACTCAATTACACCCCGCAGCAAAGCAATGGTGATATTGCGATTGAAAACGCACTGGGGATAAACGCCCGTTTCGAGGAATCTCTCCAGTTCTGGAGCGGATTGATTCGCAAGGGCGCCTTGTCGAAACCTTCGGCCTTTATCAATCCTGTCCCTCATATGAGCTGGGTACAGGGAAAGGATAACGTCAGCTACCTGGAGAAGCGTCAGAAAGCGCTGGTCGCTCATCCGCTATTCGAAGAGATGGAATACGCAGATGATCCAGCCACGCTTGCCGAGTGGTTGCCACTGATGATGGCCGGGCGTGATATGACGAAGCCCAT
Organism: Gammaproteobacteria bacterium; assembly: GCA_037385685.1. GTDB lineage: Bacteria > Pseudomonadota > Gammaproteobacteria > Chromatiales > Chromatiaceae > Sva-25. Next base: position 29,189 of record JARRMW010000002.1, read on the forward strand.
GGCCGCCACACGCGTGGCACACGGAACAGACATTAATTTCGGTGAGCTGACCCGGTCGATGGGCAAGCATTTGTCGCATGAAGACTCTGTTGACTACTGGCTCTCGACATCTGTCTCCGGACTGAAGAAGGTTGGAGATCGCTGGCATGTGACAACCCGGCACGCGCTTGCAGGAACACGAAGCATCGAGGCACGTTTTGTATTTGTTGGTGCGGGTGGATGTGCTCTGCCTCTGCTGCAAAAGGCGGGCGTGGATGAGGTTCGTGGTTATGGCGGTTTCCCCGTTTCAGGCATCTGGCTTGCCAGTGAAAATATGAAAGCAGCGGCGACCCATAACGCCAAGGTTTATGGGATGCCACCTGTTGGGGCACCTCCAATGTCGGTACCGCATCTCGATACCCGTGTTATCGAGGGGCGCCCGGCATTACTCTTCGGGCCTTTTGCCGGTTTCACAACGCGCTTTTTGAAAAAGAGTAGTTTTCTTGACTTGATCACTTCAATTCGAACGCACAATGTCAAGCCCATGCTGGAGGTAGCAAGGGAACACTGGGCATTAACGCGTTATCTCATCAAGGAGGCCCTGAGTACTGGTGATCAGCGGGTCGAACAGTTACGCGAGTTTATCCCTTCGGTTAAGCCGGGGGAATGGCACCTCCGCGCCGCTGGTCAACGCGTGCAGATCATCAAACTGGATGAGCACGGGCGTGGCAAGTTGCAGTTTGGTACCGAGGTGATCAAGACAGCAGATCGCTCCCTGGCAGGTCTTTTGGGCGCATCACCCGGAGCCTCGGTCAGCGTATCTGCGATGTTGGAAGTGATCGAGAGCTGCCTGCCTGAATTGGTCCAGGGTGAGGCAAGGCAACGCCTGGAAGAATTGATTCCATCCTATGGTCACTCTCTGGATGATGATCTCGACCTGGTTCATGCAGTACGACGCTATACCCTGGAGACTCTGGCTCTGGATAAGAGAAAACCTGCAGAAATTCCCGAACAGGATGGATTCATGCAAACTGGCAGTTGACTGGTCTGTGAGCCTGGTCAGGCAAGACCCGGCTCGATGAGACAGTGTGGCACCCCTTTCTGCGAATTCAATCCAGTTCTTCTCTCAACATATTGGCTGTCCCGATTGCACGTACGCATACATCGCTGGGCGCCACCTTCGTTAACCAAAATGATTTTCCTCGTGAGGCATTACTCGAGGCTATATTGCGTTTCATTGAGGAGGACCTGGACCAGACAGCCGAGTGACGCGATACGGTAGGAATCAAAAAGCATATGCCTCAAGGCACCCGGAAAGCCGAGAGAGATCGGCTCGCAAGATTCTCTTCTAGTGCAGAATTTTATACATATCAGCGATCACCATATTCATCATGTGCTGATCGACGATCATGGTACCGTCATTGGGACGATCTAGGTCGAGGATGACAACTGCAAGTGTGGTCAGGACTATGGAGAACGCAGCCATGCGCCATCGACTGATGCGGTCCTGGAGACCCGCATTGTAACCAGCCACTGACATTGCGCTTGCTGCGGCAAGAACAAGGAGCCATATGATCGCGGGTTCAAGCCGGTCAACGACGGCTGCCAGGCGAACTGTATGGGCATCCATCACACTGTTTACGGCAGCAACGATCGATGCTTCCAGTGGCAGCGGATTGTCCTGGGCAACGACCTGCCTCACTGCAGGCCAGATAGGTGACTGCTTTTCAACGCTCCTGGATATAATGTTCTGAAAATCCTCAGGCGTATGCACTGAGTGCGAAGGTATGGTTCGTGTCAGCGCGTAATCGTAGAGTGACCGCATCAGCTCTTGCCGCCCGGGTTCGACTGCAAGATCTGCTCGATAAAACGCCGTTCCGATTGCATTTGCTTCGTTGACCAGGGCTGCCTTGCGTGTCTCGTATTTGTTCAGGCTGGCAGAGTAGGTAAAGGCCAGCACCAGGCCGAGAACTGCAAAAAGAGAGGTCTGCACGATTCCCCCACCGCCCTTTTCGGGATCTCTCCATGTGCGACGACGTGACCGGCCGACGTGAAATGCGCTTTCCAGCGCGATCATCATTGTTATGAAAAAGATCGCCGCGATAGCCCACAGGGACAGCAAATCAAATATCTGCAGCCAGCCAGATATCATGTCCAGATCTAAATCTTCCAATACGTCTTACTCAAAGATACGAAGCCTGTTTTATGAGGCGATGTGAAAAGGAGTCATTCAGAGTTCATGCCATACAGGCTTTCGGCATTCTATTCCTATTCAATGTTGACTGACAATAATTTGCCAAGCCTCTCCCCCCTCACAACTATCCGGTCAAAGCCGTGCCGGTCAAAACCCTGTGGTAGCTGAGGTGCTCCCCAATCGAACCACTCTTCTGATAATGTTGATTATTGAATTTTCAGCTACACCTACTCGACCTGCCGCCTCTTCTCAGTTGGTTCCTTATGGAGAAATTGTTCCCATGAAAATTTCGATGCCCCTCTTTGCTTTGCTGATCTCGAGCACAGCCAGTGCAGAAGATTTCTTTGCCCAAATGGTATTACAGGATGTGACATTCCAGGTTGAAAGTCCGAACGCCGGGTCCATCAACCCTGTGACAGTTAGCGCGGAGACATCCGACGGCTCCATAGGCAAGATGGAAACCGAAGCGGATGGAACGATCACCAATGTCCAAGTAGAAGACCTCAATGCTGACGGATACCCCGAGATTTACATCTATGTCAACTCTGCGGGCAGCGGTTCCTATGGATCCTTGATTGCCTATGCATCGAATAAAAACAAGTCACTCAGTGACATCTACCTTCCGCCAATCGAGACAGGCTCTGCCGAGGCCAAGGGTTACATGGGACACGACGAATTTGCCGTGGTCGAAACCACTCTCGTGCGACGATTCCCTGTTTACAAGGATGGCGACCCCAACTCGGCACCCAGCGGAGGGACGAGGCAGATTCAGTACAAGCTCGAAGCCGGTGAGGCTGGCTGGATATTACGCCAGGATCGCGTTGAAGAATACTGAGCCGAGCTGGCCTGACCGGAGAGCCCGCACAACGGTGACAACATACATCTCGATAAAAAAACAACGGCCTGTGGAAAACCACGGGCTGTTTTCTTTTTTCAGGCATCAAGGAATTATGTAGTTTGGGGATTCCTTTGGCGGGCTATCACCCGCGGTCTATGCGCCCGGATTGCCGGGAAACACTGATCACGAACAGCTCACATTACGTGGAAGCTCACGGGGACAGAGAGCGGATACTAATCCGGTTCCGATATTTAGCGTTTTCTTTCCCTGGAGCAGATGTCGCTGTATCAGCGCCAGTGAGAAGTTCCGACACTCATGTAGCCGTGGTTGCCAATCGGGACTCCGACGCTAACGCCGACGCCCACATTGGCATTGCAGCCGACGAGCATCAGGCTGATGGCGACAATGAGTGCGATCTGTGTTATTCGAATCAGCTTGGTATGCATGACTGGAGCCCTCATTCTTCTTTCAGGTTTTGCAGCACCAGCAGCGCGCCGGTCGGATCTTTAACGACTGCCATCGTACCCTCGCGAACCTCTGGCGATACGGGAACCAGGATTTGCCCGCCGAGCTCTTCGGCCCGGGCTGCCGCGGCCGCGGCGTTCTTCACACCAAAGTACGTCAGCCATGTCGGAGTCCAGTCCGGTGCCGGATTCTTCAGAAGCCCGGCTCTGTCGATGCCGTTGCGGCCGAGGAGCGTGTACTCTCCACCGCGTCGCTTGATCGTCCGGGCATCGAAGCCAACGACGCGACGATAGAATTCCGTGGCAGCCGCAACATCGTTGGTCAGGAGTTCGTTCCAGATGACCCGGCCTGGGGCGGCCGCTGTTGTACTGTCGTCCGGATCGCCGATATCACTGCGCGCCAGACCAATGACAGCACCCTCGCGATCAATGATCGCAGCAACGCGTCCGAGCGGCACGTTTCGGGCCGTCGCCGCGACATTACCACCAGCAGACACGCTGGTCTTCACTGCCCGATCGACATCGTCAACTGACAGATAAGGTAACCAGCGCGACAGTGTCGTGCCATCAGTCGGCGGGTCGACTGCGACGATCCCGGCTACCCAGACGTTGCCTGAGCGGGCAACCGAATATGCTTGGCCACCACTACCGGTTGTTTTCTGAAACGACCAGCCGAACAGTTCTTCGTAAAAGCGTTCGGCGGCCGCCGGGTCCTCGGTGACCAGGTCGTGCCAGATGGCCTTGCCGATCAGTGGCTCGTCAGAAAAGGACATGCCGTTCAGATCGGGGCCCTGGGTTGTGGTGCAGGAGAGCAGTAATACACTCAACAGTACCATTAAGAGATGTCGATCCAGCTTCAAGTGCGTTCTCCTCTTTGTCCAAACCACATTCACGCGTTACTCGTGAAACGATTATTCAGTAAAGTTTAGCGCAAAACCGGATAGCAATGAATTAAAGGGGTCGGTACCCTTATCTGCTGGAAAGGGTTCGAATGAAAAGTGTGTCTAAACAGAGATCATAGGAGCACTGCCAATAAGACCCCTGACGTTTGCTCGACCTGGCGCACTGTAAAGACATTGTTCCTTGTGCTCATCACCCGGTTTTACGGCGCTCAACCTCCTGACTGTCCACACATACACAACCTGAAAACAATGACTTATGGAACAGCATTGGCCGTTTTAGGGGCTCTGTTTTTCCAGGTAATGATTTGGTGGTTTTGCCAGGGTGTTTATTGGTGATAATCTGGACACTTCAATCAGGGGAGAAATAATGAAGCGTTTCGGTTTAGGAAGAATAACGACAGCTAGCAACAGCCTCGCTGTTTTCGTGATGGTATGTGCGCTGTTAGCCGGCATGGGCTGGGCCCATATTGCGGTAGCAGAAGAACCGGCGACTGAAACGGCACAGGAGACGAAGACATCCTACCCTGCAGGTCTCGATGAGCTCTCCATCAGCCTTGAAGAACTGCGACTGCGCCTCATTCCTCTGACTGCCGAGCAGCTCGGTCCTCTTGCCGCGGCCTGGCAGGAGCATGCACGTGCGGCCACGCAGGCGGTCATCGACAAAAGTCTCGAGACCCGAGCATCAGAAAATGCAGGGGCGGAGGCGCTGCGCAAGGAGCGATTGGCGCTTCTGGACGAACGCCGGAGCATCTTCGATAAGTTTTCGGCCGTGGTCTCCAGCTTCGAAGCAAAAGGCGGCGATCCTGCGGAGGTGGAAGCTCTGCGTGCCTACCTGTCGGGGATTACGATAGAGGAGAGATCGCGTGCGACGGCCCAGGAATGGGCGGACAGCTTGCTGAACTGGCTGGTCTCCCCCAATGGCGGACTACAGGTCGGCTTTCGCATCGCAGTGGTCCTCGGCTCGTTGTTCGCCCTGTTGATCGTTGCCCGGATCACACGCAGCTGGGCGAGACGTCTGTTCGCCAGGGTAACGACCCTCTCAAAGCTGTTGCAAAGCTTCCTCGCCATGGCGGTTTACTGGCTCACCATCGCCTTTGGCCTGATGATCGTGCTCTCCGCGCTGGGTGTGAACGTCACGCCACTCTTCGCACTTGTGGGTGGTGCGTCCTTCATCATCGCCTTCGCCATGCAGGAGACGCTGAGCAACCTGGCCGCGGGGCTGATGATCATGATCAACCGGCCTTTCGACGAGGGTAACTTCGTCCAGGTTGCCGGTCTTGGCGGCACTGTCAGGCATGTCTCCATTGTTTCCACAACGATAGCTACGCCCGACAACCAGGTGATCGTCATCCCGAACTCGAAGGTATGGGGTGACGTCATCACGAATGTGACCGCATCGGACACCCGTCGTGTCGATCTGATTTTCGGCATCGGCTACAGCGACTCGATCGAACAGGCGCAAAAGGTGCTTGAAGAGGTTGTCTCACAGCATCCCCTGATTCTCAACGAACCGGCGCCAGTGATCCGGGTCAGCGAGCTGGGGGATAGCTCGGTCAACTTTATTGTTCGCCCATGGACGAAGACCAGTGATTACTGGAGCGTTTATTGGGACCTTCAGCGCGCAGTGAAGGAGGCGTTTGACGCAAACGGTATCTCAATCCCCTTCCCGCAGACGGATATGCATCTCCACGTGATCGAAAAGGACAAAGCATCTGGCCCCGCGGTACTGACGGCACAGAGCGGAGATGACACAGCACGTCACCGCGACGCTAACAGTTACGCCAGGGATGACAAGGGCGCAGACGAAAAAGCGGACGATGGGAATGAGCGGGGCTAGACAAACCAAAAAAATGAAGTCTGGCTAGCGGAATTCGCACTCACGAGATGCGAATAACATTTATCCTTTTGTTGTTTCAGGGTAGATTTCTGTTACCAGCCTCCTTCTAGTTACGCTTGATATTATTGTGAACCGAAAATTCTGCTCTGGATGAAAGCTCGTCACCCGCCATCCACAAACTCCGTGACAATCCTGGCACTGTGCTCGTGCATTGCGCTGATAGCCGGTTGCGTCCCGCCGAGTGTAGCAACGAAGACCGACAGCAACCCGATGCTCAGCGCAGGGCACTCTGTAGACGCGGAGAGCGCATCTCGCAGGACAAGGGAAATGGCAGACTGGGTTGTCAGTACAAGAGACAATGGCGACATGCCCTTCGCAATTGTTGATAAAGTCAACGCGAAGGTCCATGCATTCGGTGCGGACGGCAAGCCCTACGGAGAAGCACCCGTGCTGCTTGGGCTGGCGAAAGGTGATCACACCGTCCCGGGCATTGGCAACAAGTCGATCTCACAGATCAGGCCCGATGAGCGCACGACCCCGGCGGGACGTTTCGAGGCAGTCATGGGCATCAATCACAAGGGCAAGGAAATACTCTGGCTGGACTACGAACAAGCCCTCTCCATGCACGCGGTCATCAAGGGCACCCCACGGGAGCGCCGGGCTCAACGGCTGGCCTCTCCAACGCCGCTCGATAACCGTATTTCGTATGGCTGCATCAATGTTCCGGTTCCATTCTTCCAGGAGGTGATACAAAGCAACTTTTCCGGGAATGGCGGCGTTGTGTATGTATTGCCGGAAACAGGGCAGTTTAGCCCTGCCCCCAACGAGTTCCTGACGGCCCAAAAGGTAGATCCCGGTAGATAACGACGACTTGTGCCACAGCATGGGCCGTTATCTTCCGGAGGCCCCGGGGAACCATCTGACGGGTTTCAGAATGTGGCGTTGGCGGGAGGGGCGGAAAACCGGACTTCCGGGATGACGGAGAGTCCCGGAATCCCGCAGGGATGGTTCATGGAAGAGTTCCGCTTTCTTTGGAGGAAAAGCACGTCAGTGCTCATGCCTGGTTCGACTCATTGCGGGGTTCCGTGGGCTCATCATCTGACCGGGGTGGACTACTCGAAATCAGCACTGCAAACCAGGCACTCCCCGCCTGCTGCTCCGCGATAAACTTGATGACCATGGTCAGCGGCACTGACAGCAACATACCCACAGGGCCGAACACCCACCCCCAGAAGATCAATGAAAGAAAGACGGCCAAGGTCGACAAACCCAGGCGATGCCCCATGAAACGCGGCTCAATCATATTCCCGACAAGCGTATTCACCAGCAGATAAAGGGCAATTATCATACCTGTCAACAATGGGTCGCGCTCCAGCAGCGACAGCAGCACAGCCGGCACGGCGGCGATAATAGAGCCGATATTGGGAATGAAATTCAGCAGGAAGGCAAGAAAACCCCACAGCAGCGCAAACTGCACATCCATCAGCCACATGCCTGCACTGATCAATCCACCTGTCAGAAGGCTGAGCATTGCCTTGGTGGTGATATAGCTATTCATGGAAACTGCCAGGTTCGACAAGCCGGAGAGTACCTGGCTGTTGTGAACAGTGTGTCCTGCCGAAACCTTCTTCCCGAGTGAGCCGGCATCAGCCAGCATGAAAATCACCGTGAAGACAATCAGGAAAAGGTTACTCAGTGTATCGCCCAGGCCCGAGAGGAAACCCGCAAAAAAACCAACTGCCGCCCCGGGATCCAGTGCACTGAAAATGGCTTTGCCACTGATTTCGATCCCGTGGCCGTTTAGCCAATCTAGCCACCCCTGCACCAGAGCTTTCAGCTGTACCTGGTATTCCGGCATGGCCTGGACGAAGGTGCTGACTGATGACCCCAGTAACAGAAAGACCAGTGTCAGCAGGAACAGCATGGCAAGAGCCACCACCGATACCGCCAGCCAATCCGACACCCCGCGCTGACGCAGGCGGTTGATTGGTGAACTGAGAATTGTGGCAATGAACAGGGCCAGCAGAAATGGTACCAGCAGGTTTGCTGCGTAACGGGCACCGGCGAATATGACAACCAGCGAAGCAAGTGTCAGCAACACATCACGCACCGGTTTGTGTGCTGCTGCGAGGGGTGAATCATTCATATGGATACTCTGCGATAACCTGGCCTCTATCAGAAGCATCGTACCCGGGCATGGCCTTAATCCGCAAAACCGCGCGCACCATCAGGCTGAAATTTCCGTTTCACGGGAGCTTTGTTTGTCCGCTTCTGATCGCCGAAGTCAATACTCGAATACAAAACCCGATCAGTTATCCATCAATCAGCTAACCGGTGGACTTCAGGATACCCCGGGCATTTTCCTGGCTGATGCTGTGGCCTGATCGATCAAAGATACTACTTGCTCCGCGATTTCAACGCCCGGGTAATGGCTACCAGCAAGGGACCGATGGCTGCCGGGAGTATGGTTTCAACCGGATTGCGCAGAAAACTGCGTAACTCATCCTTCAGGGCCACAAACTCCGCTTCGGCCAGGGCAACCTCATCTTTGAGGTCGTTCAGTGCCACTTCGCGCATCTCCCTGATCATCTCGACCTCTGGAGCGGGTTTGATTGACCTCGCATAGCCAATGAGCAACGCGGCGATCAAGATGTCCACACCGCCCACCGCTAGCGCAGCCAGCGATTCGCCCCAGTAAGGGACCAGGCCAAAAAACATTGCCAGGCTCAGCATGGCAAGGCCGAAAAGCGCCACCAGCGCGGCCACGGCATTGAGCTGCAGCTTTTTGGAAAGAAGCCGGATCTCGTTCTGGGTCAGCAGCCGATCTGTCCGCCAGAGAATCCTGAGGCTGTGTACGAAACGTTCCATAGCTTCTCCTATTTACGTGAAAACAGCTGGCCGACGACAACACCCACGGAAAAGGCCGCCAGCAACGTGAGCACTGGGCGCTTCCGTGTGGCATCCTCCATGTCTTTGAGGATGGCGTTGAAGTCGATGTTCAGATTCTCCAGCGTTTTGGCCGATTCAGCTATCACTTCCTCAAGAGGCTCACTGTCTGTCGCAGGCTCAGCTTCTGACAGGCTCTCCTCTGTACTCGTTTGCTTGCTGGAAGCAGTACTGGTCGAACCCTTACGTCTGCGTGTGGTGCGTTTTGCCGGTCGCTCGGGCTTGGCAATCCCCTCTTCGCTGTTCGTTGCCTCCCCGGATACATCTACCTCCTGTTCCTGTCCTGCAGGGCGCGCGGCGGTTGAGTCCTTCTTTAGACGTTCCGAACGCAAGGCCGCGGCCTCACGCTGTAACGCTTTGAGTTCATCCAGATCTTTTTCAGAGCTCGCCATCTACCATCCTCCTGTAGAGTTTCTCCAATTAGTATAACTCTACTGAGGAAAAAGAAAGTGAAGTTGCCAGTCCAGGCCGAATTATGGCTTTGGACATTATAATACGCTGAAACCTGACCGTTAACCGGCTGGTTACCCTCTTGAATATCCTGCGATTCAGCCACTAACGGGAATTGTCCAGCGATCACTGTTCCTGGCGTTCCAATCGGCAGTCATAACAGGCGCAGATAGAAGTAAAGACCATTGCTGCCGGGAATGTTGTAATTGATGAAGTACTGCCAGGTAAACAGGTTAATAGCCTTCTTCGCGTTATCGTCACAGTCTATCCGAACATTGCTGAACAATGAGTCGATGACCCAGCCACCTGGTATTGTCAGAGCAACGGCAGACAGACCACCCCACAAACCAATGGGGTCAGACCCCATGAATACTTCACGCTTTTTCGAATCCCTGTTAATCCATATCATCCGTATCATTTCACCACGCTAGAAACGGTACACCACGGCCACGAATGCCAATACACCAAAAATCGCCATCAGGACAGCAATCAATTGCGTGCCTGAACGAGGCATAGCAGGATATTCCTTACGCATATGGCCAATATCACGCCTATGCTCGAATGCACCCATCAGTAGCGTTAAAAGGCCTATCCCGATCAGGACGAGTCCGAACTCGCGAGGTCCGATGAGTGAAGATTGTATAAGCGGTGCTTTGGTTTCCGTATTCGCGATCTCCAGTTCAAAAAACTTGTAGACCGCAAATCCGAATGTAATCAGTGAAGTCCCAGTTCTGACCCAGGCCATCAACGTGCGCTCGTATCCACCACGAGTACGTTCATACGCCAGCCGCAAGCTGGTTGGAAATGGATCGGGAAGGTTATCGGATGTTTGATCAGCCATTTTCCAATACTCCTGGCTCACGCCACTTGCCCTCACAGAATTCCGAGTGCCTTGAGTGAGTTATTGATGATCTGAAGCCCAAGGGCGACCTGTATGACGCCAATGACGGCTCCGAGAATGGCCAGAGCGATATTCAGGACGGGGCCGATACGCCAGACATTGAGCATAACGACCAGGTTCAGAAGCATGACGGCGAGCACGACACCACCAATCATGAACTGTGATTGCAGATCACTGCTGAAAGAGAGGAACACAACCAGTGCCGCGATGCCGTACGGTGTAACGATCGTCGGGAAAGCAATCGGGGACAACGCCTCTTTGAGTGTCGGGTTTGGTACTGTCTCCGCCTCTCTACCTGATGTTTTTGGTCCGAACTGACTGAGCGTGTTTTGTAATGCGACAAGAAACAGAATGATGCCAGCGGTCAATGCCAGGATGGGCAGTGGAATCGTATACTTGGTCAGGATGTACTCGCCCGCAAAGCCAGCGATCAACAGCGCAATGGTCGAAAAAAGGATCGCCTGCAGAGCGATCTGGCGCCTCAACGCCGCATCTGCGCCCCTGGTCACCTTTGCGAATGGACCGATGATCTTGAACGGACCGAGCATCAGGATCAGAAACGTGAATATGTGCACCAGGGGGAACGGATCATTCGGGACCTGGCTGGTAGCGGTTCCTGCCGCTGAAGCGAGACCTGTGCCAAGCAGACCACCTGAACAGACGATGAGGGTTGCGACAAGGAATCGTGATCGATGGCTGCATCGCCCTCTTGGTAAATTCATCAGGTTATTGTTCTTCATTGCAGAACTCCTAAACGAGAAAAAACAGCAGTATCTTGATTCCCGTTTCGAGGGTCGCTTCCATGGCTATCGGGGGTGCTTTGAAGCCCCTTCTTTCAAGATGAGTCTCTCGGGATCAATGGTGTAAACCCAGGGAGCCGAGTTCTTCCAGCCATTCCTCATGCGTTTCCCGTGAAAGACGCTGCCTGGGTCATCCACCTTGTCCCCTTCAAAACCGTCAATGATCGAATAAACGTTCCCGAAACCTGCTGCGGCGAGCTGATTAACTGCCATAGCCGAACGGTCGCCAGACCGGCACATGACAAGCAGTGTGTCTGTATCCCCCGTTATTGCTTTGACTTCCTCTACAAAATCCTCATTCCATTTCGGTCCGTACTCGGTGATGCCGTTCTTTCTGTGATAGGTCACGAAGGCAAGGGGTACGTTCCAGGCCGAATCGGGGTGACCGATGAAGCCATACTCCTCGGGCGTGCGGACGTCGATGATCTTGATCTTGCCAGGATTGGATTTCCACATTTCATAAGCTTCTGCCGCATCTACATAGAGACCAAGTGTTGTTTGTTTGTTTTTTGGTACCTCTTGTCCAGATGCCGAGGCCGATTGCTTTTGTTTGTTCATTCAGGCACCTCCAGCCATTTTCAGGTTCAATGTATTCTTCTACTGCTCACCATAGTTTTCGGGAGCCCGTCACTTGCTTGCCAGAATGGTTTTCACATTTGAAATGCCGCCACCACTCAAAGCTTTAAATCCACGGGAAGTCAACATATCCGCACCTTTTCCAGCTCGCTTGCCCGACACACAGAAAGTAATGATCGTCTTGTCTCTGGGTAGCTCATCAAAATGCCACCTCAGTCGCAATAAAGGAATGTTTTTGGCTCCGGGAATAAGGTCAGCTCCCTCTTTGCGTGTTTCCACATACATACGCATGTCCAACAGCATCGCCTGATTATCAAGCGCATCTTTGAGCTGCTCAGTAGGTGCTGGTGGGGTCGTGCCACAAAGAAAATCCAGTATCTGAACTCTGTAGTACCACCCTATTAATACGCCTATAACCAAGATGACTACTGAAGCTAACATGACTGTATTAAACATAATTACCTCCTTTCACCGTGCTGAGAGTAAGGTGCCCTCTCATGTTGAAGACACCGTTTGAACCCTCAGTCGAAAGATGTCGATGATTCACTTCTGTCTTTCCAGTCCATATACGTCGATCCTGTTATGTAACTGAATTCACGCATGACTAGCCCAGCCGTGCCTTCATCGACTCTTCCAGAGTTGTTGCTTCAGGCAAAATAGCCGAACTGCGTTTAGCCCATTCTTCCTCGAGCAATTCCTTCGCTGCCTGCTCCAGAAACTCAGGCGCTGCCCATTCGAATACATCGAAATCATTTTCGATGTAGCCGTGGCTCAGCATGAAGTCCTTGTTGATCTGCAGGGCCTCCAGGTTGTAGGGCGAGAGCGTGGGCACCATATCGACATCCTTGATACCCCGGTACGTATCCTCGACATCCAGGTAGTAGGTCTGCTTGTCCAGTATTGCCGCAGCAGCGTGCTTGTGTTCATTCGACCAGCGGCCCACCTTGATGAGTCCTTTTAGCAGTGTGACAACCATTTCGGGATGTTCTTCACATGCCACGTCGGTAACCGTACAGGTTGCGGGAACGTTTGCCCCCTGGAGGGTCCAGTCGGGATAATTGGCAAGGTTTTCGATCGCCTTGATCTTTGATGTCTGCTCCTGGATATGCTGGAAGACCTTGCTCTGGGTATAGATCGCATCGACTGTACCATCCAGCAATGCCGTCTCCAGCGGGCGAAACGCCAGATCATGTTTGTGGTCGCGCTTCAGCCACAGTTCCGACGGGTTCTCCATCGGGGTGAGCATCGCGGGATTATCGTACCAGTCATCCGGGTAGGGAAAATCCACCATATCCACGTCGTCTCGGGTCATGTCGTTCAACATGAGCATGAGCTCGATGCCCTGCTCTTCCTGGATGCGCCACCAGTCGTTTTTGATGACGTTCAGGCTCTTTGTAATGCCGATCTTCTTGCCCTTGAGATCCTGCATACGATAGATAGGATCGCGGGATCGCACCAGCATGCAGCCGCCTTCGTAGACATGCGTCGTCCCGATCAGGCGGGTGCGACGAATATCGGCCTGGACATGGATGGCCGGGTTGCAGCCACCATAGCGCATCAGGTTGTCGAGATTGTGCACGTAGTGCGGATACCAGTCGTTCTCGGTAGTGGAGCGAAGGAACTTGTATGCGATATCCATCTTCTTGAATTCCTCTCGCACCCAGCCGATCTCCTGGTCGACGTTGCTGGGGGAGACCAGCGGACAGTTGGTGTAGTAGAACTCGTTCCAGTCCACATCTATGGAACGCATCGTCTTGCCTTTGATTGTCATGGTACCCATTAGATTTCTCCTTGTAGTCTTTCTGCAATAAATGATGACTTTTGAGGTCCTAATCAAACTGCCGGGTCTCGTACTCCTCTTTCAGAGCCTTGTCGTACTTCAGCACCTTGATCTCGCCGAAATGCTGGCTTGACAGCGGATAACCTTTCTTTGCCCACGCGGCAATACCGCCATGGACGAGATAGACATTCCTGTAGCCGTACCTGTAGAGGAAAGAAGTGAAATAGGTGGCACGATGCTGACTGCGGCAGAAGGCCCATATCTCGGTATCCGTGTCAGGCCATGTTCTCGGCACAAGATACGGGTTGCCTGAAGTGTCAGCGCAGGACCAGCCAGCAAGGAGCCAACACCCAGATAGCAAAGTGATTCAAAAATGTGCCTGATCATTGGCTTGCTTCCGACGTTTCATGTGTTGTTCGTACATGTGCACCACGGCTATTTCGTGCTTTCACTCAATAGAGGAACTCTCCGGCTTCTTGTACTCAAGATAGCAATTCGCATCGGGAGATACTTTGCATCTCGGGACAGGAAATTGACATTTGAGGACAGGTATGTGAGATGATCAACAAACTCGAGCAGGAGATGATTCAGGTCAAAATGAAAAAAATATCCCACCCTGAAAAAAATACCGAGCTTCGCATCGGCGCCACGCTTGCCGTACCTGACGTCCTGAGAAGTCTTGGGGCAGATCCTGTGGAAGTCTTGACGGAGGCAGGATTCAATATGGAATTGTTCAGCAGCCCCAACAACTCCATTTCCTATTATGACCGAGGCCGGCTCCTGGCCCATTGTGTAAGGAGAACCGGTTGCGAACATTTCGGGCTCCTGGTGGGACAGCATGCCGGTTTGCATTCACTGGGCATGGCCGGTTTGCTGACCAAGTACTCGAAAAATGTCGGAACAGCTCTTCGCAACTTATCGAACTTTTTTTATCTGCATGTTCGCGGTGCCGTACTCAATCTGAGCGTGGAAGACCGTTTGGCAACACTGGGATATTCGGTAACCCTGAATGGTGTGGAGGCAAACGACCAGGTAGGAGATGGTGCAGCTGCGACAATCTTCAATGTCCTGCAATCCTTGTGTGGCCCGGAGTGGCAAGCGAAGGCAATCCTGTTCGCGCATCACGAACCGCAAAATACAACGCCCTTCAGACACTTCTTCAAGGCACCACTCGTATTCGATGCCGAGCAGAATGCGGTGGTTTTTTCTGCTGACTGCCTCAAACAACCCCTGTCCCAGGCCGATCCGGAAATATTAGCCATGCTGCAGCGGGAAGTGGGAGCGATCGATGGCAGAAACGAAAGCCTGCCAGAAGTCGTGATACGCATACTTCACTCCGCGATCATCACCGGGCAGGCCAATGAAGAACGCGTTGCGGAGCTGCTCAAGATGCATAGTCGCACACTGCGACGTCGTCTGAGGGAATTTGAAACGAGTTTTGAGGAGATTCTGGACCAGGTGCGCTACACCACCGCACAACGTCTTCTTCAGGATACAGGCATGCCAGTCGGCAAAATCGCGTCGACACTCGGCTATAGTGATGCCAGCTCCTTCACGCGTGCATTCCGTCGCTGGAGCGGTTTCACACCCAGCCAGTGGAGACATAAACAAGAAGACACCTTGCGAGGTATTCTTCGGTAGGAAGTCCGAACACCTGGTTGCACAGGGCCGTTGAATCCACAATGGAAACCAGAGCAATCGTCACTGAGCCGGTTCGCATGTGATATACAACCGGAAAAATGCTGAAGGAGTCCCGCTCCCAGGGATTCCTTCAGCATCAGTTACCGGACTGTTATTCAGCTTCCATGTCAGGCTCTGTCTTTTCCCACGAGGCACTGCCCTGCCGCCGGTAGACACTGCCATCGTCGGCAATACGAAAAAGGTGCAACCAGCCATTCTCCACGAGATGACGCACCAGTTCATGTCGTGCAATGATGTCGTCCATCGCTGACTCGGGTGCTTCAATAAAGACAGAGAGCCGCAAGGGTTCGTGCATCCACCGCTTGCCATCGTGCAGGGACTGGATCGGAAGGCCGACACGCAGGTCGCCGCCATTGCCCTCCAGCACCCCGATAGCCCCACCAACGATGTTGTGCAGCACCTTGTTGCCGCTACCGAAGGTTTCGTTGTCCACAACCGAACCGTAGTACTGCATATTGATCCAGTTGGCCACAACCATCGGCGCAGTCATGATGAGCTCGAGAATCTTGAACCCCTCATCGCTCTCCCAGCAGTATTCGTGCAGGAATGCACGTCCACCCAGGTCACTCCCCGAAGTACGATCACGGGGTGCGGCAATGAAGGCAGCATTGTTCGCCAGAGCCCACTCCGGCCGAACCTGTGACCAGTCAGTACTGCGACGCTGTACATCTGCCGCAACCGCGCGATCCGTCTGACCACCGGTTCCAAGCAGCGAAGCGCGCTGCATGCGGGTCAGATCCCCTGCCTGCTCGAGCCACTGGCGTAACTTGTCCAGGTCTTCTGCCAGTGTTTCTGGCACGAGGTCAGTGTCAAACAGGCGCACCTTGTCGGTTGTCGTGTCATGCAAGCCAGCCAGAAACCAGGTGTCCTCGGGAACCAGGATGCCACGTTCGCGCAGCCCATCACGTACCCGCGGCTCATTCAACAGCGCTGCAACGACACGGGCGCTTGCCTCGCCGGTCTGTCCGGCGCATGCACCACAGTCCAGTCCTGTAGCATGCGGGTTGTTCACCGTCGTGCTGCCATGTCCCGCAAGCAGTACAAGGCGTGCGAAATTCTCCGTCATCGTCATGGCACGCAGGATGCGCTCGGCATGATCGACCCGTTCTCCTTCCGGAATGCCCGAGTCAGCATGCTCCGGGCAGCAGGATGCCTGCGGTGTCATCTGCAGAACCGGGCCGATTCTTTCGGCAACCGGCTTGGTGAGCCCCTGTCTGGAAGGATCGGGTACGGGACGGCTCCAGCCGAAACTGTCACCGAGCAGCTTGCCGGCATACATCAGGCCGGCAGCCTCGACGAAGGAGAAGCACGAGGACGCGGAAAATTTGAACCCCTTCCATGCCTTGAAGAGGCCGAGGCGACGGCGTCGTTTCTCGGCCAATTGCACATTGGCAGCCGGATTCTTCAGGTCCTGCTCGCAAATTCGGTAGGCCGGGTTGAAGATCACCGGTACATGGGAGCGGCCGGCGTCAGCCCCGAGAGGCACGTATTCGATGAAGATGCCGAAGAATCCGGCAAACCCCAGAGTCTGTGCGCCGGGCGCAACGGTCTCGAGCGAGCGGCGAAAAACTTCAGAGCGCACGTCGATACAAAACGCAGCCTGGACTGCGGGCCGCTCTGCCCCTTGGGCAAGCATGCCTTTGCCGGACGCATGATGCGCTTGTGAAACGTTCAGCGATGCCATGACCGTGCGCTGAAAACCGATCTCCATGGCGTTCAGCATGATGCGGTCGATTTCCGCAGAGGCCTGGCGCTTGCGGGATGGTGCACGCATGCTCGCTGCAAGCATGTCGCGCCAGCGTGCAACGAGTGCCGGGGAGCGCTTCTCCTGGTAGAGCAGCAGATCCCACATAACACGAATGGCCAGCAGGTCTACAATCGCGTCATTCTCGCCGCCAGCAAGTTCCGCCTGCCAACGCTGGAAACGCGCCCAGGCGGCCCAGCCACCGATGCTCAGCAGCGATGCATGCAGATAGCGCTCAACCGCTTCTTCCGGTATTTCCAGTTTCCTGACTGCCAGCGCAATAGCCTCACGCGGCTTCGCAGGCAGCGCGGCAAGGTCACGGCGAAAGTCTCCCAGCCCCATCATGGCCGGACTCATGTCGATCGATCCAGCCTTTCGCCAGGCATCGTAAAGTGAAAGATCGCGCCACGGCAGGCTGATGACGGCCTGCCCGAGATCGAAGTAGGAGGCGCAGTGCAAGCTGATGCGCTCGGTGACAAAACTGCTCCACAAACCGCCTTCGACCCGCTCGAGAACTTCACTGACGGGCGCCATACCCATCTTCGGCTGTGGTGCGTCCATAGCCAACGTGCGTTCGATATCCTCTATATTCAGCTTGCTGCCACAGTGCCTGATCGCATCCCGGATATCGCGTCGACTGATTCGACCCGTCGCCAGTTGTTCGCGATAGTAAGTGCGCGGCATGTAAATGCCGTGTCCCAGGATTCGGGCCAGGGTATCCGATGCGTTCTGGAAACTCTTGTCACTCAGACCGAAAAACGGATTGACTGCGACAAAATGTTTCAGTGGCCATAGTGGCGCGATACGCGCGCAGGCTGCATCGATGTGGCTGTCGAGGTCGATATTATCCGCCGGAACAGCCCTGTCTCCGCATTCTCCCTTGATGGAGTGGACGGAGGCGCTGGTATGCTTTGCTTCTTTCAGCTTGGCATCGTCGGTATCTTTGAAATTAATCGCAGTATTCGTTGTCATGACTGACCTCCATAGAGCTTAGCGGGTGCAGGCCACACGCGTTGCAGTACCCGGGTGATGTAGACGTCGATATACAGACCGTTGTAGAGATGGATATAAAGGGAATGCCGCGATGGCCAGCGTCCGGATTTAAAGGCGTCTTGCAGCAACAGCAATCCTGCAAAGACGGCGATGATCAGAACGACCAGAGAGACCTGAAAGGCGCCCCCTGTATCAGTCACAGGCATGACACTGCCGGCAAGGGCGAGTTCGAACGCATGATGCAGGGCAAAATAAGCTGTGCATACCACAGCCGCCAGCCCCGTCGCACGCATCAGGAAGGCCATACCGCTATCCAGCGTCGTTGCCTGCAATAGCAACTGTGTCATGGCAATAGCAACGATGGCACCAACAGCGATCAATGCAGGCTGCCCCGCCAGGCTGACGCCGAAAAGTGCTCCAACGCCTGCAGTCATCAGGACGGCGATAACAAGGGCGAGGCCCCGCCGCCCGTGATCGGACTGGTTCGACGGGTAACTGACAGCCGGGGCGCGGAAAGTATCAACAGCGCTTCCTGACGCCAGAAAGGCATGGGCCTTGTAGAGAGAGTGCGCAACGAGGTGCAGCATTGCGAGGCTGTAGAGGCCCAGACCGGTTTCAAGCAGCATGAAACCCATCTGCGCTGTCGTCGACCAGGCGAGCGAAACCTTGACGCTGGTTTGCGTCAGCATCACCAGCGACGCAAGGGCCAGGGTGGTCAGGCCGATGAGCGCCAGCAAGCCCAGTGCCGTGGGCGATTGTGATACGACAGGACTCATGCGTATGACAAGGAAAGCCCCGGCGTTTACGATACCCGCATGCAAAAGCGCTGAAACCGGCGTAGGCGCTTCCATTACCTGGATCAGCCAGCCATGGAACGGGAACTGCGCTGACTTGAGCGCGGCACTGATCACGACAAGGACCGCCGCCCAGTGCAGTGTTGCGGGAAGTGGCCCGTCCATCGCCGACAGTTTCAGAAACATCTGCTCGAACTCCAGCGTGTTGAGCGTGGAGCCGATCAGAAAGATGGCAACGAGCAGGGAGGCATCACCGATACGACTGGCGACGAACTTCTTGTGCGCCGCGAGGACTGCCGCCGGACGCTCCCGGTAGAAGACCAGCAGCTGGTGCAGGCAGAGACTGGTGGCGATCCACGCAAGCGAGAACATCAGCAGATTGCCCGATACAATGAGGAACAGGATCGCAGCCAACGTCAGGCTGAGCCACTTGTGGAACTGTCCCTGCCGGGCCTCGCCGTCCAGGTAGTTACGCGAGTAGCGTGACACGATGGCGCCCACGAAGGATACAAGCAGCAGCATGATGACTGTCACACTGTTGGTGTAGGTCCCGATGGTAAAGGAGCCGATGTCGCCCGGGAGCGCGATTGATGCCACTGCCCAGGAACGCGCAGTCTCGAACGGGAATAGCATGGCTGCCAGAAGAGCGCAGCCAAAAGCCAGCCAGGCGACTGCTCCGTTCATTCGCGCCATGGTTCCCGGAAAAGCATTGGCCCATGTTCGAGGCACCAACCCCACCGCAAGAAACAATAGCGGCGCGGCCATGACCAGTACCGGAATCACAAGATCAGCTGAGAATTGCATCGTTGCCTCCTGTCAGTGCTTTGCGCGGCAGGTACATTCCGGCACTCACCTGCCGGCAATATTGTCGAGACATCTGTTGCGACCTCTCTCGCTCTCCAGGCATGGCATGGAGCGGTTCGTCACTGTTTCTGCACATCTCACATTTCCTCTCAAATTTGAAAATCCCGTGGCATTTGTTCTATTCGCGGGATGACCATGGGGAGTGAGTCTATGGAAACGACGATATGATTAATAATGAATAGTTTTCATATTAATGATAGCCTTTTGGCTATATATATAGAGTATTGGAGACAGCCATGATGCGAGTGACACTGCGCCAGTTGCGCACTTTCGAGGCGGTAGCGCGGCTGAAAAGCTTTTCCGGTGCCGCAGAGGAGATGCATGTGAGCCAGCCCACCGTCTCCAAGCAGATCAAGTCGCTGCACGAAGCAATAGGCTTGCCGTTACTGGAACAGATCGGAAAGAAAGTCTTCCTGACAGACGCGGGCAACGAACTCTACGCCACTTGCGCAGAATGGCTGAACACATGGGGCCGGTTCGAACAGACTATCGCCGACCTCAAGGGCATGAAACAGGGCAAGCTGAAAATTGCCGCGGTCACCACGACCAAGTATTTCATGCCGCGTCTCCTGGGGCCTTTCTGCGCACAATATCCGGGTATCGACATCAGCCTCGAGGTGCTCAACCGTGACAGGCTGCTGGAGCGCATGGCACGTAACGAGGACGACCTCTACATCATGGGGGTGCCACCGGAGGGCATGGATGTTGATGCAGAACCCTTCCTCGATAATCCGCTGGTGGTTCTGGCCCCGGCTTCGCATCCACTTGCACAACGCAAGCGCATTCCGTTCAAGGCTCTTGGAAATGAGACCTTTCTGATGCGCGAACGTGGTTCAGGTACACGCATGACCATCGAACGACTCTTCGCAGAGCGCAACACGCCACTCAATGTCAAGATGGAACTCGGCAGCAACGAGGCCATCAAGCAAGCGATCGCCGGAGGACTGGGGTTGGCCGTTTTATCGCAGAGTACTTTGAGCCTGGAGCCGATGCGCAGTGAGCTGACCATCCTGGATGTGCAGGGTTTCCCTCTCATGCGCGCCTGGTACATGGTCCGCCCCAAGGGCAAGCCGTCATCAGTCGTGGTACAGACCTTCAGGGAGTTTCTGCGCGAACACGTTGAATTGCTGGTACCACGCCTGTAGATAAACCGGGTAAGACCACAGTTTTCTCGCTTGATCTGGTTGAAAATCGAGGTTTATCCCTGATGACCTGAGTCATTATTCAACAGAAACACCCCCCGACACCTACACTGGGTAGAGAAGTTGCATCCCGCGACTTGTATTACGATAAGTGAATCTCATGCCCAAAGTCGCCATCATCCAGGAATCACCCGTGTTGCTCGATCGCAGCAAGACGATTCAAAAAGCCGTCCAGCTCATTGAGCAAGCGGTGTCCGCCAATGCCGAATTAATAGTGTTTCCGGAAGCCTACATATCCGGCTATCCGGCCTGGATATGGCGTCTTCGACCGGGTAGTGACTGGGGCATAAACGAATCGCTCCATGTCCGTTTACTTGAGAGTGCCGTCAATATCGATGCTGGTGATCTCGAACCGATCTGCGATATTGCCAGAAAAACGAAGGTCACTGTGGTCTGTGGAATGAACGAACGTGACAACGTACTCAGCAAGGCCACGCTATACAACACAGCTGTGATCATCGGACCGGAGGGTGACATTCTCAATCGCCATCGCAAGATCATGCCGACAAATCCCGAACGCATGGTGTGGGGTTTCGGTGACGGGTCCGGATTACGCGTCGTTCAGACACCGGCTGGAAGAGTCGGGACTCTTATCTGCTGGGAAAACTACATGCCACTGGCACGGTACACCCTCTATTCACAGGGCATCGAGATCTACATAGCGCCAACATACGATAGCGGTGACGGCTGGATTGGGACTATGCAACACATTGCCAGAGAAGGACGTTGCTGGGTGATCTGTAGCGGGGTCGCACTCACCAATAGCGACATCCCCTCCGACTTCCCGGAAAGGGATACCCTCTACCCTGCCACGGAGACATGGATTAATCCGGGTGACTCTGCCGTGATCGCACCTGGTGGAGAGATCGTAGACGGCCCGATGCATCAGGAAAAAGGCATTCTCTACGCGGAGATTGATACAGAACGCGCCAGCATTGCCAAACGCGATCTCGATATCACAGGCCACTATTCGAGACCGGATCTGTTTACCCTCGATGTCGATACGCGACCTCAAAGCCCGATCAGTTATCCATGGAAAAAATAACTGCCGGATCTCAGCATGTACTGAAGCAGCTGTTAACAATCTCCTGTGAATTGAACTGCCCCGATCGATTGACCCAATCCGTTTTTAGCTGTTAGCGATTTTAAACTTCATCATCACTATGGATAATGCAGTTGATAAATGATCTGCCAGTATTCAATTATCGTTACCACTGGCTGGATTATCCTTTGGTACCTGCCCCATGTCCCTGACGGCCACCGCATATCTCAACATCGAGAACTACGGTTCACGAGAAACCATCGGCCGTTTTCTTTTTCAAAGCATCATCTGTAAGGCCCGGCATGTGTGTGTATACTTTTTGCGATCGCGAGAAGTCCCTTGTATTGCGGCTCGACACCGGCTTCGATTTCTTTTTTACTGACATACTGGAACCGGCTTGCTATTCACTCCGCAATCGGGAGGATGTCCATCATCTTCTGCTTCAGGATATCGAGGGAAGCAGCGGTTTTTTCAGGTCATGTATTACAAGCGACCATGCCATGATTCTTTCGCCTCGTTTCTCAACTGCAACTAACAATGAAAGTCACGGGAGCTAGATTGCAATGAGCGCACAATGCGAAATCACCGCCAGGCAAGCGAGCGGTCAGCCAATCAGTTTTTTCGAAAAATACCTGACGCTCTGGGTGGGACTCTGCATTCTCGTCGGTATCACCCTCGGGCATTTATTTCCGGGGCTTTTCCAGTCGATCGGAAAACTCGAGCTGGCCCGGGTCAACCTGCCTGTCGCCGTGCTGATCTGGCTGATGATCATCCCCATGCTCCTCAAGGTCGACTTCACGGCTCTGCATCAATTGAAGGCGCATGTCAAAGGGATAGGCGTGACCTTGTTTATCAACTGGGCCGTCAAGCCATTTTCAATGGCTCTGCTGGCATGGCTCTTTATTCGTGTGATCTTTGCTCCTTACCTGCCCGCCGATCAGCATGATAGCTATATTGCAGGCCTGATCATCCTCGCTGCTGCACCATGTACTGCGATGGTTTTTGTCTGGAGCAGGCTGTCCGGCGGAGAACCGAATTTCACACTGAGCCAGGTGGCTTTGAACGATGTCATCATGGTGTTTGCCTTTGCACCGATTGTCGGTTTGCTACTGGGACTCTCAGCGATCACAGTGCCCTGGGAGACACTGCTGCTATCCGTCTTTCTCTATATCGTCATCCCCGTTATTTTTGCGCAGTTGTGGCGCCGAGCGCTTCTGAAGCATCAAGATGGGGAGGCAGCACTGGAACGTGTCCTCGCCCGTTTGCATCCTGTTTCACTGGTTGCGTTGCTGGCGACTCTTGTATTGCTGTTCGGGTTCCAGGGGGAACAAATTCTCGGGCAACCACTGATCATCCTGATGCTGGCCATTCCGATCCTGATACAGGTCTATTTCAATTCCGGCCTGGCCTACCTGCTCAATCGCAAATTCGGTGTCGCACACTGCATTGCCGCTCCGTCAGCATTGATCGGCGCAAGTAACTTCTTCGAACTCGCCGTAGCAACTGCGATTGTTCTTTTCGGGTTTGATTCTGGTGCGGCTCTGGCCACAGTGGTTGGGGTTCTTGTCGAAGTGCCGGTGATGCTCTCGGTAGTCCGGATCGTGAACCGCACACGAGACTGGTATGAAGAGGGTTCCCCGGAAAAGACTGACTGATGATGGTATCGACAAGCATATTGCGAGGCCTGTCGTAGCTCCATAAAACACTAGTTCATGTGTTGAGCGAATTTCGTCAAAGAGCGTTGATGTTCATGACGCGTTGTAACTGCGCGGCCAGGTTAAGCAACTCATCGCATCGTTTGCAGCTCATCCCTGATGGCCTGCCGACTAGCGTCCGGAATCGCTCTCAGGTGACGGTGGGACGTATGGAGACGACCTTTTTATCGATCAGATTCGAGAACAATTCCAGACGATGCGAGACAGTAGGCGACTCAAGAAGTCGTTGCTTGCTATCGATATCGAGATTCAGGACCAGAACAAGGTTATTCACCACCTGTTCGATAGGCAACTTGTCCAGTATTTCCCAGTCTACCTGCATGTTATTTCGATCGAAGTAGTCTCGAAGATTCGCTTTAAATCCTTCAACCACCTCTGGTTCGACGGCTTCTGTGTCGTAATCGTTTTCGAAATCACTCCAGTCAACCCTGGCAACGGTATAGCCGTCCTGATGGGGAATCTCCTCGACGATTGTGTATCGGCACACTCCCGTCAACATGATGTTGAGTCGTCCGTCCTTTCTCTCTCTGTATTGTCTGATCCTGCCTGCACAGCCCGTTTGATAGATCCTCTGTTCCGGGTTGTTGCGCCGGGGTTGCACCATGCCGATCAACTGGTCAGCTTTGAGTGCGCCCAAAAACAGCGCCAGATCAGCAGCCTCCGAGAGTTCGAGGGGGAGTTCACCGCCAGGGAGCAAAGCATTTTCCAGAATATAGATGGGGAGTTGCTCAGGCAACTCGTCAAATGTCTGAATTAAAGGGTATCTGGGTTTCATAACTATGTGTCTATGGAAGCTATCTGCATATTACGTCGTGATGCAGCGAAAAGTTCCACACATCACTGTTCAAAAGGTCATTGAGCATAGAGGAATAGGCAACATCGGGGCAATATGCGGAACGATTGCAGCGTGAAATGCGGAAATTTTCCATAAATTCTCTTTGCTGAACTGCAGCTGACCGACATTCGCCGAATTTCCAGCTGCCAGGTATTTCAGATTTCGAAACCCTCCCCACTGCCTAATCCAGGCTGGTACTCTCTCGACGAGGAAAAGGGGAAATATCCCTGTACTATGGTTATGAAAATGTACTGGAAGAGCCTGACTGCCTGAGCAACGGCGAAGCTATTTCCATGATGCGGTGTATGACAATGCGGACATCAACCAACCTTGCTATCTTCTGCGGGATAGCGGCCATGTTTGCGGCCTGCTCTGCCTGGGCAGCCAAAGCAGAATGCCCGGCGCAAAGCGTGGTCCTGACCGGTCAGAACAGTGTCGAGACACCACTTGGCCTCCACACCTATATCGAAACCATGGTCCTTACACGGCAAACCCATTCGACTGCCATGGACGGCAAGTGGAAGGTTAGCAAGCTCAAGCAAGACATGATCTATCCGTGGCAGATCCGCCCTCCTATGAAACTCATGAATCAGACTGTGGATCTGGGCGATGGCACCTCAATGATCTGCTCAACCACCACATCCGGCAATGTCATCCACAATGTGTGTGATAAAGGCAACTTCGTCCTCGATGTATGGGGCGGAAAAATCGGTTACAGAAAAACCGGTGTGACCATCGGCAAGGTCCGGGGTCGTGAATTTGAAGTGCGGTTCGGAATGCCTGGACAACAGCAGCTCAATCCCACCATCCGCGGCACAGTGAAGGACGGTGCGGCCAATGATGTTTCCCTGGCTATCGAGCTTGCCAATCAAGACCAGGACAACGGCCGTTTCGCTTATGACATTGGCCCGAACCCGACATTGACAGTGAAGGCTCGGGCGACCACGGATCCGGCAAGCGTGGCTCAAAAGGTCCATTGGAAGTTTCCGGATATTCCGGGAGCGGCATTGACGATCACGCCTGTCACGGCAACAGGCGCCGAGGTTGAGGCGGTTTATCGTGGCATGCCAGCCAGAAATGGGGATTTTGGTGAAAAGACGCTTTCTGCTTCGCTGGAGTCTGAAGGCTGTCCGGTAACCGAAGAACGGACGTTCAGCATATTCTTTCCTCGCGATGAAAAGAACCATCCCGGGCCAAATCCCGACTGGCCGAACTGGCTTTATTACTGGAAGCAATCCGCCTGCGGCAAACCCAGAGGACAGAATGTCGGCGTCATCTTCGCTCCAACCATGAGTGGATGCGGCGTTAACACGGCGGGGTTTTACTCATATTCCGAACCTGAGGTCGTCCACAAGCATGTCTATCTATGTGATCTCAGGCAAAGTCTTGGCAGTGATATGAAAGCGATTGTGCCAAAGATAAACTATGATCCGGCAGGTGCGACAATGGCTGATCGGTTTACAAGCGCAGGGGTGGAGACGTTCACCGGAATCGATAGCTTCGGCTATACGATGTATCACGAGTTTCTCCATTATCAAAACTATGCCGCCTGGTGGGAAGGCCAGGGACAACCCTATGAAAACGGGTTGCAACCCATTTATGACAAGGATATGGACGGGATTCCCGATTCAAAGGAGCCCGACATGGGCTTCGATCCGACGAAGACTCTCACCTATGCGCCATCGGCAGCACTCAAAGACCATCTGAAATACGACGAGCACTGGATTGTTTACTCCGATGCGAGTGGCTATCAAGCGGGTCTATGCGATAAAGAGGATTGGGCCTACCGCGGGAAACAGTGGCCATGATCGGCCAGGAATTTTATTCGCGGCCAGTCTTGATCTTGTCGATCTCTTTTGATTCCGGTTGCAATCTACGAGCCGGACAGGCTTCGAGCGGCTCCCAAAATACTGTTCCAAACAGTGAGTGAAACCACTCCTGCGTGAGCCACCCCCGTTCTTGACAGTTCCTTGTGCTCACAACCCTTTACCCCGGGGTTCAAATCTCTTACCACCCATCACAGAAAAATACGGCTTATGGACAACCAATCGCCGTTTTCTTTCGAAGGCAACTGGAAACTATGGATTGTGTAGAGTTCTTTGGTGGATCTTGATTCAGGCGCCAGGAGTGAGAGTTATCCCTGAAACTGGAATGCCGGAATAGTTATTTCTCGCTCTCCCCTTCCCGGACCAAACGGGCCTTTAGCATGCCGGCATAAGACAGGGTCGCAGGGCCCTGATATCAGGGGGCGTCATATGCCCGGGAGCATGACAGGAGATGATTCAGGAGAAACGGAAAAAGGTGGCTGACTAAGGTCGCCTGCATGCAGGACCATCTGGCAGGGCTGAGCGCGCTTTTACCAGCTGCCGTGTCTTTATGAGTTCGTTACTCACCTCATTGGGGATCGGGGTATATGATGAAAGCCTGTCCAGCGCCCTGTCGGCCTCCCGGGCACACCCGAGTTCGATGAGAACCTGAGCCAGGTTGTTCGTCACCACTGGATCGCCCGGCACCAGCTCAAGTGCCTTGTAATAGGCATTACGTGCTGTTTGAAAACGGCCCTGGTGGTAGGCCACGTTGCCCAGACCCAGCCAGGCCAGGGCCTGATCCGGCCAAACAAGCGTCGCCGTGGCATAGGCGCGCTTTGCAGTTTCCAGCCGTCCGGCAGCCTCTAACCCGGACACCGCAGTCAGGTAACGGGTGGCATCCACAGTGCCCGGTGACTCATCGGGATCCAGCAACACCAGCCCCCAGTTATCCGCCAGCGTCCAGCTGCGGATGAAGTCGCTCGCCTTCATGCGCTTGAGCCGTTCGGTACCTGATCTTAACAACAGGGTATCGGCTGTCGCGTCGTAACCGATCACAACCGCGTAATGCCAGACCGGCAGCCAGGCCAGTCCCAGGTTCTGCAACACCAGAACGGGTCGCCCTTCGCGCAGTATCTCGAGCAGAGCAGAAAGACCTGGTTCAATGACAACAGGCACCTGGTCATAACGCCGCGCGGCGGCGATTATCTCGACTTGCAGGCTGCCATGCCGTTCGGGCAAATAGACCTGTGGGACGAGCTGCTCGGGTGAGATGCTTATACCGTTGGCATTGAGCACTGTTGCGAGAGCAGCCGGGCCGCATTGATAGGCCTGCTGCGGGTAGAAAGGGGTGTCGGTCAGCTGAACGAGAGGTTCGCCCGCCTGCTCTGCCAGGATGGGCTGGAGCACCGGAGCACGAGATGCGCAGCCGGCCAGCAATAAGAGGCCGGCTGCAAGTAACAGACGTAGCAAGTCGGACGTAGTATCAGAAGTTATTTGAAGATGTTGATCACGCCGACCACTTCGAGAACCAGCAGGACCAGAAACACCACACCGAGAACGGCAATCGCATCACCGCCGGCAGGCAGATTGTCGATCTGACCGGCCAGACTGGCGAGTTCTTCCTGCGTCAGCGCAGCAACACGTTCGCTGGCATAGTGCGGGTCGACACCGCGCAATACCAGCTCCTGCTTGACATCATCGCGCGACAGCATTTCCTGGAGTCGCTCGATGCGCTGCGTGTGCTGCCCGGCAGCAATAGCCTGGTCAGTGCCGATGACACCGGCATAAGCCTGAAGCGGGACGCCGGTAAATAACAATATGGTGATCATCAGATAGCTGGTCAGACGTTTGATCATGACTTTTATCTCCGTTTGGTTTACATGTTGCGTGGTTGAGGGTTTGACTCAACCGCGCGAATAGAAGAAACATCTTTGATTATATCTCTGGCCGACGCCACAGTAATGACAAATTCACTGGCCAGACTGCCAGATTGATTTATCTGCTTTACGCCATTCATACAGTGACCCCTGGTACCCGCTTTTCTCATCCTGATGTACGGGTTAATCAGGGCTATGTGAGTCAGGCGTACATGCATAATTATCATGATGATCCACCAAAGATACTCCTTATAGCAGAATATAACTCATCGATAACCTCCGGCCATTCCGCTCTGGAACCGAGGCTTCAACAGGAAGAAACCGACTCCAAAGCACAAAAGTGCTGCAGGTTCCATGTTTCTCTTGCTCCATCTTTACCACTCCATCCCTTGTTGGAGCTCCGGGATCAGTATCAATAAGACCTCTTTACAGCCGTCGCTAAACCCTATATTCATCCCGCTGTCCTGAAACAGGAGCAATCCTTGTCTATGCTTAAAGCTCAATCCAACCAAAAGGCAAGAAGATGGCGGAATCACTCTACGAACGACTCGGAGGCACCGAAGGCATCACCAAAATTGCCAGTGACCTCGTGGATATCCACATGGGTAATCCTCGTATCTCTCCACGCTATGCAAACAGCGATCTCAAAAAGGTCAAGCATGGAGCAGCGACTTTCTTCATAGCGGGTACCGGCGGACCGAACAACTACGAGGGAAAGGACATGGTCTCGACCCACAGCGGGATGAACATCAGTGGTGAAGAATTCCTCGCAGTTCTTGATGACTCGCTCAAGGCACTGGACATGAACGGGGTTGGCCAGAGGGAACAGGAGGAAGTGCTCTACATCCTTTACAGCATGAAACCCGAGATCATCAATCTCTGACTGCTTCTGAGCGTTTGATATCGTTCAATAGCCATTGTGTGGCAGGGCCCTTACAAGCAGCAGCTGGCAACTGCTGACCAAATGGAGGAGCGTGGTCAAGGCAAGAGCCCGAGCTCCTGATAGAACTTTCTGGCGCCGGGGTGAAGGCGTTCGGCAGGCACGTATCTGACGCTGTTTGCTGCCTGCGTATAGCGGCCTTGCGGCAACCGCGAGGTGAATTCATCGTGCCCCAGATGCATGGCGCGCACCAGCCGGTATGCCGTCTCATCGTCGAGGTCTGGACTCACGAGGATCAGTGACCACAGACCTACCGAGTGGATATCTTCCGACTGGTCCTTGTAGGTACCGGCAGGGATTGTCATCTCATGGAGATGCGGGTATTTCTCGCGTATTTGTTTGACCTGTTCCGGCGTTGGTGCAATAAATCTGCCGCCTGCCTCCCCTTCGGCTACCGCCACAAAGCCCGGCCACCCGATGCCAGCCCCCCACAAGGCTTCTGCCTCGCCATCCAGCACGAGCCGAGGGCCATCCGAGGCCTTGTTCAGAATGATCTGCTGAAAATCCCTCTCGGGATGGAGATCCAGGCCATCCAGCACATCATTTGCGAGGATCCGCAAGCCGGAGGCTTGCGTACCGAAAGCAATGGACTGTCCCTTGAGGTCCTCGATACGCCTGTAAGCTGAATCGCCACGAACGACGAACATACCGGGGTTGGGGTACATGACAGACAAGACCCTGAGACCGATTGCAGGACGCCCGATCCCATCCAGGGCCAGCCGTGCGGCATTTCCCTCAACCTGGCCCACGTCGACATCGCCTGCCTCGAGGAGTTCGAGATTTTGCCGGCTGCCCCTGGTGGCGACCACGTTGACCTGGATGCGGTTATCCGTGGCATTGATGACCTCGGCGAGGTTTTGTCCGAACAACTGAAATCCCCCGCCCTTCGTCGCTGTGGCCCAGCTGACGGAGGTTGGTTCTGCGGCAAATGCGAGGAAGCCGACAAACAACATTAGCGATACTGTCAGGACTCTGACTGATCTCATCACAACGGAACCTCCTGCTGGACAGGGTCTTGCGGACAGCTTTTACACTTAATCCTAGTAGGCGCCGGTCTTGACTATTGCATGAAGATCGTGGGGTTACAGGGGTACTGATGTCCCGGAGGGAATCGAGGGGCTCAGGCAAGCCCCTGTGGACAGACCCCTGAAAAGAATCAGATGGGATGCGTGAGCTTGAACGAGGGCCTGGCTCGCATGTCACCCTCCCGAGCCCGGCAGGGAATGCATCTGCATCACCGGGATTGCAGATCCCAGGCGCTATTCTGTCTTGCTGTTGCGTCCTGCCTCGTCGCAAGACTCACCATCGAGCAACTGCTGTGATGGCATTCTGGCGATGGATTTCAGGCGCAGGTGCAAGGCTGCCTTGGCCATCAAGTGCGCGCCGACCGGTGCAGTAATGAACAGGAACAGGGTCACGAGTACCTCGTGCAGGCTAAGCCCCTCATCCTGATAACTGAAGAAGATCGCCGACGCGATCAACAGGCTGCCCACGCCCAGTGTGGTAGCCTTGGTCGGACCGTGAAGCCGGCTGTAAAAATCACGCAAGCGGACGAGTCCCAGTGATCCGACCAGGGTAAATACGGCGCCGATCAGGATGAGTGCGGATAGCAGCAGCTCCAGCATCATGGGCATCATTCGATGATATCCCCCCGAGTCAGGAACTTGCTCAGCGCCACCGTACCGACGAACCCGATCATCGCGATCAGCAACGCCGCCTCGAAATAGAGATTGCTGCGCAAATGGATGCCGAGTAAAACAAGCAGGGCAACGGTGTCGACATAGAGTGTATCCAGTGCGAGGATACGATCAGCCGCGGTTGGCCCGAGCAAAAGGCGCCAGAACGCCAGTAGCAGAGCGATGCTGACAAGTCCGAAAGCAACGTATAGAGCGGCATTCAACATAGTTCAAGAATCTCCTTCAGCGGTGCCTCGTAGCGCTCACGGATCGTTTGCAGCAACTCGTCCGGATCCGTGGTGTGCAGAGTGTGGACGATCAGGCAACGGCGATCCGCACTGAGAGAGGCCGAAACTGTACCCGGCGTCAACGAGATCGTGTTGGCCAGCACGCTGATCGCTATCTCGCTGCGCAGCACCAGGGGCATCACGACGAAGGCCGGTTGCAAAGTCTCCTGCCGGCCGATGATCAGACGAGCGACAGCAATGTTCGCAACGATGATGTCGTACAACACGATGGCCGCGAAACGCACCAGCAACAGCGGGCGATGCACCTTGACCTGCTCGGGCCAGAAGCGCGCGGTGTACAGCGGGACGGCCCAGCCAAGGATAGCCCCGAGGAGTACCTGTCCGAAACTGAGTTCATTGACAAGCAGCAGCCATATCACCACAAGGGTGGCCGATAGC
Organism: Gammaproteobacteria bacterium; assembly: GCA_037385685.1. Classification (GTDB taxonomy): domain Bacteria; phylum Pseudomonadota; class Gammaproteobacteria; order Chromatiales; family Chromatiaceae; genus Sva-25. The sequence continues at coordinate 60,733 of JARRMW010000002.1, forward strand.
AGCGGATGCGGTAACAATCGCTTCATCGGATTCTCCCGGCCTCAGCGGTCTGCAGTACAGCCTCCACGTACGCAGAGGGCTGCATCAGTTGCGTTGCGGCGGCCCGACTGAATTCGTACAGCGGCCCGGCATAAACGACCAGCACGATGCCAAGCAACACGAGGACCAAAGGCGCTGCCAGATCCGATAGCCTGGTTGCAGGCCCCGCCTCCGCCCACCCGTCTGTATCGAAGAACAGCTGGCTGCCGGAGCGAGCCAGTCCCATCACACCGAGCAGGCTGGTAATCAGCAGAACTGCGAGGACCCAGGGCATCCATGGATTGCCAATACTCGATTGCAGAATCAGCCACTTACCGATAAACCCGGAAAGCGGAGGCAACCCGCTGACAGCGATAGCAATCAGCAGGAAGACACCTGCCAGCAGCTGACCACGCGGCAGATCGGGGCCAGTCACCAGGCGATCAGCATGCTCTCCACGCGCCCGGGAGATAACGTCAGCGAGCAGGAAGAGTGCTGCTGCAGCGAATGTCGTATGGGCAAGGTAGTAAATGCCCGCAGCAACCGCGTCGATACCGCCGAGGCCGAAGGCGGTCAACAGGGTGCCGGCAGATACCACAACCAGGTAGGCGGCCTGTTGCGACAGGCGTCGACAGGCCAGCATCCCCAGTGTCCCGGCGGCGACAGTCAACAGCGCCAGCGGAATGAGCCACGGATCAAGCAGCCCGGCGGCGGGGCCACTGTCGGGACCAAACAGCAGACTGTAGACGCGCAGGATGGAATAGGCACCGACCTTGGTCATGATCGCGAACATGGCTGCAACAGGTGCGCTGGTATACCCGTAGGCTCCAGGCAGCCAGAGATGCAGCGGCGCCAGGGCCGCTTTGAGTGCAAAGACGGCAAACAGGAGTAGCCCGGCGGTTCGCACGACACCGAGATCCGACTCCGGCAACTCGGCCAGCCGCACGGCCATGTCCGCCATGTTCAGTGTGCCAAGAACTCCGTAGAGACTGCCGACAGCAAACAGGAAAAGTGTCGAGCCGACCAGGTTCAACACCACGTAGTGCAATCCGGCACGGGTGCGATTGCGGCCACCGCCGAGCAGCAACAGACCGTATGAGGCGATCAGCAGCACTTCGAAGAAAACGAACAGGTTGAAGAGATCACCGGTCAGGAAGGCACCGTTAAGGCCGAACAACTGCATCTGGAACAGGACATGGAAATAGCTGCCGACGCGCCTCCCGTGCAAGAGTACGCCGGTTGCCAGCAGCCCGGTTACCAGCACCATGACCGCCGCCAGCCGATCAGCCGCCAGTACGATACCAAACGGCGCCGACCAGTTACCGAGACGGTAAACCTCTACCTGCCCTTCCCCGGTCTGTATCAGGAGTAGCAGGGCCACAGCAACCAGCCCAAGAGTAGCGGCGAGGTTGATCAGCCGCTGCAGCTCTGTGGCGGATCCACGCAACAGCAGCAGCAGAATACCGGTCAGCAAGGGCAGCAATAATGGCATGATGACCAGATGGCTCATCATTCTGACTCCTTGCCGTCGACGTGATCGTTGCCCATTTCGGCGCGGGCACGCAGGGACAGGATCACGACAAACGCGGTCATACCAAAACTGATGACGATCGCTGTCAAGACCAGGGCCTGCGGCAACGGGTCGGCATAGCTTGCACCATCACGGATGATCGGCGGCTGGCCGATGGTGAGACGCCCCATGACGAACAGGAACAGGTTCACCGCGTAAGACAACAGCGTCAGTCCAAGAACGACCGGGAACGTCCTGCCGCGCAGGCTGAGGTAGACACCGCAGGCGGTCAATGTGCCGATAACGATTGCGATAAGGGCTTCCATCAGGCGTCCTCCTCCGGGCTGCCGGCTGTCGAGTGTGGCCGGTTGACATCATGCAGATGTCCAAGTTGCAGCAGAATCACCAGGGTGACACCAACCACGACCAGGTAGACACCCAGATCGAAAAGCATCGCAGAGGCCACCTCGAACTTGCCGACCAGTGGCCAGTGCAGGTAGGTAAAGGTCGACGTCAGGAACGGATAGCCGAACACCCAACTGGCCAGGCCGGTGGCTGTCGCGATCAGCAGGCCGATACCAATCATGGGATTGAGGCGGGCGCTCATTCTGGAGCCGGTCCAGGCAATGCCATTGGCAAGGTACTGTGTGATCAGCGCGATTGCGGTGATCAAGCCGGCGATGAAACCGCCGCCGGGCAGATTGTGACCACGCAGAAGCACGAAGATGGCAACCAGCAGGGCCAATGGCAAGAGCAGGCGCGAGAATGATGCCATGACGACAGGATGCAGGTCCCAGCTCCATCGCCGACCCGAACTGTCTGTTTCGGGAGCGGTCAGTCGCAACCCCTCCAGTAAAGCAAAGATGCCGATCGCGGCAATCGCCAGCACCGTGATCTCGCCCAGCGTATCGAAGCCCCGGAAGTCGACCAGGATCACGTTGACCACGTTGGTTCCGCCCCCGCCCGGGACGCTGTTTTCGAGAAAAAAGCCCGCGATCGACTCATAGGGCCGCGTCAGGACAGCCCAGGTCAGGGCCGAGGCGCCCAGCCCGGCAGCAGTGGCCACTAAAAGGTCGCGTCCACGTCGACCGGCACTCGACTCGACGGGCGTCCGGGCCGGCAGAAAATAGAGTGCCAGCAGCAGCAGTACGATCGTCACGACCTCGACCGACAACTGCGTCAGCGCCAGGTCAGGCGCCGAGAATTTCACGAAGCTCAATGCGACAATCAAACCCACTACGCTCAACAGCAACAGTGCGAGCAGCCGCTGACGATGCAGCAGGACGGTGCCGAGCGCTGCAATACAGAGGATGACCCCGGCCAGCAGGCTGATCGGGTCGAGCGGAGTCAGCTGCACCTCGCCACCAAGCGGCCCGAAGCCCCACAGCCCGAAGAATGCCAGTGTGCCGGAAGCGAGAACCAGCACCAGGACCATGCGTTGCAGCGTTGCGCGCTGCAGCACGTCGTTGAGCCATTCGGCGCCGCGGAATAAAGCCTGCTCCAGCCATTGATAAAAGGTACGGGCATCGATCCTGCCGATCGTGAGATCATGCCAGCGGAACAGGGGACGACGCAGTGCGTATATCAGTCCACCTGCAGCGAGTGCCACCATACTCATGATCAACGCCGGATTGACGCCATGCCAGATCGAGAGACTGTATTCCGGCAAATCTGTCTGCAGTGTCGCAGCAGCAGCCGTTGCCAGTAAAGGCCCGAAGGTCCAGGCCGGTGCGATGCCGACCGCGAGGCAGATCACGACCAGCACTTCGACCGGGACTTTCATCCAGCGGGGCGGTTCATGCGGTGTCTTCGGCAGATCGATCGGTTCGCCATTGAAAAAGACGTCATGAATGAAACGCAGAGAATAGGCAACGGCAAATGCACCGGCCAGGGTTGCGAACATCGGCAGCCAGGGAATCATGCCTTCCGTGGAGATGTTGACCGTCTTGGCAAAAAACATCTCTTTCGACAGGAAGCCATTCAGCAGCGGCACCCCGGCCATCGCTGCCGCCGCGACCATGGCCAGCACTGCCGTATAGGGCATGTATTTCCACAAGCCGTTGAGCTTGCGCATGTCACGCGACCCGGCCTCGTGATCGATGATCCCTGCGGCCATGAACAGCGATGCCTTGAAGGTGGCGTGATTCATGATGTGAAACACACCGGCCACTGCCGCAAGCGGCGTGCCAATACCGAAAAGCAGCGTGATCAGGCCCAGGTGACTGATCGTCGAGTACGCCAGCAGGCCCTTGAGGTCATGCTTGAACAGCGCGGTGTATGCACCGAGCAGCAGGGTGAGCAAACCCGCACCACCCACCAGCAATGTCCACTCGAACGAACCGGACAAAGCCGGGAACAGCCGGGCTAGCAGGAAGACACCTGCCTTGACCATGGTCGCCGAGTGCAGATAGGCGCTGACCGGTGTCGGCGCTGCCATTGCATGCGGCAGCCAGAAGTGGAACGGAAACTGCGCCGACTTGGTGAATACCCCCAGTAAAATCAGCACAAGCGTCGGAACATACCAGGGATGATTGAGGATGGTGTCGCCCGACTGCAGGATCACCGACAGTTCATAACTACCGGCAATCTCGCCAAGCAGGATGAAGCCTGCCAGCATCGCAAGCCCGCCGGCACCTGTGATTGCGAGTGCCATCCGTGCACCCTCACGCGCATCGTCACGATGGTGCCAGTAACTGATCAGCATGAACGAACTGATGCTGGTCAGCTCCCAGAAAATCACCAGCTGAATGATGTTTTCTGACAGCACCACACCCAGCATCGAGCCCTGGAAAAGCAGCAGATAGGCGTAGAAACGGCCCATGGGGTCGTTCGGAGAGAGGTAGTAGCGCGCATAAAGGATGACCAGCAGCCCGATCACCAGGATCATCAGCGAAAAGAGCAGTCCCAGGCCGTCGAGCCGGAAACTCAGGGTCAGGCCGGCAGCAGCCAGCCAGTCGAATTGCCACAACAGGGTCGCGCCCTGCATGACTTCACCGATCGACGGAATGAGCAGCAGCAGTGCGCCGAGGGTGGTTCCGGCGGCAGCGAAGGCCGATCGCAACCGGCCATGATGACCTGCCCACGCAACAAGGGCAGCGCCAAGAAAGGGGATCAGGACGATCAATGGAATCGTCATGGCATGAAAATCCCGGTAATCATCGTGTCAGGGGGTATCGCACCAACAGCCAATAGCTTTGCAGAATAGCGGTGCTTTAAGGTACAGCGCATTGTGGATCAGTTGTCCGCCGCCAGGGCGCTCCTCGCGAGTTCCTCGGATAGGGTTGCGATAGTTTAGCAACATGCGGGCGAAGGCATAAGTCCCTGTGACCTGGCAAAAGTTGCCAGCACGATGCGATTTCCATGTGGATATCCTCAAAAGCATGAGGACAGGGTGGAATTGCATGAGCATCTCCTTCCAGACACTCAGGGATTTTCCAGCGTCTCGCTCCACGCCATGAAAAGCCGGTCGTCAAAACGCCTCTGTCTTCTTTGTTGTTTATGCATTCATTCTGAAGAATCAGGCACGATTGATTCTTCGGATCTATAACCGCAGCCTGTCCCGATTTTTCAGGCTCAAAGGACTGGCGATGCGAGTCGCGACAGATTGACGCCGAGATGCCACCAGAAAGGCTTCTCATCCAGTTCAGCGGGATCGATCAGTTCGGCATGGGCGAAGTCGGCCTCAAACATCTGCTCCATCTGCGAGGCGAAGTCCACGTCGTTGATAACGGCGGTCACCTCGAAGTTCAACCGGAAGGAGCGGTTATCGAAATTGGCCGTGCCGACAGTGGAGACATTGTCATCGACCAGCATCACCTTCTCATGCAGGAAGCCTGGCTTGTAGGCATAGAACTTGATGCCCAGATCACGAAGCTGGTCGATGTAGTGAAAGGCCGCCAGGTAAACAGGCAAACTGTCACCCTTGCCCGTGGTGATCACGCGCACGTCCACTCCGCGCAGGGCAGCCAGTTCCAGCGCCTTCATGACCGCCTCATCCGGCACGAAGTACGGTGATGACAGCCAGATACGTTCCCTGGCAGAGTTCAGCGCAGTGACAAACAGCAGGCCGGCGGTATCGAGCCGTTGCGAAGGTGACGAGGGAATGATCATCGCCTGGATGTCACTGCCCTCTGCAGGCTCAGGCTGCCAGTTGACCTCCGGTAACTCACGTGTCGCCCAGTACCAGTCCCCCATCATCACGGCCTGCAGCTGGGTCACAACCGGACCGTCGAGGCGTACATGCGTGTCCCGCCAGGGGCTCATGTCCGGATCGCGCCCCATGTATTCATCGCCGACATTGTGTCCGCCGACCCATCCAGTGACGCCATCAACGACGACGATCTTGCGATGGTTGCGAAAGTTGAGTTGAAAGCGGTTGCGTTTGCCCTGTGTCGGCTTGAACGAGCTCACCTGTACACCTGCAGCTCTCAGTTCATCGGTATAGCGATCAGGCAAGCCCTTGCTGCCGACTTCGTCATAGAGCATGTAGACACGCACGCCGGCTTTGGCCCGCTCGATCATTGCCTGCTGCATCTGGCGACCAAGGCCATCATCGTGAAACATGTAAAACTGGACGAGCACATACTCCTTTGCCCGGGCGATCCCGGCAAGAATACTGCCAAAGGTGGCCTCTCCGTCGATCAGCAGTTCGGCCCTGTTCGCCCGGGTCATCTCCATACCTGAAAGATTCCGTATGGCTGTGTAACTCGGGTAACGATCGATGGATACAGACCAGGGCTCAAGATTGTCGTGGAACTCCGAGATCAGATTGTCGATTTCGTCCTGCCGCTCTTCATAGGCTTCCAGGGTACCTTCAAACTTGCTGCGTCCCAGGACTGCGTAGGCCGGCACCGCAACAAAGGGAAACGAGACCAGTGCAACTGACCAGGCCACTGCGCCCTGCGGCGTACGCGCTGTCATGATGGCGTCAATAGCCGAGATGATACCGAGCAGATAGAAAATGGTGACAATGGATGCAATCATACGTCTCTTCTTTCGCTTCATGTGATCTCCCGTCCGTTGAATGGCAGCGGGTTGGCGATCTTGACCTGCCATTAACGTCTTATCTCCTCTGAATCTTAGACCATCCCCTGTGTCAGCTGTAATGAAATAAGGAATTCACACCACAGGTGGTGACAATTGGAAGAACTGAATAATCTCTCGGAATCAAGGTATTTGATTCACTCTTCCTGTAATGAACCTGTCCAGACTGGCCAGGTTTCATGCAGTGATCCCGGTTTCATGCGCCTGAAATCCGATCAACTTTCTTTCACTGACTGACAGACTTGTCCTGTGCAGGACACTTTGCGCGAGAAAACCGGGGGGTATGGATTTTTCAGGAAGAGGCTGTGTCTGCTTGATTATGCATACCAACTGGACACGACAGACCAAACCCCTGCGAAGATGTCACTTCATCGGCGATGAAGACACCCTGATTCGCCGGGTGTTCGCTCCTCAGCCTAGCAACAAAAAGCCCCGCGGGGAGGAGAGTGCGGGGCCAAGTGGAGGTAGAGACTAGCTGTGTGGCTAGTAACAGTAACTTTAGATCCGAAGCGTGTTTTTGTAACTGCGACGCAATGTCGCAGGATCTCAGGCGAGATTACAATAGGTCATTGATCAATATCACAGGCTTTATCGAGTCCAGAGGCGTATTGAGAAATCTCAATCATGCACGCTGTCTAAAGGACCTATAGTTCCATTAGAAAAGAACAACCTGTAACAAAGGGAGCTGATGCAAGACCGGTGGATGTCATGATGACAAAAGAGGCATTGGCGATGAACATTGTAAACAGGCATAGAAGTTATTCTCACGGCAATTACCTTGACGCAGGCAATCTTTCGAAGGGTGATATCGAATTACTCAAGAATGCACGTCATTACTGGAATGCATCTGACAGTTATCATTTCGGTGAGTGCGCCTATGAATACCTCGTCGGCAAACTGAACCTTAGTGACGATGACGAGATTGTGATAAGGCAATTCCTCAACACAGTTTCGAACGGTGAAATGCCAATTCGTCGATCCTCCATGCTCGATCGCTTCATGAATGGCGTGACGCTTGCAGCCGCCGAACAGGAGGTCAAGGAAATCGATAAAGAGCTGGGCCTCGACAAGACCAGCTTGTCAATTTACGATTTCATCGATTCCCGGCTTTCAAGTAAAACACGGAAGGCTCTTATCGACTTGTGGAATTTGGAACATCCGGAGAAGCGAGGGAAACTGCATAGCTAGACGCCACCCCTTACCTTTAGGCTCCTCTTTGCTCATGAAGAGAAACTATCCGCCTTGCACGAGGTTTTCTTCGATAATAAAAATGTCTTGTTGATGACGCTTCGGTGAATCATTTTTTATCATCAGAAAAGCGGGACAGGCCACGGTTTTTTATCAAGCCCTGTCTCTCTCATATGCTTTTCGGGGCCTTGCTGACTGTCCTGGAGTGAGCCGCCTGTCAAGCGCATGGTTTCCGTTTGTTGAGTCGAGAATCTGATCGATCAATTTCGGATCAAGCTTATTTGCGCATATTCCTCGAGCCAGTCGAGACAGAAGAGGTAGCCCTGCTCGCGAAAGAAGCAGGCCTGGCGATTGTTTCCGCGTTGAATCAGGTTCCGCGGGACGCCTGACAGGGTACTTCTTGGCCGCAGGCATGCATCAATCCTCCTTGATTGAACCAGTCCGAAAAGTTTCACTGAATCAGCGGGTTGTCTTCGACACCAGGGCAGAAACCGTTGCCAGCCCCACCCTTTTTATGATGATGGCGCGCTTTTTGCTTGTTTCCTGTTGACAGTCAAATTGCCATGTAACCCCGAATGAATTCCGAAAACAGTCTCTATCGCGGTGCGAAAAACCGGCACATGCACAATATCGGCAACTGTCAGGGTAATTGACTGATGACAAGTCACTTTCTCACGCTTCTTTGTAGACTGTTTCTGATAACGAATCGCGGAACAGAGATCCAATGTCCACATCCCGAACCATGACGAACAAGTGGCGAAATCCCGTCATACTGTTCGCCACCCTGATGCTCTTCTGGCTGATGCTGGTGAACTCTCTTGCGCCGGACACATTGCTGATCGGCGCCCTGGTTTCCCTGATCATTGCACTCCTGTACCGCGATGGCCTCTCCTTTTTCACCGAGTTTCGCTGGACACCGGAAGCGATCTTTGCCGGGATCGCCTACTATGCCTATTTCTTCCGCCAGCTCGTCAGATCGAACCTGCGACTTGCCGCGATCGTAGTGGACCCCGACCTCCCGATTGAACCCGGCATCCTCAAGATCAGAACGGGGCTCGAGAGCCGTATGGGCCGGCTGATGCTGGCCAACTCCATCACGCTGACACCAGGCACCCTGACTGTCGAAATGGAAGGGGAATGGCTCTACGTGCACTGCGTGACCCTCGGTGAAACGGATACCGAAGGCGCGACGAGGGAAATCGCTTCCGGTTTCGAACGCTACCTCGAGGTGATGTATGGTTGATGCACTGATCATTCTCTCGGCCATCCTGGCCGGAATCGCTTTTCTGCTGGTGCTGTGGCGTTTCATCAAGGGGCCATCGCCCGTCGACCGCGTCATCGCATTCGACGGCATGACCATCGTCAGTATCACGGGCATCCTGTTCGCAGCACTGGGAGAGGGGCGCGGAATCTACCTCGATGTTGCCCTGGTCTATGCGCTGCTCTCTTTCCTCGGGGTGATCGTGGTCGCCCGCTTTCTCGAAAAGGGGTTCTGATCGTGGCATTTCTCGATCTCATCGGCGCCCTGCTGCTCCTGACCGGTACGCTGTTTCTGCTGCTCGGGGGCCTGGGACTGGTCCGCATGCCCGATGTCTACAATCGCATCCAGGCCGGCACCAAGGCCACCACGCTCGGAACCCTGCTGAGTCTTGCCGGCGTCGCCTTCCTGCATCCCGAATGGTCGCTGAAACTGCTGCTGATCGGGATCTTTCTGCTGTTCACGAATCCTCTCTCCTCGCAGGTCGTTGCGCGAGCCGCTCACCGGACCGGGGCATCCATAAGCAGCGCAACGAAGATCGACCTGCTCGAGGAAAACCGGGAGGAGAAGTCATGACCCTGTCGATCACTCTGGGCCTGCTGCTCGCACTGGCGATCGTCGCACTGGCCCTGATGGCCGTGCGCGGCAAGCGCAGCCTCGGCATCTCCATCCTGTCTGCCGGACTGGTCGGCCTTCTGGCTTCCGTGATGTTCCTGTTGCTTGCCGCGCCGGATGTCGCGATGACCGAAGCTGCCATCGGCAGTGGTCTGACGACCTTTCTCTTCTTTTTTGTACTGGGCCGCGTCCGCAGGGGGGAACATGATGGGCACCTCTGAACATTGCCTTTACCCGCGATTGCGGCGTCAGTTCCGTGCTCGAATCCTCATGACTTCCACATACACTGCGGTTCCGCGCGCGGTACTTCCTTGCACTCACAAAAAAATCCGGATTTTCAGGGGCGCCCATGATTAAACGCCTGACCCTGATTCTCCTTCTGACAGGCGTCGGCAGCCTCTTTGCCGGACTGGTCTTGACCTATGTTCCGGACGAAGAGCTCAACCTCACCGCGAGTTACTACGCCGAACGAACGGCGGAGGACCTTGGCGCCGCCAATATCGTCACGGCGATCATCGTCACCTATCGCGGGCTGGATACCCTCGGCGAAGTCACGGTGCTGTTCCTGACAGCCGCCATCGTCGGCCTGGTGCTGGCCCGCGGCAAGGAGACCGCCGGCATGCCGCAACGACAGCTGCCTCCTCCGGGTGAGTTGCTCACGACCGGGACCCGCCTGCTGCTGCCGCTGATCCTGCTGTTCGGCGCCTATGTCTTCAGCCACGGGCACCTGACCCCGGGCGGCGGTTTCCAGGGCGGCGCCATTCTCGCCTCTGCGATGCTCCTGTTGCTGTTGAGTAATCCGGCAAGACGCTTCAGCCATCGCCTGATCACGCTCGTCGAATCGACGGCTGGCATCTCCTTTATCTTCATCGGCATCCTGGGCATCCTGCTGGCTGGCGGTTTCCTGGACAACCGCATTCTCCCGACCGGCACCTTTGGCGAACTCTTTTCGGCGGGCGCGATCCCGCTCATCTATACACTCGTCGGCCTGAAAGTCGGCGCGGAGTTCTCCTCCATGCTCGTCAGCCTCTCCGAAACGGAGGAACTCTGATGGCGCTCATCGCAATGATCACAGGCTTTTTGCTGATCCTGATCGGCCTCTACGGCGCCCTGAGCAACCGCAACATCCTGCGCATGATCGTGGCCTTTTCTGTTGCAAATACTGGGGTCAACATGGTGCTCGTGGCTATCGGCTACATGAAGGGGCGAACCGCGCCGATACTTGACGAGGCTGTCCCTGCCGCCGAGGCCGCATCCCGGATAATCGACCCGGTTCCGCAGGCTCTGGTGCTGACGGCCATCGTTATCGGTGTCGGCGTCACTGCCCTCATGCTCGCCTATGCCTACAAGCTGTACGAGAAGAAGGGAAGCCTCGATATCTCCGATCACACGGAGCTGAAATGGTAAGCCCCATCTACCTGATTGCCGGCACGCTCGGCGGCGCATTCTTCCTGGGAATGCTGCGCGACCAGTGGCGCACCGCCTGTTACCTGGTCACGCTCGCGGTACTGGCGCTGACCAGCTGGCTTGCCGCCGCCTGGACCTGGGGGCTGGCCATCGGCGCAACGGGAACCGTGGAGATCATGACCGCAGGCACGCCGCCGCCTTTCGCGGTCAACCTGCGCCTCGGTCTCGCGGAAGCCGTGCTGGTTCTGCTGATCAATCTCACAGGCCTGCTCTCAGCGCTCTACCTCAGGGATACCCTGTTCCAGCAGGGGCGCCGTGCCATGGCCGTGTTGTTGATCTTCATCATGGCGCTGAGCGGAATCGTGATGACCCGCGATCTGTTCAACCTCTTTGTCTTTTTCGAGCTGGTGGTGATCTCCACGGGTGGTTTGGTCCTGTTGTCGCGTGACGGACGCTCGCTGGCTGCGGGTTTCAAGTTCCTGATCGCCTCGCAAGTCGTCTCGATTCTGATGCTCGTGGGAATTATTTTTGCGTACCACGCCACCGGGTCACTCAATCTCGACAGCATGGCGGCCAACGCAGCACCGCTGCTCAAGGGCGGCGCGCTGGCTTTCTTCCTGATCTTCATTGCCGTCATTGCCGAACTCAAGGTCTTCCCGGCAAACGGCTGGGCCCTGGACATCTACGAGTCGGCACACCCGGCCTTTTCCGCGCTGGTCTCTGCCGGCACCGGCTCGGCAACCCTGTTCGCCGTCGACAAGCTACTCATGATCGGTGGTGCGCCCTGGATGACCGTCGCCTCTGCCATCGGTATCGTCAGCTTTGTCGGCGCCAACCTCTTCGCACTGGCGCAGCGCAACGACCGGCGTCTGCTGGGTTACTCCTCGGTAGCACAGATAGGCCTGGTGCTGCTGGTGGCCGGACAGAAGGATATTCTCGGCGAGCAGTACCTGTTCGTCGCCGGCGGCGTGTTGCTTGCCCATGCCGTGGGCAAGGCGGGACTCTACTGGCTCTCGGGGCTTGTGACTGGCCGCGATCTTCCGGCCTGGGCAGCGCTGCGCGGACAACCGCTGTTGCTCTTTGCTTTTGCCAGCTTCATCGCCCTGCTGATCGGGTTGCCGCCCTTCCCGGGTTTCTATGCCAAGTGGGAGCTTGTGCACACTCTCGCGGGCGAAGGACGCTTGTTACTGCTCGGACTCCTGCTGTTCGGCGCACTGCTGGAAGCGGGCTACCTGTTTCGCTGGTTCGGCTACGCGATCAAGCGCGAACAGCCGCCCGAGCCCGTCGCCCCCTCGCTCTACAAGCGCCTGGTGATCGGAGCCGCGGTCGTGGCCGCGTGGGCGCTTGCCTGGCTCTGGGGTGAACTCTCGCCACATGACAACCTGCTGCTGGCAACACCGCTTCTCTTCGCCCTGCTGTTTCTGACGCTGGAGTGGCTGCCGGCAAAGCTCAAGAATGCCCTGGCCATCGGCGGGCTGATTGCCTGGTTCTGGCTCAGTTACCCGGCTTACGATCCGCTGCAGTTGATCTTCGGTGCAATCATCCTTATCGGTGGCGCCCTGGTGCTACTGGCAAGCTTCCAGGAAAAAGGCCGCCGCCTGGGCTTCTACCCGTCGGCCATGCTGATGTATGCCGGTCTGGCAATGCTGATCGTGGCCGAAGACACATTCACCTTTTTCGCTGCCTGGGAGTCGCTGACCATCGGTTCCTACTTTCTGATCCTGCGTGGCCGCGAGTCCGAGCCCCATGCGCTCTCCTACCTGGTCTTTTCGCTCGGCGGCGCTTTCCTGATCTTCGCCGGCTTCGCACTGGCATCCGGGGGCAATCCGGCCTTCATGCTGGACGCGTTGCAACAGCTTACGGGGCCGGTTGCGGGCTGGGTCTTCCTGCTGCTCGCCATCGGTTTCATGACCAAGACGGCGGCCATCGGCCTGCATATCTGGCTCCCGGGCGCGCACGCCGAGGCGGAAACCGACGTGTCGCCGATGGTATCCGGCATCCTGCTGAAAGCCGGGCTGTTCGGACTCTTCATGCTACTGATCAATATGGGGCGCCAGGAGTTTTACGGCATCGACCTCACACATGCGATGCTGTGGATCGGGGCGCTGTCTGCACTGCTCGGCAACCTGATGGCGGTCTTCCAGGAGGATGCCAAGCGGTTGCTGGCCTACTCTTCCATCGGGCAGATGGGCTATGCCCTGTTCGGTCTTGCAATGATGAATCACCTGGGCTGGCTGATGGCACTGATGTTCGTCATCAACCACTACATCTACAAGTCGATGCTGTTCCTCTCCGTCGGCGGCATCGCCAAGCGCACGGGTACCCGCGACATGTTCAGGATGGGAGGGCTGATCACCCTGATGCCCCTGTCGTTCATCGCAGTATTGATTGGTATTATCGCGATGTCCGGCGTCCCACCGCTGTCCGGATTCGGTGGACGCTGGATCTTCTACAACGCCATCATGACGGCCGACTACAAGTTACCAATGGTACTGATTTTCCTGTCTGGCCCGATCGCGTTCCTCTACCTCTTCCGCCTGATCCACACGATCTTCCTGGGCCAGCTCAAGGACGAGCATCGGCGCATCCGCGAGGCTCCCTTCTGGCTCATCCTGCCACAGATGATCTACGTGCTGTTCCTGCTGGGTTTCGCGCTGGTGCCGGGACTGGCACTGCGCCACGTGGATGCCTACATAGGCAATTTCCTGCCCGACGGTGCGCTGAGCTGGGAGGGATTCACCATTTCCAGCGAATTCGGTTACTGGAGTCCTGTCTCGATCATGATCATCATCGGGGTGATCTTCATGCTGCTTTTCGCCTGGTTGCTGTTCGTCAATCGCAAGGCGCAGAAGGTCAAGCAGTTCAACATCGTCTATGCCGCCGAACGGCCGTACCGGCCCGAGACCACGCATTTTGCCTGGAACTTCTTCGCGCCCTACCGCAAGGCGCTGGGCTTTCTGACCTGGCCCCTGTTCGAGCGATTCTGGGACGGCGTCGTCGAGATGCTGCACACTCTCGCCGATCTGCTGCGCCGTTTCTACAATGGCAACGGGCAGGTCTACGCCATCCAGCTGCTGGCCTTCGTGGTCATCGTTTACCTGTTCAGTCAAGGGGGCTAAAACATGTCATTCGAATGGATCATGATTCCCTACTCCCTGCTGACGCTGTTCATCGTCGTCAACTATGGCCTGTTGCTGACGGCGCTGATGCAAAAGATCGGCGCTCGCGTGGGGCGGCGATACGGCATTCCGATCTGGCAGAACTATGTTGACCTGATCAAGAACTACAGCATTCGCAGTTCTATCACGCATGGCCCCATGTTCTACCTGGGCCCGGTCTTCCGCCTGACCGGCGGGGTCGGCCTGCTGCTGTTCGTGCCAACGATTTTCGGCTCCGAGATGTTTTCCAATCTCTCTTTCGCCGGTGATCTGATCCTGGCACTCTACTTCGTCTTCTTCGGCACCCTGGGCATGGCGCTGGGGGCTGCCGAAAGCGGCCACCCGCACGCGGCTATCGGCGTCAGCCGCGGCCTGTCGCAAGTGACGACGTCCGAGCTGCCGCTGGCTCTGGCGGTCTTTGCCGTGGCGCTGCAATACGAAACACTGTCTGTGACGGAGATCGTCGCAGCGCAACAGGGCGGCGTGATGAACTGGACCCTCTTCACCAATCCGCTGGCCGTGGCCGCAGCCATGCTGTCGTTTCTGGGTTCGATGATGCGCCCTCCCTTCGACGTGGTGCTTGCCCCCCAGGAGATTCCCATCGGACCGCCGACCGAGTATCACTCTTCGTACCTGGCGCTGATGCAGACCAACCGCGTGATCTTTCCGATCGCCAAGATCGTGGTGTACATGAATCTCTTCTTCGGCGGGGCCGCAAGCTGGCCGGTCTTTTTTCTGAAGGTTTTCCTGATTTACCTCTTTTCTGTTTTCGTCGGCACGGTCTTCCCGCGATTTCGTGTCGAACAGTCCGTGCGCTGGTTCCTGATATGGGCCGTACCGCTCGGCATAGCCGCCATAGTGCTGGTGTAAGCCATGAATGATGAGTTGGAAGAACGCCTCGACGATGCACCGGAGAGTCAACCGGAATCGCTGCGTCTCAGGGACATCCCGGTCCGCGAGGAGCTGCAGCCGCGCACAGTCATTGCGCCCGATGGCCAGGAAATCCATATCGACCCCCTGCAGGATTACTACTGCCAGGCCGGTCCGACCGTGCAGACACCTGCCTACACGAAAATCATCGAGGATCTGTTCAACTGGGCACGTTCCGAATCGCTCTGGATCCTGGGCTTCGGCACCGGTTGCGGCGCCATCGAGATGCGCCCGCTGATGACACCGCGTTTCGATGCCTACCGTTACGGCATCCAGTGGCGGCCGACACCGCGCCAGGCCAACCTGCTGGTGATCTCGGGTTACCTGTCGGTGAAGACGCTCAAGCGAGCCATCCGCTCCTACGAGCAGATGCAAAATCCCAAGTACGTCGTCGGACTGGGCTCCTGCACCATCAACGGCGGCATGTACTGGGATTCCTATAACACCATCAAATGTCTTGACCAATATATGCCGGTCGACCTCTATATCACGGGCTGCATGCCGAGACCCGAGGCCTTGTTGCAGGGCTTCGACGATCTGAAAAAACTGATCCGCGCGGGCAAGGCCGAGGGCGCCAACCGCTATGCAGAGAACTTCGACTGGTACAAGGCCAACCAGAAACGGGTCATCAAGGACTGGGATATGCCGGACTACAGCTGGTGATCTGGATGTTTACCACCAATAGCACAAAGTACACGAAGGGTTTGAAAAACAGTCAATCGAATTTATCTGAGGTATCGACTGGTGGAATGTGCGCTCTGTCAGTAGCTGGCATTCCTCCTCACTCTGCATACAAGAAGCCTTTGTGGCCTTTGTGGTGAATTCAAGAATCTCATGCAAACACTGATCAGCCAATTACAGACCCAATTCCAGCTCGGCGAGTTCACCGAACAGCGGGATAACCTTGCCTTCGTGACCGTCTCGCGCGAGCAGTTGCGTCCCCTGCTGCTTCACCTGCGTGACCTCGAGGGCTTCACGCACCTGGTGCTGCTGACCGCGGTAGACTGGATCGAGGACAACAGCTTTCAGCTGACCTACCTGCTCAGCGATCGCACGGGAGGCCGCGACATCGGCGTGCGCCTGATGCTGCCGCGCGACAACACCAGCATGGAGAGTATTCATGACTTGTGGCCAACCGCTGCCACCTACCAGCGGGAATTGCGCGAGATGTTCGGCATCGATTTCCCGGACAGCCCGCGCGTCAATGAAGACTTCATTCTCGAAGGCTGGATCGACATCCCGCCCTACAGACGCGACTTCGACACCCTTCAGTACTCGCAGGAGACCTACCCTGAACGCCCCGGACGGGAGACGAATGATCCGGCCGAATACATGAAGAAAAAACTCTATCCGGACGGTAAGTAAGATGGCCTACGAACCCGACCGATCACAGTATCCGGACCATCTCCCTGACGGGAGTTGCGATATCGATCTCTCTTCGGGCAAGTACCTGAAGCTCTGGCAGGGCCCGAACCATCCGGGCATCACCGGCAACATGTCTGTCGAACTCACCGTCTGCGGCGACGAGGTTGTCGAGGGCAAGACGCACGTCGGTTACCTGCACCGCGGTTTCGAGAAATTGATGGAACGCCGCACCTTCATCCAGTGCTTCCCGATCGTCTGCCGTATCTGCGTGCCGGAACCCGACTTCAACGAGTACTGCTATGCCGCCGCGGTCGAGGAACTTGCCGGTTTGGACATCCCCGAAAAGGCGAACTGGATCCGCACCCTGATCCTCGAGATGGGCCGTATCAACAGTTACCTGATGTACCTTGGCGGCCAGGCCGGTGCCTTCGGCCAGGGCGTAATCGGCCAGTGGACAACCTATGCGCGGGACCTGATGCTGGACCGCTTCGAGGAACTGACCGGCGCGCGCATCTACCACATGTTCATTCTGCCCGGAGGCGTGCGTGACGACCTGCCTGACGGTTTCGACGAGCGCATGGAAGAGACACTGCGCGAGATCGAAAGCACGCTCAGTGACGTCCATGACACCATGTTCCGCAATGCAGTTTTCAAGAAGCGCGCCATCGGGCTGGGTTATGTCGATCCGGCGCTGGTCGATCAATACGGTATCACCGGGCCTGTCGCTCGCGGCGCCGGCGTTGCGAAGGATGTGCGCAGGGACCAGCCCTACCTGGTCTACGATCAACTGGATTTTGAACCTGTGATCGCACAGGCCTCCGACGTCTATGCCCGCGCCGATGTGCGCCGCCGGGACCTGCTGATGTCCGTCGACCTGATCCGCCAGGTACTGGCGAAGATGCCACGCAAGGGCCCCGTAATGGCCACGCTGCCCAACGTGCTGCACTGGAAGATTCCGCAGGGCGAAACCTACGTGCGCGGCGAGTGCTCGCGCGGCGAGTATGGCTATTACCTGGTCACCGACGGCAGTGGCTATCCGCGCCGGGTCAATGTGCGTGGCCCCTCCTACACCCATGCCATGGCACTGCTGGAGAAGCTGATCGTCAACGTGAACATCTCCGACGTCGCCGGGCTCATGGTCTCGTTGCACACCTACCCGCCGGAGATCGAGCGATGAACCGGAAAGGACAATCAACCACAAGCAACACGAAGAACTCCATCCGTAACGACTTGTCGGGCACCATGGCTTTAACCACCCTCTGCGGCCTTTTCAGGATTCGGAAAAGTCCTGCCTTTCTTTGTGACCTTTTGTGGTTAAAAGGAATAGCATCATGAGCGTGCGTGACCTGCTATCACCCTTCACGGCCTGGAAGAACATCTTCCGCGATCCAGTCAGCATCGAGGATCCGTTCAACCGCGAAGCCACCGAGCGTTACCGCGGCTTCCACCAGAATGATGTTCAAAAATGTATCGGCTGCGGCACCTGCGAGGCTATCTGCCAAAACGGCGCTATCGACATGGTGCCGGTGGAAGGGGTCGAGGGCATCAGCACCCAACCGGGCGACTCGGGCCTGCGCCCGCGCATCGATTACGGCCGCTGCTGCTGGTGCGCGCTCTGCGTGGACGTCTGCATGACCAGTTCCCTGAGCATGTCCAACGAATACAAGTGGGTGGAAAGCGATCCGGACAAATTTCTGTTTATCCCCGGCGTCGACAAAAAACAGTGGGATGACGCCAAGCATGGTTACCACCGCCCGTCCGGCCATCGCCTGAATGCCCCGGAACGCATCGAGATGCCTGAACTCGAGCCCGGGGAGCGCATCGACTCCTTCGTCGAGATCGTCGGTGGCTACTCCGTGGAACAGGCGGTTCTGGAAGCCGACCGCTGCGTCACCTGTGGTATCTGCGTGGCCACCTGCCCCACGCACATGCCTATTCCCGAGTACATTGCGGCTGTGCGCGATGGCGATTACGAGCATGGCCTCAAGCTGCTCTATGACAGTAACCCCTTTTCGCAGATTTGCGGCAAGGTCTGTACGCGCAAGTGCGAGACCACCTGTGCCGCCAGCCACGAGGGTGACCCGATCGCGATTCGCTGGCTGAAGCGCCATATCACCGAGCAGGTACCCTATGAGCGCTATCGCGATATCATCGGCGGTCCGGCGCCCGCCACAGGGAAGAAGATCGCCATCATCGGAGCGGGCCCGGCCGGCATGACCGCCGCTTTCGACCTCGCACGCAACGGGCATAGCGTGACGGTCTACGAGGCCGAATCCACTGCCGGCGGCATGACCCGCTATGGCATCCCGGAATATCGCCTGCCCTCCGAGACCATTCAGCGTGACATCGATCTGATCCTGTCGATGGGTGTGGAGATCCATTACAACACTCGCATCGGCAGCGACATCAGCATGCAGCAATTGCAACAGGACAACGATGCCGTGGTGCTTTCCATCGGTTTGTGGCTTGGGCGTTCCACGCGCATTCCCGGCTCCGATCATCCGAATGTCTTCAAGGCGGTGGATCTTCTGCACCGCATCCGCAACGGCGAGCAACTCGACGCACCGAAAACCATGGTGGTCATTGGCGGCGGAAACGTGGCGATGGACATCGCGCGCAGCATGGCACGTCTCCAGAAACAGCAACACGGGGAGATCAACATCACGCTGACTGCGCTCGAGGATAAAACCCACTTCCTCGCCGACCCGGTGGAAATCAAGGAAGCAATCGAGGAAGAAATCCGGATTATCGATTCACGCGGCCCTCAGGAGTGTGTAACTGATGACCAGGGCAGGCTGCTTGGCCTGCGCAGCTGGAAGGTATTATCGATCTTCGATGAACAACACCGCTTTGCCCCGACCTATGACGAGAGCGACGAACAATTGCATGCCGGTCAATGGGTTGTCGAGGCCATCGGCCAGATGAGCGATGTCAGCCTGCTCGGCGAGGACCTGACCGAAAAACTCGAGTGGAACCGCGGGCGCATCCAGGTCGATGACGCGGGCCGCACGTCCGAGCCCTGGCTGTGGGCGGCGGGCGATTGTGTGAAGGGTCCCGATGTTGTCAGTGCGGTGGCTACCGGTCACAAGGTGGCAGCAAGCATTGAAGCCATGTTTCAGCAGGAGAATGCAGATGCCTGAAGGCAGAGGATACCAGCGACTCAAGGCCCAGACCTCTCTGGAGGACATCCTTGTGGTCGCCACCGAGTTCGAGCGCACCGCACGCGATTTCTATGCCGGCCTTGTCCCGAAGGTCAGCAAGCAGATCCGCTACCTCGTCGAGGAACTGGCACGTGAAGAGCAGCAGCATTTCGATCTTTTCACGGAACTGCTTGCACGTAGCGACATCGCCGAACAGGTCAAGCAATCGATCAAAACCCCGGCCAGTGACCGGCGCTTTTCCGACTGTATACACCTGCCCGAACTCGGTGATCATCCGGATGACCAGGCAGTCCTGCAGTATGCGCTCGGTCGCGAGCATGCTGCCATGGAACAGTACCGCTCACTCGCAGAGTCCACGCCGCCAGGCCCGATACGCGATCTCTTCCAATACCTTGCAGACGAGGAGACCCAGCACAAGAACGAGCTGGAAAAGCGCTACTACGAGATCGTGCACAGCGGAGGCGTATAGTGCTGACACCCCTGCGGCTTGCGCGCTATAGACGTTCTTGCATCGCCAGTGAGAGAGGCCAGATGATGCCGTGATGATGCATTCCATACAACAACGCCGCTGCGCTGTAATCTGATTCCTTTGGCCCCGTGTTCAGGTCGCTGACATCCCGCCACATCCAAACATCGAGAAAACAACAGGTTCCTGCTCTATCAGGAAACTGTGGATCCAGATCTATGACGTCTCGGGATTCGTTGAATGCCGGAGGAAGCCAGAAAAGCCCTGCCCGGGGCTGAACTCCAGGGTAGCTCATTGACGTAAGACATCAGATTTCAGAGACTTGAGACCAGGCCTCTTCACCAGGCGACACGCGGACATTCAGACTTCCCAGCCTCAGTGGCCAGTCAACGCTTGTCAGAGATCAAGATTCAGGAAAGTATTGCAGGATGGACAAAGCAGGCGCGCCAGAACTCCGCCACAAGATCATGGCAGGTTTCATCGGAAACGTCGTGGAGTGGTATGACTTCGCTCTCTACGGTTATCTGGCTGGCGTCATCGCACCGATTTTCTTTCCAGCCAGCAGTCCCACTGCCGGATTGATTGCAACCTACGGGATCTTTGCGGCAGGGTTCCTGATGAGACCGGTCGGAGCAGCTGTCTTTGGCTGGTTTGGGGATCGTTACGGGCGCGCGCGTACGATGCAGATCTCTGTGGTCATGATGGCCCTGCCGACACTGCTTCTCGGACTATTGCCATCCTACGCGACAGCGGGGATCCTGGCGCCGGTCTTGCTGGTACTGGTACGCCTGCTACAGGGACTCTCGGTGGGTGGAGAATTTTCCTCCTCTGCGACATATCTGGTGGAGACTGCACCACAGAACAAGCGCGGACTAACAGGAAGCTGGGCCAATATCGGCTCCATGTCCGGTTCACTGCTGGGCGTCGGCGCTGCCGCCCTGGTGACCAATCTCTTTGATGCAGAAACACTGGCCGACTGGGCCTGGCGTTTGCCATTTCTGGGCGGCGCCCTGTTGGGCATGACTGCGATCTGGATACGTCATAACCTGCATAACTCGCAGCATTTCCGTGCCCATCATGCAGGGCGGGAAGAGACCTCTCCGCTGTTACAGGCATTTACGACAAACCGCCGGGAAACCCTGCTGGCACTGGCATTCAGCGCCAGCTATGGCACCTGTTACTACATCGCGTTCGTTTACTTGCCGGAGTGGTTGTCGTCACAGGACATCATGGCCAGGGGCACCGCGCTGGCAATCAACACGGCAATGACTCTCCTGGTCATTCCTGTGATGCCCCTTGCAGCAGTTGTCGGCGACAAATGGATTCCTCGCAGGACATGGATCGCATTATCGATCCTTCTGCTGGCATTGAGTGCGTGGCCACTGCATGAGTGGATGCTGGCTTCCGGCGGCTCCACAGTATCTATCCTGACGACCCACCTCCTGACCTTCTTACTGCTGGCCGTTCCGTTGGGTTCGGGCCCTGCCCTGTTTGTCGAACTCTTTCCGGAGTGCGATCGCCTTTCTGGCTATTCAGTAGCCTTCAACGTGGGCTTGGGCATATTCGGAGGCCTGACGCCGATGATTGCGGCGAGCTTGATCGCAACAACCGGTCTTGCAACGGCCCCGGCGATTTATATGGCCGTCGCAGCCTTTGCGGCCGTCGCCGCACTCATGATGATGCCTGACCGCAGCCGCGCACCCCTGCGTTGAGAACGTCCCTGCAATCATGCTAACGAGACCTCTCCGGAATCTCGTATCGAGTGAACAGCAAACATGACGTCAGCATTGATCACCTGTCAACTGCCTTTCAGATCATTGTTCAGCCAGCTGTTCGATTGCCTCGTTCGCACGTTGCGGATAATCAGGCCCAAATGTCCATGCACGACGTCCCTCGTCGTCCTCGAGTAGTTCCAGCCCGCGTTCTGAAGGTCTCGCCTGGTATAGCAACTGGATGAGCACATCGGTACTCACCCAGGGATGCCTGTACCAGAAGTCATGCGCCCCCCTCGCAAGACCCGGGATCATATCGGGATCGACCAGAAGCAGATCAAAAGCCATTTCACCAAAGGCTGCCCGAACAAGGCGGGTTTCCTCTTCGGTCAACTCTCCAGGTTCCGGCCGCCCGGCCCGCGAGACCCCGTGATGGCGTGCGGCAAACGCAAGCACCGAATCATTCGGATTCAGGGCGAGTGTCACATGCTGGACCATGCCATCGTAGGTCGCCAGGTCACGGAGGAAAGTACTGAAATCGACATCCGGAGCAGCGAAATAGATCTCTCCAAGGCGAAACCGCTTCCTGAGGCTGTTTTCAGCCTCGTCGGCATGCCTGGCGCGTAATGCGGCGAGTGCAGGACTCAGTACCTGTGCGCCTGCACTGTAGGCCAACACATCGATGTAGCGCGCATTCGTGTGCTGCGCGAGAAGTTCAAGGAACTCTCCGAAAACGGGAACTGTCCGGCGTGCGTTGTTGACGTCAACCGCGTAGCGAAGAAAACTGTCAGCCGACGGCCATGAAAAGAGCATGACAACGGAGTTACGCCCGGTGAAATGAGCATACTGTGCAGCCTGCGCGCTGGAACGATAAAAGCTGTTGTTCGCGCCATGCACATAGACAGTGATATCCGGATCGCGACTAAGCGCTAGCGCCGCGTTGACCTGGTCAAAAAAAGCTTTGGCCTCCGTCGTCAGCGACGCACCTTGTACAGAGGCCAGGGTTGCATCCTGGCTGGTTGCAAGGAGAGTCAAGGGTATGGCGAACTCCCTTTCTGCCGATGTTGAGGACGCATGAAGTTCTTCCGCAGATGACGCCTCGCCCCCCAGTCGAACGGTTGCGAAGCCAAGGCGAATTTTCCTGTCAAAAAGCGTGACATAAGGCCATCGGCCTGAATCAAAAGCAGGCAACCGGTTCGTGGCATAGGCGATCTGAACATCGGGTGACAGGGCCAGCTCCGGGTTTGCGGCAAAAGGATCACGCTGGCCCGAGCGCAGCAGTTCCGGTGTCGGCATCAAATAGACGGTGGACTGGCATGCGGTCAGCAAGAGAATTGTCGATAACAGAAAAAATCGGATCACGGCGAGAAGAGGCCTTTAACGTCACTGGTTCTTCGGCAGAACATCTTCACGGTCGGCCTGGCGTAATCGAAAATATCGTTTACCAGGGAGCCCTGAAGCAGCCCAACACGTTACCAGTGTCCGGCAACCCGGGCAAGATCCTGCTGTCCCATGGGATTATAACTGCCATTGACCCCCTGCAATGCAGTGCACGACGCCGTTCATGCGTCACCAAAGGCATCCTGGTCGATCGCTTCTCCTCCCCCATCGCGACACAAGGGGCAACCTGGCTGTAAAGCGCAAGTAAGGTCATGCTGTTGAACTGCGGTTATTGCCCCGAAGCGGAACGTCGGCGCATCCGGCAATAACCTGATACGTTATGATCTGTTTCTCTGGCTGCAGTTGAATCAGATAATGACCTTTATAAAAGCCGACTCAAGCCAGGACGCTTTTTCAATCGAAGAAGGTGACCGCAATACTTCCAGATCATTACAAATCACCGGCAGTCATGACGTTTGTTCAGACATCCATTGCCATGATTGCATTTGCAGCCAATCCATTGCTCTGCAGACTTGCCTTGCGTGAGGAACAGATCGATGCTGCAAGTTTTGCAACTGTCAGAGTGATTTCCGGTGCTTTGGTTCTGGCACTTATCCTGCTGTTACAGAAAAATGTCGACTACCGCCCCAAAGCCAGCTGGTGGTCAACACTCATGCTGTTCACCTACATGGTACTGTTTTCGTTTGCCTACCTCACATTGAGTGCAGGCACGGGCACCCTGATTCTGTTTGGGGCGGTACAACTGACAATGTTTATCACAGGGATACGACGGGGCGAGCAGTTCTCACTGATCTCGTGGGCCGGTCTCACGCTGGCTGTCGCCGGGCTGGTCTATCTCGTTTCACCCGGCGTGACAGCTCCCGACCCGGCAGGCGCTCTCATGATGACTATTGCCGGCATTGCATGGGGTGTCTACTCATTGCTGGGCAAGGCGTGTATCAACCCTCTGGCGGCAACTGCAAACAACTTTATTTATTCCGTACCACTGGTCATTGGTGTCAGTCTCCTGTTCCTGGGAGACCTGAATATCTCTCCGCAAGGCTTGATACTCGCGGCAGCTTCCGGGGCTATCGCATCCGGTCTTGGTTACACCATATGGTACGCAGCACTTCGTGAGCTCAAACCCACCTCGGCAGCCACGGTTCAGCTTTCGGTGCCTGCGATCGCTGCATTTGGAGGCGTTCTGTTCCTCTCGGAACCGCTCTCACTGCGCCTCGTACTGGCGTCGATCGCCACACTGGGCGGAGTGGCAATTGTGTTGACCCAGAGAAATCAATCGCTGAAATAATCCCCCTGCGACACGGTGTGACAACCAAGGATGTCATGCAGTGATGATGCATGCCTGTGCAGGTCGGGAGTCTGTTCAGGAGTAATTCAGTAACCGGTGTGCCTGTTCAGAATATCAATCGAGACGTTTCTTGAAACGTAATGAAGCAATCACAAGGCCAACCAGCATGAAACCCAGCAACCACAAGGCGTCATCCTGTATATCGGCAAGGGTCGCATCCCTGAGCACAACGCCGCGAATTCCACGCATGAAATGAGTAGCAGGCAGAATTTCGGCAATGTATTGGGCAGCTTCCGGCATTCCCTCGTACGGGAACATGAATCCGGAGAGGAGAATGGATGGCATCAGGACAAAAACCGTCATCTGCATCGCCTGTAGCTGGCTTTTTGCAATCGTCGAGATCACAAGCCCGAGAGAGAGGCTTGCCCCGATGAAAAGCAATGTAATCCCGAACAAGTTCCACAGACCTCCGTTGATCGGCACGTTAAAAAGCAGGTGCCCAAGCCCGAGGATAATGGCGACCTGAACGAGGCCAATAAAGATATATGGAACAATCTTTCCCAGCATGAGTTCGATGGGGCGTACAGGTGTCGTGATGAGCATTTCCATGTTGCCACGCTCCTGTTCACGCACGATCGCAGCAGAAGTGAACATGATCATGGTCATGGTGAGAATCACACCCACGAGACCGGGAACGATGTTGATCTCGGAACGCTGTTCCGGATTGAAAAAGAGGCTGACCTCGAAAGTCGGGGTCTTGCGGTTGGTCGACTGTCGAAACAGTTCTGTCAGTGGCATGTTTCGCAATCCCTTGATCGCGGCCGCGATCATCGGATCTGATCCATCGACAATCCAGTGAGCAACCGGGCGGCTGGTCTCCTCATCCGTTGCCGGCGGCGTTCCCATCCCGACTGCTCCACTGCGTACCAGCCGCTGGCTCACATCATGCGGGATCAGCAAGGCGGCCCGTACTCTCGAGCTCGTGATGGCATTCTGTGCCTCTTCGGCACTTGAGTAGTGCTCGGTGAATTCCACTACCTGTGTTGCCCTGATTGTCTGCACGAGTATGCGGCTCAGTGCAGTATTACTCTCGTCAACAAGCGCAACGGGGATATCGCGAATATCAGTGTGGATCGCATAGCCGAAAAGTAACAACTGGATGAAGGGAATCATGACGACCATTCCGAAGGTCAACCTGTCACGACGAAGCTGTGTCAGTTCCTTCATCAGGATGGCCAGTATGCGGCGCAGGGAATTCATTCTCGATGCCTCCCGGTACTCGTCACGAAGACATCCTCGAGACTCGGTCTGGCGCGGCGAATCTCTCTGGCATCATTCAGCAGCGAATGCATCCTGAGCCATTGATCAGGCTCAGCGACACTGTCCGAGACAAGCACTCTCAGTCTCGCGCCAAGCTGTGCAGCAGAGACAACTTCGGGCAGTGAGATAAGTTCTTTTCTGAGCGTTCTCAGTCCCGTCCCTTCGATCTCGACAACGTTTACGCCCATCTCCTGCATGAGTTGCCGTGGTGTACCGTCGGCTCGCTTGACCCCGTTTTCAAGAATCGCAAGTCGGTGGCAGCGCTCGGCCTCGTCCATGTAATGGGTCGAGACAAGGATGGTCGCACCATCGTCAACAAGGTCGAAAAGCTGTTCCCAGAATTGCCGACGGGTTTCGGGATCGACAGCCGCTGTCGGCTCATCAAGGAAGAGGAGCTTTGGCCGATGCAAGGTTGCTGCTGCCAGGGCGAGGCGCTGGCGTTCACCTCCGCTCATACTCCCGGCACGCTGCTCCGAGAATCTGTTGAGATCGTGAACGGCCAGCAGTTCATCAATGCGCTGCCTGCATGCACGCGCTCCTATACCGTAGATACGTGCTACGAACTGCAGGTTTTCTCTGACAGTAAGGTCACCGTAGAGCGAGAAAACCTGTGTCATATATCCGATAAGACGCTTGAGTTTCTCTGCATTACCCGGCAGCCTTGTCCCGAGAACTTCCACTTCACCGGCTGTCGGCGTGAGTAGCCCGGTCATCATGCGCATCGACGTGGTCTTTCCACAACCATTGGGGCCAAGAAACCCGTAAATTATGCCTTTCTCGATGGAGAGATCCAGACTGTCGACGGCCAGCGTGTCTCCGAAACTCCGCGTCAAACCACGGGCTTCAACAATCCGTTCGGTCACGGCAAATGGACCTGCGCAGGAACGCCACTTGGCAGCCTTGCTGCTGACGAAGGCAGTTGAACTTCCGCGAGGTACATCAAACGGCTGCGGTTCTCGCGCGTCAGGCCATAATAGGGGGTGAATGCGGGTTCGGAACTGATCCAGCGAACCGTTCCATCGAAGACCTCGTCGATGCCATCCACGCTGACCTTTAGTGAATCACCCTCGGTAATGCTTACACGCCACGGCTCTGGTATGTAGACGCGAGCATAGGGAGCATCACCCGCAAGCAGAATTGCAACCGGGCTGCCGATCGTGACGCGTTCGCCGAGATTCCATGGCAGATTATCGAGAACCCCATCCTGTGAGGCACGAATGGTCAGATCAGCCAGCAACTTCTCTTCGCTTGCGAGTACCGCTTTTGCTGCGTCGAGCTCAGACCGGGCCATTCGAAGGTCTTCCTCACGACTGCCATTCTCCAGTTCCCGCAATTTTTCCTGTGCGCTTAGCAGGTTGGCTTTCGCCGCATCTCTTTTGGCCATTGCCAGGTCAAGCTGCGATTGACTGACTGCGCCACGTTCGACCAGGTCCTTGTCACGCGCATAGACTTTTTCGGTTTCCACGAGCTCCGCCCGGGCACCTGCGACATTCGCCCTGGCTGCAGCGACTTCCTCTTCCCTCGCACCGGCAAGCAACTTGTCAAGCTGTGCCCGGACGCGTGCCATTTCCGCCCTGGCCTTGTCGACCTTGGCCTTTTGCAGCCGGTCATCCATTCGCAGGAGCACGGTGCCTTTTTTCACATAGGCGCCCTGGTTGACCGGCGTTTCAGTGATCACCTCGTTAACTGTTGCTGTATGTGCTACCCGGTCGCGCTCGAGGGTGCCAAGAGCAACATTGGTCTCTGAATCCGAACAGCCGGAAAGTGTACTCATCAGGGCGACAAGCAGGATGCTGGTCATACGACCGATATGGCGCTCATGCATGTGTATGCAATCCGTACAGTATGGTTGCGGGGAGAAGTTTCATTATAGCGCGTGTCTTCTTGCGCACCTGATGACAACAAGGATGAGGAACCGATAAATGCACAATTTTGCGTGCTCCATAATCGTTAAGGGCTTTTTCAAGCCCGCCATGCTGGATAAGGATCTCAATACTCCAGATGACGTCCAACGGTATTTGGGATCACAGTTGCGCTAGCGTTATCCCCTGACTGAGCGGACTGTTGCAGAGAGCGGCTGGTGAGGAACAAGGCTGTTCGTGTGGATCACAACCCACTTGTTGCATCCGTAATAGTTGATCTCCGGACTGACGCTCGGGAAACGTCCACAGTTGAAATAACGCCAGTAAAAACTGTTGTATCCGGTGCATAGACCACTGGATTCATCGAGCAATGGACAGACCAGCCCGCCCGGGCGGCAGCAGTTCGAGCAGTCCCCGCAGGTGTCACCCGGCTTCCATTCAGGATTGAGAATCGTGACAGCAGGATCCGGTGCTTTGGAGGGAGGACTGGAGAGTGGAACAGAGAACATGAAGCCCCTGCTGTCTCGAACGATCAGGCCAAACAGACGGAGTGAATGCGGCAGCATGGCCACTCCCCTGTTCCAGTGCCTCCAGAATCGCCAGTCGTTGAAGAAATACCAGCTCATGAGTGGAGCAGTCAGGAATCCCCCGACGACGGTGATGACGGAAAATCCGATATAGGCGATAAATAACAACCGGGCGAGAACCCAGCGGCTCTTCCGGATTGGAGATGCGGACAAAATTGAGTCCTTTCGTTTGTGACAGGATGCTTGCCCTGTCCGACAACGATTTGACGAAAAAATTCGCCCGGGACCGGATGACAGGTTTTCTGTGCTTGACGCGATCCCGGAAGAAACTAGCGAATCGCCCTGCGCTCCTGAATGAGGTTCATGGTTGCGCTGAAAACATCCTGGTCCCTGTTTTCCGCGCGACGGCAAAAATCGACAACCTGCCGGACCATGCCTTCGCTTCCCGCGCCCCTGGTGACATCCTCACCGGTGGCAAGCGAGAGTGCGGAAACAAAACCCGCCATCCACTCCTGCAGGCGCATGTAAGCGAGAGCTCCCTCGTCTTCACCCTTTTCCCAGCGTTGCTCGGAGAGTGCGAGATAATCACAACTGCGCACGCCAAAGCCCTGGAGCGCGGGCGCCTCCTGCGCAGAAGAATTTATGTATAGGCCCATGAACCCAGTCAATGCAATTGCAACGAATATCCGGTGAATCATTATTTTTCTCAATAGTGACAATTGGTTATCAAGATGTCTTAACAGCTGCCAACTTTTCATGGCAGTCAGCCTGGCTGATGTTGGCGCAGCATGAGACGATCCATTCATAACAGCCAAAAAGGATGAATATGATATAGTTTGCAGGTTAACAAGCACATTGAAAAGCCGAAGGTTTTTCAATGTGTTTTTTCTTTTCAGCAAACCGCGGTGTCGGGCGATCCAGGGATCACGGCACCATTTAAAGGTTAACTTTCAAGGGGAGCAACCATGTCCAAGAAACATCCAGTCGTTGCCGTCACGGGTTCGTCAGGCGCAGGCACGACGACCGTCAAACGCGCTTTTGAACATATCTTCGAGCGAGAGGGTATCAGGGCAGCCGTCGTCGAGGGTGACAGCTACCACCGCTATGACCGCAACGAAATGAAGCAGAAGATGGCTGACGAAGGTCTGAGCCACTTCGGCCCGCAAGCCAACCGTTTCGACAAGCTCGAGGAGCTCTTCAAAACCTATGGAGAGACAGGCGGTGGCCAGAAACGTTATTACCTCCACAGCCCGGAAGAGGCAGACGAGCATAACGCCCGCCTCGGCACGGACAAGGAACCCGGAGAATTCACGCCCTGGGAGGATCTTCCTTCCGGTACGGATTTGCTCTTCTACGAGGGTCTGCATGGACTCGTCAAGACCGATGAGAACGATGTCTCCACCCATGTAGACCTGGGTGTTGGTGTCGTGCCTATCGTGAACCTGGAGTGGATCCAGAAAATCCATCGTGACAGTGCCGAACGCGGCTACTCTGCCGAAGCGATCGTCGAGACAATCCTTCGCCGTATGCCGGATTACATCAATCACATCACGCCGCAGTTCTCGCGCACCGACATCAACTTCCAGCGTGTCTCCACGGTTGACACCTCGAACCCGTTCATCGCGCGCGATATCCCGACGCCTGACGAAAGCTTTGTCGTCATTCGTTTCAAGGATCCGAAGAAGTTCCATACGGACTTTGAATACCTGCTGAGCATGATCCAGAACTCCTTCATGTCACGCCGCAACACCATCGTTGTCCCGGGTGGCAAGATGGGCTTCGCCATGGAAATCATCCTTGGCCCGATCATCGAGCGCATGATGGACGAAGCGAAAGTCTGATACGGCTTGCGTCTCCACGAAAAAGGCAGCCATCCGGCTGCCTTTTTTCTTGCTGTCATGAAAAGGAAACTGCGCGACTTACCCGATGAGAGGATTTGGGAAACAGCCGGAGCGCACCTAACGGATAGCGCAAGGCTACGGATTCAGCCGATGGATTCGAGTCGCGCCCTGATGCGCGCGAGAATCTGATCATGGTCGAGCCCGGCTTCCTGCAGCTGCTCCTGCTGCGTGCCGTGCTCGATATAGCGATCCGGAAGACCGAGCTGGAGCAGCTCGGTGCATTTCGGCAGGGTGTTGAGGTACTCTGCCACGGCCGATCCCGCCCCGCCCTGCACCATGTTCTCCTCGAGCGTGACCAGGAGCCTGTGCGAACCGGCGATCCGGGCAAGCAGGGCCTCATCGAGTGGTTTGACGAAACGCATGTTGATGACGGACGCATCGAGTTCGTCGCCAATCTTCAGCGCCAGTGGCAACAGGGTACCAAATACCAGCAGCGCCAACCCTTCTCCGGCACGCCTCTCCTCGGCTTTACCGATCTCGATGACCTCGAGAGCCGGAGACTCCTGAATACCCGGCCCGCCACCGCGCGGATAACGCACCATGGCCGGGCCCTCGTATTCATAGGCAGTTTGCAGCATCCGGCGACACTCGGCCTCATCGGCCGGAACCATGATGACCATGTTCGGCAGTGTCCGGCAGTAGGTCAGATCGAAGATGCCCGCGTGGGTTGCGCCGTCGGCTCCGACCTCCCCTGCACGATCAACGGCATAGGTCACATCGAGGTTCTGCAAGTCCACATCGTGGATCATCTGGTCATATGCACGCTGCATGAAGGTTGAATAGATCGCGACAACCGGCTTGAGTCCCTCGCATGCCATGCCGGCAGCCAGGGTCACGGCGTGCTGCTCGGCTATGCCGACATCGTGATAGCGATCGGGGTACTCCCCGGAAAAGCGCACAAGCCCGGAGCCCTCGCGCATGGCCGGGGTGATGGCATGCAGACGGCTGTCGGCTGCTGCCGCATCACACAGCCAGTCGCCGAATACGTGGGTATAGGTACGCACTGGCTTGCTCTTGCTCAACTCGCCTGTGACAGGGTCGAATGGCGTGACGCCATGGTAGGCGACAGGTTTTTCCTCGGCGAACTCGTAACCCTTGCCTTTCTGGGTAACGATATGCAGGAAACGCGGTCCGGACATGCTGCGCATGTTGTAGAGCGTCTCGACGACGACCGGCAGGTCGTGGCCGTCGATCGGACCGATGTAGTTGAACCCGAGTTCTTCCCAGAGTGTGCCGGGCAGCACCATGCCTTTCATGTGCTCTTCCCAGCGATCGGCAAGATCCCGGATCGGTGGAACATGGTTGAGCACGCTGCGGCCCTTGCTCCTGACCTTGTTATAGAAACGGCTTGAAAGCACACGCGTGAGATAGTGACTGACTGCGCCGACAGGCGGTGAAATCGACATGTCGTTGTCGTTGAGAATGACGATCAGGTCAAGATCACGGATCGAGCCTGCATGGTTCAGCGCCTCGAAGGACATGCCACCGGAAAGTGCTCCATCACCGATAACGGCGATGCACTTGCGATTCTCACCCTCCTGGCGTGCGGCTATCGCCATGCCGAGAGCGGCGCTGATCGAGGTGCTGGAGTGCCCCGTGCCAAAGGTGTCGTATTCCGACTCGGCGCGTCGCGGAAAACCCGATATTCCGTCTTTCTGCCGCAGGGTGTGCATGAGTTCCCTGCGGCCGGTGAGAATCTTGTGCGGGTAAGCCTGGTGCCCGACATCCCAGACGATGCGGTCATCGGGTGTATTGAAGACATAGTGCAATGCAACTGTCAGCTCGACCACGCCCAGTCCCGCGGCCAGGTGCCCCCCCGTCCTGGAGAGCGTCTGGATCAGAAAGTCGCGAAGCTCGACGGCGACCTGATTGAGCTCTGCATAATCGAGCCTGCGCATATCCGAGGGCGCATTGATACTTTCGAGCAGGGGAAAGCCGGATGTTTCTGGAGAAGTGGTCACAGGCCGTATAATCTGCACTAAACGCCGCATTTTAACAGATTCGTCACAATGATCGACAGGCCCCGACTCAGCCCTGCAGAACGCCGCGAGAAACGCAACCAGGCGATGCGTCGCTATGAAAAGCAGCGACGGCTGAACATGCTCGCAAAGTCCGGCCCGCACAAGATGATTATCGTGCTTGATCACCTGAAGGCCGGATTCAACGTAGCAAAGATCTTCCGCAGTGCCGAGAGCTTTGGCGCACACGAAATCCACCTCATCAACATTCCGCCGTTTGACCCGGCTCCTGCCAAGGGTGGCTTTCGCAAGGTTCCAGCACATTTCCATGACAGTTTTGCCGACTGCTACCGGGAACTCGACGCTCGTGGTTACCACTTTTTCACACTCGAACCCGGCTGCACCAACCGGCTTGACCAGGTTGAACTGCCTGAAAAATCCGCCTTTGTCATGGGCCACGAGGAGCTTGGAATCAGCTTCGACACGAGCGATTTCGAGATCGACTGCCTGACCATCAGGCAATTTGGCGACACCCAGAGCCTCAACGTCAGCATCGCAGCATCTATCGTGATGTATGAATATGTCCGCCAGCACGCATGACTGCCTGATCATCGGTCAGGGCCTCGCGGGCAGCCTGCTGGCAAGAGAGCTGCTCGCCATGGGGCAGCGCGTGCTCGTCGTGGATGATCACCACCAGAGCTCCTCTTCAACCATTGCCGGCGGGCTCATCAACCCGGTGACCGGCAAGCGGCTGAGCCTGCAGCCGGGCATCGACTACCTCCTGCCCGCGGCGCAGAGGCTCTACCGTACTATCGAGCAGAAAGCCCGTCGCCGCTTCTTCTACCCGTTACCCATGCTGCGCATCTTCCAGGATGATCAGGAACGTGTTTATTTTCAACGCCGCATGGATGATCCGGCCTACGCACCCTACATGCAGCCTTTGCCCGCTACCGACCTGCTGCGTGACACCCATGCCCCCTTTGGCGGCTGTATCCAGACGCATACCGGCTTTCTGCGCCTTGCTGAGATGCTCGAGTGGCTGCGTGATGAATTCATGATCGCGAACAGCTTCGTCAGGGCAAACTTCAGGCACGAGGATCTCACAGTTGGCGCATCGGGGATCGAGTGGAACGGACACCGCGCCACCAGCGTTATATTTTGCGAAGGATTTCGCGGCGCCCTGAATCCGTGGTTCAGTCAACTCCCGTTCCAGCTTGCCAGGGGCGAGATCATCGACGGTATGCCGGAGCGGCCACTTCACCCGCATGACCACATCATCAATGCCGGACGCTGGCTGCTCCCCGAGCCCGATGGCCGCTACCGTTTCGGCGCAACCATGGAGTGGGACAACATTGATACCCATGTCACGGAAGATGCGCGGCAGGCACTGGCCGACGCCTTCCATGAACGCTTTCCGGACATCGCTTTCACTGTTACCGGCCAGCGTGCCGGCGTGCGACCGGCAACGACGGATCGCCACCCCTTCATTGGCAGCCTCCCTGCGCAACCCGCTGTCATGATCTTCAACGGCTTTGGTGCGAAGGGCGGACTGCTGATCCCCTGGTATGCGAGGCAGTTTGCGAATCATCTCGTCAACGGCGAACCTCTCGACCCGGCAGCGGATATCCGGCGTTATGACAAGACGACTGACTGAACTTGCTCACGAGGTGGTCGCCGGGCATGTGCATGCCGGTGATATTGTCATCGATGCAACCATGGGCAACGGGCACGACACCCTCTTCCTTGCGCAGCTTGTCGGCGAAACAGGGCATGTCTATGCTTTCGATCTGCAGCAGCAGGCGATCGACCAGACACGTGCACGACTGCAAATGAACGGGGCCGCGAAACAGGTCACGCTCATCAAGGGAAATCATGCAGAGATGGCCCGGCTGCTTCCAGCGGGAATCGCAGGAAGTGTCGCCGCGGTCATGTTCAACCTCGGTTACCTGCCCGGTGGCGATAAAAGCGTCACAACCACGGCCGAATCGACCTTGCATGCGCTCGATGCCTCACTCGAACTCATCAGGCCCGGCGGTCTCATCTCACTGCTGATCTATGTCGGCCATGCCGGTGGCATGGAAGAGCATCGAGTCATAACAGAGTGGCTGGAAAAGGCAGGTGGCAGGGTCCGATGGAAGCATCACAATTCCAGCTGCGCCGGGCATGCGCCAAGACTCTATACCCTCGTCCGAAGCTGACCAAACGCTCCGGGAAAAGCGAGTATCCCGGGTCCATCAGTACCGTCACCCTCCCCCGTATCAGGCGCTATCCACCTCTGGAGTGAATACCTCCTGGCCGAACCAGTCGACGAGCTGCTCCCTGATCCGTGCGACCTCGTCCCCGGAATAATCTTCCCGCACAAGCGGCGCCCCCCAGACCACGCCGGGCCAGCACTCGTCTGATTCGTACCTGCCGATGACATGCACATGCATCTGACGCACAACGTTGCCAATCGCGCCGAGGTTGATCTTGTCGACCCTGAACGTGACCTTGACGAACTTGCCGAGAATGCTGGTTTCGTGGAACAGCTCGAGCTGATCGTCGTGTGGCAGTTCGACAACCTCGGTTTCACTGGTCTCCGGAACGAGAATGAACCAGGGAATGGAGCGATGACGGTAGAGCAGCAGATAGGCATAGCGGAACCTGCCGAGAAGATGGCAATCCTTGCGCAGAACGGGGTCGATATCGAAAGCCATGTACCCAACCTACTCTGTTGTTGTGAAACCGCATTTTACACAGCGCTGTGTGGAAAGGCCTGATCGCAGTATCTGGTATCAGACATCATTTTCCTGCAGAAAATAATCTCCGACACCTGATTGACTGCCAAAAGTCGTCATCGCGAGGAGGCCACAGGCCGACGTGGCGATCTCTGGCTGGATGCGAGCATCGAGCACAGGATTGCCACAGTCGCTTCGCTCCTTCGCAATGACTCGAATAGGGGTCGGAGTCAATGATGACTCCGCCCCCTGATGCAGAGACCTCGACCTCCACCACTGGCAACACAAACAAAAATGCCCGCTTGCGCGGGCATTGAGTGTCACTGTTCAGAGACCGTTACATCTGCGAGGCAACGAAATCCCAGTTGACCAGGCTCCACCAGGACTCGAGGTAGGCCGGGCGAGCGTTACGCTTGTCAATATAGTAAGCGTGCTCCCAGACATCGACGGTCAAAAGCGGTTTCATGCCATCGGTCAGCGGGCACCCTGCATTGCTGGTGTTGACGATTTCCAGTTCGCCATCCTTCATGACCAGCCAGGTCCAGCCGGAACCGAAGTTGGTTGCTGCCGAGGTCGTGAATGCCTGTTTGAAATCAGCGAAGGAGCCGAATTTCGCATTGATGGCGTCAGCCAGTGCACCTGTCGGTTCACCACCTGCATTCGGTCCCATGCAGTTGAAGTAGAAAGTGTGGTTCCAGACCTGTGCAGCATTATTGAAGATGCCACCGGCAGGAGCAGAGGCCACGATGTCTTCCAGTGACTTGTCCTCGAACTCGGTTCCCTTGATCAGGTTGTTGAGATTCGTGACATAAGTCGCATGGTGCTTGTCATGATGGAAGTCGAGCGTCTCCGCGGAGATGTGTGGCTCGAGAGCGTTTTTTTCGTAGGGAAGATCGGGAAGCTTGTGTTCCATAGTCTTTAACTGCCTCTGATAGTTTCGTTATAAAAAAATGGCCTGCGGCAGCACTTAAGGGTACCGCAAAACCGGAAACTCATTCGATGTCGTAGATTTGCAGAATCCCGGAAAGTTTTCCATCCTCATTAACCACGACAAGTGAGTTGATTTTGTTCTCGAGCATCACCTGCTCGGCCTCGGCAAAGCGTTCATTTTCGCCAATGGTCTTCGGGGTCGTCGTCATGACCGTATTGCAGTGTGTATTCTGCAAATCGATGCCGGCTACGATCGCCCGCCTGAGATCACCGTCGGTAATGATTCCCAGGACCCTGTCATGTTCCGCAACGATCGCAATGCCCAGGCGCCCCTTGTTCATGACAGCAATGGTGTCCAGCATGCTCGTGCCGGTCACAACAACGGGCAAGGGTGGCCTGTGCATGACATCGCGAACCTTTGTGAGGAGCCTGCGGCCAAGACTCCCGCCGGGATGGAAACGTGCAAAATCACCGGGGTTGAACTGGCGCTCCTCGATCAGCGCAACAGCGATGGCATCGCCGAGCGCAAGCGTCGTGAGAGTCGAATTTGTTGGTGCGAGGTTATTCGGACAGACCTCGCGATCGACTGCCATGGTAAGGACAATGTCAGAATTGCGCGCCAGCGTGGAACCGGAATCGCCAACGATACAGATGATCGGGATCCCGAAGCTCTTCAGGCTCGGTATCAGCTTGTTGACCTCGTCGGTCTCACCGGAATAGCTGATCAGTACGATGATGTCATCCGGTGTGATCATGCCAAGGTCGCCGTGAAACGCCTCGGCGGGATGGACGAAAAATGCCGGGGTGCCCGTCGAGGCCAGCGTAGCCGCGATCTTGGAACCGATATGGCCCGACTTGCCCATGCCACAAATGATCGTATGCCCCTTTGCCCGGCGGATGCACTTGACTGCCTCGGCAAAGCTGCTGTCGATCTGTTTCTCGAGGTTCAGCACAGCCTCAGCCTGCTTGTGGACTGTCTCCTTCCCGAGCCTGATGAGTTCTTCGTCATTCAATCGCATTGAGCATCTCTTCTAACTGGTCTTCATGAAGAATCTCGATGCCGAGATCCTGCGCTTTCGCGAGCTTTGAACCGGCTGCTTCACCGGCAACGACGTAATCGGTCTTTCCGGATACGCTGCCCGCCACCTTCGCACCGAGCGCCTCGAGTTGAGCCTTGATCTGGTCCCGGGGTCGACTCAGCGCACCTGTCAGGACGAAGGTCTTGCCATCCAGAAGTTGGACTGCCTCTCCCGGCTTTTCAATCGCGGACCAGTGTATCCCCGCTTCGATCAGTCCCTGCAGTACCTCGATATTATGCTCCTGGCGGAAAAACGAGGCGATGTGCGAGGCGACGATCGGACCGACGTCCGGCGTCTCCTGCAATGCATCCTCGTCGGCCTGCTCGATTGCTTCCAGTGTCAGGAAATGATTCGCAAGGCTGCGCGCGGTTGCCTCGCCAACCTCGCGAATACCCAGCGCATAGAGAAAACGCGGCAATGTCGTCGACTTGCTTTTCTCGAGCGCCTTGAT
This sequence comes from Gammaproteobacteria bacterium, assembly GCA_037385685.1. Classification (GTDB taxonomy): domain Bacteria; phylum Pseudomonadota; class Gammaproteobacteria; order Chromatiales; family Chromatiaceae; genus Sva-25. Next base: position 97,998 of record JARRMW010000002.1, read on the forward strand.
CAGGTTCTGCGCCGACTTCTCGCCCATGCGATCGAGGGCCGCAATATCTGTGGCTTTCAGCGAATAGATATCCGCAACTGTCTTGACGAGCCCGTTTTCATCGAGCTGTTCAACCAGCTTGTCACCGAGTCCCTCGATGTCCATCGCCTTACGGGAGGCAAAATGCTTGATACCCTCCCGGCGCTGGGCGCTGCAGTAGAGCCCGCCACTACAGCGCGCAACGGCCTCACCCTCCACTCGCAGCACATCCGAGCCACAGACAGGACAGTGCGCAGGCAGTTCCGGCCTCTTCGCGTTCCCGGGTCGCTTGTCGGGAACCACCTGCACGACCTCGGGGATCACATCACCGGCGCGGCGGATGATAACGGTATCGCCCACCCGCACATCCTTGCGTTCGATTTCATCCATGTTGTGCAAGGTCGCATTACTGACTGTGACACCGGCAACTGTGACAGGCTTGAGTCGTGCAACAGGCGTGATCGCACCCGTGCGGCCGACCTGGAACTCGATATCCTCGACAACTGTCAGCTCTTCCTGGGCCGGGAACTTGTGTGCAACAGCCCAGCGCGGCGCACGACTGACGAAGCCGAGCCTGTCTTGCTCCTCAAAGCTGTCGACCTTGTAGACGACGCCGTCAATCTCGTATGGCAGGCTGTCACGCCGCGCAAGGATATTGGCGTAATACTCCAGGCACTGCCCGATGCCTTCGAGACACTTCAGTTCAGGCGACACCGGGACACCGATTTCCCTGAGCTGCTGCATCGCTGCCGCATGGCTATCGGCAATCGCCTCGTCAGTCTCGCCAAGACCATAGGCATAGAATGAAAGTGGACGTTTCGCGGTCAGCCGGGGATCAAGCTGGCGCAGACTGCCTGCAGCGGCATTGCGCGGGTTGGCGAAAGTCTTGTCTCCGGCCTTGCGCGCTTCGGCATTGAGCTTCTCGAAGCCCGCCTTTGGCATGAAAACCTCACCACGGACCTCGAGCAAGGCCGGATACTGCTTTCCGAGAAGCCTGAGGGGGATAGCCTCGATAGTGCGCACGTTACTGGTAACGTCCTCGCCCCGCTCACCGTCACCCCGCGTCGCACCCTGGACAAGTCTGCCGTTTTCATAGCGCAAGCTGATGGCGAGACCATCGAGCTTTGGCTCGGCCGTGTAGACAACCGCCTTGTCAGTTCCGAGACGATCGCGAACACGTCGGTCGAAATCTGCCAGTTCCTCGTCACTGAAGACATTATCGAGCGAGAGCATGCGTACCGCGTGACGAACCTCCTCGAAGCCCGGCGACGGCTGGTCGCCAACACGGCGTGTCGGGGAGTCTTCGGTGATGAACTCGGGATGCTGTTGCTCGAGTTGCTGGAGCTCCCGAAAAAGGCGGTCGTATTCTGCATCCGGAATCAGCGGAGCATCGAGGACATAGTAGCGGTAATTGTGCAGGCGGATCTGCTCGCGCAGTTCCTCGACCCTGCGCTCAACCTCGCCAGCCTGGCTCATGCCGTCTGGGCCGCATAGGAATTCGCCAGGTTCTGCAGGTCAGTAAATGTCTCTTCCGATAGCGGCTGGTGCTGGCTGTCAAGAAGCTTGCCATCCAGCTGTACAGCGAGCTGCTGGGCCGTTTCATACATGTCTTCAAGGATTTCGCTACCGGTCCGCACAGAAGGAAGTCGGCCAAAGAGCGTCAGACCGGACGTCGTGAAACGCGACATATCCTGGATCGGGAAGGTGCCGGGCTCGACCATACTGGCAACCGTGAAGAGAATATGTTCCTGCTTTTCGTCATAACGGTAGAAGACATCCATCGGTCCCGGAACAAGATTCAATGAACGCATCGCGCTCATGATGGCATCGCCACTGAAATATTTCTTGTTGGAAGCGATGCTGAGAATCAGGATGGTGTCGTTGCGCTGCTGGCTGTGCGTATCCGGTTCCGGCTCCAGGTCATCCTCGGCAAAGAGCACAGGTTCAGGCTGCTGATCCGGGCGTTCCTCGAAATGCGGTGTTGCTGCCTGGATGTAGGGAATACTTTTCTCGCGGCTGGTGACCAGTTCGTCGAGTTCGTTGATCTGGTCAGTCAAGGAATCCGGGTCGTCGAATGCCTCGCTGTGTTCGCGCTTTTTGTGAGAAGCCGGACGGGTTCGCTTGTGACGTTCCCAAAGGTAAACGGCTGCGATGAACAGCAGTCCAAGAACCAGTATCAGGAGCCGTAATTCACCGGAAGTCATCTCGATCCTCTACGAGTCTGCTACATGGCAGCCATCTGGGCCGCCTCCTCCACGTCGACAGATACCAGGCGCGAGACGCCCGGTTCATGCATGGTAACACCCTGCAGCTGGTTCGCCAGTTCCATCGTAATCTTGTTATGAGTGATAAAGATAAATTGTACGGTTTCCGACATATGCCGGACCATATCGCAGAAACGGCCGACATTGGCATCATCGAGCGGCGCATCGACCTCGTCGAGCATGCAGAATGGTGCCGGGTTGAGTCGGAAGATCGCGAATACCAGCGCCACGGCAGTGAGTGCCTTCTCTCCGCCGGATAACAGGTGGATGCTTGAGTTGCGCTTGCCGGGAGGACGGGCCATGACACTGACCCCCGTGTCCAGCAGATCTTCTCCGGTCAATTCGAGAACGGCCTGACCGCCCCCGAAGAGGATCGGGAACAACTCCTTGAAGCCGCTGTTGACCATCTCGAAGGTATCCTTGAAACGTGTTCGCGTCTCGCGATCGATCTTTCGGATTGCATCCTCCAGTGTCTCAAGCGCACTGATGACATCATCATGCTGCTTCTGCAGGTACTCCATGCGCTCGGATTGTTCCTTGAACTCCTCGATCGCCGCAAGGTTGATCGGTCCAAGCCGCTGGATGCGTGCACCAATCGTCTCGACTTTCTGTTGCCACTCATCGAGATTGGCTTCATCTGGCAGCTTTTCCTCGAGTTCGCTGCGATCGTAGGAGGCTTCACGCATCTGCTCCTCGAGTGTCCGGGCGCGCACGACCAGCTCCTGGCGCTGCATACGAAGCTTGTCCAGGGAAGAGCGTTCTTCCTGCACGCCCTGTTCCACCTTGTGGCGTTGCTGCTCTTTCACACGCAGTTCGCTGTCTATTGTCTCGAGGGCCTTGCGTGCGCCGGAAAGCTCGTTCTCGATAACGAGACGCGACTGCAACTGGTTCTCCAGTGTTTCCTGTTGCTGCTGCAGAGGATCGTTGCTGCCTTCGAGCTGCTCCCTGAGCGCTGAGCGGCGGGCCGTCATCTGCTCAAGCTGCGCCTTCATACGCTGCTGCCCCTGGCTCAGGGCTTCCTGTTGTGAACGCAGGGCTTCCGTCCTCAGCGCAAGTTCATGGTAGGCCTGCCGTCTGGCCTGGGACTCCTGGCGACTGGCCTGTACCCTGTCACGCAATTCGTCCCTGTGCCGCTCGAGTTCGGAACGGCGACTGTCCATGGTTTCACTGACACCAAGGGCTTCATGCAGCTTGAGTCGTGAAGCTTCCGCAGAGGATTTACCGGCCTCGATCTGCTGTTCGAGTTCTGCGCGCTCCTTTTCAAGTGTCTCGAGCCGGTTCCTGAGATGTTCATTGCGCGTACGCTTGCCACTGAGACGTGAACGGATATCGGAAAGCTCGCGGTTCAGTTCATTAAATGCCTGCTGGCGTTCTTCACGCTGCTGTTCACTCTGGCGCAATCGCTCGCGGGCCTCCTCGAGTTGCACCTGCTGTTCCTGGACCTGTTCCTGGACCTGCTCCTTGCTGGCTGTCAGTCGACGAATCTCTTCCTGGCGCTCAAGAACGCCATGCTGGGCACCCTGCTCCGTGCCGAAGCGGACCCAGTTGTGGCCGATCCATACACCCTCCCGGGTGATCAATGATTCACCACTCGCGAGCGAGCGCCTGCGGGACATGGCTTCACCCAGCGCCTCTGCGATGCGTACATTGCCGAGAAGCCCTGTCAGATCCAGACTGCTGCTGACCTTGTGCAGGAGGCTATCCTGCGGAACGGCAGGCGTGTTGTCAGCCGGGGAGATCAGCTCAACGACTCCCTCCTCGAGGGTCGCGATAATTGCCTGGAAATCCTCGAGTCCCTCGACACAGACTGCCTGAAGATGATGACCAAGCACTGTTTCCAGTGCATCGCGCCACTCATGGTCGACATCGATCTGTTCGGCCAGACGCCTGGCATTACCGAGGCCATGACTATCGAGCCACTGCTGGCTCTGCTCATCCTCTGACATGGCGGCCTGCTGTAACGCCTCGAGCGACGAGAGCCGGCCAGTGCAACTCTGCAATTGTCCACGCAACTGGTCGAGGCGACTGCCAGTCTCCGTCTGCTGTTCTCGTTGCAAAGTGATCTGCTGACGGGTTTCATCGAGCGCAGCCTGCAACTGGTCGGCGCTGGCTGCCTTGTCCGATTCCTGTTGCTCGAGCCTGGTGATCTCGTTTTCCAGCTCGGGCTGATGCAACCGTTCGCTCTCCTCCCTGTTTTGCCGGATCCGTCTGAGTAACTGCTGCTCCTGCTCCTCGAGATGATTGATGCGCGTGCGCTCGATCTGCGCTTCCTGTGCGGGTTTGTTCGCCTGCTGGTTGAAGGTATCCCAATCAACCTGCCACTCCTGGTAGGCCTGTTCCGCCTGTGCAAGTTGCTCGAGTACCTGGTGTTCGACTTCGCGTGCCTGCTCGAGCTCCGGCAGTTGCTTTTCGAGCGTCTCCGTGATCTCCAGCAGACGCTTCTCGTCATCAGTCAGCTCCTTGCTGACCTGGGAGAAACTCGTCTCGATCTGCTGAAGGTCATCCTGCTGTTTCTGACGTGTCTCACGCGCGTACTGAATGGACTGTTCAAGACGGGCAATCTCGGAACCGAGTGCGTAGTATCGTCCCTGCACCTTGTTGAATTCGTCGTTGGCATCCGTGTGCGCCGCACGCTTCTGCTCGATGTCGGCCTCGAGTTCGCGCTGCGTCGTGATTGCCGACTCGAGCCTGTTTTCCTGCTCGGCCAGCTTGCGCTCGCCCTGTTGCATCTCCTCATCAAGTGCCTTCCAGCGCAACAACAGCAGTTCACCCTTGAGTTCACGCTCCTCGGCCTTCCAGGTCTTGTATTTCTCGGCCGTGGCAGCCTGACGCTCGAGATGCTTGAGTTGCTTGGAGACCTCTTCGACCAGGTCCTCGAGACGGTCAAGGTTTTCACGCGTATGCTTGATCCGGTTTTCGGTCTCTCGACGGCGTTCCTTGTACTTGGATATTCCGGCTGCCTCCTCGAGATAGACACGCAAGTCTTCCGGCCTGGCCTCGATGATGCGGGAGATCATCCCCTGCTCGATGATGGAATAGCTGCGCGGACCGAGTCCTGTTCCGAGGAAAAGATCCGTGATGTCGCGGCGCCGGCAACGGACATTGTTCAGGAAATAGTTCGACTGTCCATCGCGGCTGACCTGCCGCTTGACAGAGATCTGGGAATAGCTGGCGTACTGTCCACCCGCACTGCCGTCACTGTTGTCGAAGATCAACTCGATCGAAGCGGTACCGACCGGCTTGCGGCTGGTTGATCCGTTGAAAATGACATCCGCCATCGACTCACCACGGAGCATCTTGGCAGAGCTCTCGCCCATGACCCAGCGCACGGCATCGATGATGTTCGACTTGCCACAGCCGTTTGGACCCACGACACCGACAAGGTTTGTCGGGAAATCAGCAGTTGTCGGATCGACGAAGGATTTGAATCCGGCGAGTTTTATTTTTTCTAGTCGCATGGGGCGCTAGGATACTGAAGAAACGGCAACTCGTCTATGCTCGAATTATTCTCGATTAATTATTTATCTTATTGTTTTTTATTGTTTTATTATTTCTTGCTGCAGGCCGATTACCAACCGTTGGCGAGACCTTTTACACCTCCCCTCAAAAGGACTGTTCAATTCCGCGTCAACAGGTCCCGGAAAGGCTTTTCACGTATAATAACTCCCTGTTTTTCACGACACGCCCTGATCCAGATACTCATGTCCACAAAACCAAGCAAAGCGCTGGAAACGTTCGACAATCCCCGACCCGAAATCGACTACACCATCCGCATACGGATACCGGAATTCACCTGTCTCTGCCCCAAGACAGGACAACCCGATTTCGCTGAACTTCTGCTGGAGTATGTGCCGGATAACAAGTGCGTCGAACTCAAGTCGCTCAAGCTCTACATCTGGTCCTTCCGTGAACAGGGCGCTTTCCATGAAGCCGTCACGAACGAGATGCTCGCCGACCTTGTGCAGGCAACCAGTCCCAGGTTCATGCGCCTGACGGCCGACTTCAACGTACGCGGCGGTATCTATACCAAGGTTGTTGCAGAGCACCGCGATCCGGCGTGGACGCCCCCTCTCAAGGTCGAACTTCCCTGAGGTTCTGAATCGCTCTGCGATGACCTCATCTGATACGCGCGTCGGCGCGCACCCGAGTGACTTTTGTTCCGGCAAAAGTCACCAAAACCATTCGCTCTGCAGTGCAGGGATGCACAAATGCCGCGATGCCAGGAAGGCGAAGAGCGGCCGACGCACAACCCTTCGGGTTTCCTCGCGTACTAGGTCAAACAGGCGAGGCCGTAAACTCGCTACGCTCAGACATACGGCCTCTTATTTCCTGTTTGCCCTGTGCCGCTCGGTTGCGCGTAAGTCGCAGTTGGCGAACGGCTAAGCCCTGCTTGTAGGAGCCCGCACCGCGGGCGAATTCTTCGACGAGAGGGCTCGGCTTCTACAGATGAGCCTGAAAAGCAGGAAATCTTCCCCCTTCTAACGCGTCGAGCATCGCGTTCTCTGACAGGAGGCAAGCGAGGCGTGTCTGAGCGTAGCGAGTTGGCGAGCGCCTGTCAGGGACGCGAAGCGCAGAGAAGCCGCAGGCCGCGTTAGCAGGGTGCCCTTTCTTTTGCTGACTTTTCTTTGGGCACGCAAAGAAAAGTCAGGTGTCGCGGCGCACCCGCCGTTATCAAAATAAAGTCTGCGCGCAGACGCGCGCATCAAAATCCATCATCGCAAAGCGACACATAATCAAAGCTCAGGAAAAGAAAAATCAGGTTCTTAACCCTATTCCCCGATCGAGCAGATACAGACTCAAACCACCCAGGACCAGGATAAATCCCATGATGATCCCGAGCGCAACGGCGAGGTTGATATCAGAAACACCGAGCAGACCGTAGCGAAAGGCATTCACCATGTAGAGCACCGGATTCGCAAGCGAGACTTTCTGCCAGAACTCCGGCAACAGCTGGATCGAATAGAAAACACCGCCGAGATAGGTCAGCGGGGTGAGCACGAATGTCGGCACGATGGAAATATCGTCAAAACTTTTCGCATAGACAGCATTGATAAAGCCAGCGAGCGAAAAGAGGATCGAGGTCAGGATAAACACAGCGAGCGAAACCGTGAAGCTGTGAATCCTGATGTCCGCAAAGAAAATGGCCACGAGGGTCACAAGCACCCCGACTGTCAGGCCACGTGCAACCCCCCCGCCGACATAACCGGCCAGGATGACCCAGTTCGGCACCGGACTCGTCAGCAGCTCCTCGATGTTACGCATGTACTTGGCCTGAAAAAAGCTGGAGACGACATTGGCGTAAGAGTTGGTGATCACGGCCATGAGAATCAGGCCCGGGACGATGAAATCGATGTAGCTGAAGCCTTCCATCTCGCCAATGCGCTCACCGATGAGCTGCCCGAAAATGATGAAATAGAGCGCCATGGTCATGGCAGGTGGTACGACAGTCTGGCCCCAGATGCGTATGAAGCGCAGAAACTCCTTGATGATGATGGTCTGGAAAGGCGTCCGGATATTGACGTTACGCATCTGTATTCACCGACGCAGTTTTTTCGAGGAAGAGCTGTTCGAGACGATTCTGCTTGTTACGCATGCTCGAAACCCTGATTCCTTTCCCAGCCAGCCTGGCAAAGAGTTCGCTGAGTCCGTTTTCCTTCTTTACGAGCACCTCGAGGGTTATGTCATCGCGCTGTCGTATCTCGTAGCCATCGACAAGCAACGGCTCTTTGAGTGGCTGATCAAGATTGAGCACATAGACTTCCTGATGCAGTTGGGAGAGCAGCTTGTGCATGGTACTCATCTCAGCGATGCGTCCATCGTTGATGATGGCGATGTTTCGGCAGAGGTTTTCCGCCTCCTCGAGATAGTGCGTCGTGAGTATGATGGTCGTGCCGCGAGTGTTGATTTCAGTGAGAAACTCCCACATGGAACGGCGGATCTCGATATCCACGCCGGCCGTCGGCTCATCAAGAATCAGCAGCCTCGGCTCATGCATGAGTGCGCGCGCGATCATCATGCGGCGCTTCATCCCCCCGGAGAGTTCCCGTGCCTGGCTGCGTCGCTTGTCCCACAGTTCCAGCAGCATCAGGAGTTCTTCGGCACGCATGCGCGCCTGACGACGTGGAATGCTCTGGTAACCGGCCTGGTTAATGAGAATCTCCTCGACCGGCTCCCACTGGTTGAAATTGAACTCTTGCGGAACCAGCCCGATGTGACGCTTGACTGCCATCGGGTTCATATCGAGATCGTCACCGAAAACCTCGACGCGTCCGCCACTCTTGTTGACGAGAGAACAGATGATGCCGATTGCCGTGGACTTGCCGGCACCGTTAGGCCCCAGCAACGCAAAGAAATCCCCCTCTTCGACATCGAGATTGATTCCCTTGAGGGCATGGTGACCGTTCCGGTAGGTTTTTTCGAGGTTCTGGATCGACAGTGCAAGCATGGTCCGGTCCGTTCTCTCCTTTGTCAACCGAGTTTCACGGCGGTGCCTGCCGCCGTTACCATGAGCATGCCGCCATTCTCGCCGAGGGTCTCATAGTCGATATCGACACCGACGATTGCATCCGCGCCCCGTTCGATGGCCTGCTCGCGCATCTCCTCGAAGGCGTGCTCGCGGGCTTTTCGCAACTCTTTCTCGTAGGCGCCGGCACGGCCTCCGACGATGTCACGGATACCGGCGAAAAAATCACGCACGATGTTGGCGCCGAGAATTGCCTCACCGGTCACGATGCCGTTGTACTCCCGGATGCTGTATCCCTCGAGAGTATGCGTCGTCGAGATGATCAATGATTTCTCCATTCTGCAAAATGCGTGCGACAGTATAGCGCCTGCGGTTTGTAGCAACAGGCAACATAAGTGCCAGGCGGGTCAGGAAAAGAGTTCTGCGAGTTTTGCGCCAGGGTCGTCGGAGCGCATGAAGGCTTCACCAACGAGGAAGGCATTGACATCATGCTCGCGCATCAGGCGCACGTCGCCCGGCGTATGTATACCGCTCTCTGTGACGACGACACGATCCTGCGGTATACGATCGAGAAGAGAAAGTGTGGTTTCAAGACTCACATCGAAAGTGCGCAAATTGCGATTATTGATACCCACGAGACGATTATCAGCAGCAAGAGCGCGTTCAAGTTCGGCAGCATCATGCACCTCGATGAGAACGTCCATACCCAGTTCATGCGCCAGGTCATTGAGCTCCAGCATCCGTGCATCCTCCAGACAGGAGACGATCAGCAGGATACAGTCGGCATTGATCGCGCGCGCCTCGTAGACCTGGTATGGATCAACAATGAAATCCTTGCGGATGACAGGCAGACTGCAAGCGGCCCTGGCCTCCTGCAGATAGGCATCACTCCCCTGAAAGAAATCCGTGTCGGTCAGCACCGAAAGGCAGGCAGCCCCATTGGCCGCGTAGCTGCGCGCAATGTCGGCTGGACGGAAATCCCCGCGCAGCACGCCTTTGGAGGGCGATGCCCTCTTGATCTCAGCAATGACGCCTGACTTTCCGGCATCGATCTTCGCCTGGATGGCATCTGCAAAGCCACGCGGGGCATCGGCAAGCTTAAGCCTGGCTTTCAGATCATCCATGGGCACCGAGGCGCTGCGCGCTGCAATCTCCTCGAGCTTGCGCGCAACAATCTTTTTCAGGATATCCGGTGTCTCGTTCATTCGGGCTGTTTGAAACTGCGGGTAAGCTCGACCAGCTGCCGGAGTTTCTCCCTGGCCTTGCCGCTGGCAATGGCGTCAGCAGCCAAGGCAACACCCTGATCCAGCGAGAGCGCAACGCCCGCTGTATAAATGGCTGCACCGGCATTCAGGCAAACGATATCGCGTGCCGGACCCGGGCGGTTATCCAGGACCTCGTTGATGATGCGCAGGCTGTCCTCCACGCTGTCTGCCCTGATCGTGTCGAGCGAGGCGCGCTTCATGCCAAAATCTCCGGGACGAATCTTGTATTCGCGAATCTGGCCGTTTTTGAGTTCAGCGACCCAGGTCTTGCGGTTGATACTGATCTCGTCGAGGCCGTCTTTTGCGTGCACAACCATGACATGGCTGCTGTCGAGTTTCTTGAGCACCTTCGCCATCGGCTTGACGAGCTCTCTCGAAAAGACACCGAGCACCTGGTTGGGCGCTCCTGCAGGGTTCGTCAGGGGACCAAGGACGTTGAAGATGGTGCGCACCCCCATTTCCCTGCGCGGGCCAATGGCGTGTTTCATGGCTCCATGATGCGCCGGTGCGAACATGAAACCGATACCGACCTCCTCGAGGCAACGGCTGACATGTCCCGGAGTGATATCGAGCTGTACGCCTGCGGCCTCGAGCACGTCGGCACTACCCGATTTCGAGGAGATCGAGCGGTTGCCGTGTTTCGCAACACGCGCGCCAGCGCCTGCTGCGACAAAAGCGCTCGCAGTCGAGATGTTGAAGGTACCCGAGGCATCACCGCCCGTCCCGCAGGTATCAACGAGGTGTTCCGGCCAGCTGGCGACTTTTTCGGCGAGTTCCCGCATGACGCGTGCAGCAGCGGTTATCTCGTTGACAGTTTCACCCTTCATACGCAGGCCAACAAGAAAACCGCCGATCTGTGCCGGAGTCGCACCACCTGTCATGATGGTTCGCATTACTCCGGCCATCTGCTCCTGGTCGAGGTCGGTTTTGTTGATGACCATGTTGATCGCGTCTGGCATTTCCATCTTGCTCTACCCCGGTGGTGCCGGGTCCTCATCTGGTACTTGTTATGTCTGCTTCAGGAAGTTCTCGAGCAGGTCGTGACCATGCTGCGTCAGAATCGACTCCGGGTGGAACTGTACGCCCTGGATCGGGAACTCACGATGACGGACCCCCATGATCTCATGCATTTCCCCGTTTTCGGTCCGGGTCCAGGCCGTGATCTCGAGAGAATCGGGAATCGTCTCTTTTTCGATAACGAGTGAATGGTATCGCGTTGCCTCAAAGGGATCAGGCAGCCCGCTGAAGACGCCACAATTGGCATGGTACACGGGTGAGGTCTTGCCGTGCATGACCGCTTCGGCGCGTACAACCCTGCCACCAAATGCCTGACCAATGGACTGATGGCCCAGACAGACGCCAAGGATCGGTATCTTACCTGCGAAATGGCTGATCGCCTCGACAGAGACGCCGGCTTCGAGCGGCGTACAGGGCCCCGGCGAGATCACCAGGTAGTCGGGCTGAAGGGCAGCGATTTGATCGATTGTGATCTCGTCGTTGCGGTGAACGCGCACGTCTGCGCCAAGCTCGCCGAAATACTGGACCAGGTTGAAGGTAAATGAGTCGTAGTTGTCGATCATCAGCAGCATCGGCTCACCCCTCCTTCAGCTTGTCGAGGCCGGCCTCGGCCATTGCAACCGCACGAAAGATCGCACGCCCCTTGTTCATGGTCTCTTTCCACTCGAGTTCGGGTACGGAATCGGCCACAACCCCGGCGCCTGCCTGGATGTGCAGACTCTTGTCCTTGATGACAGCAGTACGAATCGCGATCGCCGTATCCATATTGCCGTTCCAGGCAAGATAACCAACAGCACCTGAATAGATCCCGCGCTTGACAGGTTCAAGCTCATCGATGATCTCCATGGCACGAATCTTTGGTGCTCCGGACACGGTGCCGGCGGGAAAGGTCGCCCGGATGACATCAATCGCGTTCATGCCATCCTTGAGCTCGCCGGTGACATTCGACACGATATGCATGACATGCGAATAGCGTTCGATGACCATTTTTTCGGTCAGATTGACAGTCCCGATTTTCGCAACACGGCCAGCATCATTGCGGCCCAGGTCGATCAGCATCAGGTGCTCGGCAATCTCCTTCGGATCGGCCAGAAGCTCTGCCTCGAGTTCCAGATCCTCCTCCTCGCTGTACCCGCGCCGACGCGTTCCCGCAATGGGTCGCACCGTGACGACGCCATCCTCGAGCCGCGTCAGGATTTCCGGCGAAGAGCCGACGATCTGGAAATCCCCGAGATCGAGAAAGTACATGTAAGGTGAAGGGTTGAGACCGCGCAATGCACGGTAAAGATCAAGCGGTGGTGCATGAAAAGGAATGCTCAGGCGCTGGGAGATCACGACCTGCATGCAATCACCATCGAGGATGTAATCCTTGATACGATTGACTGCCTGCTTGAACCCCTCCTCCGTGAAACCGGATGTAAAATCGGACTCACTGATCTCGCGCGTATCGGCAAACCGCTTGCGTGGAGCGCCATGATTCATGCGCTCGACCAATGTATTGATGCGAGCCTCGGCAGCATCGAGCGTATCTCCCCTCGTCGGATCAGCGTGCACGATGACAAACATGCGTCCCTTCAGGTTGTCAAAAACCACCAGTTCATCAGACACCATCAGCAGGATATCGGGTGTCTGCAACTCGTCCGGGTTGGGGCAACTGGCGAGTTTCTTCTCGATGTAGCGAATGGTGTCGTAACCGAAGTAGCCGACCAGGCCGCCCGAGAAGCGTGGCAACCCGCTGATCTCCGCAGCCCTGAAATGTTGCTGGCACTCCTCGATGTAGGCAAGCGGATCCTCGACCTCGCGCTGTTCGATGATCTCGTCGCCCTGAAACCGGGTCACTTGCCTGCCGCGAACTTCGAGCCGCGCACTGGATGGCAAGCCGATAATGGAGTAACGGCCCCACTTCTCACCGCCGTGCACAGATTCGAAAAGATAGGAATAGGGGCCTTCTGCAAGTTTGAGATAGACACTGAGCGGCGTGTCCAGGTCGGCCAGCACTTCGCGCGCGACGGGTATTCGGTTGTATCCCTGCTCGGCGAGGGAGGTAAAAGTATCAGGGGTCATCGGGGGCTCCACATAACAGACAAAAAGATCTACGACGGCTGTGCATCAGCACCATCGTGTTCCGATCTTTTCTGTCATGTCATGTGAATGAGGATACATGGCGTGCTGAATTGATTTACAATTTCCGGCAAGACGCAAACATTAACAAAACTGGCACAAGATTCAATACCGGGGCAGCATTTTTCTCACCCGGCATCAGAGGCTGCACAATTACCGGTTGCCTGCGATACCAGATGATTCCACCACACCTACACCCGAAATACTGGCCCCTTTGGCTCGTTGCAGGCTTCCTGTGGCTGATGGCACAACTACCCTGGAAAGTGTCCATGCAGGTCGGCCGCTGGATCGGGTCGCTGATCTGGCTCTTTTTGAGACCTGCTCGCAAACGTGTGCTGTATACGAATATTCGCCTGTGCTTTCCTGAACTTCCGGAGGAGAAGCAGGAAACACTCGCCAGGGAACACATTCATGCCGCTGGCCAGGGGATACTCGAGGTTGCGCTTGCCTGGTGGGCTCGTGACAGCCAGCTCAGGCCGCTCGCCCACGTCTCCGGGATCGAGAATCTGCAGGAAGCGATGGCAAGGGGCAAGGGGGTCATCCTGCTGTCGGCCCATTTCACCTCGCTCGAGATGGGTGGGCGCTTGCTGGGGTTCCAGACACCCTTTCATGTCGTCTATCGCAGTAACGAGAATCCGATGACGGAGTATCTCCTGAAGCGCAACCGGCAAAAGCACTCGGACATGGCGATCGACAAGCGCAACATCAAGCAGATGGTACGCAGCCTGCGGTCCGGCAATGCCGTGTGGTATGCGCCGGACCAGGACATGATCTCCAGGGAGCCTCTCTTCGCGCCCTTTATGGGCATCATGACCGCGACCAATACTGCCACGTCACGTCTGGCGAAAATCAGCCATGCCCCTGTTGTCCCCTACGCTATCTTCCGCCGCAAGGACGGCAAAGGATACGACCTGGAATTCCAGCCCGCACTGGACGGCTTTCCCTCTGGTGATGATCTGGCCGATGCCACGCGCATCAACCGGATTTTCGAGGAATGGATCAGGAGACAGCCGGAGGACTACTTCTGGTTTCACAAGCGCTTCAAGCAACGCCCTCCCGGAGAACCGGACCCCTACGCCTGACCGGGATGGTTCACGCCTCTCTGGTACAGAGGCGACTCTCGCACTAGAGGTAGGGGGTCCAGTCCCTGACGCCCTGCTGAATACCGGCCAGCGCCTCCTCGAAGGCATCGCGCGGTTTTTTGTAGGGATCGTCGACGGTAATCCCGGACCACTTCCCGATCGTGAAGACGCGCCCCTTTGTGAAAGGATAATGACGCTCGACTTCCTGTTGCTGCCAGGATTCCATGACGAGAATCAGTTCTGATTCGGCGATAATCTCCGGCGAAATCTGGCGTGCACGGTGGGCAGAGATGTCGATACCCGCCTCCTGCATGAGTTCGACCGCAATCGGATCGGCCGCGTGGTCAACGAGTGCACCGATGCCGGCAGAATGCACCATGAGGTCCCTGCCCGCTTCACGGGCAACCTCCCTGAAGAGGCCTTCGGCCATGGGACTGCGGCAAATATTGCCGACGCAGACAGTCAAGAGTGATTTGATCATGCGGAACGTTTTCCTTTATTACGAGTTTCCATGTTTGCTTTTATGTCTCCATCGAACACTTTGATTCCGGTATTGCAGTATGAAATGGTATCAATGCTGTGACAGAAAAACAGGGTATTGACTTCATGAGTGATGAACAAAAGTCGGTACGGGAGATCCGTATCAATCCAATCGTACCAACTGAATCCGTCCTTGTCTCGACGGCACGCGGGATGCGCCCCAGGAAGGCCGAGGAGAAGGTCGACCGTGACACACGCTCATATGTCGAAACCTGCCCCTTCTGCAAGGGCAACGAGGAGAAAACACCGCCGGAAATCATGGCTTTCCCGGATTCGGACAACTGGGAGATCCGCATTGTCCCCAACCTCTTCCCGGTGCTTGGCGATGACAAGCAGCAGACCGGAATCTCCTTCGGTCTGCAACAGGTTATCGATGGCTACGGCCGCCACGAGGTGATCATCGACAATGCCTCGCATGGCATCGCGATACACGAGATGGAGGCAGAACACCTGCGCAACCTCTTCATGACCTACAGACAACGCATGCAGGAGCTCTACGAGAGCGATCCACGCCTGAAATACGTGCTGGTATTCAAGAATTTCGGGCCGGCTGCTGGCGCGAGTATCCCGCACACACACAGCCAGATCATTGCAACCCCCGTTGTACCGCAGAATGTCGAGGACGAGGTCGTCAACAGCAGGCAATATCATGCCAAGTACAACCAGTGTGTCTTCTGTTCGCTCATTGACGAGGCACTCACCTACGAAGCTACCATCTATGATCGTGAATCCGGTGAAATCCGGCGCAAGATCGATGTCGGCCAGTACGTTGTCGAACGCAGCCGCCACTTCGTTGCCATCAAGCCGTTTGCCAGCCGCTACGAGTGGGAACTGCATATCCTGCCCCTGGAGCACCAGGCGGATTTTCTCCAGGTCACCAAAGAGCAACTCGAGGATTTCGCGCTGGTCCTGAAACGCACCATGCAGCGGCTCGACCATGTCATCGGGGGGGCACAATACAACTTTTTCCTGCATTCAAAGCCCCACGGCAGGGATTACGATAACTGTGAAGAGAGCTACCACTGGCACCTGGAGATCTGCCCGCGCACCTCGATCCCGACCGGATTCGAGCTGGGGTCGGGCCTGTTCGTCTCGACCATCAGCCCCGAGGACGCCGCCGCAGCTCTCAGGTCTGTGGAACTGCCGGATGAATCCGCTTAAACTCGGACTTGATCACTGCTCCTGCCAGCATGGCCTGGTGAAGGAACGGCGGCACTTCCACCTCATATGGAAAAATTTGTGAAAAACAGCCAACTTGTTATCTCCGCCATCGGACAGGACAGACCAGGCATCGTCGACAGGATCACCCGCTACATTTTCGAGCATGATCTCAACATCAGTGACAGCAGAATGTCTGTACTTGGCGGCGAATTTGCCATCCAGATGCTTGTGGTCGGGCCATGGAACGAGATTGCGAAGTTCGAATCGACGATTCCGGAGCTGGAGTCCTCGCTCGATCTCAGCATCGTTGCTCGCCGTACCGATATCCGCCCGCGCAACCAGCAGCTGCTGCCCTACGTCGTGGACGTCGTGGCGCTAGACAATCCCGGTATCGTGCATCATCTCGCCAACTTCTTCTCACAGCGAAACATCAATATCGAGGAGCTGACGACCACCAGTTACGCGGCCCCGCATACAGGAACACCGATGTTTGCCGTGAATCTCGAGGTCGGTGTTCCAGCTGACATCCAGATCTCCGAGTTACGTGACGACTTCATGCAATTCTGCGATACCATGAATCTCGACGCTGTTCTCGAACCCGCAAAAAACTGAGGGCAACACATGACAAAAACAGTCAAACCCGGCAAGAAAATTCCCGACATCGAACTGCACCTCACCGGCGACAAGCTGGTCAAGCTCTCGGACTACGTCGGCAAGCCACTCGTGCTCTATTTCTATCCAAAGGCCAGCACACCAGGATGTACCACTGAAGGACTCGACTTCACCGCTGCCATCAACAAGTTCCGGCGCCAGTCATGCGCCATCCTCGGCGCTTCCAGGGACAGCCTCAAGGCGCAGGAGAATTTCAAGACAAAACAGGGTTTCGCCTTTGACCTCGTCTCCGACAAGGAAGAGGCGCTCTGCAACCTCTTTGACGTCATCAAGATGAAGAACATGTACGGCAAGCAGGTACGCGGTATCGAGCGCAGCACTTTCCTGATCGACAGCGATGGAAAACTCGCGAAAGAGTGGCGTGGCGTCAAGGTTCCCGGCCATGTCGATGAGGTACTGGAAGCCGTCAAGGAACTCAACAAGGCCTGAAGAGCGTGACAGATCATAAAAAACTTTTCGTGCTGGACACCAATGTCCTGATGCACGACCCGACCTCTATTTTTCGTTTCAAGGAACACGATATCTTTCTGCCCATGGTGGTTCTCGAGGAACTCGACCGTGGCAAGAAAGGCACCTCGGAAGTTGCACGGAATGTGCGCCAGGTCAGCCGCTTTCTGGATGACCTCATGGCAGACCTTACACACGATGAAATCGAACACGGCCTGCCCCTCCCTTCATGGGCCGGATTACCGGATGAACTGCACGAGGATGAAGAAGTCCGTGATCACGGGCGACTCTTTTTCCAGACAACCATCCTGCCGCAAAAGCTGCCGGACACCCTGCCAGGTAATACGCCCGACAACGATATCCTCGGCACTGCCATGGCGCTGAAGAAACTCTACAAGGGGCGTGATGTCACGCTTGTCTCGAAGGACATCAACCTGCGGATCAAGGCTGCCGTCGTCGGCCTGCGCGCTGAGGACTACAGCAACGACCAGGTACTCGATGACGTCGATCTGCTCTACAAGGGACATACTGCCCTGCCACCCGACTTCTGGGACAGCCACAGCAAGGATATCGAGTCCTGGCAGGAGGAAGGTCATACCTATTACCGTGTATCGGGCCCGGACACCAAGCAGTGGCATGTCGGCCAGTGCCTCTATTTCGAGGAGGAGGCAGGATTCGAGGCAATTGTCCGTGAGCGCGTTGGCGATGATGCCATGATCGAAGTTGCCCAGGATTACCGCACACCGAACCACTCGGTCTGGGGAATCATGGCCCGCAATCGCGAACAGAATTTCGCACTGAACATGCTCATGGACCCCGAGCTGGATTTCGTTACCCTGCTCGGTGCGGCCGGCACCGGAAAGACGCTGCTGACGCTCGCTGCGGGCCTGACCCAGGTGCTGGATGAAAACCGCTACAGCGAAATCATCATGACCCGCGTCACGGTGCCTGTCGGCGAGGACATCGGTTTCCTGCCGGGTACCGAGGAAGAGAAAATGACTCCATGGATGGGTGCGCTCATGGACAACCTGGAGGTGCTCAACCGCACCGAGGGCGGAGGTGACTGGGGACGCGCAGCGACCGACGACCTGCTGCGCTCACGCATCCGCATCCATTCAGTGAACTTCATGCGTGGCCGCACCTTTCTGAACAAGTACATCATTCTCGACGAAGCGCAGAATCTCACGGCCAAGCAGATGAAGACCCTGATCACACGTGCCGGACCAGGTACCAAGATCGTCTGTCTCGGTAATATTGCACAGATTGATACGCCCTATCTTACCGAGACCACATCAGGCCTGACCTATGTCGTCGACAAATTCAAGAGCTGGCGACATGCAGGACACATCACGCTGATGCGTGGAGAACGTTCTCGCCTCGCAGAATTTGCTTCAGACGAGCTTTGATGAAGGGTCGAAAAGCCCGGGCGGGACAAGCACGAACCGGGAGAAATCAGGGAGCCTGTTAACCGGCTTCTCTGGCGTCAACTTTCCTGAAGCGCTTCCCGCTGCTCCCGCTTGTGCGCTCTCGGCCATGCCGTGAGTACCGCCTTGACCAGAGTGCCAAGCGGTATTGCGAAGAAAATTCCCCAGAATCCCCAGAGTCCGCCGAAAACCAGGATCGCGACGATGATCGCGACAGGATGGAGATTGACCACCTCGGAAAAGAGTAGTGGCACGAGCACGTTACCATCGATCGCCTGGATCACGAGATAGGTGATCCCGAGGTAGATGAAATCACTGCTCCACCCCCATTGAAACCAGGCCACGGCCATGACCGGAATGGTGACCACGGTCGCACCGATATAGGGAATGATGACCGAGAGGCCGACAAGCACGGCAAGCAGCGCCGCGTAGTTCAGCCCCAGGATACTGAACGCAACGAAACTGGCGCTCCCGATGATCAGGATCTCCCAGAACTTGCCGCGGACATAATTCGAAATCTGCTCGTCGAGTTCGTTCCACACCTCGTCCGCGATCCCCCTGTCTTCCGGAAAGAACTGCATGAACCAGCCGATAATCTTTGTCTTGTCCTTGAGAAAGAAGAACACCAGCAGGGGCACGAGGATGAAATAGACCATCAGCGTGATGAGTCCGACGACGGACGAAAGAGAGAGACTCAGGATCGCCTGCTGGCCGAGTGTGCCGATCTCGGTCTTGATGGTGGAGATGATCGTGGTGATCTGGTCGGGGGTAATGAGCTCGGGATACATAGCAGGCAGTCGCATCAGACTCTCCTGCCCTTTTCCGAGCATGCTCGGAACCTGTTGCATGAACTGGGTCAATTGGACCGAGACCTGTGGCAGAAGCCCGAACATGATTGCTGAGACAAACACGATGAAGGCAACAAAGACGATCACCACGGAGACGAGGCGCGGCAGGTGAAAACGCTGCAGCCAGACAACAATACCCTCGAGCAGATAGGCAATCACGGCGCTGGCGAGCACAGGCGCCAGCATATCGCCCATGAACATGATGACGGCAAAGATGAAGAGAAGAGCGAGCGTGAGTGCAAGGACCTGGGGATCGGAAAAGGTGCGCCGGAACCAGTCCGCCACGAGTGTCATCGGATCCTTATGCATCTTGTTCGAATCGTTCGACATATTCCCGGTAATACTGCTGAAAAAGCGCCTCGAGTTCGTCAATGATCTCCTCTGCATCCCTGCCCTGCAACAGGTGCGCGGACATGAGTTCGGATGTCCCTGAGAAGAGCGCCTGTTTCTCGAGCATCGGGTAGGAGCGCGTCAGGCGCTTGATCGCTGCAACGACGCTCTCGGACTCCGGCCGGGGCTGCAGTTGTGGTTCTGCCGGTGCAGTGACCGGCTCGCTCTTGCCGTTATCCTGCTGGCGCTGAAGCAGGAACTCGGCATAATCGAGCAGACTGCGGCGTTCCTGCTCGCCAAGTTTCGCGTAAATATCTGAAAGGCGGCCCGGCAAGGCGCGACTGCTCGCTCCTGTCATCATCGGCGTGAGCATCAGGGAGTTTCACTGCTGTCATGCGAATCACAGTAATCCCTCGCAAATTCGAGCAGGGTCTCCATGAGGCGCAGGCGAAACTTCTGTTTCTGGTGGACGAATGAGAAAGGGCGTTCAGGCGTCGGATCCAGCCTGACAGAAACCAGCGTACCCAGCTGCAGCTCTTTCTGGATGGTTGCGCGCGAGACGATGGAAACCCCCATACCGGCCTCGACAGCACCTTTCACCGCCTCGGGACTGCCGAGTTCCATGGAGATATTGAGACCAACCTCGCAGCCATCACTGTGGTTGAGATATTCAGAGACCACCTCGCGTGTACCCGACCCCTCTTCACGACAGATGAAAGGATACTCGATCAACTCCTCGAGCTTGACCACCTTTTTGGAAGCCAGCGGATGATTTGGTGCTGCGATGGCAACGAGCTGATCCTTGCGGCACTCCTCGACGACGAGATTCTTGTTGGAAACGGGGGCCTCGATCACACCGAGGTCAATCGTATTGTTCTCCACCATGTGAACGATGCCATCGGAGTTCGAGACCTTGAGGTGTATGCTGACATCCGGGTATTCAGCCTTGAAATCGCCAAGCAGTGGCGGAAGCATGTACTCGGCAATCGTCGTGCTGGCCCCGATGGTCAGGGTCCCGCTGATCTCGCCGGTCATCTCGCGGACGGCATTCTCCATCTGTCCGTAAAGATCAAATATCTTGTCCGCGTATTCGAATACACGCTCGCCCGCGTCCGTGAGGCTGATCCTGTTGTGCGTCCTGTCGAACAGGCGCGTGTTGAAATACTCCTCGAGCTGTCGCACCTGGAAGGTGACAGCCGGTTGTGTCATGTGGAGGGTCTCAGCCGCCTTGGTAAAACTCAGCAACCTGGCCACCGTGTGGAAGACCTGTAGACGTCGATCAGCCATACTGCTGTCCGGAACCGCAATCAAAAGATAAGCGGATTTTATACCACAATTCAGACCTAAGCAGAATTTATAACTAAAAGACTATTTTCTGATGAGGTGACCGGCGACGGTATGCCGCCAGGTCAGACCTCTGCAAGATCACCCTTCGCCTGCAACCAGTCCTTGCGATCGCTGGCGCGCTTGCGGGCAAGCAGCATGTCCATGATGCGGTAGGTCTCGTCACCCGCATCGAGCGTCAACTGCACCAGACGGCGGGTATCAGGGTGAATTGTCGTTTCACGCAGCTGTTTGGGATTCATTTCACCAAGCCCCTTGAAGCGCTGAATGGCAACCTTGCCACGAATTTTCTCGGCAGCGATACGGTCGAGCACACCCTGCTTCTCGCCCTCGTCGAGCGCGTAGAAGACCTGCTTGCCGACATCGATCCTGTAGAGTGGTGGCATCGCCACATAAACATGTCCATCCTTCACGAGCTTCGGAAAGTGCCTCACAAAGAGCGCGCACAGCAGTGTTGCAATGTGCAGGCCGTCGGAATCCGCGTCGGCGAGAATGCAGACCTTGCCAAAGCGCAGCTTGGAGAGGTCATCACTGCCGGGCTCGATACCCAGGGCAACGGAGATGTCATGCACTTCCTGGGACGCCATGATGTCGACAGGATCGACTTCCCAGGTGTTCAGGATCTTGCCCCGCAGCGGCATGATCGCCTGGAACTCCTTGTCACGCGCCTGTTTTGCAGAACCACCCGCCGAATCACCCTCGACGAGAAAGATCTCGGTCAGATTCGGATCCGTGGAGGTGCAATCGGCCAGCTTGCCGGGCAATGCCGGTCCCTGTGTCACTTTCTTTCGCTGGACCTTGCGGCCTGCACGCAAGCGCGACTGGGCAGCACTGATCGCCAGTTCCGCAATCTGCTCCCCGGCCTCGGTGTGCTGGTTGAGCCACAAGCTGAAACTGTCTTTGACGACACCGGAGACGAAAGGCGCACATTCGCGTGACGAGAGGCGTTCCTTTGTCTGACCCGAGAACTGCGGATCGCCGAGTTTCACAGAGAGAATGTAGCTGACATTGTTCCAGACATCGTCTGGAGAGAGTTTGACGCCACGCGGGAGAAGATTGCGGAACTCGCAGAACTCCCGTACCGCCTCGGTCAGGCCTGTACGCAGGCCATTCACATGTGTACCGCCCTGGGCTGTTGGAATCAGGTTGACATAGCTTTCCGTCACCGCCTCGCCGCTTTCGGTCAGCCAGACCACAGCCCAGTCGGCAGCCTCATCGTTGCCCGACATGGAGCCGATGAAGGGCTCCTCCGGGACGATCGGATTGCCCTGCAGCTCATCGAGCAGGTAATCACGCAGGCCATCCTCGTAATGCCACTCCTTTTTCTCTCCGCTTTTTTCATCCTTGAAAACAACCCGAAGACCCGGGCAGAGAACGGCCTTTGCGCGCAGCACATGCTCGAGCTGCCTGACGGAAAATTTTGCCGAATCGAAAAAGGACGGATCCGGCCAGAACCTGACAGTGGTGCCGGTATTGCGCTTTCCCACTTCACCGACCTCTTCCAGGTCGCTACGCTTCTCGCCGTTGGCGAAAGCGATGTTGTATTCCTTGCCATCGCGCCGCACCCAGACCTCGAGATGTTTCGACAGCGCATTGACCACAGAGACCCCGACACCATGCAGGCCACCGGAGAACTGGTAGTTCTTGTTCGAGAACTTGCCCCCGGCATGCAGCTTCGTCAGGATGACCTCGACACCGGGAATCCCCTCTTCCGGGTGGATATCCACCGGCATGCCGCGACCGTCATCACGCACCTGTAGTGACTGGTCCTTGAAGAGAGTGACCTCGATCAGTTTTGCGTGCCCGGCAATCGCCTCGTCGACACTGTTATCGACGACCTCCTGCGCCAGATGATTGGGACGCGTGGTGTCCGTGTACATGCCAGGGCGCTTGCGCACTGGCTCGAGGCCGCTAAGGACCTCGATAGCGGAAGAGTCGTAATTGCTCATGAATGGGTAATGCGGATTTCTAGAAGTCTGTGTGTTCTGCGTAAGGGTTGAAAGCGTCGTAATTACCCTTCAGGGAAGCCATCACACCCTCGTAGGTTTTTGGTGTCGAGCCGGCACAGATGTAGGTGTCAGCGATTTCGGCGTGATGATCCCTGGTTTTTGTTGTGCCGATCCTGCGCCAACTGGCGTTGTCGTTCCAGCGGATGTCAGCCGGCCTGTCTGGACGGGCATAGCCCAGTTGCTTGTATTGACGCGTCGAGCAGCGCAGCGCCTCGAAGTTCATCGAGACAACCTTGTTGCCATTCTTTGCCACGAGCCAGTAACGGGTGATCCTGTCTTTCTTGTTCATCAGGATGCTCTTGCTGTCGAGATAAAAGACCACGCCTTGCGGGCCATGATCGATCTGCATTTGCATCAGCGCATCGAGTGAAACGGGCGGAACCGACGAGACCTGCTCTTTCCATTTGCCACCCACGCTTTCGTCGTAGTCAAACTCTTGTGGATCAACCACTCCATCGATTCTGTCGAAAGGGTCGCTTGCAGCGGCGTTGCCCGCAATCAGCAGGAAAAGCAGCAGGGAAATGGGCCTTTTCATCATCAACAGGAACCGGATTTCATGTAACATGGCGGACTATACACCGGTGAAGAGAGACGCAGCAAATCAGGCGGAGAGCAAGAGGTGGTGAAGAAAGCGAAACAGGAAGAGATTCCATTCGAAGAGGCATTGAGCGAACTGGAAAGCCTTGTCGAAACCATGGAAAAAGGAGAACTCAGCCTCGAAGAATCACTGACATCCTTTGAACGCGGCGTAGCGCTGACTCGCATCTGCCAGCAGGCATTGAAAGCAGCCGAACAGAAAATCGAGATTCTCACAGCCAAGTCACCGGATGCAGAACTGGAGCCGTTCCAGGGTGATTAGCGAAAACACCTTTCTCGTCGATTGCCAGAAGAGGATCGAGGAGAAATTGCTCGAAAACCTTCCGCAAACCGACCGTCTCCCAGTGGAACTCCATCAGGCAATGCACTACTCCGTGATGGCACCGGGCAAGCGTATCCGTCCCCTGCTCGTCTATGCAGCAGGCCACGCTCTCGGAGCCAGTGTCGATGATCTCGACGAGCAGGCTTGCGCGCTTGAATACATCCATGCCTATTCCCTGATCCATGATGACCTTCCCGCGATGGACGACGACGAGCTCCGACGCGGTCGGCCGACATGCCATGTGGAATTCGGCGAAGCGATGGCAATCCTCGCAGGTGATGCCCTGCAGTCTCTCGCTTTCGAGACGCTGTGCAGGAGCAAGGCGAGTGACAGCAAGACGGTCCGCATGATCAGCGTGCTTGCAAACGCATCCGGCTCCCATGGCATGGCAGGCGGCCAGGCCATCGATCTTGCATCGACAGGCGAATCGCTGACCATCCCGGAGCTCGAAAACCTCCATATCCTCAAGACAGGCGCACTGATCCGCGCCAGCGTCCTGCTCGGGGCCATCAGCGCCAGTGAGGACGAGGAAAAGATCAACCTGCTGGACCACTACGCCAAATGCGTGGGCCTTGCCTTCCAGATCGTTGATGACATTCTTGATGTCACGAGCGATACCGAGACGCTTGGAAAAACACAGGGAAAAGATGCTGCCCAGGAAAAAACCACCTACCCGAGCCTTCTCGGGCTCTCAGAGTCGCGGGAAAAAGCCCGGCAACTCTGTCAGGATGCCCTCAAGAGCATCGAGGTGATGGGTGATGCCGCATCCCCCTTGCATGCAATCGGTCAGTCGATCCTGAGCCGCACAAGCTGATAGAAATTGAAGATAATCTCTGCAACTGCTTGACTTTCAATGAATTCGTGACAGAATTCCCTATAGTCTGGTCTGATCATATATCCAGAACCACAGGCTTCGACAAGGGGGATGACAATGTCCGGATCAGGATCTCTCGCAAAATTGGCGATCGCAACAGGTCTCATGCTGTTGTTGAGTGCATGCGGCGGCAGCCGTGACGTCAGCGGGCAGCGACTGGAAATCGTGACCAATGCGCTTTCACAGATCGGCACACCCTACCGCTATGGTGGTGCAGCCCCGGACGGCTTCGACTGCAGTGGTCTGGTCTATTACACGCACAAAAAAGCGGGTATTGATGTTCCCCGTGTCTCATCTGCCCAGAAAAGCTCCGCCAGGCGTGTCTCACGCTCACGACTCCAGCCTGGGGACCTCGTCTTCTTCAACACCGGCGCAACCACCAGTCATGTCGGCATCATGATCGACTCGACCCGTTTCGTGCATGCACCCAGTTCCGGAAAACGTGTCAGCACGAGCAGCATCACCGACCACTACTGGCGCAGAAATTTCAATGGCGCCGCAACCTACCTGAACTGACACAGGGCCGGATTCAGGGTAGAATTAGCGGCCCTTACAAGCATTCAGGCAATGCGCCTGTAGGTGACATGAGTACAGTGATCAAAGCTGCAGACACCTGCCCGTCCTGCGAGATCGAGGACGTCCAGGGCAGTGCAGATACGCGCCAGATCGCCATCAACAAGGTTGGCATCAAGGACATCCGCCATCCTGTCCGCGTGCGTGACCGCAGCGAGGGCGAACAGCATACTGTCGCCACGTTCAACATGTATGTCTATCTGCCCCACAACTTCAAGGGCACACACATGTCGCGCTTTGTTGCGATTCTGAACAACCATGAACGCGAGATCACCGTCTCTTCCTTCAAGGACATGCTTGCGGAAATGGCAGGATTGCTGGAATCGGAAGTCGGCCATATTGAAATGTCGTTCCCCTTTTTCGTCAACAAGCGGGCGCCGGTAACAGGTGTCCAGAGCCTCATGGATTACGAGGTCACGCTGATCGGCGAGATACGCGAAGGCAAGCCAGAGATGTTCACACGCGTGATCGTCCCCGTGACCAGTCTTTGCCCCTGTTCCAAGAAGATCTCCGACTACGGTGCCCACAACCAGCGATCACATGTCACCGTGACTGTCCGCGCACAGGATTTTGTCTGGATCGAGGACATCATCGACCTTGTCGAGCAGGAGGCTTCCAGCGAAGTCTACGGCCTTCTCAAGCGCCCGGATGAAAAATTCGTCACCGAGCGCGCCTACAACAACCCGAAGTTCGTCGAGGACATGGTGCGCGATGTTGCCGGCAGACTCAACGATGACGAGCGCATCAAGGCATACACGGTCGAAGCCGAAAATTTCGAATCAATTCACAATCATTCCGCCTACGCGCTTATCGAGCGTGACAAGGAGTCCGCATCAGCAACCAGCTGACCCAGCAGTCCCCGGGAAGGAATAAAACGGAGGCCAGGGCCTCCGTTTTTTCGTTGCAGCCTGCTGACGGCAAACAGGTTTTTCATCCATAATCAGGCAGCCTGGAAAACAACAAGGAGTCCCCATGTCCAGATGGATACGCATCCTCCATGATCAGCAGCCTCGCTTCGGCCTCGTCGAAGGGGACACGATTCGGCTCTGTGCAGGAGACATGCTCACCTCTCCCGAGGTCACTGCAGAAACCATCCCGCTGGTATCAGCAACGCTTCTCCCCCCGGTGGAGCCGCGACAGTTTCTCGGTCTGTGGAACAATCTCGAACAGCGCCGCATCGCCGAGAACAACTTTACGCCGCAGTTCCCACTCTGGTTTGTGAAGCTGCCAAGCTGCGTCATTGCCAGCGGCAGGGAGATCACCCGCCCTCCTTCCTTCAGGGGCAAGGTCAAATTCGAAGCGGAACTCGGTATTGTCATCGGCAGTGAGTGCTTCGACGTCTCCACGGAAGAGGTCGATGACTATATCTTCGGCTATACCTGCGTCAACGACGTAACGGCTCCCGAAACCCTGTTCGAGGAAAAGGGATTCACGCACTGGTGCCGCGCAAAGAGTTACAGGAGTTTCGGGCCGATCGGTCCTGTGATCGCAACAGGGATCGATCCCGACAATCTCAGGGTTCAGGGAGTCCTCGATGGTGTGATCCTGCAGGATTATCCGGTTTCGGACATGATCTTCGGCCCGCGACAAATCGTCAGCATGATCTCGCGTGAAGTGACCCTGCTCCCGGGAGATGTCATCGCTTGCGGAACCTCGCTGGGCGCAAGCGATATGGAACCGGGCCAGACGATCGAGATCGTGATCGAGGGGATCGGCAGGTTACAGAACAGATACGCCGGTTAAGTCCACCCTGCTGAACAGACAAAAACGGCCATGGCGGCCGTTTTCCACGCGGTACAGGGGTGACTCCCCTGCAAAGCACGAAAGATCAGGTCAATTGCACTTGCCAGGAATATAGCCTGCGACCCGGCTGTCGGCGCATGCCGTGCAATCACTGGCTAATGTTTTCCACTCTCCGCTGTCGGGCAGCCATGCGCAGACAGGACGGTATATGCGTGTGCAGACTTGCGGCCTTTCTGCGGGGCATTGACTCCATCCAGACGGCAGTGGATCCGGCTTCTGCATCCCCGTGCTCTTGCAACCGGCCATGAATGTGGTTGCCAGCAACAACAGCACGACAAGTCGAATCACTCGCGCTCCTCGATCCAGGCCAGCTGGATTGCCTCGAGGATTTTCTCGCCGCAATGTTCTTTCTCTCCCTCGAAGCCAGGCAGTTCCATCACCCAGTTCATGAGATCTACGAAATTGATATACCTGGGATCGACATCGGGATGGGCCTCATCGAGCTCGATAGCAATATCGATCGTATCTGTCCAGTTCAGGGCCATGTTCTCTCTCCTCAGTGGTGTTCAGAAACCATGTTGATGGTGTATTTCGGGATTTCGATCACGAGATCCTCTTCGTCGACCACTGCCTGGCAACTCAGACGGGATTCGGGCTCCAGCCCCCAGGCCTTGTCGAGCATGTCTTCCTCGACATCATCAGCCTCGTTGAGCGAATCGAAACCTTCGCGCACGATGACATGACAGGTCGTACAGGCACAGGATTTCTCGCAGGCATGCTCGATCTCGATGCCATGGGCAAGTGCTGCGTCGCAAATCGTGGTACCCGGCTCGGCCTCGATAACCTTTCCTTCCGGACAAAGCTCTTCATGGGGAAGAAAAATCAACTGTGGCATTACTCTGCCTCCTGTTCAAATTCATTGACCGAGTGGCCTGCCATCGCCCTGCGGATATTGGAATTCATCCGGCGTTCCACGTAAAAGTCACAGGCTTTCTCGAGTGTCTTGATGCCCTGCTCGATCGCATTGGCATCCGTACCGGCAACCAGGTTCCGGAAACTTGCAAGTTCGGCATCGATCCTGCTTCTCTCCTCAGGTTTCAACAATTCCTCACCATCCGCATCAAGCGCTGCAACCAGCGCCTCAATGACGCGCTCACCCTCGACCTGTTGTTCACGCAGCTTGCGTGCCTCCATGTCATCATGCGCATGTTCAACAGAGGAGCGCAGCATATCGGCAATCTCGTTGTCGGAGAGGCCGTAGGATGGCTTGACCTCGATACTTGCTCGCACGCCCTGTGTCTGCTCCTCGGCCTCGACTTCCAGCAGACCATCTGCATCGATACGGTAGGTCACGCGGATACGTGCAGCACCCGCAACCATCGGCGGAATGCCCCGTAATTCGAAGCGCGCCAGCGAGCGGCAATCATCGACGAGCTCGCGTTCGCCCTGCACCACGTGGATCGCCATCGCAGTCTGACCATCCTTGAAGGTCGTAAACTCCTGTGCCCGCGCAACCGGAATCGTCGTATTGCGCGGTATGATCTTCTCGACGAGCCCGCCCATGGTCTCGATACCGAGCGACAGGGGATTCACATCGAGTAACAGCATCTCCTCGTCGGGCTTGTTACCGGCCAGGATATCGGCCTGGATCGCTGCACCGATTGCGACGACGCGATCGGGGTCAATATCGACAAGCGGCTCGCGGCCGAAGAATTCAGCGACACGTTCACGCACGCGCGGCACACGCGTGGAGCCACCGACCATGACCACATCTTCTACCTCGTCGGCCGTGATGCCGGCATCGCGCAGCGCCCGGCGACAGGCAGAGATCGTCTTTCGGACAAGACCATCGATCAGACCGTTGAAGGTGTCGAGATCGAGTGTGCCTTTCCAGGCAGGATCCGCCAGCTCGATCTCGGTGACCTGCTGCGTGGTCAACGTCTCCTTGGCACGACGGGCAGCACGCATGAGCGCTGTCTGCACCGTGGAGTCAGGCCTCTCGATACCGGCCTGCTGCATGACCCACTCTGCAATTGCGCGGTCAAAATCATCACCACCGAGAGCAGAATCGCCGCCTGTCGACATCACCTCGAAGACACCGCGGTTCAGACGCAGGATGGAGATGTCGAAGGTCCCTCCCCCGAGGTCGTAAATGGCATGAATACCGTCAGCTCCCTTGTCGAGCCCGTAAGCAATCGCCGCGGCCGTCGGCTCGTTGAGCAGGCGAAAAACCCTGAGTCCGGCCAGCGTTGCCGCATCTTTCGTTGCCTGGCGCTGGGCATCGTCGAAATAGGCAGGCACAGTGACCACCACGCCTGTCAGTTCACCACCAAGTGCCGACTCGGCGCGCTTGCCGAGTAACTTGAGGATTTCGGCGGAAACCTCGACAGGACTCACGTCGCCGGCACGAGTTCGAATCCGCGGAACCCGGGAGTCGGTCTGCGCGAAGTCGTAGGGTAGCTCGTCACCCAGTAACTGCAGGTCTTCGACACCGCGCCCCATGAGACGCTTGACCGAACTGATGGTGTTGAGTGCATCTCCATGCGCATTGGCAAGCGCTTCGCTTCCTACGAGAACACCGGATTCGGTGTAGGCCACTACGGACGGCAGAATGTGCTCGCCCTTCTCGTCCGGCAGCGTCTCCGGTGTGCCACTGCGTACGGAAGCAACCAGTGAATTTGTCGTGCCGAGGTCGATACCTGCAGCAAGCTTGTGTTCGTGCGGGGCAGCGGCCTGGCCAGGCTCTGCAATCTGTAACAGCGCCATCAGAGCAGCTCCTCTTCGAGTTCAGCCTCGAGCGACTCGGCCTCCTGGTGCAGTTTTCTTAGAAACTGCATCTTGCGAACTCGCTCGCGAATCGCGTCGAGTCTGTCGGGAGAGGGGGTTTCGAAATCCGTCGCCATGTCGCTGATCATCCGGTTGAGTTTACCCGTGACAGTATCGAGAAAATCTGCGATCGCACCCAGCGGATCTGCCTGGTGCCTGATTTCCGAGAGGGCCTCGCGTAATTCGAGCTGTTCCATGAGAAAAGCCGTATCTTTAGTTGTCTCGTTGTCCGAATCAATATCAACCCCATGCAGACGCAGCATGTATTGTGCACGTCCCAGCGGGTCACTTAGCGTTTCGAAAGCCTCATTGATAAAGGTAGACCCCTGCATCGCCAGTCGCTGCTCCTGCTGTGATGCATTGGCATAGCGATCGGGATGTACGCTTCGCTGCAGCTCCCGATAGCGCTCGCGCAAGGCGGAGTTATCAATGGTGTAGGAGACAGGCAGAGCGAAGAGTTCGAAGAAGTTTTTCGACAGATCCAGCATATCAAAGTTCGCTATGTGCATGAATTACCAAGGATGTCATCGCGAGAAGGCTGCAGGCCGACGTGGCGATCCCGGTCTTTTTTTCACCAACGGACGTCGGGATTGCCACAGTCGCTTCGCTCCTTCGCAATGACCAGTTGGCGTATTCAGGCTTTTTCTGCCGAACGACAGGGAGGATCGGAATCAGACGGTGAAGCTTTCGCCGCAACCACATTCGTTCTTGGCATTCGGGTTATTGAACTTGAAGCCCTCGTTCAATCCCTCCTTGCCATAATCAACTTCGGTACCCTCAAGGTAGACAAGGCTTTTTGGATCGATGATGACCTTGACACCTCTCTCCTCGAACACCTGGTCATCATCGTTGAGGTCGTCGACGAACTCCATGACATAGGCCATTCCGGAGCAGCCCGAGGTCTTCACAGCCAGACGGACGCCAATTCCCTTGCCGCGGTTGGCAAGGAAAGAGGACATCCGGTCAGCTGCCGCCTCTGTCAGCGTGATTGCCATGAATCAGCTGTCCCGCTTGGACTGGTAATCGCTGATCGCGGCACGGATCGCATCTTCGGCGAGCACGGAACAATGCACCTTGACGGGTGGCAGTGCGAGCTCTTCGGCGATATCGGTGTTCTTGATCTGCTTCGCCTCATCCAGCGACTTGCCCTTGACCCATTCTGTCAGCAGGCTGCTGGATGCGATGGCGGAACCGCAACCGTAGGTCTTGAACTTGGCATCCTCGATGATGCCGTCGTCGTTGACCTGAATTTGCAGGCGCATGACGTCCCCGCAAGCCGGCGCGCCGACCATGCCCGTGCCGACATTGGTTGCATCCTTGTCTAGAACGCCAACGTTACGCGGATGTTCGTAATGATCGATAACCTTGTCACTGTATGCCATGGTTCATACCTCTGTGTTTAGTGTGCAGCCCATTCGATGGACTTCAGATCGATGCCTTCTTTAAACATGTCCCACAACGGAGAGAGTTCACGCAGACGCTCGACCTGTTCGCGTGTCTGCTTGATGACATAGTCAATCTCCTCCGGTGTCGTGAAACGTCCGATACTGAAACGGATGGAGCTGTGTGCAAGCTCATCATCACGACCCAGTGCGCGCAGCACGTAGCTGGGCTCGAGTGAAGCCGAGGTACAGGCCGACCCCGAGGAGACGGCCATGTCCTTGAGAGCCATCATGAGGCTCTCGCCCTCGACATAATTGAAGCTGATGTTGAGATTGCCAGCAATGCGCTGATCGAGGTCACCGTTAAGGTAGACTTCCTCCATGTCTTTCAGGCCGTCCCAGAGACGGTTGCGCAGCTCGAGAAGTCGCTCGTTGTCTTTTGCCATCTCTTCCCTGGCCAGACGGAAAGCCATCCCCATACCGACGATCTGGTGTGTCGGCAGGGTACCGGACCGCATGCCCCGCTCGTGGCCGCCGCCGTGCATCTGTGCTTCTATGCGCACACGCGGCTTGCGCCTCACGTAGAGTGCACCAACACCCTTGGGTCCGTAGATTTTGTGTGCGGAGAAGCTCATCAAATCGACCGGCATCTCCTGCAGATCGATCGGCACCTTGCCAGGGCTCTGGGCAGCATCGACGTGAAACAGCACCTTGTTCTCACGACAGATCTCCCCGATTGTTTTGATGTCCTGGATCACGCCGATCTCGTTGTTGACGTGCATGATCGAGGCAAGAATGGTGTCCTCGCGGATTGCCTCGCGGAACTTGTCGAGATCAACCAGGCCGCTGGGCTCGGGGTCGAGGTACGTGACCTCATAACCCTCACGCTCCAGGTGACGGCAGGTATCCAGCACAGCCTTGTGCTCGGTTTTAAGCGTAATGATGTGCTTGCCACGCTTGTTGTAGAAGTGGGCAGCGCCCTTGATGGCAAGATTGTCTGATTCTGTTGCGCCGGAAGTCCAGACGATCTCTTTTGAATCGGCATTGATGAGATCGGCAACATCCTGCCTGGCACGCTCGACAGCTTCTTCTGCCGCCCATCCAAAGGCATGCGAACGGGATGCGGGATTGCCAAAAATCCCGTCCGGCTTGAGATACTTGCACATCTCGTCTGCGACGCGCGGGTCTACCGGGGTCGTCGCGGAATAGTCAAGATAGATTGGCGTTTTCATATATTGTCACTACCACCTGCTGGACTG
Source organism: Gammaproteobacteria bacterium (assembly GCA_037385685.1). GTDB lineage: Bacteria > Pseudomonadota > Gammaproteobacteria > Chromatiales > Chromatiaceae > Sva-25. Next base: position 130,579 of record JARRMW010000002.1, read on the forward strand.
AGTGCGCTGTAACGTACAGGCCACGATTTACTGTTCGGGCTGCGAATATACATTACTTAGTAATTTAGTCAAGAATTACAAGGACAGTAAATAAGGGGTTTTCCGACTATTTTTCTGTGGATTCGCCATTTGAGATTTTCTCGAGTTCATCGGCGGTCGAGATGATCTCGCAGGATTCGAGTTTCTCGATCGCTTCCTGATCCTCAATTCCCAGCTTTTTCAATGCTTTGCACATCTTTTCCATACGCGCATCCACGACATGAATGTGATCGAGCATGCAGTTGATGGCATGCGCAACCGGATCGGGTGCATCCTGGCTGACACCGTAGGCGTCGAAACCCATTTTTTCGGCAATCTCCTTGCGATGGCCGGTGTCGACCTCTTTCTTCTGCTGGATGAGTCGACCGGGAACCCCGACAGCCGTCATCCCGGCAGGGACATCCTTGACGACGACCGCATTGGAACCGATGCGTGCTCCGGCACCGATGTTGATCGGGCCAAGCACCTTGGCGCCGGCACCGACGACGACACCATCAGCGAGGGTCGGGTGACGTTTGCCTTTCTGCCAGCTCGTACCACCGAGCGTCACACCATGATAAAGCGTGCAATCGTCTCCGATCACCGCAGTTTCGCCGATGACGACCCCCATCCCGTGATCGATGAAGAAGCGGCAGCCGATGGAAGCACCCGGGTGGATCTCGATGCCAGTCAGCAGGCGGGAAATGTTCGAGAGAACGCGCGCCAGCCACTTGAGCCCGAGATTCCAGAGCCAGTGCGCTGCGCGGTGGAATAGCACGGCATGAAAGCCGGGGTAGGTTGTGATGACCTCGAAGGCGCTGCGCGCGGCAGGGTCACGCTCAAAAACGACCTCGATTTCTTCCCGGATTTTTCGAAACACGCCTCTTGTCCCTGTCGATATGATTCAAGACGTTTAATGATAACGCCTGCGGGAATCGCTTGCCTCACGTGTTTTTTGGGGGTTTCTGCAGCAGCACGACGTCAGCACCATGAAAAGAGACGGTCGTTTCCCATTGATTCGCCAGCCATTCAAATGTGAGGTCGCTGAAAAAGATGACATGCGTCGGGTCGTTCTTGTAGTGCCAGTCGGGAAAATACAGTTTGGGGTTGAAGCGCCTCGTCATGATGCCAAGCCAGCCGGCGGGCCGCAGCAAGGACCAGAGGCGCTCGAGTTCGAATGCGGGCTGGTGCAAGTGCTCGGCGACCTCGGTCGCAGTAATGAAATCGTAGTGTCCATGCAGAGCACTCGCATCGGGCGCATAGAAAGGATCGTAGAGACGGACGCGATGTCCCTGCTCCTCGAACATCCGTGACAGGGTCGGCCCGGGACCGGAGCCGAAATCAAGGCCGCTGGCATGCTGTGGTATTCGTTCCTGCATCGGATCGAACAGACGTGACAGAAACTGGCGGTAGGCCATGTCCTGCGGGTCGTTTTCATGCATGTCGTAGAGGTCTTTCTCTTCCTCCCGGGATACAAAAAAGTCTGAGGGAACGAAGACCAGGTCACAAACGCTGCACCTGTGATACTCACGCCTGCCGTCGGTGTGAAAATGACGTGTCTGCCCGCAGCCACACAGCGGGCATGGGATAGGCTCAGGCATCCCGGTCGCTCCAGCCGAGCTTTGTGATGACAGCATCCCAGCCCGGTTCGGCGGCTGCGCGGATCCTGACCTCGTCGCCACTGCGTGGGTGACTGAAACAGAGTTCACGTGCCTGCAGCAGCAGCCGCTGGCAGTCGAAGTTTTGCCGAAAAAAGCGATTGTGCTCGCCTCGTCCATGGGTTGTATCGCCGATGACCGGGTGGGCGATGTGCTTCATGTGCTTGCGAATCTGCTGCCGCCGGCCAGTCAGTGGTTGTGCCTCGACGAGCGAATAGCGGGCGGTGCTGTAGCGGCCAACGGCATGGGGCAACTCGACGGTTGCGAGCGGACGATAACGTGTCAGGGCCGCTTTCGGCTCGCTGCCCTCCTCGTCCCTGTCACGCAGCGGGTGGTCGATCTCGCCCTCCTCGTGGACCCAGCCACGCACCACAGCATGGTAGAGCTTGACGGTCCTGCTCTTCTCCAACTCCTGTTGCAATGCGCTGGCTGCTTGCGACGAGAATGCGAACAGGATGATGCCCGAGGTCGCGCGATCAAGCCGGTGTACCGGATAGACCCGCTTGCCGACCTGGTCACGCAGCATTTGCAGCAGGAACACCCGGTCTTCCGAGATCCAGGATCGATGTACGAGAAGCCCGGGCGGCTTGTGGATTGCAATGAAGTCCTCGTCCCGGAAAAGCACGGGAAAGGGCTCGGTAAAAGTCCCGTGGGCCTCCTGGTCAGTCATTTCCCGACTTGCGGGGTGTGCGTACGCGATGTTCCTGTGACGCCTTGAAGATACCGCGCAGGATGTTCATCTCGTCGGGTTCCATTTCAGCGCGCAGGAAGAGGCGCCGAAGGCGTCGCACGAGCTTGTCCGAACTGCGCTCATCCGTGAAGCCGATCACACCCATGGTCTCCTCGAGATGCCGGACGAATCCCTCGAACTGTCCTGCCGTGATCATCTCCCGTTGCTCTGCCGACGGGCGCTCCTCCGAGAGGCTCGCCATCATGAGTTCATAAGCAATCACCTGTGCTGCCATGGCAACATTCAGCGAGCTGTACTCGGGGTTCGTCGGGATCTGAACGAGGTAGTGGCACAGCGCGAGTTCATCATTGGTCAACCCGGAACGCTCCCTCCCGAACAGGATAGCCACCTGCTGGCCCGTTGCAGCACGCTCCCTTGCAAGGGACGCGCATTCTCGCGGATCGACGACCGGCCATCGGACCGTACGCTGGCGTGCGCTAGTCCCGATCACGAGATGGCAATCCTCGATCGCCTCGGCGAGCGTCTCGACCTTGCGCGATGCCGACAACAGGTCATGCGCCCCTGATGCGCGACTGAAAGCCACGTCTGCCTCTTCCGGATAGCGCACCGGATCGACGAGCACCAGGTCATCAAGGGACATGTTTTTCATGGCCCGCGCGACTGCACCGATATTGCCGGGATGGGATGTATTGACGAGAACGATACGAATGCGTGACAGCATTTGGCAATCAGGAACTATCCAAAAAATGGTATTCTAGCGGATTGATTCGACTAACACTCTGCAAGCCGCTCCCGCCATGCACCCAATGACCAACATCGCCATCCGCGCAGCCCGTGATGGCGGCAGAATCCTGATGCGCTACCTCGACCGCCTCGACTCACTGAAGATCGAGACCAAGTCCCGCAATGACTTTGTCAGCGACGTCGACCGTGCTGCTGAAGAGGCGGTCATCCACACGATCAGCAAGGCCTATCCGAAGCATGCGATCCTCGCCGAGGAAAGCGGTGAGCACGACGGCAACGCCTACCAGTGGGTTATCGACCCGCTCGACGGAACCACGAACTACCTGCACGGCTTTCCCCAGTTCGCGGTCTCGATTGCTTTGCGGGAAAAGGGCCAGCTGCTGTGCGGAGTAGTCTACGATCCGGTTCGTGAAGAGCTCTTTCACGCAACGCGCGGTGAGGGCGCCTATCTCAACGACAGGCGAATTCGCGTCACCGCCCGCAAGGGCATGCAGGGTGCGCTGCTCGGCACCGGCATTCCGTTTCGCGACCTGCGTCACAAGGAAGCCTATTTCGGCATGATGCAGGATCTGATCGTCGACAGTGCGGGTGTACGTCGGCCCGGTTCCGCCGCGCTCGATTTCGCCTGGCTGGCAGCGGGCCGTATCGATGGCTTCTGGGAACTGGGACTCTCTGAATGGGATTTTGCAGCTGGCGCCCTGCTTGTCAGGGAAGCCGGCGGCATGGTCACAGACATCAGTGGTGGAGACCGCTATTTCGAAACCGGCAATGTTGTCGCTGCCGGCGTCAAGCTGCATCCGGAGATGCTCAGGATCATCAAGCCGCACCTGAACGACTCACTGAGAGCCTGAACGACTCCAGAGGACGCTGATACTCCTGTCTGAATCAGCCGACCAGGGGAGCGCTGCCACACGTGCTGCATTGATCGGTGCGAGATTGTTCTGGAACTGCTTGTCTCACCCCTCACCCCACAGGCAGCAGTGCAGATGAGGTCGGTATCAGGCTCCTCCTCAGATCGGCTCCGGTTGCGAGCAGGTCATCCCCTTGCAGCGGTAGACAACCGCATGTTTCATGGGCGCCCTGGAGGAGAGTGCCTCGTGCCGCCCGGCATTCGCAGGGACGGCATAGCACAGACGGCCGGGGCTGTAGCCACTGGCCATCTCGGCCTGCCATGCAGCAAGCGCCGCCCGGTCTCCGCGGGCAACCAGGATCTCCGGCGGTTCAAGCTGTTCCTGGAGCGCGATCAGCAGGGCGCCATGCGCATGTGGCATGCTTGCAATCCGTTGCCAGGCACTACGCAGCGTTTTCTCTGCCGCATCGAGATAATTGAGTTCACCGAGCAGATAGCCGAGCCTCTGCAAAGCACATGCAGCAATGCCGTTGCCTGACGGCATGGCGTCGTCACTCATCGGTTTTGGCCGCTGGATCAGCTGCTCGTGATCGTCCGATGTAAAGTAAAAGCCACCCTGCTGCTCGTCCTCGAAGTGCTCCAGCAGCCTGTCTGCCAGGTCGATGGCGAAAGCAAGTGCCTCATCGCTCCAGCGTGATTGCAACAATTCCAGGATTGCATCAACAAGGTAGGCATAATCATCGAGATAGGCATTGAGATGCGCCTTGCCGTCCTTGAAGGTTGCAAGCAGGCGACCATCTCGCCAGAGGGTCGAACGGATGAAATCAAGCGCCTTTTCTGCGGAATCGACCCACCCGGGTTCGCCAAGAATACGCCCCGCCCTAGCCATCCCTCGGATCATGAGCGCATTCCAGCTCGTCAGAATCTTCTCGTCACGCCCGGGCCTGATTCGCTGTTCGCGTGCGTTGAAGAGCCTGGCCCGCGCTGACGCCAGCGTCTCGATGAAGGCAGCCTCTGACAGTCCGGCGGTTTGCGCGATCGATTCCGGATCACCGAAGGTATGCAGGTGCCACTGCCCCTCGAAGTTGGGTTCACGATCGAGGCCATAGAGCCTCGAAACAAGTTCGAACTCTCTCTCGTCGAGCAGGCCACGGACTTCGTCTGGCGTCCAGACGTAGAACTTGCCCTCCTCGCCTTCCGAGTCCGCATCCAGTGTCGAGTAGTACCCCCCCGACGGTGATTGCATCTCGCGCATGACCCATCCGGCCGTCTGATGGCAGATGTCTGCAAAAAACCGGTCGCCTGTGACCTGGTATGCATCCGCATTGAGTGCCAGCAAGGGCCCGTTGTCATACAGCATCTTCTCGAAGTGCGGGATCATCCAGTCGTCATCCACCGAGTAGCGACAGAAGCCGCCACCGAGCTGGTCATAGAGTCCGCCACGCCCCATCTGGTAGAGCGTGAACAGCGCCATCTCGGCTGCCTGCTTGTCATCGCGATTGCCGGCCCAGTAGTGCAGAAGAAAGTCGAGATTGGCGGGATGCGGGAACTTCGGTGCCTTACCGAACCCACCCTTCTGCCTGTCGAAGAGCTGCGCAAGTTGTTCACGTGCAGCCTCGATGAGGGAATCATCAAGCACGGCAACGGGTTCACCACCTCCGTCGATACGCTTGAGTGCATCTCCGACGGAGAGATTCTGTTGCCTGATCGCATCCTGTTGCTCGATCCAGGCGTCATATACGCGGTGCATGAGATCCCTGAACGAGAGCAGCCCATGTCTTGGCTCCTTCGGGAAGTAGGTGCCGGCAAAGAATGGCATCTGGTCGTCAGGTGTCAGAAAGACCGTCAGCGGCCAGCCGCCGGCACGCTGGCTCAGCAGCTGGTGTGCACTCTGGTAGATCTTGTCAAGATCTGGACGCTCCTCACGATCGACCTTGATATTCACGAAGAGCCGGTTCATGAGTTCTGCCGTTTCGGGATCCTCGAAAGATTCGTGCGCCATGACATGACACCAGTGACACGCGGAGTAACCAATAGAGAGTAGAATGGGCTTTTTTGCGGTTCGCGCCAGTTCGAGCGCCTCATCACACCATGGCCACCAGTCGACGGGGTTATGTGCGTGCTGCTGCAAGTAGGGGCTTGTCGCCTCGATCAGGCGGTTGGCATGTTGCTGCGTTGTCATGGCATTGGAACCGTTGTCTCTTTTACTGAAAAGGCTAATACAGACAGGCATGAAATTACCCACACTAAAGCTGCGCAAAGACCAGGAACGCCGGGTTCTTGCCGGCCATCTCTGGATCTACAGCAACGAGATCGATACCCGTGAAACCCCATTAAAACAGTTCTCTCCGGGAGAGCTTGTTGCCGTGCACAGCCACCGTAACAAATGGATCGCGCATGCCTACGTCAATCCGCGTTCACTGATCAGCGCACGTGTGATATCGAGGCATCCGACCGAGACCCTGGATGAAGCGCTGTTGACCAAACGCATCAGCAATGCGCTCGCGCTGCGTGAGCGTCTTTTTAACAACCGCTGTTACAGGCTCGTCTATGGAGAAAGTGATCTGCTTCCCGGTCTCGTCGTCGACCGGTTCGGCGACTACCTGAGCCTTCAGATCACGACAGCCGGCATGGAGACGGTGCTGAAACAGATCATCGGTGTTCTCGAAAATTTACTGAAACCCGCAGGTATCTTGTTGAGAAACGATACGCCCGTACGTGAACTCGAGGGACTGGAGCAATCTGTCTCTGTCGCCAGTGGTGAAATACCGGAGAAGGTACGTCTCGAGGAGAATGGCGCGCAGTTCGAAACCTCTCTGACCGAGGGGCAGAAAAGCGGCTGGTTCTA
>JARRMW010000003.1:0-91091 GCA_037385685.1 Gammaproteobacteria bacterium
GCCTGCCGGACGAGAGCCTGATGCCATCGAAATACCTTGAGAAAATCCTGCGTGCACGCGTCTACGACGTGGCCGAGGAGACGCCGCTGGAATATGCGCATCGCCTGTCGCAGAAGCTGGACAACCATGTCCGGCTCAAGCGCGAGGACCTGCAGCCTGTCTTCTCTTTCAAGCTGCGCGGTGCCTACAACAAGCTCGCAAACATGCCCGAGGAACTGCGCAACAAGGGCGTCATAGCCGCATCCGCAGGCAACCATGCGCAGGGCGTGGCGCTTGCAGCACGCCGCATGGGCATCCCGGCAACCATCGTCATGCCGCGCACGACTCCGCCGATCAAGGTCGAGGCCGTCAGGATGCATGGTGCAAAAGCTGTTCTGCATGGCGACTCCTATGACGAAGCTTACGCCCAGGCGATCAAGCTGGCTGAACAGAAGCAGCTCAGCTTCATCCACCCTTTCGACGACCCGGACGTGATTGCAGGCCAGGGCACCATCGGTGTCGAGATCCTGCGCCAGCACCAGGACCCCATACACAGCGTCTTCGTGCCTGTTGGCGGCGGCGGACTCATTGCAGGCGTTTCCGCCTACATCAAGTCGATCTGTCCGAACACGCGCATCATCGGTGTCGAGCCGGAAGATTCACCGACGCTCGAACGCGCACTCGCTGCAAAACGCAGGGTGATACTCAAGCAGACAGGGCTTTTCGCTGACGGTGTTGCGGTCAAGCAGATCGGCAAGGAGACCTTTCGTGTCGCACGAAAGACCGTCGATGAAGTGATACTCGTCAAGACAGACGAGATCTGTGCAGCCATCAAGGATATCTTCGAGGATACGCGCTCGATCGCCGAACCAGCAGGTGCACTGGCCATCGCCGGCATGAAGAAGTACGTCGCAAAGTATGACCTGCATGATGAACAAATGATCGCGATCGTCAGCGGCGCCAACATGAACTTCGATCGACTGCGCCATGTTGCGGAACGCGCCGAGATCGGGGAGATGCGCGAAGCACTGCTTGCCGTCATGATCCCGGAAGTACCGGGCAGCTTCCAGAAATTCTGCCGCCTGCTCGGCAAGCGCAGCATCACGGAATTCAACTACCGTTATGCCGACAGCAAGGACGCCTATGTCTTCTGCGGCATCGAGGTTGCAGAAGGGGTCCAGGAAAGAGAACGACTGATCAGTGAACTCGGCGAGGCCGGTTACGGAGTCACTGACCTGACCGACAACGAAACAGCGAAGCTGCACATCCGCTACATGGTGGGCGGGCATACACCCGAGGCACTCAATGAGAAACTCTTCCGCTTCCAGTTTCCGGAACGCCCGGGTGCACTCTTGAATTTCCTCTCGCGCGTAGGCAAACGCTGGAACATCAGCCTGTTCCACTACCGCAATCACGGCGCGGCCTATGGCAGGGTATTGATCGGCATCCAGTTACCGGATGAAGACAAGCGTGACTTCACATCGCAGATGGACAAGCTTGGCTACCGTTACTGGGAAGAGACGGACAATCCCGCCTACCATTTCTTCGCGGTACCGAATAAAACCTGATGCGATCCATTACCCCATAAAAAAACAGGGCCCGCAAAGGGCCCTGTTTTTTATAGACGAAGCAATGAAGATTATCTCTTCTTGCGAGCAGCCTTTTTCCTGGCCGCTTTCTTTTTAGCGACTTTTTTCTTCGCGACCTTCTTTTTAGCCGCTGCCTTTTTCTTGGCTACTTTCTTTTTAGCGACTTTTTTCTTGGCTGCTTTTTTCTTCGCGACCTTCTTTTTGGCTGCTGCCTTTTTCTTGGCTACTTTCTTTTTAGCAACCTTCTTCTTGGTTGCTGCTACTTTCTTTTTGACGGCTACCTTTTTCTTGGCAGCTGCCTTCTTCTTCGAAGACTTCTTCTTTGCCTTCTTGATTGCCATATCAGCCCCCTTTGAACTTTGATGGATGAAAACAAAACATGTCAGTGACGATGCACTACTGAATAGTAGTTAGGTTCAACATGATTAATCAAGTTTTTTATTGGTTATGTTTGTCTTTATAAAAAGAGACATGATCAACAACAAGAGATCTTGAAGCCATCAATGCATGTGCAATCATCAATCCACCTTTACTGCTTGTCTGTTGATCAGGATGTTTATCCATCATACAGCCTGATGCGCATTCGCTTTCATCAGCCAACAGACATGCAAAACAATCCGTCATGAGAGCACTGAATAAAAGCTGCCAGATACCTGGTCGATGAATACAAGTTCTTGCCTGGTCGTGACCGCCATTCATATCCAGTATCTCCGCAAAACTTGTACATGGCGATGGATCAATGCTGGTTGAAAGAGGATCAATCATGCGGTGTCAGAGATTATTTTCTGGCAAGAAAATGATCTCTGACACCGGGTCATCCCGATACCGGTTTATACGTGAAGGCCTTCTTCAGTGACCACGCAATCGAGTCGTACATCCCAGTCAGAAGCCTCGATCTTTTCAACCTGCTGGAAGTGGTGCGCAACACCGATCAGCAAGGGACGCTTCCATCGCCTGAAAGAACGCGCATAACCGAATGTCCTGTCGTAATAGCCACCGCCCATGCCAATACGATTGAGCGAGGCATCGAATGCAACAAGCGGTACGATGATGACATCAAGCCGGTGTACAGATGGCGCCAGCGTAAGGGATGTGCATCGCGGCTCCCTGATGCCATACCTGTTCCTGACGAGCGCACGCTTGCCGTCCCAGTGACAAAAAAGCAAACGTCCGTGCCTGAACGGGTGCAGGACCGGTAGATAGAGTCGCTTGCGTTTCAGAAGCAGTTGTTGGATGAGGGGTGCAGTATCGAGTTCGCCATTGACGGAAAGATAGACCGCGATCCGTCTTGCCCTGCGAAAGGCAGCAAGAGATGCGAGATGCCTGCTGACAGACTCACCGTGTGAACGGTTTTCCTTTGTAGAGAGTGATTGTCTCCGGCTACGGATGACTTTTCGAATGGAAGCAGGAGATGTCATTGTGTGAGGGTGAGGGCGAAACCGCAAGTGCCGTTACCAATCGTGCCCTTGAACCTCAAGGTTCAAGTGGGAACCTGAGCAGTGCTTTAGGCTTTCCGCTCGAAGACGGACATGCACACCGGACACTGGTCGTTGGCTCCCCGGGTCTTTGCAAGGCTCAAGAAATACTTGATTGGCTCACAAACACCGCAGTAGACGCCCTGACTTCTATAATATCCGATTCTGCCTAAAGTTCCAGCTGATTTGTATCATTGAGCGCCAGCTCGACCTTGTCACGCAGCGACTTGATACGACGTGCAAGCTGGTCGCCGTCAGTACTGACCTTGTCGCGCAGGGCAAGCACTTCGTGAGAGAGGTTCAGGGCGGCCATGACGGCAATGCGTTCATTGCTCATGACCTTTCCGCTCGTGCGGATCTCCTTCATACGGCTGTCGAGCAAGGCTGCGGAATTGCGCAGCGCATCTTCCTCGCCGGGACCGCACGCAATCATGTATTCCTCGCCAAGGATATTGACGGTAATCGGCTTGGGCTTGTTGCTCACGAATGCTCTTCCAGGGCTTTGAGACGACTGATCATGGCCTCGACACGATTGCGGGCCATTTCAGTTTTTTCGATCAGGGCCGCCCGCTCATTGACGAGGGTCTCCTGGCTTGCACGCAGCGTCTTGTTTTCCTCCTTGAGATGCATACAGGCATCGACAAGTTCATTGACGCGTGATTCAAGCATTTTTAATTCTTTATCTGCCATCACTGCTGCCTTTCCACATGTGGTCACAGCCAACTATAGAGAGCATGATGGATCGGGTCAATCCTCACAGGCATAATAGAGAGTCGTTCCAGGAGACAGACCAGAATACCGTGACAGCAGCCATCGACTACGAGACCATCGATACCCGTTTGCAGGCAATCGGCCTGCAGATCCCGGCCGCCGAGGCACATGGCCTTGTCACCGGGCTGATCTGCGGCGATTTCGATCGGTCACTCGCGCTCATGAACCGGGAACTGCTCCCGGAGAAGAAGACCGACGACCGGGAATTCACGGAAAGCAAGGCGGAGCTGACACAGATGCACGCCGTCATCAACGAGCAGTTGCGTGACATGGAACTCGGTTTCCGTCTGCTCTTGCCAGCAGAATCTGCCGGCATCGCCAGGCGTGCAGCCGCACTGGTCAGCTGGTGCCAGGGCTTCATGTACGGCTTTGGTGTCAGCGCCCGTGAAAGCGAGAAAAAACTCTCGCAAGATGCGCAGGAAGCACTGCAGGACCTCGGCGAATTCACGCGGCTGGACACGCTTGCAGTCAGCGAGGATGATGAAGAGGAAATGGAAGCCCTGACTGAACTGGAAGAGTACATGCGGGTGGCCGTCATTACCATCCACCAGGATATGCTACCGAGATGACAAAAGCAGAATTCAAGCGCCGCAGGGCCCAGCTGATGCGCATGATGGGGAAGAATGCCATTGCCATTGTGCCCACCTCTCCCGAACGTCTTCGCAACCGTGATGTGCACTACCCGTTTCGGCCCGACAGTGACTTCTACTATCTCACGGGATTCAATGAACCCGAGGCAGTTGCCGTGCTCATACCGGGCAGAAAAACAGCAGAGTACATTCTCTTCTGCCGGCAGCGCGACCCGGAACGAGAGCAGTGGGATGGTCGCCGTGCCGGTCAGGAAGGTGCCATTCGCGACTACGGTGCTGACGACTCCTTCCCGATCGAAGACCTCGATGACATCTTGCCGCGCATGCTGGAACAGTGCGAGCGCGTCTTCTACGCCATGGGTTGCGATCCGGATCTCGACCACCGCATGTCCGAATGGATCGGGAAGGTTCGCTCACGTGCCCGCTCCGGTATCCAGGGCCCGTTCGAATTTATTGCACTCGATCACTACCTGCATGACATGCGGCTCTACAAGAGCCGTTCGGAAATCGCCACCATGCGCAAGGCCGCCCGCATCTCCGCGGCCGCACATGGTCAACTCATGAAGACCTGCCGGCCAGGCATGCATGAATACCAGCTACAGGCGGACTTCGAACACGCCTGTGCCAGAAAAGGCGCCACGCGCCAGGCCTATCCGTCGATCGTCGGCGGCGGCAACAACGCCTGTATCCTGCACTACATCGAGAACACTGCCGAACTCAGGGACGGTGAACTCGTACTGATCGATGCCGGCTGCGAACTCGACTGCTATGCCTCGGACATCACACGCACTTTCCCGATCAACGGCAAGTTCACCGAACCCCAGCGCCAGCTTTACCAACTCGTGCTGGACGCGCAGCATGCCGCTATTGATGCCGTACGCCCGGGCAACAGCTGGCAGGCACCGCACGAGGCTGCCGTGAAGGTCCTGACCCGCGGTCTGGTCAAGCTCGGCCTGCTCAAGGGACAGCCCGCCCGGCTCATTAAAAAGGAAGCCTATAACAAATTCTACATGCACAAGACCGGCCACTGGCTCGGCATGGATGTGCATGATGTCGGGGATTACAAGGTTGACGGGGCATGGCGTATGTTCGAACCCGGCATGGTGCTGACCGTGGAGCCGGGACTCTACATCCCCGAAGGCATGCGTGGCGTGGCGAAAAAATGGCAAGGCATCGGTATCAGGATTGAAGACGATGTCCTTGTCACGAAAGACGGGCACGAGGTACTGACCTCGGATGCACCGAAAGAGATCGACGAGATCGAGGCACTGATGGCATGAACCATGACTATGACATCGTCATTGCCGGAGGGGGGCTGGCCGGACTCACGCTGGCCTCCGCGCTCGCACCCACAGGCGCGCGCATGGCCGTCATCGAGGCAAGCCCTCCGCAAGCCGACACGCCACCCAGCTTCGACGATCGCGCAATCGCTCTCGCACACGGTAGCCGCCTGATCTTCGAGGGCATCGGTCTCTGGGATGCAATCGCACCCGCAGCCACTCCTATCAGGAAGATCCATGTTTCCGAACGTGGCAAATTCGGCTTCACCCATCTCGACGCCGCGGAAGAGCAGGTCCCGGCGCTGGGTTATGTGACGCTGGCACGCAACCTCGGACAGGTGCTGCTCACGCATTTTGGCAAAACCGGTATCGACTTTTTCTGCCCGGCTCTCCTCGTCGACCTGGACAATACCAATGAAGGCGTCACCCTCACGATCGATGCGGAGGATGGCAGACGCAAGCTCACGACAAAACTGCTGGTTGCAGCGGACGGGGGCCAATCTCAGATCCGCGAGCGACTCGGTATCAAGGTGCGCCGGTGGGACTATGGCCATACCGCCATCGTCAGCAACCTGGTCCCGGGAAAACCGCACGCCAATATCGCCTATGAGCGTTTCACGACTGATGGCCCACTGGCGCTGCTGCCGATGACAGAGAATCGCTTCGGCGTCGTACTGACAATACCGACGGCACAGAGCGAGGAGATCCTTGCGCTTGACGACAGCGACTTCATCAACCTGCTGCAGGAACGCTTCGGTTACCGCTGTGGACGCTTTACACGCGTCGGTCGACGCACTGCCTATCCACTGGCGCTGATCACAGCAAAGGAATCGGTACGCCAGCGCGTGGCACTGCTTGGCAATGCCGCGCACACACTGCACCCGATCTCCGGCCAGGGCTTCAATCTCGGTTTACGCGATGTTGCCGTACTGGCCGATGTTGCCACCAATGCCATGAAAACCGGGTCAGACCCCGGTAACGAGATAACCCTGAACAGCTATGCGAGCCAGCGCCAGTCTGACCAGCGCAACATGGCACTGGCTACAGACGCCCTTGCCCGCCTCTTCAGCAACCCGCTCTCTATCGTCAGCACGGGACGCAACATCGGCCTGATTGCCGCTGACCTGTTACCAGGCATTCGTCACGGAATCGCGAGGCACGCAATGGGCCTGAAGGATGCACACACCCGCCTCTCGCGAGGGCTATCCATTGAGTAGGTCGGACTATGACATTCTCGTTGCCGGAGGAGGCATGGTTGGCGCCGCGGTTGCCTGCGCACTGTCCGGCAACCGCCTGCGCATCGGCGTCGTCGAGAAGCAGTCGCCCGTGCTCGAATGGCCCCGGGATGAAATCGATCTTCGGGTCTCGGCCATCAACCATGCCTCGCAGAACCTGCTTCGGAACATCGGCGCCTGGGACGCTATCCGCGAACGCGGGATCCAACCCTACCGTGAGATGCGTGTCTGGGATCAGCTGCGGCTCGGTGATATCCATTTCGACAGCGCCAGCATCGGCGAACCGGATCTCGGCCATATCATCCAGAACCGCACCATCCAGGCGTCACTGTGGGAACGCATGCAGCAGCATGCCGATATCGAGCTGCTGACTCCCGCCTGCATTACGCAGATGGATCAGGAACCGGAGGCTCTCTCGCTGCTGCTGGACGATGGCAGGAGAGTCCGCTGCAAGCTCGCGATCGCCGCCGATGGTGCCAGGTCACGCTTGCGTGACATGGCAGGCATCGTCGTCGATGTTCACGAATTCAGGCAATACGCCGTCGTCGCGACCGTGAGGACACCGGACGGCCATCATGAGACTGCCTGGCAACGCTTCCTGCAAAATGGCCCGCTTGCCTTTTTGCCCGTCTCACCAACAGCCTGTTCCATTGTCTGGTCGACGACAGAACAAGAATCACAGGAACTGCTCGAACTGGAGAGTGATGCATTTTGCGAACGGCTCCACGAGGCCTCCGAAGGACGGCTTGGTGCACTGAAGTGCCTGCCCGAACGTGCCCGTTTTCCGTTACGCTCCCAACATGCCCGCAGTTATCTTGCAGAACGCCTTGTTCTCGCTGGCGATGCCGCACACCAGATCCACCCGCTTGCCGGCCAGGGGGTCAATCTCGGCTTCCGCGATGCAGCCGTCCTCGCAGAGGTCATTCTTGCCGCGCACAAGGCCGGCGAGCCCTGGTACGCGCGGCCTGTACTGCGCCGCTATGAGCGTGCCCGACGCGGCGACAACCAGATGACGCGCAAGAGCATGGAGACCTTCAACAGCCTCTTCAGCAATGACTTCCCGCCCCTGCGTTTCGTGCGCAACCTTGGCCTCAGGGCAGCTGACAGGAGCAGCATTGCGAAACAGTTTTTCATGCAACAGGCACTGGGCACCAGAATGGACGTCCCTCCACTGTGCCGCAACCCCCTCACAGGGTAGAATGCGCGCGTGAGATTCAAACCCTAATCCTATGCCTGGCAGACTGATCATTTACATGGCGCTCCTGACCTGCAGCCTGACCCTTGCCGCTTGTGGCCAGAAGGGTCCGCTCTACATGCCGGAGGAAAGCTCAACGGCCACTCAACCCGCAGCTCCGCAACAGCAAGCGGATACCGACTGAGCGAAGGGGCGCGCATGGACCATTTTAGCTATATCGATGACCAGCTCCACGCCGAGTCTGTACCGCTGGCGGAGATTGCCGCAGCCTATGGAACGCCGTGTTATGTCTACTCCAGAGCCACGCTCGAAAGACACTGGCATGCTTTTAACGACGCCTTCAAGGGCCATCCTCACCTCGTTTGCTACGCTGTCAAGGCAAACTCCAATCTTGCTGTCCTGAACCTTTTCGCACGTCTCGGTTCGGGGTTCGACATCGTCTCGATCGGCGAACTGGAGCGTGTGATCGAGGCCGGAGGCGATCCTGCAAAAGTCGTCTTCTCCGGTGTCGGCAAGCGCGAGGACGAAATCCGCAGGGCACTGGATCTCGACATACACTGCTTCAATGTCGAATCCGAAGCAGAACTGCTGCGCATCAACCGGATCGCAGGCGAGATGGGCAAGCTGGCTCCTGTCTCCCTGCGCGTCAATCCCGATGTTGACGCCAACACACACCCTTATATCTCCACGGGACTCAGGGAGAACAAGTTCGGTGTCGATGTCGAGAATGCCATGCGCCTTTACCGCGAAGCCGCAAGCCTGGAGCATCTCGACGTGTGCGGCATCGACAGTCATATCGGTTCCCAGCTGACCGATCTCTCCCCGTTCCTCGCCGCGCTCGAGCGCGTGCTCGCCATGGTCGAGACCCTGAAGCAGGAGGGGATCGCGATCCGCCATATCGACCTTGGTGGTGGCCTGGGCGTTCCCTACACGGACGAACAGCCGCCGCATCCGCAGGACTATGCCCACGCAATCAGTACACGCCTTGCCAACAGCGACCTCGAGATCATTCTCGAACCGGGACGCGCCATCGCTGCGAATGCCGGCATCCTGCTGACACGGGTCGAATATCTCAAGCCGACCGGAGAGAAGGATTTCGCTATCGTCGATGCAGCCATGAACGACTTGCTGCGTCCGGCCCTCTACCAGGCAACACAACAGATCATTCCTGTCGACAGAAACCGGAAAGGCCATGACAGCATCTATGACATTGTCGGCCCGGTCTGCGAAACCGGTGATTTTCTCGGCAAGGAGCGTTCGCTTTCTCTGGCCGAGGGCGATCTGCTTGCCGTGCGCTCCAGTGGCGCCTACGGCTTTACGATGAGTTCGAACTACAACACCAGGCCGCGCGCGGCAGAGGTACTCGTCGATGGTGACCGGGTGCACCTCGCCAGGGAACGCGAATCGCTTGCCGCTCTCTATGCCGGGGAGCACCTGCTGCCGGCAGACTGAAATAGCCCAACCCGTGTAGACTCGTGGCATGGAACTGAAATTCACCAAGATGCAGGGCGCCGGAAACGACTTTGTCGTCTTCAATGCCATTGACCAGCAGGTCGATCTCAGCCGCGAGAAGCTGCAGCGCATCGCCGACCGCCATTTCGGCATCGGCTGCGACCAGATTTTGCTGGTTGAGCCTCCACGCATCGAGGGGACCGAATTCCACTATCGCATTTTCAACGCGGACGGCGGCGAGGTTGAGCAGTGCGGTAATGGCGCACGCTGTTTTGCACGCTACGTCCACGACAAGGGGCTCAGCAACAGCAACGCGCTGCATGTCGGCACCGCCAGGGGACGCATCACGCTCTATCTCGAACAGAATGGCCAGGTTCGCGTCAATATGGGTGTCCCGGGGTTCGAGCCCGCCGACATCCCCTTCCTGGCGGAGACCAGCGCTCTCTCCTACAGCATCGATCTCGATGGCGCCCAGTACCATATCAGCGTCGTTTCCATGGGCAACCCCCATGCTGTCCTGCTGGTCGATGATATCGACCGTGCCCCTGTCGAGACGGTCGGCCCATTGCTGGAATCACATCCACGATTTCCGCAACGGGTCAATGTCGGCTTTATGGAACACAGGAGCCGCAACAGGATCGCCCTGCGTGTCTACGAGCGTGGAACTGGCGAGACCCTGGCCTGCGGAACGGGAGCCTGCGCTGCTGTCGTCAGTGGTATCCGCCAGAACAGCCTTGATGCGGAGGTCACGGTGGAACTGAAAGGGGGGCAACTTGTGATAAGCTGGGCAGGTGAAGGTGAGCCGGTCTGGATGACAGGACCGGCCGAGACGGTTTATGAAGGGGATATCAGCCTATGAGCGATATGACGGACTACGATGAGCATTTCGAGGCCGAAATCGCGGATTATCTGTACAGGCACAGCGACTATTTCACACGCCATCCGGAACTGCTGCAGACACTCCGTGTTCCGCACAGTGCCGGCCAGGGGACAATTTCCCTTGTCGAGCGACAGACACAATTGCTGCGCGAGAAGGCAAATGAATACAGGAAACAACTCGAACATCTGATCGCCGTTGCGCGTGAGAACGACGATCTCAACCGACGCCTGCATGAACTGACCCTGACGCTGATCGAAACCGACGATCTGGACCGTCTCATGGATGTCCTTCTGGACGACCTTCGCGAGCAGTTCAATGCCGATGCCGTCGAACTGAAGCTCTTCTCCACAGAGAATCTCGAGCAGGCTGTCAACGAGCGCCAGGCCGTCCCCCTGATGTTCGACGACTTCATGAAGCAGGGCAAGCCCAAGTGCGGCGCACTCAAGAAAGAACAGTTGCATTACCTGTTCGGCAGCATGGCCGCGGAAACCGGCTCCGTCGCATTGATCCCGCTGACCCACAATGCGGTCGAGGGTGTGCTGGCGATCGGCAGCCATGATCCGCAGCGCTTCCACCCCGGCAAGGACACGGAATTCCTGCAACGCCTCGGCGACCTCGTCAGTCACGCCCTCGGGCGCATCAGGCCACTGGAGCAGGAATGAGCGAGACGGGTCCATTGCAGGCCCGGCTCAGCGGATTCATTGACCACCTGGGTCACGAGCGACGACTCTCCCCGGAAACAGTCAAAAGCTACCAGCGCGACCTCGAACAGTTCCTCTCATGGCTCGCAGAGAACGGAACAGGCACCCCGGACAGCATCAACCAGCACCTTGTTCGCGCATGGGTTGCCAGCAGGCACAGGCAGAATATCAGTGGCAAGAGCCTGCAACGCCAGCTGTCCAGCCTGCGCACCTTCTTCCGCTACCTGTTGCGTGAGGGAGTCATCACTCACAATCCGGCAGAGGGGGTGCGGGCACCAAAAGCAAAACGCCCCCTGCCGAAAGCACTGGACGCTGATCAGCTCTCACGTCTCCTCGACAGGCAGGCAGCAGATCCCCTGGAAAAGCGCGACCTGGCCATGATGGAACTCTTCTACTCGTGCGGCCTACGGCTTGCGGAACTCGTCTCGCTCGACGTCCGTGATCTGCCTGCCGAGAACGACCAGCTCGAGGTGATTGGCAAGGGAGCAAAAACACGACGCGTGCCACTTGGCAATATGGCCCGCAAGGCGATTCAGGAATGGCTCAAGGAGCGCGGACGCTATGCAGCAGAGGATGAACCCGCTCTATTCGTCAGCACGCGGGGAAATCGCATTCATCCACGCAGCGTGCAGCAGCGCATCGACCGGCTGGCGAGGCAACTGAATGCATTGCAGCATCTGCATCCGCATATGCTGCGACACTCCTTTGCAAGCCACCTGCTCGAATCGTCCGGTGACTTGCGCGCCGTCCAGGAACTGCTCGGACACGCAGACATCAGCACGACGCAGGTCTATACCCATCTCGACTTCCAGCACCTTGCCCAGGTCTACGACCAGGCCCATCCGCGCGCACGAAAAAAACGCGGCAAGGAGTAAGCCTGCCGCGCATCAGAGTCCGGCTGATGCAGAAAACTTCTTCCCGACCTCTCCGCTCACAAGGTCCTCAGGTTATGCCTGCAGGAAGATCTCCTTGTAGCAGACATAGAGGGAGATCATGCCGACAGGTACCAGGATCAGCATACCGAGGCCCAGCGGGATCATCGCGAGAATACTCAGCAGGATCATCAGGATGCCAAACAGCAGGAAGGGCATGATGTTCCTCAGGCAACCACGGAAACTGAGCTTCAGCGCCTGCATGACCTCAAGGTCATTGAAGGTGATCAGGGCCGGTGCGAAATAAAAAGCCATGATAACCGGAATGGTCAGAGCGAGCGCAACCAGCACAGCCAGCGCGAAAACAGGACCCCCGGTCGTCTCCATGACCCGGGCAGCCGCTTCAGTATCCTCGAATCCCCCTTCCATGCCGGCAAGACCGATGAAGAGGCCGAAGACAGCGAAGATGATGAACAGCATCACGAGCGAAAAGACAATGTACAGCAAACCCAGAATCAGCAGCCGATTCCGCTGCGGGATCGAAAACCCTGCAAAGAGCCGCTCGATGGAAAAGGTTTTACCCGCATCGAGGTCCCTGCAGGCCAGCAGGATACCGGCAAAGAGCACCGGGTAGAGTACATTGATGATCATTGAACCCACCAGGGGAATGAGTGCAACGAGAAAAGTCAGCGCGAACAGAACCAGCACCATCAGAATCCAGTTCAGCGGTGATCTCTTGAAATAGTTCCAGGCTTCGGCGATCCAGCCCGCGCCCCTGCCAAACGGGTGATTTCTTGGCTCACCGAGCAATTCTCCCGGCTCAAAATCATGTTCGACAGCGAGATCCGACGAGGGCGTCTCGTAAGGGTTCTGTTGATCTGCCATGGTGACTCCTTTTTTCTCTGTCAGGCATTCTTGGTTCAAACAATAGCAAAAGGCTGCCCTGCTTCCCTGATTTTTTACTCCGGCTGTCGTCAGCCAGCGGGATGCCCACACCACTCTTGAAGCCTGCACAAAGAGGAACTGATGATTGCATTCCCGTTGATCCGGCACTATCTTGACGAAAACTGCCGGCCACCAAAGATGTTCAGTGCCTTCAGGCGATGGCGCCGCCAACGCATTATCCAAAACGACTCAATCACCGACAGGACATGGCAGGAAGCATTCGCTGCCCTGCCCCTGCTCGAGCGACTGAATGAACAGGAAAGAGAGACACTGCGAACGCTTGTCATCCTCTTGCTGCACGATAAACACTTTTCCGGTGCTCATGGCCTCGAGGTTACCGAGTCCATGCGACTACTCATCGCACTGCAGGCCTGCCTGCCGATCCTCTATCTGGATATCGACTGGTACAGCAACTGGCACTCCATCATCATCTACCCGGAAGGCTTTGCTGCTGAAAGCACCGTGATCGATGACACGGGCATCAGCCACAGGGTCAAGCGGGCACTCAGCGGTGAAGCCTGGGAAAACGGACCGGTCATTCTTTCATGGATTGATTCCCTGCATGCCGGGCAGGTGATCGATGGTGTGAATCTCGTTATCCATGAATTCGTACACAAGCTCGACATGCGTAACGGCAGCGCCAACGGATTTCCGCCCCTGCATGCCGGCATGGATCGCAAGGCCTGGACAGAAGCCTTCTCCTCCGCATTCGATGACTTCCAGGAGCGCCTGTTTCATGGCGATACGGCGGGCATTGATCCCTATGCCGGGCATTCACCGGCCGAGTTTCTGGCCGTGCTCAGCGAAGTCTTTTTTGAGCGTCCCGAAAGCGTTCATGACCTTTATCCCGGCGTTTATGAACAGATGGTTCTCTTTTTCAGGCAGGATCCGATGAGGTGAGCGGATAGCTGTTGTTTCTTTCCTGTCCCTGGTTTTGTATCGCTTCGCGATGGATTAATTCAATGCGCGTATCGGCGCGCGCCCGAGTGACTTTTGTTCCGGCAAAAGTCACCAAAACCATTCGCTCCGGGACACCACCCTTCTGGTCCCCTGCGTTCCTCGGCAAAGCCGGCGCAAAAAGAACTCGGGATCTTAGATCCCTCAAACACCTTTTTGCTTTCTCCGGCTTTCCCTGCGGTACTCGGTGGTGTCCAGTCGCAGTGGGTGTAGCTTTCAATAAAAGTTGTAGGAGCCCACAGCGTGGGCGAATGTTCTCCTGGAGGGCTCGCTCCTGCAGATTAAGGTGGGGTATTCCGGGAACATTTCCCTTCTAACGCGTCGAGCATCGCAGTCACTGACAGGAGGCAAGCGAGGCGTGTTTGAGCGTAGCGAGTTGGCGAGCGCCGGTCAGGGACGCGAAGCGCAGAGTAGCCGCAGGCCGCGTTAGCAGGGTGCCCTTTTCTTTGCCTTCTTTCTTTTGGGCAAGCAAAAGAAAGAAGGGTGCTGCGGCGCACCCGCCGCTTTCATAATAAAAATTGCGCGCCAACGCGCGCATCAAATTTAATCTGTCCCAAAGGGACACAAAACAGAAGTCGTCATGCAGTGACAGAAAAGAAGAGACTCAGTGCTGCAGAATCTGGCTCAGGAAAAGCTGCGTCCGCTCGTGCTGCGGGTTGTTGAAGAATTCCTCGGGCTTGTTCGACTCGATGATCTCGCCGCCATCCATGAATATGACGGAATCCGCAACCGTTTTCGCAAAGCCCATCTCGTGAGTCACGCAGAGCATGGTCATGCCGCTCTCGGCGAGTTCGACCATGACATCGAGCACTTCCTTGATCATCTCGGGATCAAGCGCAGAGGTTGGCTCGTCGAACAGCATGATGCGCGGGTTCATGCAAAGACTGCGCGCGATCGCGACACGCTGCTGCTGGCCGCCCGAAAGCTGGCCCGGATATTTGGTGGCCTGGTCGGGAATCTTGACGCGCTCGAGGTATTTCATCGCGACCTCCTCGGCTTCCTTGCGTGGCATCTTGCGTACCCAGATCGGTGCAAGGCAGCAGTTCTCGAGCACTGTCAGGTGCGGGAAGAGGTTGAAGTGCTGGAAGCACATACCGACCTCGCGGCGTATCTGGTCGATATTCTTGATGTCGTTGGTAAGCTCGATACCGTCGACGATGATCTTGCCACGCTGGTGTTCCTCGAGCCGGTTGATACAACGGATCATGGTCGACTTGCCCGATCCGGACGGGCCGCAGACAACGATGCGCTCTCCAGGCTTGACCTCGAGATTGATGTTTTTCAGGACATGGAACTCGCCATACCACTTGTGCATGCCGATGATCTCAACGGCCATCCTTTCGTTCGTTTTCGCGACGTCTTCCGCCATAACTCTTGTCTCTTGAGGTTAGTGTCCGGTATGCAGCTTGCGTTCGAGTGCCTGGCTGTAGCGCGACATGCCAAAACAGAATATCCAGAAGGTCACGGCAGCGAAGACATAGCCCTCGATTGAAAAGCCAAGCCACTTGGTATCCTGGGTCGCCGACTGGATCATGGCGAGCAGATCGAACAGTCCGATGATCAAGACCAGCGTTGTGTCCTTGAAAAGGGCAATAAAGGTATTGACGATGCCGGGTATGACGAGCTTCAGGGCTTGCGGCAGGATGATCAGCCCCATGCTTTTCCAGTAGCTCAGGCCAAGCGCCTCGGCCGCCTCATACTGCCCTTTCGGGATTGCCTGCAGTCCGCCACGCACTACCTCGGCCATGTAGGCCGACTGGAACATTACGATGCCGATAAGTGCGCGCAACAGCTTGTCAAACTGGGTTCCCTCGGGCAGAAAGAGTGGCAGCATGACAGACGCCATGAAGAGGACCGTGATAAGCGGAACACCACGCCACAGTTCTATGAAGGCAACCGACAGCGCGCGGACGATAGGCATCTCCGATCTTCGTCCCAAAGCGAGCAGTATCCCGAGCGGCAAGGCCGCGACGATACCAACCGCCGAGAGCACGAGTGTCAGGGTCAATCCGCCCCAGAGGCTCGTCTCGACATGCTCGAGACCAAAGGCACCACCCGAGAGCAGGTAAAAGCCGACGATCGGGAAGCCGAACAAGATGAACATGCCAAGCCATTTCTTCCACGGAAAACTCTTGATGAACATTGGGATCATCAGCAATACGAACAGGATGGCCATGAAATTGATGCGCCACTGTTCGGCTTCGGGGTAGAGCCCATACATGAACTGCTTGAAGCGAACAGAGACGAAGACCCAGCAAGCACCGCCACTGTCGCAGTCATCACGGCTGGTGCCGATCCAGTCGGCCTTGATAAAGGCCCACTCGACCAGCGGAACGACCGTTTTCCAGAGGATAAAAATTGCCAGCAGTGTCAGCAGGCTGTTGAGCCAGTTCGAAAACAGGTTCTGCCTGAGCCAGCCGATAATCCCGGTCTGGCTAACCGGTGGTGGCAGATCTTCGTGCGGAGTATGCTGAATCACGGCCATGCTATCGCTCCACCAGCGCCATTTTCTTGTTGTACCAGTTCATGAACAGCGAAATCAGCAAGCTGATCGTCAGGTAAACCATCATGGTCATGAAGATAATCTCGACGGCCTGTCCGGTCTGGTTCAGGGTCGTACCCGCGAAGACAGCAACCAGGTCCGGATACCCCACGGCCGCCGCGAGCGACGAGTTTTTCGTGAGGTTGAGATACTGGCTCGTCAGCTGCGGAATGATGACACGCATCGCCTGCGGAATGATAACGAGCTGCAGTGTTTTTCCGGGACGCAAGCCAAGTGCATAGGCAGCTTCCGTCTGGCCATGGCTGACCGCCTGGATGCCTGAGCGCACGATCTCGGCGATGAAGGCTGCTGTGTAGATCGAGAGCGCCAGCAACAAGGCGGCCAGTTCCGGGATGATGGTCATGCCGCCGCTGAAGTTGAAACCCTTGAGTTCCGGCAGAGTCCAGCTCAACGGCATCCCGGTGGCGACATAGGCAATCAGAGGAAGTGCCACGAGAATTGCCAGTGACATCCAGAATGTATGGAACTGCTGACCGGTCTGTTCCTGACGCTTGTGGGCCCAGCGGACGAGAATCACGACAGCAGTGATGGCAATGATGATCGCAGCCAGCACCCATAGAAATGCAGACTCGAACACCGGAGCCGGCATGTAGAAGCCTCGGCTGTTGAGGAAGAATGCATCACCGAGATTGACACTCTGTCTCGGATGGGGCAGCAATGGCAACATGGCGAAATACCAGAAGAGTATCTGGAGCAGCAGCGGGATGTTGCGGAAAGTCTCGATGTAGACGGACGCAATTTTTGCGACGAGCCAGTTGTTCGAGAGCCGTGCGATTCCGATGACGAAACCGATGATGGTGGCAAGAATGATACCCAGGAAGGAGACCAGGATGGTGTTTAGCAGGCCGACAAGGAAAGTACGGCCGAAGGTATAGGTCTCGTCATAGGGAATCAGGCTCATGAGGATGCCGAAACCCGCTTCGTTGTTCAGAAAGTCGAAACCCGTGCTGATGCCACGCTTTTCGAGGTTATGCAGCGTATTGCTGAAGATGTAGGCAAAGAAAGCGAAGACCGCTGCGAGAACGATAACCTGGAAGATCAGTGCACGCTTGTCCGGATCGTTCCAGAATGGCGGCCTCGATGGCATGTCGTCTTGATTATCCATTGGCATCAACAGGATGAGCCCGGGGTTTTATGGTTATTGAAATAAGTCCGGCCTGCATGGCAGGCCGGACCGGGAGTGTTGATCAGCGGATCGGCGGAGCGTACTGGATGCCACCGTCTGTCCAGAGCGCATTCAGACCCCGCGCAATACCAAGCGCAGACCCTTTACCCACATTACGCTCGAACACCTCGGAATAGTTACCGACCTGCTTGACGATGTTGTAGGCCCAGTCATCGGAAAGGCCAAGCCCCTGTCCCTTGATGCCCTCGAGGCCTATCAGGCGACGGATATTCGGATCAGTCGAACTGCCCTTGAGCTCATCGATGTTTGCCGAGGTAATACCCAGCTCCTCTGCATTGAGCATCGCATTGAGAGACCAGCGAACGATCTTGAACCAGTCCTCGTCACCGTTACGTACAACTGGTCCAAGCGGTTCCTTGGAAACGACCTCGGGCAGAACCATGGCGCTGTCCGGCTTGGCCAGCTGGATGCGCAAAGCATAGAGTTGCGACTGGTCCGAAGTCAGCACGTCACAACGGCCTGCCTCGAAAGCCTTGATGGTCTCCTCGGAACGGTCAAAGGTAATCGGGGTGTACTTCATCCCGTGACGCCTGAAGTAATCCGCAAGGTTCAGCTCGGTTGTCGTTCCGGCCTGGATACAGACCGCAGCTCCATCGAGTTCGGTCGCACTCTTCACACCCAGGTTTTTGCTGACCAGGAAGCCCTGACCGTCGTAGTAATTGACACCGGCAAAGTTGAGACCGAGGTTCGTATCGCGCGTCAGTGTCCAGGTGGTATTGCGAGACAACATATCGATCTCGCCTGATTGCAGCGCAGTAAAACGCTCCTTGGCAGTCAGCGGGGTAAACTTGACCTTGTTCGCATCACCAAACACAGCAGCCGCGACCGCGCGGCACATATCGACGTCAATACCCGTCCACTGTCCCTTGTCATTTGACTGGGAAAAACCAGCCAGACCGGTTGTCACGCCACACTGGACGTGTCCCTTCTTTTTCACTGCATCAAGCGTTGCTCCTGCATGTGAAGCCGTAGAAAAGGTCAGTGCCGCGACCAGGGCCGTGGCGGAAACAAGTAGTTTGTGATTCATTGATTACCCTCCCAAGGGGTGCTCTTATTCGAATTTCTATGGGGAATAGCAGACAGGCCGTAACTGTCTGATGCCTCATGGAGTATTACGCCATGCCCCACGGGCGTCAAGCCATGACAACAGAGCAGGCCATTTTTGTCGCAGACCAGACGCATTGTTCACCAGACTGGTGCATGAATAACACCGTATGCAACATCATCGTGCATCAGAGAGCTTTTGTTACCTGACATTCCAGTGTTTACAATGCGACTTTAGACTAGTGACGGCGACCGGCAGATGCAGGACTCACTCGATACCCTCAACCAGCGCCTCAAGGCATTCGCTCAGGAACGCGACTGGGAACAGTTTCATTCACCGAAGAATCTCTCCATGGCGCTCATCGCAGAAGCAGCAGAACTCGTCGAGCACTTTCAGTGGCTCAGCGAAGAGCAGAGCTACGAGCTGGATGATGCAAAGCGGGAAGCCGTGGCCCTGGAGATGGCCGATATCCTGATTTTCCTGATCCGCTGTGCCGAACGTCTCGATATCGACCTTGTCCAGTCGGCCTGGAAGAAAATCGCGATCAACGAAATGCGCTACCCGGCAGACAGGGTACGCGGCAACGCAAGGCGCGCGTCGGAATACGGAGAGAACCACTAATGGCCTGGTGGGGTAAACTGCTTGGTGGCACATTTGGTTTCATGCTCGGCGGACCACTCGGGGCCATTCTGGGTGCTGCACTGGGTCACCAGTACGACAAGGGAATGAAGGCATTGCCTGGCAGTGGGCAGCGAGAGGTTCCACCTGATCAGCAGGAACTCAACCAGACAGCTTTCTTCACGGCAACCTTTGCTGTCATGGGTCATATCGCAAAGGCTGACGGTGTTGTATCACGGGAAGAAATCCGCTTTGCAGAGGCCGTGATGCAGCAGATGGACCTGACACAGGAACAGCGTCAAACAGCCATGAATCTGTTCCGCGAAGGCAAAAAACAGGATTTCAGCCTCGACGCAGTACTCGACCAGTTTCATTCCCGCATCGGGAGACAGCGCAACCTGATTCGCATGTTCATGGAAATACAGGTCCAGGCGGCTTATGGCGACGGGAAAAAGCACGCAGCCGAACACCGGATCCTGGAGTCGATCAGCAAGCGTCTCGGCATCTCATCCATGGAACTCAGGATGATCGAGCAGATGGTTCTCGCCTCCATGCATTTCCAGCAGCATGAACAGCAACAGCGTCATGGCAGCCGCGAGCGAGCACGCCCCGCAGATGCCGGGATCGGCTCACTGTCCGATGCCTATGCCATGCTGGAAATCGAAAAGTCAGCGAGTGACAGCGAAGTCAAAAAAGCCTATCGCCGGATGCTCAGTCGTCACCATCCGGACAAGCTCGCCTCGAAAGGCCTCCCCGAGGAGATGATGAAAATAGCGGCAGAGAAGACGCACAGGATCAAGCAGGCCTACGACCTGGTCAAGCAGTCGCGCGGCATGCGTTAGCGACGACTGCCTGCATACGTCATCTTCCACCCTTTCCCTTCAGTGAGCCGGGCTTGCGCCCGGCAAGATGTCACGACTTCTCGCCTAGGGTGAATGACAGTAGTGGCGTGGCAACCCTGCCAGCTGACAGGCCTGCTTGCACCCTCCGTTCGGGAAGATCGCCCTCAGGTCTTTCTGCCGGCATTTCAATGAACCGGTAATTTTCTCGCCACATGCAGAGATGATCTGCTTGGGTGATGGCGGTGTCTCGAATTTACCGAAATATTCGCGCATGAACTCGATGACGTCCCAGTGACAGTCCGTAAGTTCGAGTCCCTGCTCCTCTGCAATTGCCATCGCCACGTCCCTGTTCCAGCTGTGAAAGTCCGAGAGAAATCCCTCACGGTTAAACTCAAGATCGACGCCCTTTACCTGCATCGTAGTCATTGTCATGGTCCTCCTCTGGTTATTGCAATGACCACTGTCCTGTTTCCGGAAAACCGCTTGTTGTTGAATTCTGCTTCCCTGCTTCCTGAGAAATTGACAATAGTCAATCCAACCTTAGACAAAGCAGGGAAATACGTCAGGGCGAGCCAGAAAACCAATGATTTCGGTCACTCAAATGGCGCAAAAACACAGGCTGGCAGTGAATCCTGCCTGTCTGGCACACCTGATGCCAGCAGATGGCCGGGATGCCGGTCGTCTCAGGGCTCGAAATTGAAATACATCTTTGAAGACGGCAACCTGTAGCCCCAGGGAAGCGCAGCATTTTTCCATCCATTGACGACGCGCTGCCCGCTGAAATAGCCATCGGACGCCCTGATGCCCTCGAACCCCTCGTAGAGGTTGTAAACACGGCTGTACCCGGCCTTGTGCAGCGCCTTGGCTGCTGCTGTCGAACGTTTTCCTGCAGCGCACATCACGATGACAGGTGCTGACTTGTCGAGTCCCCGGGATTCAACAAGCTTGTCCACGGCCCTGGAAAAATCTGCATTACGGACTTTTTTGAACTGCCCGACCTGCGGATCCTTGCTGTCAGCTTTCCACTCGTAGCTGCCGGGCTGGAACATGACCGGGATATTGGCATCGGCATACTCGGTAAAACCGACATATTGCACTTCGGCCCGCGTGCGTACATCGATAAAGAGAACACCTTGCGGATCCCGCTGCTTCATCTGCCAGGCCTCTGCCGGCGTCAGGTAGAGACCGAATGGCGTATGGAAACACTTGTCCACGAATGCGGAATCGATTGCACTTCCCTGGACAGGCAGCATAAGCAATGACAAGACAAGCAGTAACTTCAATTGCTGGAATCTGAACATCCTATTACCCTCCCATCGTCAGTTGAACCCATCCCTGATTTCATTGTCGTCAAACAAACGCCCTTGTGACAGTGATATTGATCAATGCCGAACTATCCGATCCTGCACTTGCTGATATTGCTACTGCTGTCACCGGCGCTGCCAGCCGCACCGGCAATGGTCAGTTCACTGTCACCCAGGGAGATCAGCGAATACGAATCCCTGCCTGAAGTCATTCGAAAGCTTATCCGTGAGTCACTCGCTCTGACCAGACAGAACCTGACCTGTGTGTATGGTTCAAATACGCCAAAGCGCGGAGGCATGGATTGCTCAGGCACGGTGCAATACATCCTGAAAAGCCAGAATCTGCACGATACGCCACGACAGGCAGACCAGATCCATGACTGGTCCATGCGATCCGGCACGCTGCGCGAGGTCACGGCACATTCACCTGATTCGTATGAGTACGACGACCTCAGGCCAGGCGACCTGCTATTCTGGAGCGGCACCTACGGAATCAACCGGGCAATCACGCATGTGATGATCTATCTCGGAACCCACCGGGAGAGTGGCAAGCCGGTCATGGTGGGCGCCAGCGACGGGCGGAGCTACAATGGAAAGAAACGCCGCGGTGTCAGCATCTTCGATTTCCGGTTGCCACGTCCTGACAGCAAGGCGAAATTTGTCGGCTATGCTTCCATTCCGGGCCTCGTGGACAACCCGAATGGAAACCACAGGAGTGAGAGAGATGATACAAACGATGGAACTGCGCTGGTTTTTTGAGCAGCCACCTTTCGCCGTCGCCGATTTTTTCCCGCAGGATCTCACCCCCCAATACCGGGTTGAATATCATTACCCCGGTATCACCGATGGAACGGTTATCAGGCTACGCTCCACGAAAAGCATCGAGACCTGCCTGCGTAATAGTGTTGCAGGCACCCTGCACTGGGACGGTGCCAGCGGCCAGCCTGAATCCTGGAGTAGATGGAAGAGCCCGCTGGACAGCCTGCAGCTCCCGCACAATGAACTTCTCGAGAGCAATGGCTGGCTTAAAATCACCAGGCATCAGCATGTACGCGTGTTCGGCATCCATGACAACCGGCTGACAGAGTATTCTCTCGCGGTCGACAGACTGGAGAGCGGCTGCCTCTTCCTGATGAATCTGTTACAGGTCGAAAACAAGGATTACTGGAATATCGCCTTCAAGGCATTCGGAACTCCCGACCAGTTGATGTATAACCTGCGCAAGACGGCAGACCGTCTCTTTCAGGAGCTGCCGAAGCAAGGCTTCAGCATCGACAACAGCTTCGGCTATGCGCACTGGTTACAGCGCTTCCGTTAAATGCCGTTTGCAGATCGGGATGACTCTCTGCCATGCTCGACCTCATAACAGTCGAATAGCCCGGAGTCTGATCAATGCCTAACAACGTTCTCGGTGAACCACTTGAACCCTGCTCGATGGAGCCACTGACAGGATGGACCAGGAATGGCTCATGCGAAACAGGTGAGCAGGATATGGGCTCCCACACAGTCTGCGTCCGCGTGACCGATGCATTCCTGGATTTCAGCATACAGCAGGGTAACGATCTGAGTACGCCAATGCCCGAGTATGGTTTCCCGGGCCTCAGGGCCGGCGATCGCTGGTGTGTCTGCGCCGCGCGCTGGAAAGAGGCTTTCGAAGCCGGTTGTGCCCCCCGGGTCATGATGCGCTCTACTCATGAAAAAGCACTCGAGACCGTTCCTTTCGAGGACCTCAAGACCCATGCAATCGACCTGAACTGAAATGACGCTATGCGTGATCAGGCAAAAATAGACAAGCTGAAATCCAGGATTCACTCACTTGAGCACCAGTCACTGGAACTGCAAAAACAACTCAAGGGTGTGAACGAGATCCTCCACGGACTGCTCGATAAAACAAGTGACATGAAACGCCCGGAGATACAGAAACCTGACCGGGATAAACTCTCATAGAACCTCACCATGCGCATCCTGATCGCCTACGCCAGTCTCGAGGGACAAAGCGAAAAAATCGCACACAGGATCGCCGACACGCTTGAGCATGACGGCGCGAACACTCTCCTTGTGAACACCCGGAAGCACAGGGATGCTTCCTGGCCTGAAGGATGCAATGGATTGATAGCGGGCGGCCCCCTTCATCGTGAACACCACCCGCAGGAACTCGCTCAGTGGCTCACGGATCATCGCAGTGACTGGGCCGGACTCCCAGCCGCCTTTTACTCGGTAAGCCTTTCGGCTGCATCGGACCGGCAACAGGATCAGGATGATGCACAACGCGTGATGTCGCAGTTCCTGGACGGGGTCGGTATGCATCCCGACATCACAGCCACGATTGCTGGCGCATTGAAATACAGTCGCTATGGCTTCTTCAAGAAGCGCATCATGCGCAACATCGTGAAGAAGTCCGGTGGCAAGGAGCTCGACATGTCCAGGGATTACGAGTACACGAACTGGGATCAAGTCGAGGCATTCGCGAGAGAGTTCCTTGCTCTAGTTTCCCGAAAGTGATTGTTGATGCGTGTCATGCAGGGATCCGCGCAGCAACACAGGGGATATCAGACAGCATGGCTGCCCGGCCATGTTGGAAGCGCTATTTCACTCGACTGCGCCTTCGTCTTTGAAATTGTTACCCGGATTCCTTCAGAAGCCGCGGTATCACGACGATTGAGCTATTGCGGCTGACTCCCTCTGCGCACCCGGTCCGGGCATGCGAACTCTATTCTTCTGCTGTTTCCTTACAGGCGATGATGTCTGTATACAATCAAATAACACCGCACTGCAATTCATAATCATCAACGCATGCAATAAAAAAAGATCTGTTGCTGTTACAGTAAAGTTCACAGCAACTCACAGAATACCTGCGCCATGTCTGCGAACAGCATCACTCCCTGGAATATTCTCGGTTCGAAAAAAGGCCCCGACCTCAAGCTCTTCAGCTCCCGTTTTGACCGCGTCGAAAACCCGAGAAACGGTATGCACATGGAGGCGGTCGTGATCGAGTCGCAGGACTGGGTCAATGTTGTCGCACTCACACCCGGGAAGAAGATTATTCTCGTCGAGCAGTACAGGTTCGGTACCGGCAAGGTGTCGCTCGAAGTCCCTGCCGGCGTGGTCGACCCTGGAGAGTCGCCCGTCGAGACTGCCAGGCGTGAACTGCTCGAAGAAACCGGATACCGCTCGGATCACTGGAAACCGGTTGGCAGGGTCGAATCGAACCCTGCGTTCATGAATAACGAATGCCACTTCTGGCTGGCCACCGACGCCATCAGGACGGGCAGGCAATCACTCGATGAAGGAGAAGATATCGCGGTTGTCGAACTGGCGCTCGATGAACTCCACAGCGCAATCGAACGGGGCGAGATGCGAAATTCGCTGAGCCTCCTGGCTCTTGCACGAGTCTTCGATATGCGAGGTGGCGAATGGCAATGACGCGACATGCTGGCAAGCAGAATCTGAATGCGCGCTCATGAGGAACTCTTTGTCGCTCAAAGAAACCGCTTTGTAATCTCCCACAGTACAAAACCTGCGCTCACCAGAAAGCCAGCCAGAGGCACAGCGACTGGCAGACAGAGAATACCTGGGGGGGCTTCTTCTTTTCGCAGCTTGACAAGGACAAGCGACAGGTTGACGAGTGAAAACACTGTCAGAGCCATCCCGGCAGTGATCCTCGCGAGCTGCTCGAGGGGTATAAGCAGCGACAGCAACATGATGAGCATCGCTGTAAACAGCGTCGCATTGATCGGGGTTTGCGTTTTTCGTGAGACCTGGCCAAACCAGGAAGGAAGTTGCCCCATGCGGCTCATACCATAAAGCACACGGCTTGCCATGATAATCAGGATCAGCCCGCCATTGACAACAGCGAGCACGGCAACTGTGCTGATGACAAGTGGCTCTTTCCCGGTAATGGTTTCGTAGACCAGCGCAAGCGGTGCTTCCGATTGCGCCAGCTGCGCCGGCGCAACCCATACAAGCGCATTCCAGACCACGCCCATATAGAGCAGGGTCGTGATGACGAGTGTCAGGATGATGGCGATCATCATGGTACGCCCGACATTCCTCACCTCTTCGGCGACGTTGACCATGTCCTCGAAACCGATCATCGCATAGAAAGCAAGGAATGCGCCTGCCATGACGCCATGCAGCAGCTCAACATCAAGGCGCTGCGGCAACACCGGAGGCATGGATTCCGCAGAAGGAATATGCCACAGGGATACCAGGATCACGAGGAGCAGCCCCCCGATCTCGACAAGCGTGATGATAGCCGCAGCCACCGCAGATTCCCGGATTCCCCAGGCAGCCAGTGAGGCAAGGAGGATGACGGTGACAACGATGGAGATCTCGAACCCGACAGGGATCAAGGCGCCAACATAGCCTGCAAGACCACGCATCAGCGCAGCCGTGGAGATGACACCGATCATCGCGACAAGCAACCCCGTCACCCGGGACAGCCAGCGCTGCCGGAATCCTGCTCTCACATAGGCCGATTCGCCTGCACTCTGCGGATAACGACCAGCAAGCTCGGCAAAACTGAGCGCAGAAAAGCCTGCCAGCAGGGCTGCAACAAGAAAGGAGAGGGGGGCCTGGTAGCCCGCCTCACCAGCGATCTTTCCTGCGAGCGCATAGATACCTGCCCCGATGGTGCTCCCAAGCCCGTACAGTGTCAGCAGCCAGGGGCCAAGTGCTCGCCGGAGGCTTGTCTCTTCCGCGGAGTCACCTGTAGGTTGCATCGATCATATCGCGCGTGAGAATGCCGTAGACCCGGTTTATACCGGGTGCAGTCTGACGCTGCACATAGAGCGCTTCTGCCTTGCTGTTGTTCAACTGCTCCTGCGCCTCCTGCAATGTTGCCTGCAGATGGATTGGCGCCAGGTCATATCGTTGTCCGGGAATCTCCATCAGGTCGATGGTTTCATCATTGTCCGCCTCCCGGGCTTCGAGATAACCGGCGAGATCCGCAGCACGCAGCAGCGTATGCGGCCCTTTTTCAGAATCGATGATCAGCCAGGCAGGCTTTTGCTGCAGCAACACGCGCGCCGCTTCCTGCCCGATTGCTGCCTCGGTACGCACACAGGACTTGCTCATCGTCCCTGCAACACCAATGCGGCGAAGTGCCTGCAACACGGGTGTGGTGCTGTAATCCATACCCGAGGCCTTGAGCATGGTGATGAAGAGCGACTCTTTGCGAAAGAGTTCGCTGGCTGTGAGTGAGGCCGTAATGATCACGACCATCCCGGGCATGATGATGCCGGGACTATGCGTCAGCTCCATGATGGCGGTCAGTGCAGCGAGGGGGGCTTGCAGGCTGGCCCCCATCATGGCGCCCATGCCAAGCAGCGCAAAAAAACCGACATCGACATTGAACCCGGCAAGCGCGAACAGATTGGCGACAAGCGCACCGAGCACAGCCCCGATAAAGAGCGAGGGGCCAATCATGCCCCCGGGAATGCCGAGCCCTACACTGAGAGAGGTTGCAAGCAACTTTCCGACGACGAGCAAGGCAAGCGCGAAAAGCCCGAATTCACCGAGCAGCGCATCGTTGACTGAATCGTAACCAATCCCCATGACTTCGGGTAACACAACAGCAAACAGTGCTGCAATGAACGCTGCAGCCAGAAAGCGCTGCCAGAGTGCAAACGAGCGGCCGATGCCCGTCACGAATTGCATCGATTGAATGAAAGCGGCCGACAGAACCCCCACCGCCAGCCCAAGAAACAGCACAAGCGGCATGTGCGCCAGATTGGCCAGCTCCATTGTCGGGATATCAAAACCTGCCTCGTTACCAAACACAGCGATGGAGACAAGTGTGGCACTTGCCGCAGCAAGGATCACCGGAATAAAACTCGCGATCGTGTACTCGAGCATGACGATCTCAAGTGCGAAGATCACACCGGCCAGTGGCGTATTGAAGGATGCGGCAATGCCCGCTGCCGTGCCGCAACCCACAAGTGTCCGGATACTGTTGTTTGGCAAACGCAGCCACTGACCGAGAAGACTGCCGCTGGACGCACCGAGATGCACGTGCGGTCCCTCGCGGCCGACCGAATAACCACCAATAATGGCTGCAGCCGCACCGAAGAACTGCAGCAGGAGTTCTCGCAGTCGCAGATGCCCCTGGTGATAAGCCATGCGCTCCATGACACGAGCGACACCAAGCACATGAATGCCCTTGCTTGCAAAGTGAAACAGCAGTATCAGGAAGAGTCCTGCGAGGATCGGCAGGAGTGCGCGATACTGCCATGACAGTACCTCGTAATTTTCCGTATCCCCCGAGAGCAACATTGCGAGAACACCCTCGGCAAGCAGCCTGAAAGCGACAATCACGATGCCTGTCATGATTCCGGCGAGAATGCCGAGGAAAGCAAGCTGCGTAAGCGCATCGGGTCGCGCCAGCTTGAGCTGGAGCGACTCGAGCCTTCGCGTTATCCAGTTGTCTCTGTCAGTCTTCCTCACCACTGAAGCTACCTGCTGGCGATTCCTGCACTATGACTCTTGTACCCATCATACAACGAAGGCCAGAGGGGCACAGGGTGAGGCAGTTAGCCCCGAAAGGCTTCCGGTGATGAGAGATAGGCCAGCTCCTCGGGCGTGCTGTCCCTGCCAAGGATACTGTTACGGTGCGGGAAACGCCCGAAGCGCCTGATCAGGTCGCGGTGATGCCTCGCAAAACGCAGATTATCCTCCAGACCGGCTGCCTCGAAGAGCTCTACCGACAACTCCTGGTGAGCAAGGGATTCACTGTGCATCAGTGGCATGTAGAGAAAGGCAACCTGTGAGCCGTGGAGCTCTCTGTCCTGTTTTTTCGTCACCGCTTCAAGAGCGACACCGACAGCAAGATGCTCAGTCGAAAAACTGTCCGGCTTGCCACGAAACATATTGAGCGGGAACTGGTCGAGTACAATCGTCAGCGCAAGACTTCCCTCGGCGGTGACTTTCCAGTGATCACATTCTCCGGTGGACGCACGGCTCCACAACACCGCATATTGCTTGCGTATCTGGCGATCGATCGAAGGCGTAGAGTTGAACCAGTGTTTCTCCATTTCCGGTGAAAACCAGAAATCGAGAATCTCGCGCGGCCCGGTCTCTCTTTTCATCTTCAGTGTCATCCCTATCCGGCAATCAACTTCAAGCCTATCAGAATCGTGACTGTTTCAAAGCCGCGTTTGATCCAGCGATTCCCCTTCGTAATTGCAAGGTGAGCACCTGCGTATCCACCGAGCAATGATCCTGCCAGAAGCGCAGGAAGCCAGGACCACCTGATGTCGCCCAGGATACCCAGCGTCAAGGCGCCGGCCCCGTTCCAGAAAACACCTACAAGAACCAGTGTGTAGGCGACAGCACGCTTGTAGTCGAGCCCGAACCAGCGAATGAGCCACAAGGTCACGAAGAGCCCTGTTCCCGATGTCAGGGAACCATTCAGCACACCGATCAGGAAGAGGACCAGGCCGCCCGTGAAATAGCCACGTTTGTCACGATGCACGGGCGCATAGACCTGACCTAGCTCCTTGCGCCAGACGGAGTAGAGCCCGAGTGAGAGCGTCAGAACACCAAGCGAAATCCTGGCGATCCTGTCGGGAACCGCAAGAATCAGGCTCGCGCCGATAATGACACCAGGCAGGCCGCATACCAGTATAAAGATCACGAAATCCCGTTCCAGCCCGCCTTCGCGTAGATGTCTGACAGTCGCGCCAATACCGAGCGCGACAGTTGCAACCTTGTGTGTTGCCAGCGCGATCGCGAACGGCAGCCCCAGGAAAAGCAGCACCGGCAATTGCAGCAAACCTGCCCCGCCACCTGAAAAAGCGGAAAAGAGATTGGCCACGAACGAAACGGCCAGGAGAATCAGCTGATCCATAAAATGGCACGCCGGGTTTGACTTGATGACGACAGATTGTAAACTGTAGTTATATGCACTTCAGGCATTTATCACGATGAAAGCAGTAATAACATTAACTTTGGCCCTTGTGCTGGCGAGCCCTGTCGCAGCAGAGATGTATCGATGGGTCGATGACCGTGGAAATGTTTATTACACCGACAGGATTCCTCCTGACCGGATCAACACGGATCGTACCATCATCAACAAGCACGGGATCGAGGTTGAAACCATCTCACCGGATCGTCCTGAAGATATCGCACGGAAACAGCTGCAGGAGAAGCTTGCTTCAGCGAGACAGGAGTTACTGAAGCGCCGCGAATCCGAAGACAGCAATCTTCTGCAGCAATATCGCAGTGAAGAAGAGATCATGGAGAAGCGCAAACAGCATGTCCGGACTTTCGATATCCAGATCCACGGTGTCGAGAGTAACATCAAGAGAATCAGGCACAAGCTCATTGCATTGCAGACAGAGATCGATGAGCGCCAGCAAAAGGGCATGAAGGCCGAGGAAGGCAAGCTACAGGTTCTCTCCCAGATGCATGAAAGAGTGACACGGGAGACAGAGCGGGTGCAGTCGCTCGAGGAGAGAAAACAGGAAGTTATCAAGGAATATATTGCTGACCTGCAGCGCTTCCGCTTCCTGAAACAGGTTGGAAACGAGAACAGCAGCGGGATCCCGCCAGCAACAATGCTGCTGACAGCAGAGGATCTGCAACACTTCGAGACACTCTATCTCTGTCCGCCGGACCAGGATTGCGAAAGAGAGTGGCAGCAGGCTGCCACCTATCTTGCGAATGTATCAAGCACTCCGGTAACAACCAGAGAGCCGGATCTTCTACTGACGCGTGAACCCGATGGTGACGAGCAGATTGGCCTGCACCTGATCAGGTCACCCGCAGAAGCCAATCTCGGAACCTGGATCTTTCTTGATCTCAACTGCAGTGATACGCGAAAGGGTTACATGTACTGCAAATCGGATCAGGCCAGGACAATTCGCGAGGGATTCAAGCAAAACATCCAGGAAAGCAAGAACATTGCATTGAAGCAGTGATCGCGGATCCCTGCCGGTCGCTCTTCTACTCAAACTCCAGTTCTGAATAGACTTTCTGGGCATTGCGCCCTTTGAGTGTCTCGTAATTCTCAAGGTAGGCAAAATCGTCCTGCCTTATTTCCGATATCTCGCTGATATCGCCACCCTCGTCGATAAAGTCGGCAACCCGTTCGCGCAGGGCGACCAGATAATCGTAGGAATCCTTCTTTGCTTTCTCCAGCGGAACCGGTGCACCGTGTCCAGGAATGACCACGTCAGGTTTCAACTTGGCCATGGCTTCAAAGACCTCAACCCAGCTCCTGCTGTTGGACTGCTCACCGATACCCAGCATGCGATCGACATAGACGATGTCGCCGGAAAAGACGACTTTCGCATCAGGAATCCAGACATAGCTGTCACCCGGCGTGTGTGCCTGCCCCTTATGAAAGATTTCAATTGTGGTGTCACCAAGCGTCAGTCTGTAGCTGTCGCTGAACAGAATATCGGCATATCGCGCCTCGGTCCCTGCAAAATTCTCGTCACCAATCAGGGCTGTCAACCGTAATACCTGGTCATTGAACCGCTGTTTATGATCCAGGGCCGCAGCCTCGCTGCTGATGATCTTCGCTCCCTCACGGCTGAAATAATCATTACCAAACCAGCGGTGGTCCTGCCCCCCGGTATTGATGACATACCTGATTGGCTTGTCACTGATCGACTTGATGACCGCATGCAATGCCTCGGCGCCCTTTCTCGTACCACCGGAATCGATAAGGATCAGGCCTTCACTGGTAATAATGACACCAAAGGTCGCATTGTTGCCGAGATTCTCCGGGGTTCTGTTGGTCAGCGGGCCGACGATTGCCCAGATATTGTCGCTCACCTTGACCGGGTTGAGACCCTGTGAGTCCTGCTGAACGTAACCTGAGTTCTCTGCCTGAACATTGCTAGTAACGAATGCGATGAGAAATGCGAACAGGAGCTTCATCAGTGTATACCTCGCCTGTGCAGAAGCGTTTCTTTTATGCCCCGCCAGGAGCGCCAACGAATGAGCTGACCTGATCAGCGTTTTTTGCGGACGGCTTTTTTGGCGGGCGCCTTTTTGACGACCTTTTTCTTCGCAGTCTTTTTGGCAGGTACCTTTTTGACGACCTTTTTCTTCGCGGTCTTTTTGGCAGGTACCTTTTTGACGACCTTTTTCTTCGCGGTCTTTTTGGCAGGTACCTTTTTGACGACCTTTTTCTTCACGGTCTTTTTTGCGGGCGCCTTTTTGACGACCTTTTTCTTCACGGTCTTTTTGGCAGGTACCTTTTTGACAACCTTTTTCTTCACGGTCTTTTTGGCGGGCGCCTTTTTGACAACCTTTTTCTTCACGGTCTTTTTGGCGGGCGCCTTTTTGACAACCTTCTTCGCAGTCTTTTTGGCGGGCGCCTTTTTGACGACCTTCTTCGCCACTTTCCGGCCAGTAACGCCGGAATCCGACTGTTTCCTGGAGGTGGTTGCGGCCCTGGCCCTGGTTTTCTTCTTACGCTTGCGGCCCTTGCGCTCTTCTTCAGGCGCTGCGTCATTGTCGGGCTCTGTCAGGGGAAGTCGTGGTGTTTTCGCGATGATCTCGACAGCGATCTCCTCTGCCAGTGCCGTGTCGGCGAGCGTATCGATATAACGCAGGATTCCCTCATCCTCGTAGCGCTTGTGTAATTCTTCGGTATTGGCTTCACAGATCCGCAGGCGATTGGCAATGGTTTCTTCGTAATCCGGCGGGCGCCGGGCGATACGGCTGCCACAGACATCGCAGACCCCGTCGACCAGGGGAGGACTGGAGTAGATATTGTATTCCATGCCACAACTGCCGCAGTGGAGTTGTCCGACCAGGCGTTCCATGATGTCGTCGTTGTGCACGCGTATGGAAAGAACAAGTTCGAGCGGCGCGCCGATGCGTCTCAGAAGCGTGCCGAGCATTTCGGCATGCGCAGACTCGCGCGGGAAATCCTCGAGAATGAAGCCCTCCTTTGCTGCCTCGAGAGGTTCCTTGAGTGCCGAGGTGACGAGTTCACCCGGAATTGGCGCACAGGCGAGAAGAAGTTCGCCGATAAGGCGTCCAAGTTCGGTTTCCTGGTTTGCCATTTCGCTGAGAATCTGGTGCAGATTCAGGACAGGAATGCCATACCTTTTCGATAATTTTGCTGCCAGGGCACTCTTCCCGCAGCCGGGGGGACCAAGTAAAACGATGCGCATATTCAGAGTCTCGGGAATCGGGCTTCCCTGTATAGTTATTTCTATGGCGGCATCCAATTTTTGGATTGCGCGCGCCACTCAGCCCTACTAACCTAATTTCATTTTTGCGACAAGTCAAATCCCATGAGGACTTTATGGCCTTGATCTTCGACATCAATGCCACTGAGAAGTGGCTGATCGAGCTGTCGCTCAATGATCGTTAAGGCGAGAAGATCGACTACCAGCTGGCAGATGCCGAAATCTGCCTGCAGCCCTCTGACGGGGAACTTTCGCGGCGCCCCCTTTCTTGACGGGAGAATGGACGGTTGCCATTTCACCATTTTCAAAACCGCTGACAAGAAGTATCGTGCGCAGTTTTTCTGAAGGGTCTACAGGCAGTACAGGACCGGTGTCCGAGAATACGACGACCTCGCCGAACGTGCCGTCTCACTTCTGCAGCCACTGGTACGCCAGGCGGCTGCCGGGCCAGGTGACATCATACCCGGGCACCGCCGGGAGTGCTCCGGCTGGCCGGACCGAGTAACCCGAACAATCCACGTCTATTCATAATCTTTTTTCGAGGAGAAAATCACGATGAGTGCTAAAAACGCTTTTTATGCCCAGTCCGGAGGGGTCACGTCCGTCATCAATGCATCCGCCTGTGGTGTTATCGAGGCTGCACGCAAGCACCCGGACAAGATCGGCAATGTCTACGCAGGACGCAATGGCATCATCGGTGCACTGACAGAAGAGCTGATCGACACGAGCCAGGAGTCTGATGAGGCTATTGCCGCGCTCAAACACACACCATCCGGTGGTTTTGGATCCTGTCGTTTCAAACTCAAGAGCCTCGAAGACAACAAGCGCGAGTACGAGCGCCTGATCGAGATCTTCAAGGCACATGACATTGGCTATTTTTTCTACAACGGCGGTGGTGACTCCGCCGATACCTGCTTCAAGGTTTCCCAGCTTTCGGAGAAAATGGGTTTCCCGGTACAGGCGATCCATGTTCCGAAAACCGTTGACAACGACTTGCCAATCACTGACAACTGCCCGGGCTTCGGATCTGTTGCCAAATACATCGCTGTCTCTTCTCTCGAGGCCAGCTTCGATGTCCGTTCCATGGCTGCCACATCAACCAAGATCTTCGTTATCGAGGTCATGGGACGTCATGCCGGCTGGATCGCTGCGGCAGGCGGCCTGATCGAGGACTACGGCATTCCGGTTGTCGTGCTGTTTCCCGAAGTCGAGTTCGACAAGGAGAAGTTCCTTGCCAATGTTGAGGCCAAGGTCAAGGAGTATGGCTATTGCACAATCGTCGTCTCCGAGGGTTGCCACTGGCCGGATGGCAAGTTTCTCGCCGAACAGGGTACGCGCGACGCATTCGGCCATGCCCAGCTTGGCGGCGCAGCGCCGGTTGTTGCGAACATGATCAAGGATGCGCTCGGCTACAAGTTCCACTGGGCGGTCGCCGACTACCTGCAGCGAGCCGCGCGTCACCTGGCCTCTGCATCGGATGTCGACCAGGCCTATGCGCTCGGTCAGGCAGCTGTTGAGAAAGCACTCGAGGGCAAGAACTCCATCATGCCGACCATCGTGCGCGAGTCATCAAAGCCGTACAAGTGGAGCATCGGGGAAGCCCCGCTTTCCGAGGTCGCGAACGTCGAGAAAATGATGCCGATGGAATTCATCACCGACGACGGCTTCGGGATTACAGACGCCTGCAAGGAGTACCTCTACCCGCTGATCCAGGGCGAGTCCTATCCTCCCTATGACGAGAATGGCATGCCGGATTATGTCACCCTGAAACTGGCAGCTGTCGAAAAGAAACTGCCGGCATTCGAGATCTGATGCATCTTCCGATGTCTCGATAGTGAAAAACGGGGCTGCAAGGCCCCGTTTTTTATTGCCAGGGAATCACGATGAGAGCCGGGATCGCTTGCGGCGCCAGAAGAACCGATACTGCAGCGAGGCTCAGGCGCCCGAATGCCGTTCAAGCAGCAGGTTCCCCCAGGGATCGACATGGCAGTCCCAGCCAGTGGAAAGCCAGGTTGTCGAGACCTCCTCGACGATCAGCGCAGGTCCACAAACCACGTCTCCGGGTGCAAGCGACGACCGCTCGATCAGTGCCACAGGCGCTTGATGACCGGGCATCTCGACCCTGGAAGATGACTTTTCCCCGCTGCATGCATGGCGCTTCAACGTCAGGCTGGTTGCTGCCGCACGCACCCGCACCCGAAGATTCAGCATTTCGACAGGCACCTCGAGCTGATGGCCATAGCGTTGCGCATGCAGTGCATGGAAGCCCGCTTCGCTGGCATCGATTCCCTTCCAGGCAATATTGAGCGTGTTCGACTGCCCTCTGTAGCGCAAGTCGAGTGAGTAAGCACACTCGAGTGCATCACGCCCGATGCCCTCCTTCAGCAACTCGGCAACAGCTTTCTCCTCGAGTTGCCCAAAGGCCCCGAGCAGCGCGGCCTCGTCACGTTCCGAGAGGATGCCCTGCCAGGTCTGCGACAGCTCCCTGCCCGGCCGGGTTGCAAGCATGCCGAGGGCGGAGAGGACTCCCGCATGGACCGGTACCA
Source organism: Gammaproteobacteria bacterium (assembly GCA_037385685.1). Classification (GTDB taxonomy): domain Bacteria; phylum Pseudomonadota; class Gammaproteobacteria; order Chromatiales; family Chromatiaceae; genus Sva-25. The sequence continues at coordinate 35,176 of JARRMW010000003.1, forward strand.
TGGCGCGCCTCATACCAAGCACTTCGGCCAGTGCACACACATGAAGACCACCGGCACCGCCGAAACTCAGGAGACGATAATCCTTTGGGTCGACACCGCGTTCGACGGAGATCATGCGCAGCGCGGCAGCCATGTGTTCATTGGCGACAGCAATGACGCCCCTGGCAGCCTCGACAGGTGAGCACTCCATGGCATCCCCAAGCTGTTGCATCGCGGCGTGCGCTGCATTCACGTCAAGGCGCATGCGGCCGCCGAGAAAGCTATCGGGGCGCAAACGCCCCAGAACAAGATTCGCATCCGACACCGTGACCTCGGCACCTCCCCGCCCGTAACAGATCGGGCCCGGATCCGCACCAGCCGACTCCGGTCCAACCTGCAGCATGCCTCCCTCGTCGAGACGGGCAATGGAGCCGCCACCCGCACCGATCGTATGCATGTCAACCATCGAAACCGCGACTGGCCAGCGTCCAATATGCCCCTCATTCGTGAGCTGCGGCGCACCATCGATGAGGGAAACATCCGTTGAGGTCCCCCCCATATCGAACGTGAGCAGTTGTTCGTCACCTGCAAGCCTGCCCAGCCAGTTCGCACCAACGAGTCCGCCGGCAGGCCCGGATAACAACATGCGCACCGCCTGGTCACCTGCCTGGGCTGCATCCATGGTGTCCCCGGAACTCTGGATGACAGAGAGGGACGCACGCGGTAGAACCGTACGCAGGCGTTTGACATACCCTTCGACAAGTGGCCCGACCCAGGCATTGAGCCAGGTTGCAATGCCGCGCTCATATTCACGGATCTCCGGGAGCACCTCGCTAGACAGGGAGACAAAGACATCATCAGGCAGCGCTTCCCTGATACGTTGCTCAAAGCAGCCATCCTTCCATGAAAAAAGGAGGTTAACGGCAACGGCACGAGGCTGTTTCTGCCCGACATCCCGCAGAAGTTCCTCGAGATCCTCCGCAGTCAATGGATCAATGACCCGGCCGGATGCATCGAGCCGTCCGCCGGTTTCGATACAGAGTTCATCCGGTACCGGCGGCGGCAGAATGTCAGGCTGCAGATTGTAGAGTTCCGGGCGTGCCTGGCGCCCGATGGTCAGAAGGTCACCGAAACCGCGGTTGGTGATGAAGAGCGTCCTGACTCCCTTGCCCTCGAGTGCGGCGTTTGTTGCCACGGTCGACCCATGGACGAGGCGCAGCCCATCGTCACTCAGGCCGAGATCACGAATACCCTGCAGAATGGCCCGCTCCGGCGCATCAGGCGTCGAGAGAACCTTGTGGATACGCAGCTGGTCGCCATCGTAGAGCACAAAATCTGTAAAGGTTCCGCCGGTATCGACGCCGAGAAAGTTCACGCGGGATAACACACTTTTTTGTAACATCGGGCATTCTGCATGCTCACCAGACCCAAGACAAGATGCCGGAACTGCCCGAAGTCGAAACCACGCGTCGCGGAATTGAACCCCATATTCTCGACAGAAGAGTCAGCACGGTTACCATACATCAGCCGAGCCTTCGCTACCCGGTCACTGACGACCTGCCCCACAGGATCAGCGGCAGGACCGTGCGTTCGGTCACCCGACGCGGCAAGTATCTGCTGCTGGATATCGGGGAACAGACGCTCATGATTCATCTCGGGATGTCCGGCAGCCTGCGCATCACAGCCAGGACAGAGCCTCTGCGCAAGCATGATCATATCGAGATCCGTTTCGGCGACAGGGTTCTGCGCTTTCATGACCCGCGCAGATTCGGACTCGTGATGCTGATTGATGGCCCCGCGGAGGCGCATCCGCTCCTCGCATCACTCGGTCCGGAACCCCTGTCAGAAAACTTTGATGGAGATTATCTCTATCAGGTCTCGCGCAAGCGGAAAGTCGCCATCAAGAATCTGATCATGAACAGCCGGATCGTCGTCGGTGTCGGTAACATCTACGCCAGCGAGGCGTTGTTTCTTGCCGGCATCCATCCCGCACTTGCTGCAGGCAGGCTCTCCCGCGCACGTTCCGAAAAACTTGTGGCAGCGATCAAGGACGTTCTCGGAAAAGCGATCAAAGAAGGCGGTACGACGCTGCGGGACTTCATTCGTGAAGAGGGACAGCCAGGCTATTTCGCGCAGCAACTCAATGTCTACGGAAAGACAGGTGAAGCCTGTCCGGTCTGCGGCAAATCCATCGTCAGCAGGGTGATCGGACAGCGCTCGAGTTTCTACTGCACGCAGTGCCAGAAATGAAAACGGAGCCACATGGCTCCGTTCAACGTGCTACCTGCCGGTTCCGGGCCTTATTCGCCTGCAGCTGCCGTGATACGCTCGTATTTGGCCATGAGCTCTTCCTGTGTTTCCTCGTGATTCGGATCGACGAGTATACAGTCGACAGGACAGACCTCGACGCACTGAGACTCTTCGTAGTGCCCAACGCACTCGGTGCAGAGATTCGGATCGATCTCGTAAATCTCGTCACCCTGGTAGATGGCGCCATTTGGGCATTCGGGTTCGCAGACATCGCAGTTGATACATTCATCAGTGATATACAGTGCCATCGCGCAAGCTCCAATGGGTCATCGACCCGTCAAATATTACTGTTTGCTAATTATATCGTGCCTGAAGCGCTTTTTTAACTTCAGGATGCACGAATTCCGAGACATCGCCACCAAGCCGGGCAACCTCACGCACGAGACTCGATGAGATGAAGGTATATTGCTCGGCCGGCGTCAGGAATACCGTCTCGATTTCGGGGGCGAGCCGGCGGTTCATACCGGCAAGCTGGAATTCATACTCGAAATCGGAGACGGCTCGCAGGCCGCGCAGAATGATACTGGCCCCATGCTGCTTGGCGAACTCGATCAGCAGGTTATCGAAAGGGACGACCTCGACGCTCGGCAGGTCCGCAAGCACTTTTCTGGCAAGCTCGACGCGTTCCTCCACAGCCCAGACCGGCTGCTTGCCGGCATTCACGGCGACAGCAACGATCACCCTGTCAAACAGGATATCGGCACGCCGCACGATATCACCGTGGCCACAGGTGATCGGATCAAAGGTTCCGGGGTAAACCGCCGTTTTCACTGTCTTGTGCTCACACGAAAAGGAGACTTGCATCTTGCTTGTTACAGGGCCAAATGACAAGCATTCAGGCCAGTGAATCCATGATCGCTGCCAGATCGAAATCACGTTGCGTGATGCCACCCGCCTCATGGGTCACGAGAAAGACCTCAACCTTCTTGTAGACATTGCTCCACTCGGGATGGTGATTCATCTTCTCAGCATGGATTGCGGCACGTGTCATGAACCCGAACGCCTCGACGAAATCGGAAAAGACAAAGGTCCGGTGCAACTTGTCACCATCGAGATGCCAGCCACTGTCGATCTGCTCGAGTTGCTGCAGGATTACTTCACTTTTCATTGGCTCCATTTCTTCTCTCCGCATGCTGTTCATGTTCAAAAAGCTGCCAGGCATGGCTGGCAAACCAGAAGGGGTCCCCGACGACAGCCTCGACGCCGAGGCGCAGGGCTTTTTCCCGCTCCTCCCCGGTGTCGAGCGCAATAGCCAGGGCCGAGGGTGCGGGCATCGGGCCATCCTGCATGGCCGGTTCTCCATCAAGCCCGGGGATTAGCTGACGTTCGCCCAGTCGCCAGCCTCTGTCATCGAAAAAAAGCTGCCAGGATCTTGCGATGACCTCGTCAGCGGTTTCCCTGTATTGCTTCTGCCGGCTCACCGCTCCCCATGCTCGCAGCCCGTCGGCAACATAGAGATAGTCTGCCAATGATGCGTCACCCGCCTGCCCGTTGCTGCGGCTTAGGCGCCTGCCGTCCCACATGCTCAGGCACCAGCGCGCGAGTGCCTCCGCAGCCCGGGTATATCTCTCGTTACTGAACGCCACGGCAGCCTGCGCAAATGCCTTGAGCAACAGGCCGTTCCAGGCAGCCAGCTGCTTCGTATCACGCGGGGGCGCCCGTTGTGCACGCTCGGCCAGGAGCTTGAGGCGCACAGCTTCCGCGAGCTCCGGATCGACGCCCTCTCCCTCTCGTGCGAAGGGTAACGCAAGCCCGGGTAACTGCGTCCCGAACGGGAATTCCCACATGGCCAGTGCCACTTCCAGCTCCTGTTCACTGAGGATGGATGCGAGACGTTCGCGCGACCAGAGATAGGAACCGCCCTCGACGCCAGCCTCGTCGAGCGCCGAGAGGCTCGAGATATAACCGCCATTTTCTCCCCGCATCCATTCGAGGACGAAGTCGAGCGTGTCCATGGCGACGACACGGTAATCCGGCCTGTTCAAAACATCTGCAGCAAAGAGGTATAGCGAAGCAAGCTGCGCCTGGTTGTACAGCATCTTTTCATAGTGCGGCGTCTCCCAGCCCGGATCGATGGTATAGCGAAAAAAGCCACCAGCAAGCTGGTCGCGCAGGCCCTTGCCTGCCATCTGGTCGAGTGTCAGCACCAGGAAATCATGCAACTCGGGGGACGGCTCCCGGTGCTGGAGCTGCATGAGTACATGCAGTTGCGGCGACATCGGGAACTTGTTCTGGTCACCGAAGCCCCCCTGCAGTTCGTCTGCCAGTGAGAAAGTCTGTTCGATGAGCCGCATGACAAGTTTCCGGGCATCAGGCAGCCTGGCCACCGGAGAGGCCGTTTTTGAGGCGCGAATGCGCTCCACGATGTCACGTGAAAAAGCGACTGCCTTGTCACGATCACTCTCCCAGAAGGCTGTCAACTTGCCGAGCAGTGTCTGGAAATCGTCGCGCGGCAGGTACGTCGTGCCAATCAGCGGATAGCCGTCCGGGGTCAGGAAGACATTGAGTGGCCAGCCCGCAGTTCCCTCCGTCGTTTCGGTGAATTCGATCAGCCAGGCGTCCAGAGCCGGTTGCAGCTCACGGTCGATCTTGACTGAAACAAATTGCTTGTTGAGCATGGCGGCAATTTCATCATCCTGGTAACTCTCCTGTTGCATGACGTGACACCAGTGACAGGAAAAATACCCGCTCGAGATAAACAGCAGTTTGCCACTCTCTTCAGCCTCATCGAGGGCCGCTTCCCCCCAGTCTCGCCAGTCGACAGGATCATTGCCATGCATGGCGAGATATAGCGACATATGGTTACTCAGCGCATTGGCAAATGCCGCCTGGGGAAACAGAACCAGGAGCAACAGCAGGAGGGAGACCTGGCTGTGAGCGGCTTTCATCGGCTTAACAGACCTCCCGGCATTCTTTTCACGTACGCACAAAGGTACACTTGTCCCGACATCATCAATGAATATAGAGAGTTTCATGTACGAGTTTAATACCAGTCTCACCGGCAGCTACGACGAAGTCCTGGATAAAGTCCGCGCAGTTCTCATGGAAGAACAGCTCGGCATCGTCAGCGAAGTCGACGTACAAGCTGTCTTCAAGGCGAAGATGGACAAGGAGATCCCGCCTTACCGCATTCTTGGCGCCTGCAACCCGAAACTGGCTGACCAGGTACTGGCCGCAGAGCCGAATGCCGGCACCCTGTTGCCGTGTAACCTGATCGTCCGTGAAGAAGCACCCGGCACGGTGGTTGTGAGCTTCATGGACCCGGAAGCCGTTCTCGACCTGACGGACTCGGATACGGTAAAAGAGGTCGGCAAGATTGCGAAGGAGAAACTGCTGAGAGTTGTCGAAAAGCTGAAGAGCTGATTATCTGCTCTTTTACCACGAAGAACACAAAGAACACGAAGAGTGAATCCGGGACAGATACGGTCTATACGGATTGCATTCCAGAGCCACCGTATTACGCAGTGACACAAGACATTGCAGGCCTGGAACAAATGCCTGACAGGGAGACCCTTTAACCTTTGTGCTCTTCGTACCCTTCGTGGTGAAATTGTTTCCCGACGGTGAAAATCTATCTCGACAACGCCTCCAGCTGGCGGTCATGCAGCTTCGACAGAAATACCAGCGCGAGCACAGCTCCGAGCAGCGCGTACCACATGTCGGACTGGGTATCCCAGACATAGCCCTGGGTGCCAAGAAAAGACTCTGCAGCCTCTTCCGACAGCAGCGCAACCCACCACTCGAGCAGTTCGTAGAAAGCACTGAGCGCGAGACAGAAGCAAACCACGAGGAAGGCCAGCCAGCCTTTGCCCTTTACCACGCTGAAGCGCAGCAGAATCTCGCGCGCTGCAATGGCCGGAATGAACCCCTGTGCCAAATGGCCGATCTTGTCATAGTTGTTGCGCTCGCTGCCGATCAGTTCCCACAGCCAGTCGAACCAGGGAACCAGGGCATAGGTGTAATGCCCGCCAACCATGAGAATGACCGCATGAAGCAGGACGAGCCAGTACAGCAGAGGTGTCAGCGGAAAACTGTTGTGCGTCCAGATGATGACAACCAGGGCGATGATTGCCGGTGTAACCTCGAGCCACCAGGTCTGGTAGTCGTGCGGATCGATCGCAGACCATGCCAGAACAGCGAGGAAGATAGCGAGCCAGATAATTTTCACAGAATGCGCGCTCCCCTGTTCAACAAAAAACCCCGTCAGGATAACGGGGCTTTTCTATCAGCTTGCCAGCCGACCGGCAATCACTCATGGGCAATCGGCTTTTCTGTGAAGAGGTAATCCCTGAGCTCCTTATCCATACCCGGATCCTGCCGACGGATCCATTCAAGCACCATGGCGGCATGCTCCTTTTCCTCGTCCCGGTTGTGAGCCAGGATGGCCTTGAGTGCAGGGTCCTTGCAGGCATCGACACGCTGGTTATACCAGTCGACTGCCTCAAGCTCTTCCATCAGTGAGATGATGGCTCGGTGCATGTCGCGAGTCTCGTCAGACAGCTCATCGACCGGTTCATGGTAGCCTTCATTTGCCATCTTGCATGCTCCTCTCAGGAATCCAGATCATCGACAAGTGAGGCCCTGATGTTATCAGGAACAGGGTCAATAGTCTGATTATAGTGAGGGTGATCGATACCCGCCGAGATCGCTGCGCCACCCTTGGCTGCGGCAATCATTTCATCGCTGAGCTCGAAGCGCATGAAGTGCACAGAAGAGGTCTTCTCCTCGGAATCCCGCTCGAGGTCCTCGTCAGCGATGGCATAGACTTTTTCAAAATCCCCGACGCGCACCCATGTCTTGTCTTCGATGCCCACAAGCTGTGCCAACGCGGCCTTGCGTTCCTCGATATCCGGATACTCCATCATGAAAGTAGCTTTCCAGTTGTGTCCGTCCGGGATCAGCGGATTATAGGCATCCAGCTCCTCGGTGATGCCCTCGCTCTCGAAAATCTTTTCGATACGCAACATCTCCTGGATCTGGTATTTCATGGTCAGCGAATCCTCGAAGTAGAGCGTCGCGTTCTCGCCAATCTGCAGGCGACGATTCTTCTTGTGCTCCATGACTTTTGCACGGAACTCAGGACGGATTTCCGAATACTCCTCGAGGGAATAGAGATCTTCTCTGCTCAGGTGTGACATGAGATCAAACTCCGTAAGCCTTGCGAATGAGTGAAATGGGATGTTCGGGCTCAGAGCCGTCATCCAGACCATTGGCGATCTGGTGACCCGCCATGATGCAATCACTGGTGTAGGCATCGGCCTCGAACTTTTTGACGCGATTGACCACGGGGCGCGCAATCTTCATGGAGGTTTCGTGATACTCCTTCTTGACTGCGTAAGTGCCGTCATGGCCGGAACAGCGCTCGATGGTATCGACTTCCGTGCCTGGTACAAGTTGCAACAGGTCACGGGTCTTGTTGCCGATTCGCTGGACGCGCTGGTGGCAAGCAACGTGATAGGCAATTTTGCCGAGCGGGTTCTTGAAGTCAGTATTCAGCTTGTCATGTTTATGACGAATCATGAGGTATTCGAATGGATCGAATATCGCCTCCTGCACCTTCTTGACGTCCGGATCATCAGGGAACATCAAGGGTAGCTCCTGCTTGAACATCAGCGCACAGGAAGGTATTGGTGCCACGATATCCCAACCCTCGTCGACGAGTTTCGCAAGCACCGGGATATTGGCATCTTTGGCTTTCTCGACGGCCTCGAGATCGCCGAGTTCGAGCTTCGGCATGCCACAGCACTGCTCCTTCGGAGCCAGCGTGACAGGAATGCCGTTGTGTTCAAAGACGGCCTTCAGGTCCTCGCCAATATTCGGCGCATTATAGTTGCCATAGCAGGTGGCAAACAGCGCAACCTTGCCTTTGGTCGGCCCGGCGGGCTCGGCACCTTCGCCACTCGAAGGCTTCAGGACCTTGCGCATGGTCTTGCTGTGGTAGCTGGGAACGACGGCATCGGCACTGACACCGAAACTGCTCTCGAGCATTTTACGGAAACCACCGTTCTTGTTAGCCGCGTTGACGATACCGGACACGACCGGAATGCCAGCCAGCTTGCCGACCTTGTCGGTGCTGGTCAGGACCTTGTCGCGCATGGATGCGCCCTGCTCCCTGTACTTGACGGCTTTTGCACGCAGCATCAGGTGTGGGAAGTCGACATTCCACTCATGCGGCGGTACATAGGGACACTTCGTGAGGTAGCAGAGGTCGCACAAGTAGCAATGGTCTACGACCTTCCAGTAGTCTTCCTTGGCAACACCGTCCACCTCCATGGTGTCGGATTCATCCACAAGGTCGAACAGGGTCGGAAAGGAGTTACAGAGGCTGACACAGCGTCGGCAGCCATGACAGATGTCGTAGACACGTTCCAGTTCACTGAAAAGGTCGTCCTTGTCATAGAAGGATGCATCTTTCCAGTTGAGAGGATGCCTGGTAGGAGCTTCTAGGCTCCCTTCTCTGCTGACTGCCATTGCCGGTAGCTCCTGTATTTGAAGAATTTTTTCTGGGAACAACCTTCCCCGGCAAGGCCGGGGAAGAGATCAATCACATGATGATGATCAGGCCTCGAGGTTGTCCAGGGCTTTCTGGAAACGGTTCGCGTGAGAACGCTCGGCCTTGCCCAGTGTCTCGAACCAGTCGGCGATTTCGTCGAAACCCTCGTCGCGAGCAGTCTTGGCCATGCCCGGGTACATGTCGGTGTACTCGTGGGTCTCACCAGCGATGGACGCTTTGAGGTTGTCAGACGTTCCGCCAATCGGCAGGCCTGTTGCGGGATCGCCGACTTCTTCCAGGTACTCGAGGTGACCGTGCGCGTGGCCGGTTTCACCTTCTGCCGTGGAACGGAAAACCGCAGCGACATCGTTGTAACCTTCGACGTCAGCTTTCGCCGCGAAGTAGAGGTAGCGACGGTTGGCCTGGGATTCACCAGCGAATGCGTCTTTCAGGTTCTGCTCGGTTTTGGAGCCTTTCAGTGACATGAGATATATCCTCCGTTTTTTCGAATTGAAACCGGTCGACCGGTCATATCGGTTGCACCAGCGTGGATGCAAAGCTTTACACAATTGTGGGGATGATTCATGGCGAATCATCGATCTACTGATACCGGTCACTTCTGTTCAGTAAAGGACCAGCACAACCAACAACACGGGAGCGTGTTTTGATGGTCGAAGTCTATACAAAGCAAAAAACAATTAAAAATGGATTATCACAACATGTGCAATAGGCTGCGCCTATCACTTTTGTCTTGTCCAGATGTGCAGGCAACAAAAAACCCGCGCAGGCACAGGGCCCGCGCGGGTTTGACGTTCAGTCGCGGATGACTATCAGCGCTGAGCAGGTGCCGGAGCTGCTTGCGGTACCTGAGGTGCAGCAGGTGCCTGCTGCTGGTACTGCGGGTAAGCCGGCTGCTGGTACTGCGGATAAGCTGGCTGCTGGTACTGCGGGTAGCCGTAGCCCGGATAACCGCCATAAGGCATGCCGTAGCCGCCGTAGCCGGGCATCATCGGACGACCCCAGGGACCACCACCGTAGCCACCGTAACCGTAATCGTCGTCATCATCAAATGCCTGCTCCATCTCTTCCATCCAGTAACGCGGATCCCACTCATCGTAGGGGTTACAGTCAGGAATGCCCCAGCACTTCCAGTCATCGTCATCGTCCCAGAAGAAAGCTGATGCGCTAGCGGAGACGGCCAGCAGAGATACTGCCATCATCGATTTGATCAGAGTTTTCATGCAAACCTCCTAATTTAGATACTGCGTCGTGAAAAAACTCATTGTGCATTTTTCCAGCAAGTCAGTGGCGGTGCATTGACATGCATCAACAAACTATAACACAAATTTAGCAAATACTAATATTCTTTTTGTTGTCGAACGCCGGGCGATTTGAAACAATCGCCCCCTTCCCTTGCTCAACCATCTGTCATGCTGATTGAAATTGTAGCCATTCTTGCGGGATTTGCACTGCTGATATGGTCTGCAGACCGCTTTGTGAGCGGAGCTGCTGCCATTGCAACAAACCTGGGCGTTTCGACGCTGGTTATCGGCCTGACGATTGTGGGACTGGGTACTTCTGCGCCGGAAATCCTGGTTTCCACCATCGCCTCCATCGATGGCAACCCCGGCCTTGCCATCGGCAACGCCATTGGCTCAAATATCACCAATATCGGCCTGATCCTTGGTATCACAGCACTGGTTATGCCCCTCTCTGTCGCATCGAGAACATTGATGCGGGAGTATCCGCTGCTGCTGGCGATCAGCCTTCTCTCGCTGGTTCTCGTGCTCGATGAACATCTCGGGATCATGGACGGCGTTATACTGATCGTTCTGCTTGCGGGCGTGATGTACCTGATGTATCGCACAGCACGGCAGGGCGCGGATGCCGAGCTTGCTCGCGAGATCATTGCCGAGATGCCCGACACCATGCCAAACGGCAAAGCCGTCCTCTGGCTGATCGCCGGACTTGTTGGAATGGTCATCGCATCGAGACTGCTGGTCTGGGGAGCGGTGGAAATCGCCCGGCTGCTCGGTGTCAGCGATCTTGTTATCGGTTTGACCGTCGTTGCGCTCGGGACGAGCCTTCCTGAACTCGCGACAAGCATTACCAGTGCATTGAAAAATGAGGCTGACCTCGCGATCGGGAATGTCCTCGGTTCCAATCTCTTCAACCTGCTCGCAGTGCTCCCTGTTGCTGCATTAATCGCACCCGGCGAGATCTCGCCAGAGATTCCACTTCGTGACATGCCCGTTATGCTTGCACTGACACTGGCGATTGCCGGTGTCGCCTGGTCGCGAAAGGGCACCCACGAGATCGCCCGCAGTGACGGAGTACTGTTGCTTCTCGGATTCCTGGCCTACCAGGGATGGATTGTCTACTCGGTGCTGGCATTGGCTTGAGTGCTTTTTTTCACAAAACCAATCCTGTGGACGCCTTGCCACGAAATAATCCAATAGTCGTACTTCAGCATCTTCTGAAATTCCACATCTTATTGTTATTAGAGAATATTTTTATCCGTAAATTATTCGCCATTCCTGAGGATGAACAAAAATGGTGCTTTTCAGTGCGCCGTCAGGGAATTTACTCCACAGAGTTATCCACAGCCCTTTTCATCCGGGACCGTCGCACCGCTCGATCTGATAGATTGCTTCCATGAATGCATGGCTGATTCTCCGCGTGGCCGTCCCGGTGCCGCTTTATACGCTGCTCGATTATCTGCCGCCGGAAGGAATGCCTGCAGAACGTCTCCAACCGGGCTGCAGGATCAAGGTAACCATCGCTCGGCGGTCGGTCATCGCGGTGATTTGGGAAGTCTGCAAGCAAACCAGCATCGATCTCTCGAAGCTCAGACGTGCAGACGCCATTATCGACACAAAGCCAGTGCTCGGCGGACTCGACAGGAAATTACTTGCGTGGTGCGCCGGTTATTACCGGCATCCGGTTGGCGAAGTGGTTCAGGCCAGCCTGCCCGCGCGCCTGCGCCAGGGGTTACTACAGGCCACGCAAAAGCTGCCGGCATGGCGGCTCATGAACAGGGCCGTTTCAACTGACGATTTTCAACGCGCACCTGTACAGCTGCGCATTATCCAGCAGCTGCTTGAAAGTGAAAGTCCGGTACTGGCCTCGCAACTTCAGGCATCCGACAGGGCCATACGGGGAGGCCTTCGACGACTTGTTGAGAAAGGGGTCATCGAGGAGGTACAAATCACCCCGGAGAATCGTCCCGGGGGTGTCCTGCCACGTCCCGAGCTGACACAGGAGCAGCAATCAGCCCTCGATGCCATGCTGGAGAGCAGTGGCTTTTCGCCCATGCTTCTCGATGGCATTACCGGATCGGGAAAAACCGAGGTCTACCTCGCGATCGCAGAGGTCATAATTCGCGCAGGCCACCAGGTGCTCGTGCTTGTCCCGGAGATCGCACTGACCCCGCAGCTGCAACGACGTTTCAATCGCGGGCTTGCGGGCAACATCTCGGTGATGCATTCGGGACTGAATGACACCGAAAGGGAGCAGGCCTGGAGTTCTAGCCAAAAAGGCCATACTGACCTGCTGCTGGGGACCAGGTCGGCAGTCTTCACGCCGATGCCCAGACTCGGCCTGATAATCATCGACGAGGAGCATGACCTCTCATACAAGCAGCAGGAGGGGCATCGATACTCGGCAAGGGACGTTGCGGTGATGCGTGCAAAACTGGCCGGCATTCCCGTGCTTCTGGGCTCGGCAACGCCGTCACTGGAGAGCCTCAACAATGCACTCAATGGCCGATATGGATGGCTCAAGCTGCGCGAGAGGCCGGGCGCTGCAAGGCCGCCATCCATGCAGTTGATCGATGTGCGCAACCAGCCACTCAGGCGGGGCCTGTCTCCTGATTTGATCAAGGCGATACGCCAGGAGACAGATGCCGGCAACCAGGTGATTCTGTTTCTTAACCGTCGAGGTTACGCCCCCCAGCTCACCTGCCATGCATGCGGCTGGATCGCGGAATGCAGCCATTGCGATGCGCGCATGACCTGGCACCGCGAGGCCGCGCGTCTCTGGTGTCACCACTGTGGACACCAGCAACCCAGGCCGTTGAAATGTCCGGAATGTGGCGCGGAGGAGACGCTGATATTTCTTGGCCATGGAACCGAGCGCCTCGAGGAGACGATCACGGAGATCTTTCCGGAGGTACCGGTCATCCGGATCGATCGGGACTCGACACGCAGAAAGGGAAGCCTTGACCGCTCGCTCAACCGTATCCACGCGAGTGATGCCGCGATACTTGTCGGCACGCAGATGCTGGCCAAGGGACATGATTTGCCGAATGTCACGCTTGTTGGCGTTCTCAACGCCGACCATGGACTGCTGAATCCCGACTTTCGTGCACCGGAACGCACGGCCCAGCTGTTGATCCAGGTATCCGGTCGCGCAGGTCGTGCCGAAAAACCCGGACACGTCCTCATACAGACGCGCCATCCCGACAATCCCCTGCTGCAAACACTGATCAAAAAGGGCTACGAAGCCTTTGCACGCGAGGAACTGAACTTGCGGGAGCAGGCAGGTTTTCCGCCATTCAGCCACCAGGTCCTGATCCGGGCAGAGGGGCTGGATGCCGCCGCAGTCGAGAACTTCATGCTGGAAGCAAGGGAAGTTGCATTGAAAGAGATGCGGGACATCGAGATTTATGGCCCCTTGCCGGCACTCGTGGAACGCAAGGCTGGCCACTACCGCTGGCACCTGCTGCTGCAGTCAGTCGACAGGGGCAGCCTGCATCGGCAACTCGACGGCTTGCTTGCCTGGCTTATCGACCGGAAACAGGGACGCAAGGTGCGCTGGAGCCTCGATAGCGATCCGCAAGAAGTGCTCTAGCAGCAATCCCGGCGCTCTGCGGCTCAGTCAATGTGACGTGATAACGCAACGCACCTGACCACCAAATGAACATGCGCAGGCTGAATTCCGGCAGTCCCGCAAAGGCGAATTGTCTGAATGCCCCCGGCTTCCCTCCATCTGCTTATAACAGGCACATATCAGGATGCGCTGCGCCCCCACCCATGGGATGCAAAGGCCTGCCGTCCACCTGACATTTCAGCATGCAATAGCACACACGGCTCACTGTCACGGTGTCTCCCTGTAATGAGATGCGCACGAGCCGTGTCTTCATCCATAGACTATAGTCATGAGACATTTCACCGGAGAAGATGATGAAAACAGGAACCCTTGCCCTGCTGGCCGTCGCTGCCTTGCTCGCAGGTTGCGCCACACCGCCCGGAGAGAGCACGACCAAGGCCGCCTGTGACCGCAGGAACTTTGACGAAGTCACGCTCCAGCCGGGCTGCACGGGATACTGCGTCAATCAACCGTGCGCCATCAGCTTCCGGCTCCCGGAAAGCGGCGGCCCCTTTGAAATTCATAACCGCTCTTTTATGGCCGGCACCGGAAATAATAGCGAAACAGTCTATCTGGGAGGCTACTGGCTTGGGAGCTACATTTTCAAAACCACGAATGCCGCTGGCGAAACCCTCGCACCGGCCTACCTGACGGTCTCTGGCGACCCCACTGGCGGGAACTAGCCAAAAATTGCATGGAACCACAGGCTTTTTCTTAATCGCCACACCGACAGGATCGAAAACGGCTGAAAGAAAAAACGGCCCTTGAAGGGCCGTTTTCTTATCGCACTCAATGCAGCCGCGCTTATCGTGGCAGTGTGGTATGTCCCATGAGGTACTGGTCGATGGCATGTGCACACTGGCGTCCCTCGCGGATCGCCCAGACGACGAGTGACTGTCCGCGGCGCATGTCGCCTGCCGAGAAGACCTTGTCGAGCGAGGTGTGATAGGCGTTTTCGCCCTCTGTCTCGCCCCTGACATTTCCGCGCCCATCCAGTTCGACACCGAGCTCCTCGATCATCCCTTCGTGAACAGGGTGCACAAAGCCCATGGCCAGGGCCACGAGATCGGCCTTGAGTTCGAACTCGGAGCCTTCGACCTCGCTCATCTGCCAGTTACCCGTGTCATCCCTGTTCCACTCGACCCTGACGCAAGTGACGCCCTTGACATTGCCGTTGCCGTCATCGTGGAACGCCTTGGTCGCAACCTGCCACATCCGTTCGCAACCCTCTTCCTGAGAACTCGAAGTACGCATCTTGTTGGGCCATTCGGGCCAGACAGTACCCTTGTCCTCCTTCTCGGGTGGACGCGGCATGATCTCGATCTGCGTGACGCTGGCCGCACCGTGACGGTTGGACGTACCGATGCAATCGGAGCCAGTGTCGCCGCCACCGATGACGATGACATGCTTGTCCTTTGCAGAGATAACATTCTCCTCCTCGTGCACGCCCTGTACCCACTTGGTGTTGGCCTTCAGAAAATCCATCGCGAAATAGACACCATTGAGTTCACGTCCCGGGACTGGCAGGTCGCGGGGTTTCTCCGAACCACCGGTCAGTGCCACGGCATCGAACTCCTGCAGCAGTTTCCTTGCCGGAATATCCTTGCCGATGTGCATGTTGGTCTTGAATTGCACACCTTCGGCAGCCATCTGGCGCATGCGGCGATCGATAACGCTCTTGTCGAGCTTGAAATCCGGAATGCCGAAGCGCATCAGGCCGCCAATGCGCGACTCTTTTTCATAAAGCACGACATCATGTCCCGCGCGCGCAAGTTGCTGGGCACAGGCCATTCCGGCAGGACCGGAACCGACCACGGCGACGCGTTTGCCGGTACGATGTTCTGGGATGTCGGGTTTGATCCAGCCCTCTTCCCACGCCTTGTCAACGATGGCGCACTCGATGGTCTTGATCGTGACCGGCATATCCTCAAGATTCAGGGTGCAAGATTCCTGGCAAGGCGCCGGGCAAATGCGGCCTGTGAACTCGGGGAAGTTGTTGGTCGAGTGCAGCATGTCACTGGCTGCCCGCCATTCCCCACGGTAGACCAGATCGTTCCAGTCCGGGATCAGGTTGTCGACCGGACAACCCATATGGCAGAAGGGAATGCCGCAGTCCATGCAACGCGCGCCCTGGTTACGCAACTCGACATCAGCAAGCGGGATGACGAATTCGCGAAAGTTATTGACACGATCAGCGACAGGCGCATAGGTGCGGTCCTGACGTTCGTATTCCAAGAAACCTGTTGGCTTACCCATGATTCAACTTCCTCACGCAACTTTTGCTTGCTGCTGCGCCTGCATCTCGAGCAGGGCACGGCGATACTCGACAGGCATGACCTTGACAAACCTCGGAAGGTACTCGTCCCAGTTGTCGAGAATATCTTTCGCGACAGCCGACCCTGTATACGCCAGGTGATTCTCGATCAACTGGTGCAGGCGGATGGCATCGAAGCGCGTCATGTCGTGGCTGACATCGACACGACCCTTGGTTTCGAGGTCACCTCCGAGGTGCTCGAGCTTCTCGAGCGCGTCGTCCTCGGCAGGGATCGGCTCGAGATCGACCTGCGCCATGTTGCAGCGCTGCTCGAAGTCGCCATTGCCATTGAGCACATAGGCGATGCCACCGGACATACCAGCAGCGAAATTGCGTCCGGTCGGCCCCAGCACCACGACGATGCCACCGGTCATGTACTCGCAGCCATGATCGCCGACCCCTTCGACAACGGCTGTGGCTCCCGAGTTACGCACGGCGAAACGCTCGCCGGCGACTCCACGGAAATAACACTCACCCGAGATGGCACCATAGAGCACCGTGTTGCCGACGATGATATTCTCCTCCGCCTTGCCAATCTTTGACTCGGCAGGTGGATAGATGATCAGCTTGCCGCCCGATAGTCCCTTGCCGACATAATCGTTGCCTTCACCGGCGAGACTGATGGTGACGCCTTTCGCAACCCAGGCACCGAATGACTGGCCTGCTGTACCACTGGCATTGATCGTAATGGTGTCATCCGGAAGACCCGCATGGCCGTAACGCTCGGCGACGCGCCCGGAGAGCATGGTGCCGAAGGTGCGGTTGTAGTTGTGGATGCGCGTCTCGATCGTGACCTTTTCTCCGTTCTCGAGCGCAGGGCCCGCCTGGCGGATGAGCTCGTGATCTGCAGCCTTGTCGAGTCCATGGTCCTGCGTCTCGGTGTTGTAGGTAGCAACGCCTTCAGCTGCCTCGGGCTTGGCGAGCAGTCTCGAGTAATCGAGCCCCTGCGCCTTCCAGTGATTGATAGCGGTGCGCATGTTCAGGCGGTCGCTCTGGCCGATCATCTCGTTGAAGCTGCGGAAACCGAGCTTCGCCATAATCTCGCGGATCTCTTCGGCGACAAAGAAAAAGTAGTTGATCACATGCTCGGGTTTGCCCTTGAACCGCTTGCGCAGCTCGGGATCCTGGGTGGCGACACCGACCGGGCAGGTGTTGAGGTGACACTTGCGCATCATGATGCAGCCTTCAGCAATCAGCGGCGCCGTAGCGAAACCGAACTCATCCGCACCGAGCAGCGCGCCAATTACAACGTCGCGACCGGTACGCAGACCGCCATCAACCTGGACAGAGATACGTCCACGAAGCTGGTTCAGGACCAGTGTCTGGTGGGTTTCGGCCAGGCCA
The DNA here is from genome assembly GCA_037385685.1 of Gammaproteobacteria bacterium. Taxonomy (GTDB): domain Bacteria; phylum Pseudomonadota; class Gammaproteobacteria; order Chromatiales; family Chromatiaceae; genus Sva-25. The sequence goes on from JARRMW010000003.1 coordinate 52,485, forward strand.
ATCTCCCATGGCGAGCCGGCATGCTTGATGGATGTCAGAGGCGACGCACCGGTACCGCCATCATAGCCGGCTATCGTGACGTGGTCGGCATGCGCCTTTGAGACACCGGCAGCAACGGTACCGACACCGACCTCGGAGACCAGTTTGACACTGATGCGGGCCTTCGGATTCGCGTTCTTGAGATCGTGGATCAGCTGCGCCAGATCCTCGATCGAATAGATATCGTGATGGGGCGGCGGCGAGATGAGTCCCACGCCTGGCGTTGAGTGCCGCACACGCGCGATCTGGGCGTTGACCTTGTGGCCTGGCAACTGTCCACCTTCGCCCGGCTTCGCGCCCTGAGCCATCTTGATCTGGATATCGTCAGCATTGACCAGATATTCAGTCGTCACACCAAAACGGCCGGAAGCAACCTGCTTGATGGCCGAGCGCTCGGGATTCATGGTGCCGTCTGGCAATGGCAGGAATCGCTCGGGCTCCTCGCCACCCTCACCGGTATTCGACTTGCCGCCGAGAGAGTTCATGGCGCGAGCGAGCGTGGAGTGGGCTTCGTAGGAAATACTGCCGAAGGACATGGCCCCGGTTGCAAAACGCTTGACGATTTCTTTCGCCGGTTCGACCTCGTCGAGCGGCACCGGCGTATCGGCCCAGTTGAACTCCATGAGACCGCGCAGCGTCAGCAGCCTCTCGCTCTGCTCGTTGATGAGCCGCGTAAACTCCCTGTATGTACCTGCATCGTTCGCACGCACTGCATGCTGCAGTTTTGAAATCGTCTCCGGTGTCCAGTTGTGCGACTCACCCCGCAAGCGGTAGGCATAGTCGCCACCAACATCGAGATGCTTCTCGAAAATCTGTTTTTCGCTGTAGGCGTCGCCATGCCAGCGAACGGCTTCTTGCGCCACTTCGTCGAGACCAATACCTTCGATGGTCGTGGTCGTGCCTGTGAAGAATTCAGTAACGAACGGCGTCGAGAGCCCAACAGCGTCGAAAATCTGCGCACCGCAATAGGACTGGTAGGTCGAGATTCCCATCTTGGACATGACCTTTTTCAGTCCCTTGCCAACCGCCTTGATGTAACGGTCACGCGCTGTTCTGTAATCGATCTCGTCAGGCAAGTCATCGAGCAGCGTCTTGATCGTCTCCAGGACGAGCCAGGGATTGATGGCCTCGGCGCCGTAGCCGGCCAGCGTTGCGAAGTGATGCACCTCCAGCGCCGCGCCTGTCTCGATCACAAGGCCCGTCTCGGTGCGGAGCCCCTTGCGGATCAGGTGGTGGTGCACGGCCGAGGTCGCCAGCAAGGCGGGGATCGCGACATTGTCGGCGTTTACACGACGGTCCGACAGAATCAGGATGTTGTATTTGCCGAGCACTGCCTGCTCGGCCGCTTCGCAGAGGCTTTTCAAGGCAGCTCGCATGCCTGCCGGTCCCTCATCAACCCTGTAGGTCATGTGCAGTGTCTTCGTGCGGAAGGCACCGCCTGCCTGGGTCTCAATGCTACGGATGCGCTCCAGATCCTCGTTGGTCAGAACGGGCTGACTCACCTCGAGACGCATGGTAGAACCGCCGCTCTGAAGACCAAGCAGATTCGGACGCGGGCCAATCAACGACACCAGCGACATCACGATCTCCTCGCGGATGGGATCGATCGGCGGATTGGTCACCTGCGCAAAATTCTGCTTGAAATAGGTGGAGAGATGCTTGGCGCGATTCGACAGTACCGAGGGTGGATTGTCTGCACCCATGGACCCTGTTGCTTCCATGCCCGTGGCAACCATTGGTGTCAGCAGGAATTTGATGTCTTCCTGGGTGTAACCGAAAGCCTGCTGGAGGTCGAGCAGCATGTCATCATCGGGAGCCAGTGGCGTGATAACCGGATCTGTCAGATCGGAGATGGAGATCTGGGTCATGCCGAGCCATTGCTGGTAAGGCTTCGAGGTCGCCAGCTCGTGCTTGAGCTCCTCGTCGTCGATGATGCGACCCTCCTCCATGTCGATGAGGAACATCTTGCCTGGCTGCAGGCGCCACTTCTTGACGATTTTCTCTTCGGGAATCTCGAGCACGCCCATCTCGGACCCCATCACAACGAGGTCATCATCGGTGATGAGGTAGCGTGCCGGGCGAAGGCCATTCCGGTCAAGCGTTGCACCGATCTGGCGACCGTCGGTGAAGGCCACTGCAGCCGGACCATCCCAGGGCTCCATGAGAGCCGCGTGGTATTCATAGAACGCACGGCGCTCGGGGTCCATGAGGGTGTTACCGGACCAGGCCTCCGGGATCAGCATCATCATGGCATGCACCATGGGATAACCGCCGGCGACAAGCAGTTCCAGCGCGTTGTCGAAGCAGGCCGAGTCCGACTGGCCTTCGGGAATCAGCGGCCACACCTTGTCGAGATCGTCTCCGAGGATCTCAGAGGCCATGGAATTCCTGCGTGCCGCCATCCAGTTGACGTTGCCGCGCATGGTGTTGATCTCACCATTGTGAGCGATCATTCGGAAGGGATGAGCCAGGTCCCAGGTCGGAAACGTATTGGTTGAGAAACGCTGGTGAACAAGCGCCAGTGCTGAAGTGACACGCTCGTCGTTGAGATCCAGGTAGTACTGCCCGACCTGGTCTGCGAGCAGCATCCCTTTATAAACGATGGTGCGGGAGGACATCGAGGCGACGTAGAAGTCTTGCTTGCCAGCAATCTGCGAGCCCCGTACCTTCGATTCTGCAAGCTTGTGGATCACGAACAGCTTGCGCTCGAAGGCATCCTGGTCAGGCGTTGTTTTGCCGCGGCCTACAAAGACCTGGCGAATCACCGGCTCTGTCGGAAGGACACTGTAACCCAGACCACTGTTATCAACTGGCACGGTGCGCCAGCCTAGGACGCTTTGCCCTTCGGCCTCGATCACCTCATTAATGATGCTTTCGAACGCTTCTCGCGCATCCTCCTCCCTGGGGAGGAAAACCATGCCGATGGCATAGGAGCCTGTTTCGGGGAGTTCAAACCCCGCTTCCTCGCGGAAGAAAGTGTCCGGAATCTGCATCAGCAGACCGGCCCCGTCACCCGCTTTGGGATCTGCACCAACAGCCCCTCGGTGGGTGAGACGTTCGAGAATCGTCAAACCCTGGCGGACAATCTGGTGGCTCTTCTTGCCCTTGATGTGGGCAACGAAACCGACACCACAGGCGTCGTGTTCGTTTGCCGGATCGTAAAGCCCTTGTCTGGGCGGCAGTGATCCCTGGTTCATTACAAACCTCGTGTCGATAGCGTTCGATAGTGCCCGATCGGCCGGTGGAACTTGTGTATTTTCCAGCTCGGGCAGAGAAAAAAGGCCGGTCAGTATAGCAATTTTATGAATGCCGGTCTAACGGCATGCCGGAAAGACAGACAACACCATCAGGACAAGCTGGAATTCGGCCAATTTATTGTCATTTGAACGCCTTTTGCCGTCATTTCGATTCTATTCGTGAATCTTATAAACAAAAGACGCCCGGCAAACAAAGCCTGCTGATGCCCTTGCAGGATTCAGTAAACAATATGATGCAGCAGCTTTGTCGAATTTGGACCTCAGCGTTCTTCGGTCTCTTTCGGGAGCACTGGTTGAGCAAGCACCTCCTCGACGGCCTCCGGCGTGGCCCGCACCGAGCCACTCGACAGAACAGGCGAAGCATCGATATCTACAGCATCCATCATGGATGCAATCCGTTGCAGAGAGGCAAGCAACTGCGTCTGCTCCCACTCCTCAAGCTGGCCGAAGCGCTGGATGAATCGCTCCTGCAAAAGCGGCGGGGACTCCTCCAGCACCGCGAGGCCCTGCTGTGTGGCCTCGACAAGCACCCGTCGCCGGTCAGTAGTATCGCGCAGACGCATGATCAACCCGCGTTTTTCCAGGCGATTCAGTATATCTGTCACGGTGCCCTGGCTCAGACTGACACGGGAGGCAAGCTCTCCAGCGGAAAGCTTGCCATGTTGCAGCGCTTTCAGAAGCAGCGCTTGCGGCCCCGTGAGACCGTGGCTGGCAGCGAGGTTACGTGAATGCAGGTCGACCGCCCGAATCACTCGCCTCAGCGCGATGATGACATGCTCACCAATGTCCACATACTTGTTCATTCAAAACGTCTTCGATATACTTTGAGTCGAAACTATTTTTCAGATGATCTCATCTGTCCTGTCGCAACGTCGCGATTTTATCCCTTTTTAATCAGAAAGATATAGCATAAGCATCTGCGTTATGACGATCGCTGGTACTTTGAGAGCGAATCATCCTTAACGGGAGATGCAATAATGTCAATGACGACTCGATCCCCGATACAAGACGCTCCAGATGCAGTAACAGGGATGCCCTGCAATCTGCAGCTACACAGAAACTGCTCCGGCAAGGGACCGTGCATTTCAGGTGCGCTGCCTGCCACCAGGTCAGGATCATAGAGATGCGTTCTGAAAACCTGCACATCAATGCCGCACGGCTGCGTAAGGACATCGATGAACTGGCTGAAATCGGCCGCGCCGAGGATCTTGGCATCTATCGCATGGCTTTCAGCGAAGGCGACATGCAAGGTCGTGCGTGGTTCAGGGAACGGATCGCGGAAAGCGGGCTAGACTTCCACCAGGATGGCGCCGCCAACCTCTATGCTCGCCTCAACTGGGATGAGCATATCCCGAGCGTCATGGCCGGCTCGCATCTCGACACGGTTCCGGGCGCCGGGCACCTGGATGGTGCGCTGGGCGTTGTCTGTGCACTCGAGGCTGTTCGCACACTCAGCGAATCAGGCATCCGGCTCTCCAGGCCTGTCGAGGCCGTCTCCTTCAGTGACGAGGAAGGGCGTTTTGGCGGCCTGCTCGGCTCGCAGGCTGTAGCAGGTCTTGTCACACCCGAGTATCTGCACAACGCCATCGACCTTGAAGGTATCAGCCTCACTGAAGCTATGAAGCAACATGGCCTCGACGCGCGCGAGGCGATGCATACCCAGCGCGATCCCGGCAGTATTCATGCCTATGTCGAGCTGCACATCGAGCAGGGGCCGGTCCTGGACCGCAACGGCATCAGCATCGGCATTGTCGATGCCATCACGGGCCTCTTCAAGTGGGAGATCACCTTGACTGGCGCTGCCAACCATGCCGGAACGACACCGATGGACATGCGCAACGACGCTTTCCAGGGACTGGCTGAATTTGCGGCCCAGGTCGACCGCGTGCTATCGGAATATGGCAGCCCGCAAAGCAAGGCGACCATCGGTCGCGTCGACCTCAAACCCGGTGCAGCCAACGTGATTCCGGGCGAAGCGAGTTTCTCGCTCGATGTGCGCGATACCGATGCGCAGATTCTCGAGGAGCTTGGCGAGGCCTTCCAGCGTACGCTTGCGGCCATCGCACGTCGACGCGGCCTGATGTTTGAATACAGCGTCCTCAGCGAGATTGAGCCCGTACAGTGCGCCCCGATGATACTCGATGCAATCGAGTCATCCGTTGACGGGATGCAACTCAAGTCAACCCACCTGAGCAGCGGGGCCGCCCACGACGCACAGATCATCGCCGGTATCGCGCCGGCCGGCATGATCTTCGTACCCAGCAAGGAGGGACGCAGTCACTCCGCGGCTGAGTGGACCGCCTGGAGCGACATCGAAGCAGGTGCCAATACCCTGCTGAATACACTAAGACAACTTGCGAGCTGACGCATGACAGACAACAACAAGCAGATGGAAGCGGAAAACTTTCAAAGCATCGACCCGCTCAAGAAAGCCTACCGTGAGTCGATCACGCATGTGCCAGCTGTCACGCGCTCGCTCGAACTCCACAAGACAGCGCTGCTCTGCATCGATATGCAGTACCTCGACGCTGCGCCCGGCTTTGGTGTCTTTGCCGATGCGGATGCATCCGGCGTACCCCACGAGGCGCAGGAATACTACTTCAATCGTCTCGATGAAATCGTGTTACCGAACGTGCGCAGGCTCCAGGACGCATTTCGCGAGAACGAACTCGAGGTGATCCATACACGCATCCAGTCCCTGACGATGGATGGCCGCGACCGGAGCCCGGGTCACAAGCGCCTCAACCTGCATGCCGCACCGGGATCCAAGGAAGCCGAGTTCATCGAACGGGTCGCACCGATCGAGAATGAGATCATCATCAACAAGACAGCAAGCGGTGTCTTCACATCGACCAACATCCAGTACATCCTGCGTAACATGGAAATCACGGGACTCTTCGTCGTCGGCGTCTATAGTAACGAATGCGTCTCGACAGCCATTCGCGATGCCTGTGACCTCGGCTTCTACGTCACCCTGATATCCGATGGCTGCGCAACGGTCACGCCGGAACTGCAACAGGCGACCATCACGACCATGAAGGATCGCTATGCCCGCGTCCTGACCACGGACGAGGCCGTCGCAGAAATCCACAAGGTTGTCGAATCATGAAGGAGCATCTCTCGTGAACAAGTCAAACCCGCGGCTCAACCAACAGCTCGAAGAACAACCGCTGGACACCCAGGGATTTGATCGTCCACGTGCACTGGTCAAGGCCATCGATGAAGACCTTGCTCCGCTACTCGATCTGGTACAACGACCAATCGTCTCGGCCAGCCAGTTCTCGCGGAACCAGATCATGCAGCTCGCGCGACTCGCAGCACGATTCGAAACCCAGCCACAGATGATCACCCGGCCGCTGACGGGCAAAATCCTCATCAGCGCCTTCTATGAGCCCAGCACGCGCACGCGCCTCTCTTTCGAGAGCGCCTGGCATCGACTGGGCGGGGACATCATGTCGATCACAGACCCGGCCTCAACAGGTATTGCCAAGGGTGAATCGCTCTATGATATCGGCGAGATGCTGAACCACTATGGCGATCTCGTGGTTCTGCGTGACAGTGATGAGCAGTCTGTTTATGAGATGCTCGAGTCACTGCGGATTCCGATCATCAATGCCGGTAATGGTATCGATGAACACCCGACCCAGGCGCTGGCCGACATCTATGCCCTGTTGAAATGGAAACCGGGCTTTTTCTGCAAGCCGGACATCGATGCATCCGACAAGGTGCGCATCGGGATCGTCGGGGTACCTGGTCGCATGCGGACCGTGCGAAGCCTGCTGACCATGCTGGGCCTTTTCTCGCATGCGATCAGCGAGCTTGTTCTGATTTCCGATGAGGACAATCCGTTTTCCGAAGGACAGCGCGCCGAGCTCGAGGAGGCCGGTCTCAACATCCGGCTCGCATCCAGTCTCGACAGCGAACTGCCCGGACTCGATGTCATCTATATCAATTCCATCGCCTGGGTCGGCGATGATTACGAAGAACTCGGGAGCCGCTACAAGCTCGACAGCGAGTCTCAGCTGAAACCCGAGGCCATCATCCTGCACCCGCTTGCACGTGGTGCTGAACTCGACCGCAGCCTCGACGACACACCACACAACTGGTATTTCGCCCAGGCACGTGGCGCTGTGTTCATACGCATGGCACTCCTCTCATCCATTCTCAAAAGCTTTACCTGATTACGAAATTCTTATGTGTGGAATAGCCGGATTCATTTACGCTGACAAACAACGTCCTGTCGACCCCGACACCCTCGTCGCCATGGCCGCGATCCAGTATCACCGTGGCCCGGATGGCTTCGGATGGCAGGCGATGGACGGCGTCGGTTTCAGCCACGCACGCCTGTCGATCATCGATCTGGACGAGGATCGTGGACGCCAGCCTTTCGTCTCTGCCGACAAACGCCTCATGATGACCAAGAACGGCGAGTTGTATGACTACCAGCGCATTCGTGCCAACCTCTCTGCAGAGGGCGCCCGTTTCCTCACGAAGAGCGACTCCGAGATTGTCATGCACCTCTACCCGAAGCATGGTCTCGACGGCACGCTTCCGCACCTGCGCGGCGAGTTCGCTTTTGCGCTCTATGACCGCGACGAGGATACCGTACACCTGGTTCGCGACCGCTTCGGGATCAAACCGCTCTACTGGACAGAAATTGATGGTGGACTGGTCTTTGGCTCCGAGCTGAAAGTGTTGTTCGCCCACCCGGATGTCAAACGCGAGTTCGACTCGGCCGGGCTCTATCACCAGCTCATGCAGACCATGGTGCCGGGCACCACCGCCTTCGCAGGGGTTCACCAGATCAAGCCGGGGCATGCCCTCACCATCCGACGTCGCAACGGCAAACTGGAGATCCAGGACAGGCGCTACTGGGACATGCCCTTCCCCGAGGAGTCGGCACGCGGAGCACCCGCCGACGAGCAGGAGTACATCGAGGGCGTACGCGAGCGCCTCATCGAGGCCGTCCAGCTGCGCATGGAGGCCGACGTCCCGGTCGGCTGCTACCTCTCGGGCGGCATCGACTCCTGCTCGATTGTCGGCATGGCTGCCGCAAGTACACAGGGGTCTGTGCGCGCCTACACGATTGGATTCGACAACGCCGAGTATGACGAAACCGCGATCGCGCGCGAGATGGCCGAGTCGGTCAATGCAGAGCATGACGTCATGCTGCTCGAGGCCGATCATCTCTACGATCACTTCGAGGAGACCCTGTGGCACACAGAGCGCACCATTTACAACACGCTGGGTGTCGCCAAGCTGCTCATGAGCCGCCACGTCAACGAGACCGGCTACAAGGTTGTGATGACCGGCGAGGGATCGGATGAACTCTTCGGCGGCTACCCTGCATTCCGCCGCGACATGTTTCTCCACGGCCTCGATCATCTTGCGCCTGAGGAGCGCGCCGAGTGGGAAGCGATGCTGTCCGAGAGTAACAAGCTTTTCAAGGGCGCCATGCTGGCCGAGGAAACGCTTGATGATCCGGCACTGACAGCACGCGTCGGCTTCACACCCTCCTGCCTGCAGCCCTGGCTTGCAAGTGGCGAACGCGTGCCCGGCCTGCTGCAGGCTGACCACCGTGCGGCCCTGGCCGATTACAAGCCAGGCGCGGCGATCGCCGAGACACTCGACGCCGACTCGCTTGCTGGCCGCCACCCGCTCGACAAGGCACAGTATGTCTGGATCAAGACCATGCTCGAGGGCCAGATCCTCACATGGGGCGGAGACCGCGTGGACATGGCCAACGCCATGGAAGCGCGCCCGCCTTTCCTCGATCACCACCTGGCCGAATACGCGGCGCAGCTGCCGCCGTCAATGCGCATCCATGGCCGCACCGAGAAATACGTCCTGCGCGAAGCCATGAAAGGGTTGCTGCCCGAGACACTGTACAAGCGCGAGAAATTCGCCTTCATGGCCCCGCCGGCACATACAGACCCGAAAAAATGGGCCGCGATGCGCGCGCTGGCCGACAAGTATCTCAATGCCGACGCCGTGAAGGAAGCCGGCCTGCTGGATTATGCCGGCGTGGAGTCCATCTTCAGACTGCACGAAGCAGCGGACACAACGGCTGCGACCCAGACACAGCTCGATGCCGTGATCAATCACATGATTGGCGTACAGGCGCTCTACCACCATTTTGTCGCCACGGACGTACCGGCACAGGCACGCCGACGCGCAGAGGAACTTGGCTGGAGAGCCTGAACCGGCATGCTGGTCACCTCACACTCGCTCCCCGCTTCATACGTCGGGCCGAATGAGAAGATCATTCGCGCCCGCGCACTTGCCGTCCTGATCGGCCGTTTCTGGACCGGCGGCAACTGACCCGCGTCTCGACACGAGACCACCCGGTGGTGCCAATGCCACCCCCTTTCCATCCATCCCGCGATGAAAACAACCAATGAAGGTACATGAGTCATGCATGATAAAAAAACCTCTTACATGAGCAAGGGAGTCGCCCTGCTCGCCCTCGTCACTACTGCTCCCGCAGCCGCCCTGGATGTCAGTTTCTATGGTTCGCTGCGCGTACAGGGCGAATACGTCGACCCGGACAACCAGGCTGCTCTCGACTCCTACACGGGGTTACGTGACGCTTACTCGCGTATCGGCGTGAATTTCGAACACGCCTTCAATGACAGCGTGACGGGTTACGCGAAGCTTGAGCTGCCGCTCGATATCGCCAACCTGGCTGTACAGGACCCCTGGGACCAGGACGAGGATATCCGCATCGGCAAGATCGGCCTCAAGGGCCGGTTCGGTGATATCGCCGTCGGCCAGATGTGGCTTCCCTACTACAACGCCATCGCCTACCCCGTGGACATGTTCAGCAGCTACTACAGCGGTTTTGCGACCTACACCAGTTTCAGGAAGGGCGATACCGTCACCTGGTATTCGCCATCATTCAGCGGTTTCAGTTTCGGCGCTGCCTTCAGCAAGGATAATGGCTGGACCGATGATGATGACCGTCTCCAGGGGACTCTCAGCTACAAGTTCGACAACCTGACCATTGCCGGTGGTATCGACGATTTCGGTGGAGATGACAATGTGCGGCTCTGGGGCCTCTCGGGCGCATGGCAAGCGACTGACCAGATCTACATCGGCGCCAAAATCGAGACGTTCGACAGCGACATCACCAGTGGGTACGGAGCCGACGGTGACATCGCAGCCAACCTCTATGGCGGCTATACCATGGGCAAGCATACCTTCAAGGGCATGATCGCCCAGGTCGACAACTATGGCGAAACCATCGCGCACGTCGGGTATGACTTCCAGTACAACAAGGACCTGAAGTTCTTCGCCGAGTACTACTTCGAGGAAACCACCGCAGCCATCACAACCAAACGCGGCGGCTTCGCTGAAACCTGTTACGCCTGCGACGGCGGCAATGTTTTCACCGTTGGCCTGCGCTACGACTTCAGCGCGCCCTGATCCCGCCTCAATAACAAAGCCCCGGTATCTGCACCCATGATGCGCAGGTACCGGCGATAAAGACCAATAACTGGAGAACGACCATGCCAGATCGCTATAACACCGATTACACAATCGGCCAGGACAACCTGCGCACCTGGGGAATGGATATCCACAATCCCGTCTTCGTCATTTCGGCGTTGCTTGTACTTTTTTTCGTTATCGGCACACTGATGTTCCCGGGCGATGCCAAGGAGGCCTTCGATGGCTCCAAGGCCTGGTCGATCGACAACTTCGACTGGTTCTTTCTGGTCGCAGGGAATATTTTTGTCCTCTTCTGCCTCGCGCTCATCGTGCTACCGGTCGGCAAGATCCGGCTCGGCGGCGTCGATGCGAAACCCGAATTCTCGACGCTCTCCTGGTTCGCGATGCTCTTTGCAGCCGGCATGGGCATCGGCCTGATGTTCTGGAGCGTTGCAGAACCGACGGCCTACTACACAGACTGGTGGGGAACACCGCTCAACGTCGAGAAAGAGACACAGGAAGCCGCGCGCGCGGCCATGGGCGCAACCATGTTTCACTGGGGACTGCATCCCTGGGCGATCTATGCCGTCGTTGCCCTGTCGCTTGCCTTCTTCACCTATAACAAGGGGTTGCCGCTGACGATCCGTTCGGCCTTCTTCCCGTTTATCAAGGATCGCTCATGGGGCTGGTTCGGCCATTTCATCGACGTGGTTGCAGTACTCGCGACCATCTTCGGTCTCGCCACCTCGCTCGGTTTCGGCGCACAGCAGGCAGCCGGCGGACTCAAGTTCCTGTTCGACATCCCGAATACCATCAACACCCAGATCGCGATCATCATCGGCGTGACTTCGGTTGCCATCGTCTCTGTCGTCCGTGGCCTCGACGGCGGGGTCAAGGTACTCAGCAACATCAACATGACACTTGCTGTCATCCTGCTGCTCTTCGTCATCATCGTCGGTCAGGGACTCTCGATTTTCAGCGACGTGCTTTACACATCGGGCGCCTACATCGAGAACCTGCTTCCGCTGAGCAACTGGGTCGGACGCGAGGATGACAAGTTCTACCACGGCTGGACAGTCTTCTACTGGGCCTGGTGGATCTCCTGGTCACCTTTCGTCGGCATGTTCATAGCACGCGTCTCCAAAGGCAGGACTGTGCGTGAATTCATTATCGCCGTGCTGCTTGTGCCGACACTCGTGACCATTCTCTGGATGACTGCATTCGGCGGATCGGGCCTCGACCAGGTCAAGGCGGATGTCGGACAGCTGGCCAACGGTATTTCGGATGTTTCTCTGGCGCTCTTCCAGATGCTCGAGAACCTGCCGATGGCAACCGTGACCTCCTTTATCGGCATCGTGCTGGTCCTCGTCTTCTTCGTGACCTCCTCGGACTCCGGCTCGCTGGTCATCGACAGCATCACGGCAGGCGGCAAGCTCGACGCACCGGTTCCCCAGCGGATCTTCTGGGCAACGATGGAAGGCCTGATTGCAGGCGCGCTGCTGTTCGGCGGCGGAGCCGATGCCCTCGGCGCCCTGCAGGCCGCTGCCATCACCGTTGGACTGCCCTTCACGCTCGTACTGCTCGCGATGTGCATCGCGCTTTACATGGGCCTCAGGCATGAACAGCGTTTCGTGCTCAACAGCGGCAAGTGATTGCTGTAACCAGAGAAAGGTCGCTCCCGGTATCTACCGGGAGAAGCCAATGAACAAGCCGGGAAAAATATGGCAGAAAAAGTAGTCATCAAGAATCTTTACAAGATCTTTGGCGATAATCCGAAGCAGGCCCTCAAGCTGCTTCAGGAGGGCGTCGACAAGGACGAGATCTTTAACCGCACCGGCCAGACCGTTGGCGTCTGCGACGCGAATTTCGCCATCAATGCAGGCGAAATCTTCGTCATCATGGGGCTGTCAGGTTCCGGCAAGTCGACGCTCGTGCGCCTGCTCAACCGCCTGATCGATCCAACGTCGGGACAGGTGCTCGTCGACGGCAAGGACATCGCCGCCATGAACGACCAGGAGTTGCTGCAACTGCGCCGCAGGGACATGAGCATGGTATTCCAGTCCTTCGCACTCATGCCGCACATGACCGTCGGCCAGAACACGGCGTTCGGGCTGGAGCTTGCCGGCGTTACCAGGGCGGAACGCGAGGAGCGCGCACTTGCGGCGCTCGACCAGGTCGGCCTCAAGGCCCGGGCGGACAGCTACCCCGATGAGCTCTCAGGAGGCATGCAGCAGCGTGTCGGTCTGGCTCGCGCACTCGCCAACGACCCGTCGGTCATGCTCATGGACGAGGCCTTCTCGGCACTCGACCCCCTGATCCGCAGCGAGATGCAGGATGAACTGCTGAAGCTGCAGGAGAACAGTGACAGGACCATCATCTTCATCTCCCACGATCTCGACGAGGCGATGCGCATTGGAGACCGCATCGCCATCATGGAAGGTGGGCGCGTCGTGCAGGTCGGCACACCCGACGAAATCCTGCACAACCCCAACGACGAATATGTACGCGCCTTCTTCCGCGGCGTCGATGTCGCCACGGTTTTCAAGGCCAAGGATATTGCAAGCAAGCAACAGGTCACGGTCATCGAGCGCAAGGACGACGGTATCCGTGCAGCACTGCAGCGTCTCAAGAAGTATGACCGGGATTATGGCTACGTCATCGACCGCGGGCGGCACTTCGCGGGGGTTGTCTCGGTTGATTCCCTGAACGAACAGCTGAAGAAGGAGAGCCCCAGTCTCTCTGCTGCATACCTGGATATCCCGCGTCTCACCGCGGAGACACCGGTCAGCGCACTGATCGGCGAGGTGGCAGCCAGCCCCTGTGGTCTGCCGGTTGTCGATGACGACGGGCATTATCTCGGCGTTGTCACCAAGGCCGGACTTCTCGAAACGCTCGACCGGGAGAACACCTGATGCCAACTGATAGCCAAGACAACAACCCCTGGGCAAGTGCCAGCGAGGCACAGGAACCTGCATCCAACCCCTGGAGTAGCGACACCGCTGGCCAGGAAGAGCAGGCGACGAATCCCTGGGGAACTCCTGCCGATAGCGAAACCGGTCAGGGCGAGACAACGAGTTCCAGCGATTGGCTGGCAAACACCGACGCCGTTGAAGAGAACAGCTTCGACCTCACAGATCCTTTCGCAGAGGCAGTCATTCCACTCGGTTCCTGGGTCGACCAGGGACTGGAGTGGCTCGTCGACAACTTCCGTGGCGTCTTCCAGGCCATTCGCTGGCCAATCGACGGGACGCTGACCGGAATCGAATCGGCTCTCCAGGCAGTTCCGGATCTCCTGATGCTGGTGATCATCGGCCTGCTTGCCTGGCAAGCGGCTGGCCTGAGGCTGGCCATCGGCTCCGTGATCTCCATGGCATTTGTCGGCCTCATCGGCGCCTGGTCAGAGGCGATGGTCACGCTTTCGCTCGTGATCACCTCGGTTGCCTTTTGCCTGCTGATCGGATTGCCGGTCGGCATCTGGCTGGCACGCAGCGAACGCGCAACCGTCATCATGCGGCCGATACTCGACGCCATGCAGACAACCCCGGCTTTCGTTTACCTGGTGCCCGTCGTGATGCTCTTTGGCATCGGCAATGTACCGGGTGTCGTCGTCACCATTATCTTCGCGCTGCCACCGCTAATCCGCCTGACGAGCCTCGGCATCCGCCAGGTTCCGGAAGACCTGGTCGAGGCGGCACGATCCTTCGGTGCCTCGCCACGCCAGCTGCTTTTCAAGGTCCAGCTTCCGCTCGCGATGCCAACCATCATGGCGGGTGTCAACCAGACCCTGATGCTGGCGCTATCAATGGTCGTCATCGCATCGATGATCGCTGTCGGCGGACTCGGGCAGATGGTGCTGCGCGGCATCGGCCGTCTCGACATGGGCCTCGCGACCATCGGCGGTGTGGGCATCGTCATCCTGGCAATCATCCTCGACCGGATGACCCAGGCCATGGGTTCTGCACGGCGCGAAGATCCGACGCAGCGCTGGTACGACAGCGGTCCTGTCGGATTCGTACTCAGAATCTTTCGACGTGATGCGAAAGCATCAACCACGACCTCCAACTGATCACTCATCGAGAACAGGAGCATGACATGCGACTAGACAGACTCAAGCATTTCACACAGGCAACGGCCCTTGTCGCCGGGCTTGCATTCTCCGCAGGCGCTATCGCGGAATCGCTGCCCGGCAAGGGTGTCGAGGTTCAGCCTCTCAAGAGCTCGATCGCCGAGGAGACTTTCCAGACGCTGCTGGTCATGAAGGCACTTGAAAAGCTCGGCTATGACGTCAAGCCGATCAAGGAGATCGAATATGCAGCAGGCCACATCGCCATTGGCAATGGCGACGCGACCTTTCTCGCCTCACACTGGGATCCACTGCACGTCGACTTCTACGAGAAGGCGGGGGGTAACGAAAAACTCTACCGCGAGGGCGTCTATGCCCCGAAAGGTCTGCAGGGCTACCTGATCGACAAGAAGACGGCGGACAAGTACAAGATCACGAATCTCGGCCAGTTCAAGGACCCGGAAATCGCGAAGCTTTTCGACGCCAACGGTGACGGCAAGGCCGACCTGACCGGCTGCACGCCAGGCTGGGGCTGCGAAAAAGTCATCGAGCACCACATGGATGCCTACGGACTGCGCGACACCGTGACGCATAACCAGGGTTCCTACTCGGCCATCATTGCCGACACCATTGCACGCTACAGGAAAGGCGAGCCAATCTTCTACTACACCTGGACACCTTACTGGGTCAGTGGCGTCCTCGTTCCCGGCAAGGACGTTGTCTGGTTGCAGGTGCCTTTCAGCTCCCTGCCGGGCGAGCGCAAGGATGTCGACACCTCGCTCCCCGACGGCTCCAACTACGGCTTCCAGGCCAATGACCAGCGCATCGTTGCAAACAGGGAGTTCGCCGAGAAACACCCGGACGCGGCCAAGCTCTTTTCGATCATGCGTGTCAGCAGCAACGACATCAGTGCGCAAAACCTGCGCATGCGCGATGGCGAGGACAGCGCGAAGGATATCGAGCGGCATGTCAACGCCTGGATCAAGGCTAACCAGAAGACATTCGATGGCTGGATCGAGGAGGCACTGAAGGCAGCAAACTGACGCCTTGTTGTTGCGCGGGCACAGGCCAGTGCCCGAGCAACCCCTCCTCCCTGGAAACCGGAGTTTCGTGCTCCGGTTTTCTTGTCTGCACGGAATTGACAGGCTCATCCTGTAAGGAACCCGTCAGTAAATACGCAACAGGTTAGTATCTACTTACTACTCGCGGCTCTGTGGTATGATCTGCGAAAAATCAGCCCAGACTGACCATCCTGTTTCCACCATGCCACCGCTGAGAGTCATTCCGGCAGTCATCGTCATGCTGCTGCTCGTTGCCTGTGAAGGACCATCCTTCATGGACAGCAACCATGTCCGCCCGGAACTCAGTAGGGAGCAACGCGAAAAATTCGAGCAATACCTCGTACAGGCGCAGGCCGATGCGCGCAGGGCAAAAGCTGTCGAAATGCGAAACTATGTGCGTTATGAGATGCCGGATGGCAACGAGCATATCTACATCACAAACCCAGGTCACCCGGCACACCCCGCAGTCGTCAGACGAACCATCATCACGCGTCTTGGCGTCCGGAAACTTGCCACACGTGGCGCACATGGCGGATCACAGCAGGCTTTCGAGAAGTGGCTCGCCGAGTTCAAGGCGCTTGACGTCAACCGCCCCCGTTCCGCAGACCTGAAACCCATCCCGATATTATGAGTCTTGCCAACAGGCATATTCTTCTTGGCGTGACAGGAGGCATCGCAGCCTACAAGGCGGCGGAACTGGCACGTCTCTTCATCAAGGCGGGCGCCGAGGTACAGGTCGTGATGACAGCTTCCGCGATGGAGTTCATCGGCGCCATGACGTTCCAGGCCATCACCGGCAAGGAGACACGCAGCGACCTCTTCGACACGACACACGAGGCCGCAATGGGGCACATCGAGCTGGCCCGCTGGGCCGATCTCGTGATCGTCGCCCCCGCTACGGCCAACTTCATTGCGCTCATGTCACAGGGGCGCGCCGGGGATCTTCTCAGCACGCTCTGTCTCGCAACGACGGCACCAGTGGCCATCGCGCCCGCGATGAACCAACAGATGTGGGCAGATCCGGCTACCCAGTCCAACATCACAGCATTACAGGAACACGGCCGGCTCGTATGGGGACCGGCTGCCGGCGAGCAGGCATGCGGCGATATCGGACCTGGTCGTATGCTCGAACCGACTCAGATATTCGACACAGCCTGCGAAATATTCAGCAGTGGCGCACTCGCCGGTATCAGGGCCCTCGTTACGGCAGGACCGACGCACGAAGCGATCGACCCGGTGCGCTTCATCGGCAACCGCAGCTCCGGGAAGATGGGCTTCGCTCTCGCGCAGGCGCTCGAGGAGCAGGGAGCCGAGGTTACCCTTGTTGCCGGCCCAACGTCACTCCCAACACCGCCGGGCGTCTCCCGTATCGATGTCGAGTCAGCCGTCGAGATGCATACTGCTGTGATGAAGCGGATCGGGAATTGCGATCTTTTTGTCGCCACGGCGGCCGTTGCCGATTACCGCCCCGAAAGGGTTGCAGAGAGTAAAATCAAGAAAACCGCCGAATCCCTGGATATTCACCTGGTGAAGAACCCGGATATCCTTGCCGATGTCGCGGCACTCGAGAATGGCCCCTATACGGTCGGTTTCGCAGCCGAGACACATGACGTTGAAAAATATGCTGACGAGAAACGTCGCAAGAAAAGAATCGACATGATTGCAGCCAACGAGGTTGGCGGCAAACGCGGTGGATTCAATCACGATGAAAACGCGCTGCTCGTTCTGTGGGAAGGCGGGCAGCAGGAACTTCCCATGACCGGCAAGTTGCGCCTCGCCCGCCAGCTGGTCGAACTGATCATCCGGAAAACCCATGCATGAAATCGAACTGAAAATCCTCGACGACCGCCTCGGCAATGACTTTCCGCTACCGGATTACGCCACGCCGGGCTCTGCAGGGATGGACCTGCGTGCCATGCTGCAGGAGCCACTCGACATCGCACCCGGGCAGACAGAATTGATCCCGACCGGTATCGCGATCCATATCGCCGATCCATCGCTCGCTGCCGTGATCCTGCCCCGCTCGGGACTTGGTCACAAACACGGTATCGTCCTTGGCAATCTTGTCGGGCTGATCGATTCGGATTACCAGGGGCAGCTCTTCGTCTCCTGCTGGAACCGGGGTGGCACACCATTCCGCATGGAAATCGGCGAACGCCTCGCCCAGCTTGTGATCATTCCCGTGGTGCAGGCACGCTTCAACATTGTCGACGAATTCGAAAGCAGCGACCGCGGTGAAGGCGGTTTCGGCCATTCAGGTCGGCATTAGGTATTCCTGGAGCGGGAATCCTGCAGGGATTCAGCTCGAACAAGCAGAAACAGATACAAGACGGAAAAACAATGAGCCTCACGAAAGCACAAGCGAAAAACGTCGCCCACGTCCTCTCGGAAGCAATGCCCTATATCCAGAGCTTTCGCGACAAGACGGTCGTCATCAAGTACGGTGGTAACGCCATGGTCGACGAGGAACTGAAGGAAGGTTTTGCGCGCGATGTGGTACTCATGAAGCTCGTCGGCATCAACCCTGTTGTTGTCCATGGCGGCGGACCGCAAATCGGGAACCTGCTCAAACGCCTCGGCAAGGAGAGTGAATTCGTGCAGGGTATGCGCGTCACCGATGCCGAAACCATGGACGTCGTCGAGATGGTACTCGGAGGCCTTGTCAACAAGGAGATCGTCACGTTCATCAACCGTCACGGCGGCTCCGCGGTCGGGCTGACTGGCAAGGATGGTGACCTGATTCGTGCAAAGCGCCTCAAGGTCACGAAGGATGCGCCGGGATTCGATGCACCGGAGATCGTTGATATTGGTCATGTCGGTTCTGTCGAGAGTATCGATGCCTCGGTCGTGGACATGCTCGTTCACAGCGACTTCATCCCCGTGATCGCGCCCATCGGCGTTGGCGAGGATGGCCTGAGCTACAACATCAATGCCGACCTGGTTGCCGGGAAGGTTGCCGAAGTCCTGCAGGCAGAAAAGCTGATCCTGCTCACGAATATCGAGGGGCTCGTTGACAAGGAGGGACAGCTTTTGACAGGACTGGACACGAAGACAGTCGATGCCCTTATCGAGGATGGCACTATCCATGGAGGCATGCTGCCGAAGATCGAGTGCGCTCTCGATGCAGTCAAGGGCGGTGTCCGCACGGCGCACATCATCGATGGTCGCGTGCCACATGCTGTCCTTGTCGAGCTCTTCACCGATGAAGGCATCGGCACACTGATCAGGAGGAATTGAGAACGCCATGCCGAGACCATCCAGAAAGCAGCAGATTCTCGAAACCCTGGCCCAGGAACTGCAACGCCAGCAGGGCAAGAAGATCACGACGGCCTCACTCGCAAGTGCTGCCGGTGTCTCGGAAGCAGCACTCTATCGTCATTTCGCAAGCAAGGCGAAGATGTTCGAAGCACTGATCGAGTTCGCCGAAGAGAGTATCTTCAGCCGCATCAACCAGATACTGCAGGAAAACAAGCAGGCGCCCGCGCGCTGCTACTACATCATCTGGCTATTGCTTGGGTTTACGGAGCGGAATCCGGGCATTACGCGACTATTGCTCGGCGACGCCCTGACGGGTGAAAACGAGCGCCTGCATACTCGCGTCGACCAGTTCTTTTCGCGTATCGAATCCCAGTTTCGACAGGTGCTGCGCGAAGCGCCGATGCGCGGCGAGGAACTCAGGACGAAAGAGCCGGAAGTGACAGCACGCCTGCTTGCAGACTGGGTTGAGGGCCGTATGCACCACTTCCGCCGCAGCGGTTTCAGGGAGTCACCGATGGACGGCCTGGAGGAGGGCTGGAGACAGCTGGCAGCAGCGGTCTTTTGAGGAACTCTCCGCTGCTCCCTGCTTTGTACCAATTGCACAGGCCGCGTGGCCCGGTGGCTGGCCGGAATTCAGGCTCCAGTATTTGCGATGATCCTGTGCGCCTTCCGCGCCGCAAGCGCCATGAAGACGTAGGACCAGCCGTGTATGATCATCTCGATCGCGACCAGCACCCCTATCACGACCAGCCCTGTCGCCGGCCATTTCAACAGGATGGCCGCACCGAGTAGTATCGAAACGATACCTGCGAACAGAAGCCAGCCCCAGCCTCCGGATTGTTGCTTGAGCTGCAGACTCATGACGATACGCAGCAATCCGATCGCAATGAAAATCGCGCCCAGCATGGCTGTCAATGTCAGGGAGCCAAGCGCCGGGTTGTTGAATATCACGCCTGCCGCCACGATGTAGAGCAAGCCAATAAGGACATGCCAGACAGTCCCTTTCCATCCCTTGCACTTGAAGGCATCGATGATCTGGAAGATTCCCCCGGCAAACAAGAGTACAGCAAAGAACACCACCGTGGTGAGCGTCATCGCGACCGGCATCCCCAGCGCGATGACTCCGAGCACGACAAACAGAATACCCAGCGCCATGAGCCAGCCCCAGTTCTTGCCGAGGTCTCCGAATACCTCTTTCAACGGGAGAGGCATGCCGTCCCCGGCCTTTACTTTTTCCACATTGTCGACTGTTTCATTGTCATTATTCACTGTAGCCACTCCCGTGGATGCTTCGTTCTTCCGGAGAGGGTAACACAGGGGACAAGGCGGCGAACTACTCAAGCAGCTCGACACGAACCTGTTGTCCTTCAGGATAGACAGCAGGACCGAACTGCGTGTAGACAGCGACATCGGCAGCATCGCGCCCGTACCCGATCGCCACGTAACCATTGACATGTGTTGACTGGGTGGCATCAAACCTGTACCAGTGCCCGCCGACATAAGCCTCGAACCAGGCGTGCATATCCATGGGTTCCAGGCCATTCAAATAGCCTACGACCATACGCGCCGGAATACTGAGACTGCGGCACAATGCAATGCCGAGATGCGCTAAATCCCTGCAGACACCATATCGCCTCGCATTGACCTGCGCAGCAGAGACCGGCAGGTCACTGCTACCGGGCTCGAAACGGATTGTCCGTCGAACCCACGCCTCGATCGCTGCGACCTGATCATAGCCTGGCAGCTCTCCGTCTGTAACGGACAACGCAAGCTCACCGAAGTCTTCGGATTCACAGTACCGGCTTGGCAACAGGTAGACGAGAACGGCATCCGGCAGCTCCTGGATCTCGACGAAGGGTGCACCGCGGGCCTCCTGGATTTCATCCGTCGTCAGGACGTCTGCCACAGTATGGATTTCAAAATTGCCTGGCTGCGCGATAAGGCGCTGGCAAAGATTGCCGTACTGATCCGTAAACTCATGCACCGGAACATTCGGGATCAGCCGGTATTCTTCGCGTGCGATCCACTGTTGAGAGCCGCTGCGTGGCCTCAACATCAGAATAAACGGCGTTGGAACGGCAATCTCGAATCTCAAATCATAGCTTGTGCGCAACCGCATTCTTCCTCCTGCCCCCTGGCACTGCTATCAGGATTGCCGCGCGGCAAGCACTCGCTTGCGCTCTTGTGTAAATTCCCACCATTTTCTGGGCGGACCGCCTTCCATATAGGCTACCGCGGCGATAAACACATCCAGCACGCACGGATCCTGCCTCTCGCCGGTAACACTACAGAGATCGTCGTAGAGTTGATAGGGATCTTTGCCGATCAGGTCTGCGGGTTCCGAGAGACCCAGAGTGAGCAACATCTTTTCAATCGCAACCCCGATGTTCGGTATATCGCGCAATTCTTCCAGCTCGCTTCGTTGCACCTTTACCAAGCGACCACCACGGACTCAGCGCTTTCGGAAACGCAGAAAATACTGCGTTTGCATGAAATCGAGCCGTTGCACGAGTTCAAAACCTGCCGACTGGATCTCGGTTGTCACCTGTTCCTCGCCGGCACGCACATGGCCCATGACCCAGGCGCTGCTGAAACCGGGAATGCGCTTGAAATCAATCACGACCAGCTCACCACCGGGCCTCAGGGCCTCGTGGATGCTCTTCATCGTTGTCATCGGGTATTCGAAATGGTGATAGGTGTCACTGATGAAGACCAGGTCGACACTCTGTGGCGGGAGACGCGTGCTCTTCTGGTCGTTGACGATGCCGACGATGTTGTCGATGCCCTGTCCTTTCGCGCGCAGCTCGATGGCCTTGACGAACTCGGGTGCGATGTCCACGGCATAGGCCTTGCCCATCGGGCCAACCTCACGAGCCATGAGCATGGTGAAGAAACCGGTGCCAGCACCGATATCGGCAATCGCCATACCTGGCTGCAGGTCGAGGACACGTATAATGTCATCTCGCCGGTCCCAGACCTCGCGTCCGTCACGTTCGAAAACGCCCCGCCACTGACTCACATCGGGATTTTGATAGTGATTGTTGATACCCGGATTGACGTTCTGCTCGGCAAATGCCATCACCGGCAAGAGGATCAGCAACAACAGGGGAATCTGACGTATCATTCTGGTCGTTCGGTAGCCATCATTATTCGCTAGTGTAGCAATCCCGGGCGAATATTTCGGCTCGGGTCCGGCCGGCGAGCAAAAAGAAACTTCTACACTTTCCTGCCAATCAGCTGCACGACAGCACCGGTCCCGTGGTGGAATTCACCTTCGTGCACATCGCGAACCAGCTCCTGCGCATGGAGCCACTCAAGCCCCCGAAGTTCTTCCTCAAGATCCTCGAGTGCCATCATCATCTCCTCGACGGGCGGACCGCCAGTCCTGTAGTTCAACTGCTCCGGCGTATAGGCCTCGAGCAGGAAGATCCCCCCGGGCCTGAGGCCGGCGACAACGTCCCGATGCACCCTCTGTCTCAACGGGGGAGGGACATGTGCGAAAATCGAGACAATGGCATCCCAGCTTTCCGGCGCAATCCTGTAGTGCGCCAGGTCAGAATGAACAGGCTCAATGCTGACCTGGTGTTCCTGCGCAAGCCGGCTGGCCTTTTCCAGCCCGACGAGCGACAGATCTACCGCTGTCACAGCGTGACCCATGCGGGCAAGAAAGACGGCATTGCGTCCCTCGCCTTCCGCAAGGCAAAGCGTTTTTCCGACTGGCAACCTGCCGGCCTCTACACGCAGAAAATCATTCGGCTCCTTTCCATAGGCGAACTGCTCCTTACTGTAACGCTCGTCCCACATGGTGAATTCCGGTCTGTTCCTGTTCGCAAATGAATATTGGCATTCTATTATGAATTTCCCGGCTCCATTCCTGCGATGCGCTGCCGGACAATTCTGAAAGTTCATAGTGAGCAGTAAACAGCTCGATACCACGGCTGTTATACTCCTTGCTGACAAGGGCAAAGATGAGCATAAAATGAACCTGGACAAAGTCACACCCGGCGATCACGTACCAAACGAAGTCAACGTCATCATCGAGATTCCCTCCCACGCCGACCCGGTGAAATACGAGGTCGACAAGGAGACCGGCGCCATGTTCGTTGACCGTTTCATGGCAACCGCAATGCACTATCCCTGCAACTACGGCTATGTCCCGCACACACTCTCGGATGATGGTGATCCCTGTGACGTGCTGGTCGTTACACCCTACCCGCTCATCCCGGGATCTGTCATCGAGGTGCGACCCCTGGGTGTTCTCAACATGGAGGACGAGTCCGGGCTGGATGCGAAAGTACTTGCTGTACCCAAGGACAAGCTGACCCGGCGTTACCGTGCCATGGAGACTTTCCGTGACCTGCCGCATGACATCCTCGAGCGTATCGCGCACTTCTTCGAACATTACAAGGATCTCGAGCAGGGTAAATGGGTGAAGGTCAAGGGCTGGGGCGGCGTCGAGGATGCCAAGAAGGAGATCCTCGACAGTATCGAGCGTTACAAGAACGCCCCTGACAAACCAGCCTTCTGACACGGATCTTTCCGCAATCCCCAGATTGTCAGACCGCTGAAAAGCGGTTAGGCTGCCGTGCATTCCCGTTCCCGACAAGGCAGCCGGGCTTCATGGCCCGGCCCTGAACGCTCAGGCGTAAAACCGAATCCACAATGAAAATCTGTATTCTTTCCGACAGCCACGATCATATTCCGCTACTGCGTGCAGCGGCCGAGGATGCGGTCAGGCTCGGCGCAGAAGCGATCCTGCACTGCGGTGATGTTGTCGCCCCGAGCACGCTGAACTGTCTCAACAAGATCGAGAATCCTGTACCGGTGCACGTCATCCATGGCAACAACACCGGAGACCTGGTTGCACTCACAAGGAATACGACACATCCTGATAGCGTCGTGCGTTACCACGGACAGGATGCCGGCATCGAGCTTGGCGGCAAACGTATCTTCATCGTGCATTACCCGCATTATGCAAAGGCAATGGCACTGACAGGCGACTGGGATATTGTCTGTTGCGGCCACAGTCACAAAGTCGAGACCGATACCATCACCAACGTCAATGGTGACAAGACAGCCTACGTCAATCCGGGCACCGTCGGCGGTGTCGGCACATCACCCGCGACCTGGATCCTTGCCGACCTCGATACCATGACCTTCGAGGTTCATGAGGTCGACAAGGCGATCGAATTCCGAACAGCCACAGCATCCTGATGGATCTGACGCACTTCAACCGGCAGGGCGAGGCTCACATGGTCGATGTTGGCGACAAGAAGACAACTCACAGGGTCGCCGTTGCCGCGGGCGTGATCCGCATGCAACCGGAAACCCTGAAAATGATCACCGAGGGCACGCACAAGAAAGGAGACGTGCTCGGTATCGCCCGCATCGCCGGCATCATGGCAGCGAAAAAAACTGCAGACCTGATACCGCTCTGTCATCCGCTGGCCCTGACCAGCGTTGAGATCGAGCTGCAGCCCTCAGACAATGCCGTGCACTGCGTCGCCCGCGTCGAAACCCGTGGCCAGACGGGCGTCGAGATGGAAGCACTCAACGCAACGCAGGTTGCATTGCTGACGATCTATGACATGTGCAAGGCCGTCGACAGGGGCATGGTTATCGACCAGGTGCGGCTGCTCGAAAAGCATGGTGGCAAGTCGGGAAGCTGGATGAGAGAGTGATGACGGGCAGCGCCCGTGGCTTCTTCGTCACTGCCTGACAGCTTTTTTCGAATCGCTTCGCGACAAATAAATTTTGAAAGCGGCGGATGCGCCGCTTTGAAAATAAATGCGCGCATCAAATCAACACATCGCGCGGCGCTTCGAACAGAAAATATCCGACGGAATAATGACAGGAAAAGGATCCGCTATCAGTCGGCAGCCTACGGAGAGGATTTGCCGGGAAACGCCGAGTGCGGCTCGATAACGCCCGTTGCAAAAAGAATGAACAGTAGCAGGAAAAGCGTTACTGACAGCCCGATACGCCAGGTCAACGCCTTGACGACCCTGTCGCTCTGCCCCTTGTCCTTCATCATGTAATAAAGTCCGGAACCGAGCGAGCCGAGAATCACCAGCAAAACAAGTAGAATAAAAGCCTTGGCCATCGTGTAACCTTGATATCTGTTTCTGCGAGTATACCTGCCTGATCCATGCCAGTACGACGCTTTTCACCGGGATTCCTGATCCTCACACTGCTGTTCGTCATCCTGACACTCTCACTCGGTTTCTGGCAACTCGACAGGGCAGAACAAAAGCAGGCACTGCTCGACATTTACAGCGAACGCTCACAGACAAGCGTGCCCCTCGGGACGGTCATCAATGACTGGCAGTCATCCCGTTATCAGCGCATTCAGACACAAGGCGTCTTCTTGCCCGATAAACAGATTTTTCTTGAAAACCAGGTGCGCGATGGGCAAGTTGGCTACGATGCCTATGTCCCGTTCCGGACAATCGAGGATGACGTCATCCTTGTCAACACCGGATGGCAGAAAGAACTACAAGAAAAAGACGATATACCGGACACGCAAGTGCAGATCGAGGCGTTGCTGCGGCCACCTCCGGAAGTCGGCCTCAGGCTCGGCAGTCTGGATCAAACCAGCTTTGATCGGCCGTACCGTACACCCTATATGGACATCGACTGGATCGGCACACGGCTCGACCTGAATCTGTCGCCCTTCGTCCTGTTGCTTGCATCAGGCCAAAATGGCGATATTGCGACTGACTGGATACCTGTCAGAATGCCTCCAGAACGGCACAGAGGATACGCAGTGACCTGGTTCAGCCTCGCGGCGGCGCTGGTCATACTCTTCCTGGTTTACAGTTTCAAGAAAGAATGACACGACAACAGAAAACACTACTGATCACTGCGCTGGTTTTTGCCGCTCCCCTGCTGCTCGCAATCCTGCTGTTCGTCAAACCGGACCTCGTTCAGCTCGGCACGAAAAACAACGGCATCCTGGTCACACCGGCGCGCCCGCTCGATGCCCTCAGCATCAGCGTCGCCGGACATCCCGGGGACAAGAGCCTGCTCGAGGGCAAGTGGACATGGGCCAGTTTTATCGCGGGCTCCTGTGATCAGTCCTGTGCTGATCAGCTATACAAGTCGCGACAGGTGCGACTGGCACTTGGTAAAGACATGGACAAGGGACAGAGACTGCTCGTTCAGCTTGGAACGCCGACCGAACTTGATCCCCGGCTGCTCGAGGCACATCCGGACCTGATCATCGCACACACTGAACAGGATGCGGCTTGGCTGAGACAGTTCCATCTCGATGGAAACAGTGTCGAGACAGCCAATATCTACCTTGTCGATCCGCTTGGCAATCTCATGATGTACTACCCGCCCGGGATCGAGGGACCGAAAATTCTCAAGGATATCCAGCGCCTCGTCAGAGTCTCCTGGATCAAGCCAAAGCAGCAGAACGAATGACACCCGTGAAAAGCTGGTTTACACGCATCAATCTCCTCGCCGTCATCCTGGCATTCTGCGTCGTCACGCTCGGCGCCTACGTGCGACTCTCGGATGCCGGACTCGGCTGCCCTGACTGGCCTGGCTGTTACGGACAGCTTATTGCGCCGCACCCGGAACACGAGGAAGCACTTGAGGCCTTCCCGGGCGCAGAAATTGACAGCGGCAAAGCATGGAAAGAGATGATTCACCGCTATATCGCGGGCATTCTGGGCATCCTGATCCTCTCACTGGCCATTATCGCGGTCCGAAACCGCCACGACGCCAGGCAGCAGGTCAAATTACCCCTGTTTCTCGTACTGCTTGTCACCTTCCAGGCGCTGCTCGGGATGTGGACCGTTACCCACCTGGTTGCACCGGGCATCGTGACCCTGCACTTGCTGATGGGCATGCTGACACTCGGCCTTCTGTGGTGGCAATATCTCAACTCGCGCGTGACCGGCCCCGCTTTCAGCAACCGCCTGCCGACCATGAATCTCAAACCGTGGGCTGCAGCAGCACTTGCCGTAGTCTTCGCACAGATTGCACTGGGTGGCTGGGTCAGCACCAACTATGCAGCTCTCCATTGCCCGGATTTTCCGACCTGCCAGCAATTCTGGTGGCCGCCGATGGATTTTGCAGGTGCTTTCGATATCTTCCATGACTATGGTGTGAACTACGAGGGTGGGCGCCTCACCAACGACCAGGGCGTGACCGTGCATGTCATGCATCGCATCGGCGCAGTCATCACGCTGCTCTATATCGGCCTGGTCGGCATCATGGCCTCGCTGAAGTCCAACCTGGCCTACCGTGACGCCGGCATCGCCATGCTGTTGATCCTCGTGACGCAATTCCTGATCGGAATCTCCAATGTGATTTATGTATTGCCTCTCCCTCTGGCGGTCGCGCATAATGGCGGTGCGGCTTTGCTGCTGCTCTCTGTCATCTATCTCAACTATAAAATCCGACAGAGCAAGGTAAGCATCATCACGACGGGAGACTAATATGGAGCTGACTATTCCCCAGAGGCTCGTACGCTTCCCCTGGAGGGAATGTTATCAACTGTGCAAGCCCAAGGTGGTTGCACTCATTGTTTTCACGGCCATCGTCGGCATGCTGCTCTCCACCGATGGCGTTGTTCCACTGGATACCTTTATCTTTGCGACCATCGGCATTGCGCTGGGCGCGGCCTCCGGTGCGGCGATTAACCACTTTGTCGACCAGCGCATCGACGCCATCATGGAGCGCACGAAAAATCGCCCCTTGCCCCGGGGGCAGCTGACACCACGCATGGCGCTCACTTTCGCCATCTCGATCGGCATCCTCTCGATGCTGATTCTCTACTTTTTCGTCAATCCGCTGACTGCGCTGCTGACCTTTATCTCCATGGTCGGCTATGCCATTGTTTACACCATGTTCCTGAAACGTGCCACGCCGCAGAACATCGTACTGGGTGGTGCTGCAGGCGCCGCGCCACCGATCCTCGGCTGGGCGGCTGTGACGGGAGAGGTCAACTACGACGCGCTGCTCCTCTTCCTGATCATTTTCGTCTGGACGCCGCCACACTTCTGGGCACTGGCCATCAAGCGCAGAAAAGAGTACGCCAAGGCTGACATCCCGATGCTGCCCGTGACCCATGGCGTTATCTTCACGAAGTATCACATCCTGCTCTACACACTGCTGCTCTTCGCAGTCACCCTGATGCCGTTCGTGACCCAGATGAGCGGACTGATCTATCTCGCGGGTGCGATTGCGCTGGGAATCGGTTTCATCTACCACGCGGCAAAGCTTTGTTGCACCGACGGTGACCAACACTCGATGAAGACCTTCGGCTATTCCATTTTCTATCTCAGCGCACTCTTTGCTTTCCTGCTGCTGGATCACTATGCACGGGAGTTCATCCGCGCATTCATCCTCACCTGACGGCAGAAGCCTCCTTCTCTGAAACCGCCCTCTCGGGCGGTTTTTTCTGTACAGAGACAGGCGATCAGACCACTTTCCGGAAGAGAGCCTCGAGTTCGCCGGAAGCGGCATCCAGGGTCTCACCCCAGGTTATGACGCCATCTTCGTGGCCAGCCATGCTGATCGTATGCCAGCCACCCATGCCGCTTGCGATGAGACGCTGCATCTCTGTTGCCATTTCGGGCGTGCCATAGGGGACGTCACGCGCGGTCTGCGGCAGGCCAAGTTCGTCGGCCCTGTTCCAGATGTCGGGACTGTGAACATGGATCACGGCCTGCACAGCAGGCAACTGCCGGTAGATGACGGCATGGGTCATGGCTTCTGACGAGGGCCTGACAGCACCCTCGGCAACGATCCTGTTGCGTGCCGGATCACAGCTGGTGACCAGCGCATAGCTCTCTGCGCCCATCGATTCCAGATGCCCTGTCTGCGTACCCGAGATAACAAAGGCATCGCTGCCCGGGGCCAGCCTGTGACTGATATTGCCAAAGCCGAGACCCTCGTAGCGTTGAGGATTACACCCCCCGATCAGGCCAAGCGCCCGAAACTTCTGGCGGCAGTGCTCGAGTGCCTCGAGATCGCGGAATTCGACGGGCTGCGTCTCGCGGAACTCGAGGCTGAATTTGATGACCCCCTCTTGCTCACTATTGACCATACTGATTCTGGCGATGTAAGTCGCTCTTTTACCTGCTAAAATTCGCGCAATTCCTGACTATTCTAGCCTTAATCATGTTTTATGCGCACACCTATGATGTCATCGTCATCGGCGGCGGCCACGCCGGTACCGAGGCCGCGCTTGCGAGTGCGCGCATGGGTGCAGACACCCTGTTGCTGACACACAACATCGAAACACTCGGCCAGATGAGCTGCAATCCTGCCATCGGCGGCATCGGCAAGGGCCATCTGGTCAAGGAGATCGACGCGCTCGGAGGGCTCATGGCCCATGCCGCCGATATTGGCGGCATCCAGTTCCGCGTGCTCAATTCACGCAAGGGGCCTGCGGTGCGCGCAACCCGCGCCCAGGCTGACCGCCTGCTTTACAAGGCAGTCGTGCGCCAGACGCTCGAGAACCAGCCAAACCTCGATATTTTCCAGCAACCCGTGACTGATCTCATCGTCGCGAATGACCAGGTGACGGGCGTTGTCACCCAGATGGACCTGAAATTTCAGGCAAAGGCCGTCGTACTGACCGTCGGCACCTTTCTCGGTGGTCGGATTCATATCGGACTCGAGAACTACGAGGGAGGACGGGCCGGTGACCCGCCTTCCAACCGCCTCGCGAACAGGTTACGCGAACTGCCTCTCCGCGTTGATCGCCTGAAGACAGGGACGCCGCCACGTATCGACAGCCGTACGATCGACTTTTCTCTCATGGACGAGCAGCCCGGCGATTTCCCGGTGCCGACCTTCTCTTTCATGGGTAAACCGCAAGAACACCCCGAGCAGGTCAGCTGCTGGATCACGCGCACCAATGAACGCACACACGAGATCATCCGCAGCGGCCTCGACCGCTCGCCGATGTACTCGGGTGTCATCGAGGGTGTCGGACCCCGTTACTGCCCCTCGATCGAGGACAAGGTCGTCCGCTTCGCCGACAAGGATTCGCACCAGATCTTCGTCGAGCCCGAGGGATTGACCGTCAACGAGGTCTACCCCAACGGCATCTCGACCTCGCTGCCGTTCGACGTGCAGATGCAGCTGGTCCGGTCGATGCAGGGCTTCGAGAATGCACGCATCACGCGCCCCGGCTACGCCATCGAGTACGACTTTTTCGATCCGCGCGATCTCAAGCCATCACTTGAGACCAGGCACATCAGTCACCTTTTCTTCGCCGGACAAATCAACGGCACGACTGGCTACGAGGAAGCCGCTGCCCAGGGACTGCTGGCAGCGATCAACGCTGTGCAAAAAATCCGCGAGCAGGATGCCTGGACACCCCGCCGCGACGAGGCCTATATCGGCGTGCTTGTCGATGATCTCGTGACGCTGGGTACGCAGGAGCCGTACCGCATGTTCACGAGCCGCGCCGAATTCAGGTTACTGCTGCGCGAGGACAATGCCGATTTGCGCCTGACAGAGAAAGGCCGGGAACTCGGGCTTGTCGATGACGTACGCTGGCAGGCATTTTGCGGTAAACGCGAGGCTATCGAGAAGGAGCAGCAGCGTCTGCGAGCACACCTGGTGAGACCAACCGACCTCACTCAGGAACAGGCGCACGAGCTTCTCAATGACGAACTGCGACGCGAAACGAGAGCCCTTGACCTGCTCACACGCCCCCAGGTTGATTACCGGAATCTCATGACCATCGAGGGTGTTGGCCCGGGACACCCGGATCCAAAAGTCGCCGAGCAGGTCGAGATCCAGGCGAAATATGCCGGCTACATCGACCGCCAGCATCTCGAAATCGCGCGAACCCGCGAGAGTGCCGGCATGCATCTCCCCGAGGACTTCGATTACTCGCGGGTTCATGGACTCTCGGCGGAGCTACGGGAGAAATTCGAGCGGCACAAGCCCTCAACAGTCGGCCAGGCTGCAAGAATCCCCGGCGTGACCCCGGCGGCAGTCTCTTTGCTGGTCATCCACCTGAAACGCAAATCCGCGTGAGCAACTCCAGCAACAGAGGCATATGCCGCTCACAGGATACAGAAACCACTCGATCAGCGGAGGACCATGCCATGGAAAGGCAACGGGCCGTCCGCATAATCATTTGACAGGGATGGACCGGTAACCGGATCAGGGGATGACGGAGCGAATCGAAGAACTCACGAAGGGCGCTGCGCAGCTCGGAATAACGCTCGACAATGAGACAGCCGGCAAACTGCTCGCCTATCTCGACCTGCTTTACAAGTGGAACAGGGCCTACAACCTGACGGCGATCAGGGACGAGAAGAAGGCGATTGCGCTGCAGCTGCTCGATTCACTCTCGCTGCTTCCCTTCATCGGCGAAGGCCCGTTACTGGACATTGGCAGCGGTGGGGGCCTGCCCGGCATCCCGATTGCGATCTGCCGCCCTGAACAACCGGTCACACTGCTGGATAGCAACGGCAAGAAGACCCGCTTTCTGAGCCAGGCCAGGGTTGAGCTCGGACTGGATAACGTGCAAGTCGTCAACGAACGCATCGAAGCGTGGCGTCCCGGGACACTGCCGGGAATCATCACGTCGCGCGCTTTTGCGAGCCTTGACCAGATACTCGACTGGTGCCGGCACCTGCTGACGCCCGAAACGAGACTCGTGGCGATGAAAGGACAATACCCGCAACTGGAACTCGACGAGATCAGTGAGCGCAACCTGGAGATCGAGGTCGAGCAGGTTTCGATTCCCGGCATCGATGCACAACGCCACATCGTAATCATTCACGGCTTTTCCATGTGATAGCATAGCGACGTCCAGAGAACGGATGCAGGCATGAGCAAGGCACCTTTCAGCAACAAACCCGGCAGGCACGAGCGGCATCTTCTGCGCAAGCTCGACAATCCCCTCTTTCCTCGCCCGGTCATCGCCCCTTCTGACGAGGAGATCCTGGAGGCTCAGCGTCTGGATCACGAAGAGCTGCTCGCCTATATCACCGAACTGCGACAGCTCGTCCAGCAGGCCATCGAACTGAAGCCCAACGAGGAGAGCCAGGTGATCCTTGATCTCAAGGCTGAGCTCGACAAGTCCTACGAGAAGGCCTGTACCATGGCTGACGAGCAGGAGGGGAACAAGCAGGCCATCCATCAGCTCATCAACGTCATCATGCGCACCATCCGCGTCAATGCCGCGGGCGATCCGGAGGCGGAGCAACAGCTCAACGAGGAGGAACAGGCGCGGGCCCTGCATTTCACCCTGCTGGAACAGCGCATCGTCCCCGACCTGCTCGACCCCGACACGCTCATCCAGGAGGACGAACTGGTCCCGTGCCTGCTCGGCGAATCGGAAGAGGGTCTCGCGGCAGCCCTCGAGCTGTTCGATCAAGAGCAACGCGCGCAACTCGTGGCAAAGGCAGAACAGCTTGTCGAGGCGATGGACTCTCCATCGAGGGAAGTTCTTGCACGCCTGGCGCAACTCAGGGACTGACAGCCTCCGACCCCGTTATCCCGCTTCAGGGCTTCGAACAGGCATCAACCTTGCTTTACACTGCGCCGGTTGTTGAAAATCAATCCGGTCGTGAGCCCGACACCCAGCAAAATCAGCAGGCAGCCTGCCACCATCGACAAGCTGATCTGTTCCTCAAGAAAAAGCCATCCCCAGAAAAGCCCGAAAACCGGGATCAGGTAAGTGACAGTCAGGGTCTTTGTCGGACCGACCTGGCTGATAAGCTTGAAATAGATGACATAAGCGATACCGGTCGAGGCGATACCCAGCAGGACAACACTCCACCAGGCTTTCACCGATGGCATCTGTTCGGGAACTGCAAACAGCGCGAGCGGCAGGAGTGAGGCTGCCGCGAAAAGCTGGCTCAGCGTTGCCAGCGTCAGCGGATGCACCTCCGCAAGGTAACGCTTCGTTGTCGTGGCGGCCATGGCATAGAGCAGGGTTGCAGTCAGAGCCGCGGCGACAGCCGTGCCCAGCTGCAGTGTCGGCATCTCTCCCCTGCCCCAGACGAGAACGAAGACACCGGCAAAACCGATCAAAAGCCCGATGATCCCGGAAGGCTTGAGCCGATCGCCAAGCCAGATCCAGGCAACCAGCGCGCCGAACATCGGCGTCGTGGCATTCAGAATCGAGGCATAACCTGCCGTGACTGTGAGCGTCGCGTAAGCAATCAGTGCGAACGGCATGGCCGAGCCGATGACGCCCACGAGGGCGATTGCCGGGACATGCCTGCGTACACCGCGATGACCGTTGTAGAAAAAAAGAAACGGCAGCAGGAAGAGCCCCGCGACAAGCGTTCTGATAGCGATGAGTCCGACTGGCCCCATCTCGGGTGCTCCGATTCGCATGAACAGGAAGGAAGCACCCCACAGTGCAGCGAGCACCACGAGTTCCAGCAGTTGCCTCAGGTTCATGTGCAGAATCCCGCGGTCTGGCTCAGCTCTTGATGATCAGCACGCTGCCAGTCGCCAACATGACACCACCGGCTGTGCGATTCATGATGCGCTTTGCCCTGCTGCTGCGCAACAGTTCACGCGCACGGGCTGCACTCCACGCGTAAACCAGCATGACGCTGGCAAGCACTAGGGAAACAACGGTTGCGACGATCACCACGTCGCCCGTGCTCAATGTTGTCAGGTCCAGGAACGTTGGCAGGAAACCGAGGTAGAAGAGAATCACCTTGGGATTGCCGAGCGTGATCACCAGCCCGCTCAGGAAATTCTGTTTCCAGGAGAGCTCGCGAACGCCATGGACCTCGATGGCTTTCGGCTTGCTGTTCCATATCCGCACACCGAGCCAGACCAGGTAGAGCCCGCCGGCGATTTTCACGAACAGGAAAAAGTCGCCAAGCAGCTCGGCAAAGGAGGCCAGGCCGTAGATTGCCAGCAGCAGGAAGACCAGGTCACCCGTGACGATCCCTGCAACAACAACAGCCGCGTGGCCAAAGCCCGAGGCCAGCGAACGGGCGACGGTCGCAAAGACCCCGGGACCGGGTGTTGCGGCCAGCAAAAACATGGCGCCCGCCAGCGCCAGTATGGAAACCAGTGTCATGCGATCACTCCAGGATCTGTGCAGTCAATCGTGCGGCTCGGCAATGAGCGCACTATATCGCCTTCGCGCTCGCCATGCCCGTCTCGTTCGGCTGTACAGGGAAACGTCCTGTGTAGCTGGATATGAGCGAATGTCGGCCATTGCCGACGTCATCTGCTTACTTCTTCGAAAACAAGACCGTTTGCGCATGGATGACCTCGGTCCGGCCCAGAGCGCGACAGGGACTACCCGGGTAACAGTTCGCCATCGATGTAGAGCCATTGCCCGTTCTTCTTCACAAAGCGGCTGATCTCGTGCAGACGGTGACCACGCCCATCGATCTTGTAGCGTGCGACGAACTCCACGATGCCGTCATCGTCATCCACGCCGCCCTTTTCCACGCGCCTGATCTTGAGCCCAAGCCAGCGGACCTTGTCGTCCGTCTCGATAGATGCCGGCCGCGTCGACGCATGCCATGTCTTCTCAAGATAGCGGACATCGTTCAGCGTGAAGGCTGTATAGCGCGATCGCATCAGCTGTCCGGCAGTTTCCGGCTTCTCGCCACCATCGATGAAACGACCACAGCAACTCTCGTAATCCAGACCGGACGCGCAGGGACAAGACGACATCTAGCGCCCCAGATCTCCGGTGAGAAGCTCGGAAAGCAAACGCTCGACCGGCACATAATCGTCGGTCAGTAGCGGGAGGTCGTCCAAATCGGTTCCGGTGGACAGTGCGGGTTCGGTGATGTTAATCCACTGGCGGCCAAAACGTTTGTCGACAATTCGCTCAGGCATCGCGTCACTGTTGTTATGTGCTGAAACAATATAGGTCATGCGCGTTGGCTGGTCACTGACATGGTCGAGCCAGATATCGACATGATCGAACTCCTGCCGCATCGTTTTGTAGAGACTCTTCAGCAACTTGGCATCCGGAAAGCCGTCAACCAGGTTCATGAGATACAGACCGTCCGGCTTGAGTCTGCTCTTGACCAGCGCGGCGAACTCCCGGGTCAGCAGGTGATAGGGCACCGAGATGTCGTGGAAGACATCACCAACAACCACGTCAAACATCTTCGCGGGCTGCTTCGCCAGCGCAACACGCGCATCCTCGTGGATAATCTCCATGCTGGAGGTATCGAGATAGAGCTTGTCCCTTGCGATTTGCGTGACGGCCGGGTCGATCTCGGCAACCACGACCCTTGCATCCGGCTTGTAACGATTCACGGCACGTGGCAGCGTGTAGGCGCCCCCACCCGCAAAGAACCAGGCGGGACTGTCACTGTTCTGCGTATGCCTGCGCCCCAACTGATCGATCAGGTGCAGGTAAGGCGCTGCAATCAGTTCCGGGTCCTCACGGTGGTTGGTGCTGTGTTTCAGGTGATCCAGTATCAGCGCGCGCGCTTCACCATAGGGGACCTCACCATTGGCGTCGACAATACGCATGCAGAAATAGCGGCTCTCGACATCGCAGGGGCTGGCATAGCCGATCGGCGACTGCACCAGAATCAAAAACAGGACCAGCCCCGTCGCAGAGGCGATGACATGTGCTTTTTTCAGCAAGGGGACTGCGAGAACAGCGAGTGCGATCGCCGAGGCCAGCACCAGGTTGCGGCTGCCGAACCACTGCACGAGCCAGAAGCCGGTCGCGAACGTTCCGAAAATGCTGCCAAGTGCTGCAAGTGCATGCATCATGCCGATGATATGTCCCGTGCGTTCGGAGTGCTGCAACGCGAGCGTCGTCAGCAGCGGCGTGACAATTCCGAGCAGCAGGGCCGGCAAAAAGAAAAGCGCCATGGTCAGTACAAGACTGGAGCCTGCGAGGCTCAGTTCACTGGTTTGAATCGGGCCGGCGATGCGTGGAAGTATCAGCAGAATCATGAAGGCGCTTGCGGCGGCGGCCAGCAGAACGTATCCCGCAGCACGCTGTGATGCATCCCTGTCGGCCATGACACCACCGATCCAGTTGCCGATCGAAAGACCTGCGAGGACGGTGCCGATGATGGCTGTCCAGGAGTAGAGCGAGACACCCACGAAAGGCGCGATGAGCCGTGCCGCAACCATCTCGAGCACGAGTACCAGTGCCGATGAGAGAAAGATGATCGTGGCGTAGAGTGCAATGGTGCGGGTGTCTGTTTTCATGCAGGCAAGCGGTTGTTTTTCAATCAGACCCTTTTACTGACACAATGGCCATGTTGCAACCCCAATCAGGAAGAACACGGTTCATCAGGCCCCCGTGGTCTGATTCTTGAGGTGCACAAAACAGCCATTCCGCTATAATCAGCCGCTTGTTATTTTCAAAACACAGACTCTGAGGATACTCCGATGACACCCATGTCGGACCGTGACGGCCTGATCTGGCTCGATGGCGAAATGGTCGATTGGCGCGATGCCAAGGTGCACGTGCTGACACACACCCTGCACTACGGCATGGGAGTCTTCGAGGGCGTACGCGCCTACAAGGCAGAGAAAGGGACGGCCATCTTCCGTCTCGACGAACACACCGACCGCCTGTTCCGCTCGGCGCATATCCTCGGCATGGAGATGCCGTTCGACCGCGACACCATCAACAAGGCACAACTCGCAGCCGTACGCGATAACAATCTCGAATCCGGCTACATTCGCCCGATGGCCTTCTACGGCTCGGAGGGCATGGGCCTGCGGGCAGACAACCTCCGCGTGCACGTCATGTGCGCTGCCTGGTCCTGGGGCTCCTACCTTGGCGATGACGGCATGACCAATGGTATTCGGGTGCGCGTCTCCTCATTCACGCGTCACCATGTCAATATCACCATGTGCCGCGCCAAGGCCAACGGTAACTACATGAACTCCATGCTGGCGCTCAAGGAAGCTCTCGAGACAGGATACGACGAGGCGCTGTTGCTGGATACGAACGGCTACGTCATGGAAGGCAGCGGCGAGAATCTTTTCATTGTCCGCGACGGCATCATTTACACACCGGACCTGACGTCGGCGCTCGACGGCATCACGCGCCGTACCGTCATCCAGCTCGCCGAGGAAGCAAACATCAAGGTTGTCGAGAAGCGCATCACCCGCGACGAGGTCTACATTGCCGACGAGGCTTTCTTCACCGGGACTGCCGCCGAGGTCACCCCTATCCGTGAGCTCGATGGCCGTAAAATCGGCTCCGGTACACGCGGGCCGATCACGGAAAAGCTGCAGGCGAAATATTTCGACGTGGTCCATGGTCGCAGCCCGGTTCACGAGGAGTGGCTGACCTACGTTTGATGTCGATGCGGGTGACGACCCGCATGGGACCTCTCTTTTCTGATCACCTCTTTTTCAAATCGCGTCGCGATGAGTTTTATTTTGACGCGGGCGGCGGCCCGCACGCGCCTTACTTTTCTTTGGGCAAGCAAAGAGAAGTCCGGTGAGCGCCGCTGCGCGCATCTAAAGATCAGGGGACTGAATCAAAACGACTCCGTCCCTGAAATGGATACCAATCAGGACGGCAGGATGAAAGCAAGCATTACGGAAAACGCCGTAACGTCTCCCAGCCGTCACCATCCCGGATAAAACAGACCCTGTCGTGCAGACGGTTGGCACGCCCCTGCCAGAACTCGAAATAGTCCGGCCTGAGACGGTAGCCACCCCAGAAGTCCGGCAGTGGCACTTCCTGCCCCTCGAAGCGCTCAGCGATCTCCTTTTCGCGCCGTTCCAGCTCGTGGCGCCCGATCAGCGGCTGACTTTGCCGTGACGCCCAGGCACCGATCTGGCTACCCCGGATGCGTGTCCTGAAATAGTCGAGCGACTCTTGCATGGGCACGCGCTCGACGCGCCCCTCGATACGTACCTGTCGCTGGAGCTGGGTCCAGTGAAACAGCAGTGCGGCCTGCGGGTTGATATCAAGCTCGCCTGCCTTGCGGCTGCCATAGTTCGTGAAGAAGACGAAACCGTCTTTGTCGAAACTCTTCATGAGCACCATACGGGACGACGGCTTGCCGCTGCTGTCTGCCGTGGAGAGTGCCATTGCTTCCGGCATGAGCAAACCGGCATCGTCAGCGACCCTGAACCACTCTCCAAAGAAATCGAAAGGATCGCGCTGCTCCGCATCGTGCGGCATACCCAGCACGACCCCCTTGCCGAAGGAAAAGGTTCTTCTGAGAAAGTCGATCAGTCGCATCATTGCCGCCATAGGGCCGGGACGGTTATACATCGCACCCGGGGAAGAATATAATCAATAACTGATATTTTAACGCCTGAATCCCTGCATGGCCCACATTCACACGACAAAATCCTTCCAGCCTCTGAACATTGCCGTCATGACTGTGTCTGACACGCGCACCGAGGCAGACGACAAGTCTGGCAAGCTGCTCGTCGAGAGACTGACAAGTGCCGGCCACCGGCTGGCTGAAAAGGCGATCGTTCCTGACGATATCTACAAACTCCGTGCCGTCGCCTCGCGCTGGATCGCCGACGAGGCGATACAGGCGATCATCACCACCGGAGGCACGGGACTGACTGGCCG
>JARRMW010000004.1:0-219571 GCA_037385685.1 Gammaproteobacteria bacterium
GTGATGTTGTCATTGAGATCAATGGTTCGAGGTGTCATTGTCATGATGATCGCCCTGTTTTCGCGGTGGTGTCATTTAAAAGCTGCGCAGGCATCCGTGGTAATCCCACCAGCCCGTCTTCTTTGGAAGCGAGATTGCCACAGCTTGTTCCACAAGCTTCGCAATGACAACTTGGGATCAATCCTCAATCTTGTCATCGCGAGGAGACCGCAGGTTGACGTGGCGATCTCTGCATGCATGGATGCTGCAGCACTTGAGTTGGCTCCTTTCAGTCCCTGCCCATGAGTTCCCTGATTTCATCGAGCGATGCAGGATCATCGATCGTCGATGGCACAATGTAGTCCTGGCCGTTGACGATCTGCTTGATGGTCTTGCGCAGCGTCTTGCCCGAGCGCGTCTTCGGCAGCCGCGGTACAACGTGTGCTTCCTTGAAGCAGGCCACAGCACCGATCTCCTTGCGCACGAGTTGCACGAGTTCGGCAATCAGCGCGTCATTGTCCACGTCCACGCCACTTTTCAATACGACAAAGCCGAGTGGCATCTGGCCCTTGAGGTCATCGTCGCGGCCGATGACGGCACACTCCGCGACAGCCGGATGCATGCCGACGACCTCTTCCATCTCGCCGGTCGACAGCCTGTGTCCGGCGACGTTGATGACATCATCGATGCGTCCCATGACGAAGAGGTAGCCATCATCATCGAAATAACCACCATCACCGCTGACATAGTATCCGGGAAAGGTTTCCAGGTAGCCGCTCCTGAAGCGATCGAGGTCGCCCCAGATGGTCGCGAGACAGCTCGGCGGTAACGGGAGCCTGATGGCGATGTTGCCCTGTGTATTGGCCGGTAACGCGTTGCCGCTGTCGTCTAGGATCTGCACGTTGTAACCGGGAACAGGCACGGTCGCCGAGCCCGGTTTGACCGGCATGGGTTCGATACCGATCATGTTCGCAGCAATGGCCCAGCCGGTTTCTGTCTGCCACCAGTGGTCGATAACGGGGCGCTGGATTTTCTCGACCATCCAGTCGTAGGTCGGCGGGTCCAGACGTTCGCCTGCTGCAAAGACGGTTTCGAGGCAGGAGAGGTCATACTGCTTCAGGAATTCACCTTCCGGGTCTTCTTTCTTGATCGCGCGGAAAGCCGTCGGCGCACTGAAGAGTGCGCGGACCTTGTGTTCCGAGATGACACGCCAGAATGCACCGGCATCCGGTGTCATAATCGGCTTGCCCTCGTAAAAGACGGTCGTGCAGCCATGCAGCAGTGGCGCATAGACGATGTAGGAGTGGCCGACGACCCAGCCCACATCGGATGCTGCCCAGAAGACATCACCCGGTTCCATGTTATAGATCGCCTTCATGCTGTATTTCATGGCCACAGCGTGACCACCGTTTTCCCGAACAACACCCTTGGGTTTTCCGGTGGTGCCGGACGTGTAGAGAATGTAGAGGTGATCGGAACCATTGACTGGTACACAGTCGGCAGGGGAGGCCGACGTGAGCTCCTCTTTCCAGTCGAGATCGCGTCCTTCTGTCATTGATGCAGCAGCCTCCGGACGCTGGAAAATGATGCAACACTCCGGCTTGTGTCCGGCGATTTCGATGGCACGGTCGAGTAGTGGCTTGTATTCGATCACGCGCTTGATCTCGATGCCGCATGAGGCCGACATGATGACTTTTGGCTGGGCATCGTCGATGCGAACAGCCAGCTCCCGTGGTGCGAAGCCGCCGAAGACAACGGAGTGAATGGCACCGAGGCGCGCGCAGGCGAGCATCGCGATCGCTGCTTCCGGGATCATCGGCATATAGATGATGACGCGATCGCCTTTATCGACACCCTGAGCCCTGAGCATGCCGGCAGTCAGCGCAACCTGGTCACGTAATTCGTTGTAACTGTATGTCTGTTTTGTATTTGTGACAGGCGAGTCGTAGATGAGCGCGGCCTGTTCGCCTCGCCCGTTTTCGCAGTGGTAGTCGAGTGCCATATACGCGGTATTCATCTCGCCGTCACTGAACCAGTGATGGATACCGTGCTCATCCTGGCTCAGGATAGTTTCGGGCGCCTTGTACCACGACAGGGCCAGCGCCTTCTCTTTCCAGAAGCCTTCGGGATCATCTGTTGCATGGTCATATTCTTTCTTATAACTTGTCATTGTCTCCTCCTCGGGGCATTTTCCGGACAGCTCTCATCCGGTACGTGGCGCAATATGTTCGTTATGTATCAAGGAATCGGGTGAATTCCCCGACTTCCATGCGTGGTGTCCGGTAACTGTTGATTGCGGCCTCTTTGTCCTCGTAACCGAGCGCCATGCCGCAGATCACCAGCATGGAATCATCATAGCCGAGCTCCTGCCTGATGATGTCCGGGTACTCTGCCAGGGATGCCTGCGGACAGGTCGCGAGCCCTTCTTCCTCTGCCGCAAGCATCAGCGACTGCATGAACATGCCGTAGTCGATAAAGGATCCCTGGCCCATGACGCTGTCGATGAGAAACAGCAGCATGACGGGTGCATCAAAGGCGCGATAATTTTTTGCCCACTGCTCGAGCCGGGCCGGCTTGTTGCCGAAGCTGATGCCAACCGCATCGTACATCAGTACCGCGCACTCCTTGCGGCGCTCTGTGAAGGGTGAGATCCATTCCTCGGGATAGTAAACATAGCTCGCGCGAGATTGTTTGCCATCCCTGAAAGCTGTCTCGATCTTCTGCTGCAGACGCTCTTTGGCTGCGCCGCTGACAACCGCCACGTTCCAGGGCTGGGTATTGACACCGGAAGGCGCATGTCGCGCTGCATCGAGTATACGCACGATGGCCTCTCTCTCGACAGGCCTGTCGAGAAAGGCACGCACGGACTTGCGTTGTTCGAGTGCGTCGCGGACCTGCATGGCGTTTTCCTGTCAGGCTTCTCTGGTCATGTCGTGACCAGCAGCTCCATGAAGGCATTCACAGGCATCTCCTCGAGACGCTTCTGGTCGAGCGTGAGCTCCATGATCTGCTGGCACTTCCACTCGGGGTAGCGCGTGCGCAGGTTGTTCAGGAACTTGTTCTCGAGGACCGGGATGCCCTCGTCTCGGCGCCGACGATGTCCGATAGGGTACTCGACAGCGACATTGTCCGTGCTTGTGCCATCCTTGAAGAAGACCTGGACGGCATTTGCGATGGAGCGCTTGTCAGGCTCGAGGTACTCGCGCGTGTAGCGTTCGTCCTCGACGATCTCCATCTTCTCTCTGAGCTCGTCGATGATCGGATGTGCCTTGTGGAAATCGTCTTCGTAGTGTTCGGCGACCAGATCACCAAAGACCAGCGGAACAGCGGTCATGTATTGCAGGCAGTGATCACGATCAGCAGGATTGGCGAGTGGTCCGACCTTGGAGATGATGCGGATCGCGGACTCGTGTGTCGTGATAACAATCTTTTCGATCTCGTCCAGCCGGTTCTTGACCTCCGGATGCAGCTTCACGGCACATTCGCAGGCGGTCTGCGAATGGAACTCTGCAGGGAAGGAAATCTTGAAGAGAATGTTCTCCATGACGTAGCTGCCGTATGCCTGTGTGAATTTGAACTCGCGCTCTTCTTCCGGCTTCAGTGCCATGTCCTTGTTTGTGTGGCTGAAGAGCACGTCGTAGAAACCCCACTGTGGCGCTGTCAGTACGCCGGGGATGCCCATCTCGCCTTTCATGGTCATCATGGCGAGGCGCACGGCGCGCGATGTTGCGTCACCGGCTGCCCAGGATTTGCGTGAACCCGCATTCGGGGCGTGGCGGTAGGTGCGCAGTGACTGGCCGTCAACCCAGGCCTGGGAGAGGGCGTCGATGATCTGGTCTCTGCTGCCACCGAGCAGCTTGGTGACGACGGCGGTCGAGGCGACCTTGACGAGCACGACATGATCGAGGCCGACACGGTTGAAAGAATTTTCGAGTGCAATGACTCCCTGGACTTCATGCGCCTTGATCATGGCGGTGAGGACATCACGCATCGTTAATGGCGCCTTCCCTTTGGAGATATTGTCGCGACTCAGCCAGTCGGCCACGGCAAGAATCCCGCCGAGGTTGTCAGACGGATGTCCCCATTCTGCCGCCAGCCAGGTGTCATTGAAGTCCAGCCAGCGGATCATGGCGCCGATGTCCCATGCGGCTTTTACCGGGTCGAGTACATGCGATGTGCCGGGCACGCGTGCGCCATTGGCAACGACAGTGTCCGGTACGATCGGGCCAAGGTGCTTGGTGCACTCCGGAAAGCGCAGTGCAAGCAGGCCGCAGCCAAGGGTATCGATCAGGCAGTTGCGCGCTGTGTCATAGGCTTCATCGGAAGTGATCTCATAACTGTCGACATAGTCGGCGATATCGACCAGCACCTGGTCGGGATCAGGGCGCTGGTTCATGTCTACATTGGCACTCATTGGATTCTGGTTCCTGCTGATTTGATTGAGTTTCTGAAGGCCGGCGATAGCCGGCCGGATATAGAGTCTGTTATCGGTTCTCGATGGAGACCCACTCGCGGATCTCCGGTCCCGTATAGTTGGCGCTTGGCCGGATGATCTTGCCATCCTCGCGCTGCTCGATGACATGTGCGCCCCAGCCGGAGACCCGCGAGATCACGAATAGCGGGGTGAACATGTCGGTCGGCACGCCCATCTGGTTGTAGGAGACGGCCGAGAACCAGTCGAGGTTCGGGAACATCTTCTTGAGATCCCACATGGTGGTTTCGAGGCGTGAGGCAACGTCGAACATCAGCATGTTGCCGTTCTCTTCCGAGAGCTGTTTTGCAACCGTCTTGATGACGTCGTTGCGCGGATCGCCGACCGTGTAGACGGGATGGCCAAAGCCGATAACGATCTCCTTGCGTCCGACGCGTTCGCGGATATCAGCCTCGGCCTCGTCGGGGCTGTTGTAACGGCTCTGGGTCCGGAAGGCCTCCTCGTTGGCACCTCCATGCTTCGGTCCGCGCAGGGCACCGATGGCTGCCGTGATAGCCGAATACATGTCGGATTCGGTGCCGGCGACGACGCGTGCCGTGAAGGTCGAGGCATTGAATTCATGCTCGGCATAGAGGTTCAGCGAGGTGTGCATCGCGCGCACCCAGGAGTCACGCGGCGTCTTGCCATGCAGCAGATGCAGAAAGTGTGCACCGATGGAGTCGTCATCTGTCTCGACATCGATACGCTTGCCGTTGTGCGCAAAGTGATACCAGTAGAGCAGCATGGAACCGAAACTGGCCATGAGCTTGTCGACGATGTTGCGCGCCTCGGCAGCCGGATGACTCTCTTTCTCCGGCATGCAGGAACCCATGACGGAGCAGCCGGTACGCATGACGTCCATGGGATGTGCTGTCGGTGGTATGGCCTCGAGTGTCTGTTTGACTGCTTGAGGCAGTCCGCGCAGCGATCTCAGCCTCGCCTTGTAGCTGTTGAGTTGCGCCCGGGTAGGCAGCGTCCCGTGAATCAGGAGATAGGCGATCTCCTCGAATTCCGCCTTGTCGGCAAAATCGAGAATGTCATAGCCGCGATAGTGCAGGTCGTTGCCGGTACGCCCGACCGTGCAGATCGCGGTGTTGCCGGCGGCCGTCCCCGACAGGGCAACGGATTTCTTTGCCTTTGGCAGGAGTTGTTCTGTCATCTGGTCCTCCTCCGGATTATTGCTGTGCAAACAGCTCGTCCAGTTTCTTTTCGTATTCGTGGTAGCCGAGATAATCGTA
This sequence comes from Gammaproteobacteria bacterium, assembly GCA_037385685.1. Taxonomy (GTDB): domain Bacteria; phylum Pseudomonadota; class Gammaproteobacteria; order Chromatiales; family Chromatiaceae; genus Sva-25. The sequence goes on from JARRMW010000004.1 coordinate 5,689, forward strand.
GAGTTCCATGCGTGTCTGCATGCTGTCGACAACGGCCTGTTGCGAGCCGTCATTGAGTATGTGCTGGTAGACATTGAGTGCAGCCTGGCTCATGGCACGGAAGGCGGTCAGCGGGAAGAGCTGCAGCTTGACACCGACGGATGCCAGTTCGTCTGCTGAAAACAGCGGGGTTGCGCCGAACTCGGTGATGTTGGCAAGCACCGGCACGTTGACGGCCTGCGTGAACTCGGCATATTGTTCCAGCGTCGTCATGGCTTCGGGGAAGATCATGTCGGCGCCGGCCTCGACGCAGGCGACAGCGCGATCAATTGCCGATTCCATGCCCTCGACAGCCAGTGCGTCTGTGCGTGCCATGATGACAAAACTCTGGTCGCTTCTTGCATCGACAGCGGCCTTGATACGGTCGACCATCTCCTCCTGCTGGACGATCGCCTTGTTCGGCCTGTGGCCACAGCGTTTCTGCATCACCTGGTCCTCGATATGGACCCCGGCTGCGCCGCCGCGTGTCATTTCACGAATGCAGCGCGCGATGTTGAAGTTGCCGCCCCAGCCGGTGTCGATATCGACGAGGAGGGGCAGGGAAGAAGCGTCGGTGATACGCAAGACATCCTCGAGCACGTCCTTCATGGTCGTGATGCCAAGATCGGGTGTGCCAAAGGAGCAGGCGGCAACACCTCCGCCTGAGAGGTAGATCGCCTTGTGGCCGACCTTCTCGGCCATGATGGCAGAGTAGGCATTGATGGTGCCGACGACCTGAAGCGGATTGTTCTCGTCGACGGCCTTGCGGAGTTTTGCTCCTGGAGTCAGTTCAGTCATGGGATTCCCGTGGAAGTAGATCTTTGACAATTTGCCATGCACCGCTGATATGGCGACGCATGAGGAGTTCCGCCAGTTCACCGTCTCCTGCTGCAATGGCCTCGACGATGTGACGGTGCTCGGCCAGTGCATTGACCGGGCGTGAAGGATGCAGTGCCGAGCGGTAGCGGCACATGCGGATAAGCTGGTACAACTCGCTGCTGAGGTGATGGATCAGCCAGTCATTACCACTGGCCTGTGCAATGCGGAAGTGGAAATCGACATCGCCTTCGCGCTGGAAGTAGACCTTGCCGTCGGTCTTCTCGATATTTTTCTCATGGCTTTCGAGCAATTCCCACAGGGCCTCGATCTCTTCAGCGCTCATGTTTTCGGCTGCGAGTCGCGCCGACATGCCCTCGAGCGCCTCGCGCACCCGGTAGATGTCGCTCATCATCTTGCGCGTGAGGGTTACCACACGTGCGCCTGCATGCGGGATGCGCTGGACGAGATGCATGCCCTCGAGGCGCCGGATTGCCTCGCGTAGCGGACCGCGGCTGATGCCGTGCACTCTTGCCAGCTCCTCTTCCTTGATCTTGGCGCCCTGTTCCAGGCGACCGGTGATGATGTCCTCTTTCAGCTGGTTGCAGACACGATCCGAGAGGGTACCGCTGTCAGAGAGGGTTACGACGTTTTCCTTTTTGGTCTGCTCGGGCATATTGTCGACAATCACAGGCTTTGGCTTGGGTGGTTCGGCTATTTTTAGCTTCTTGAGGATGGATTGTCAACAAAAGCGGGGAATTTTGTTAAGAAGTATCGAGATTTTTCGATTTTGTACCTATCTTGTCGACAATCCGGGTGGCCACTGGCTGTGACTCCGGTTGTCCAAAGAGATCTACGCGCACTGATAACTGGATCGACGCACAACACAAGCCGCATCCCTGGATGACCGCAAACAGGGGGCATGGAGGCCTGCTATCAGATGACCCTGCTTTCCTTGAAACGGGAGGCGACGATGAGAGACATCAATGCAGGCGAAACGAGACAGGCCTGTGTCGGAATTATCCGGGTACTCAAAGACGGAACTGCATGCCGGTTAGTAATTCGGCCGATCAGCCGGCAACCCTGGCCTTTTTGGGTGTACAGCGGCTGTCATTGGCATAGCAGCTCTCCATGAGATCGATGAAACGTTTCGCCGAAGTGGAAAGGAACTTGCCTTTGCGGGTGACGATGCCATAGCTGCGTTTGGGAAAGTAGTGGTTCAGCGGCAGAATTGCGAACTTCTCCTTGTCCTCTTCGCTGATGCAGACATCTGTGACAATGGAGATACCCATGCCGATGCTGACGTATTTCTTGATAACTTCCCAGCCACCGGCCTCGAGTGCGACCTGGTAACTCACGTTGTTTTGCGCGAAGACCATCTTGACAATGTGCCAGGTGCTGAGATGACGCGGTGGCAGGATAAGTCCATGCGGGCTGATATCCTCGAGCTTGAGTTTTTTCTTTTTGGCAAGCGGGTGATCCAGCGGTGTGATCAGGACCGGGTTATAGGTGACAATCGGCTTGTAGATAATATCTTCCGGGACCTCGAGCATGGAGCCGACGGCAAAGTCGATCTCGTCGGCGCGCAGCATCGCGAGTCCGTTACGTCCTGTTTCGTTGGCGAGCTTGAGCCTGACCCCGGGATACTGTTCCGCGAAGAGACTGACAGGTCCGGGCAGGATGTAGAGGATGGTCGACTCGCCGGCAGCGATCGTGAGTTCACCGGAAGTCAGGTCACCGCAGTGAGCCTCGAAGGTCTCCTGCAGGTGATCGACACCCTGGACGAGTGGCTGCGCGAGGTTATAGAGAATCTCGCCCTCGGCTGTCAGTTTGAGCTGGGGACCTCTGCGTTCGAACAGTTGCTTGCCGATCTCGCGCTCGAGTGCCTGGATTTGCAGGGAGACGGTTGGCTGGCTGGCGAAGAGTTTTTCGGCAGCCTTGGTGACGCTGCCGAGTTTGGCAGTCTGGCAAAAAGCGCGCAGTTTCTTCAGTCTGTTTTGCTTGTAGTAAACACCTGTCATGGGTCATTTTCCGGAATTGGTGGTCATGCGATTGATTTTTTGTAATATTGTTTTTCGCAATATTTAGAATTGAAATTATTGAGTTGTCAAATACATTTTGCCTCCGTAGTCTGCCGCTTGCAGACGATCAGACGGAACCAATGCCGGTATGAACGAGACGAGCGCACTGCCAGGAACCTCGGAAACCATGACACGGGAGTGCGCATTGGAACGTCCTGACGACAGCAGCAGAAGGCCTTCCGGGCCATGCAAAACACTGCTTCGCAACTACGAGGCAAAGATTCGCTGCGGGGAATATGAGGAGCAGAAAACCCAGCGCGAGGCTGTCATCCTGCTACAGGATATCGCCGATCAACTCGAAGCCAATGAGCGAAAGGCGCGTTCAAAACTGACCGGAAAAATCCTGCCGTTCAGGCGCAAGCACAGGCTGGTACCCGGGCTCTATCTCTGGGGTGAAGTCGGCCGCGGCAAGACATGGCTCATGGACCAGTTCTACGCGGCAGTGGAGATTGATAACAAGCTGCGCCTCCACTTCCACCGATTCATGCAGCATGTGCATCATGATCTGCAGGAATTTTCATCCGAAGTCGATCCGTTGAAAGTGATTGCCCTGCACATGGGAAAGAAATATCGCCTGATTTGTCTCGACGAGTTCCAGGTCACCGACATCGGTGACACCATGTTGCTGCGCAATCTTGTCGAGGCACTCTATGCGCAGGGCATCACGCTGGTGATCACCTCCAATCGCGAACCGGATGACCTCTGCCAGGACTGGTTTCAGCGCGAGCAGTTCAAGCCTGCCGTGGATCTCATCAGGGGAAACTCTGCCGTCATGCATCTGGAGGCGCCTGTTGATTATCGCCTTCTCAACAGCAGACTCGAGGAGATTTTTATCACCCCCCATGATCACGAAACCGAACGCATACTGGAAGATTCATTCAAGTCAATCGCATCCGGCGAGGTCGTGAGGAATGCTGAGCTGATCATCAACAACAGGCCTGTTAGCGCCGTGATGAAAGCGGATAACGCTGTCTGGTTTGATTTCGACACGCTCTGCCGCGGTCCACGGGCCACCAGCGACTATATCCAGATCGCACGCCTGTTTCCGACGGTTCTTCTGTCAGACGTCCCGGAACTCAACGAGTCGCTCGATAGTTCGGCGCGCCGCTTCCTGAACCTCGTCGATGAACTCTACGACCAGCGTACGCGGCTGATCTTTTCAGCACGAACATCACTTGAAAAGCTCTATCAGGGTGATACGCTGGCCTTTGAATACCAAAGAGTCCTGAGCCGCCTGCACGAGATGCAAAGTCCCTCGTATCAGCGGGCTAGATAAGAAAGAGAAAATGAGCAGGCAGCATATTGTCTATTTCGTTTCCGAAAGCACGGCCATCACGGCACAAACGCTTGGCAACAGTCTTCTGTCGCAATTCGAGGATGTTGAGTTCGAGCATCATTACACGCCCTATGTCAACACCGTCGACAAGGCCGAAGAGCTGGTCAGTGAACTTGGTGAGATCAGCAGGGAAAGCGGTGAAAAACCGATTGTTTTCGCCACCATGCCAGACAAGGAGATCGATGCGCTTCTGCGCAACGCAGACTGTCACTATTACGAACTCTTCTCCGGTTATCTCAAGCAGCTCAGCGAGGCGATCGGAGTGACTCCTTCCTACCGTTTTGGCCTGTCACACGGTATCTCCAATGCGCGCAATTACGACAACCGCATGGATATCGTGAACTACTCGCTGACGCATGACGACGGGATGATCCTCAACGATCTCGAGGAAGCCGATATCATTCTTGTCGGCGTATCACGCTCCGGCAAGACACCAACATCGCTGTATCTCGCCCTGCAGTTTGGCATCAAGGCGGCCAACTATCCGCTGACAGAAGAGGACTTCGAGCGTGGCCGCTTTCCGGAAGTGCTGCTCAACAACAGGGACAAGCTTGTTGCCATCACGATCGATCCGTTGCGCCTCCAGGAGATACGCGAGAAGCGACGACCGGGCAGCAGGTATGCTTCACTGCCTGTTTGCCAGCAGGAAGTGCGCCAGGCGGAACGTTTTTTCAGCCGCTACGATCTGCCGGTCCTGGATTCGACTACCAGATCGATCGAGGAGCTCGCTTCGCAGATCGTACGCGTACACCATGTTCACCACCCCGTAAAACGACCCAGGATTCCCCATGAATAACTACGTCATCTGGCTGGACCAGCTTGGTCTCGGCGATATCGAAGACGTCGGTGGCAAAAATGCGTCACTCGGAGAGATGATCCGAAACCTGACGAACCTTGGTGTGAAAGTGCCCGGGGGATTTGCCACCACGGCCCATGCCTACCGCGAGTTCCTCGCGCATGAAGGTCTCGGTGACAGAATCAATGCGAGGCTCGATGCTCTCGATGTCGACAATATCGCCGATCTTACGGCAGCCGGCAGGGAGATCCGGGGCTGGATCATGGAAGTCCCGTTGCCTGCCCAACTGGAACTGGCCATTGATCATGCCTACACCGATCTCGAGAGACAGTATGGCAGGGATGTGAGCTGGGCCGTGCGCTCCTCCGCGACTGCAGAAGACTTGCCGGATGCCTCCTTCGCCGGACAGCAGGAGACCTTCCTCAATGTTTCAGGCCTCGATGATATCAAGCATGCCATTCGACGTGTCTTCGCCTCTCTGTTCACGGATCGGGCCATCACCTATCGCGAACATCAGGGCTATGCCCACAGCAACGTCGCGCTCTCTGCGGGCATCCAGAAAATGGTGCGGTCCGACATCGGTGCGAGCGGCGTCATGTTCACGCTCGATACCGAGTCCGGCTTCCGTGACGTGGTCTTCGTGACCTCGAGCTACGGTCTCGGCGAGATGGTCGTTCAGGGTGCCGTCAATCCCGACGAGTTCTACGTGCACAAGTCAACACTCGAGGCCGGGCGTCCTGCCGTATTGCGGCGCAACGTCGGAAGCAAGGCCATCAAGATGGTTTACGACAGTGATGGCGAGGACCCTGTCAAAACGGTCGACGTCGACGAGTCGGAGCGCCTGCTGTTTTCAATCAGCGACAGCCAGGCCGAGGAGCTGGCCCGCCAGGCCGTCATCATCGAGAAGCACTACCAGCGTCCGATGGATATCGAGTGGGCGCTCGATGGCCTCGATGGTGAACTCTATATTGTCCAGGCGAGACCTGAAACCGTGCAGAGCAGGGCAGGGAATGTCCTCGAACGCTTCGAGATGAAGGAACGCGGCAAAGTGCTTTCCGAGGGGCGTTCCATCGGCGGGCGCATTGGTGCCGGCACGGCGCGTCTCATTATGAACCTCGATCACATGGACCGTATCCAGGAAGGCGACGTGCTCGTCACTGACATGACCGATCCCGACTGGGAACCGATCATGAAACGCGCCTCGGCCATCGTTACGAACAGGGGTGGGCGGACCTGCCATGCAGCGATCATTGCACGTGAGCTTGGCGTGCCGGCGGTTGTTGGTGCCGGAGATGCGACCTACGAGATCCAGGATGGCCAGGAAGTCACGGTCTCCTGCGCCGAGGGTGATACAGGCTATGTCTACGAGGGCAAGCTGGACTTCAATGTCAGCAGAGTCGAGCTGGGTAAACTGCCGGAACTGCCGATCAAGATGATGATGAATGTCGGTAACCCGGATAGCGCCTTTGATTTTTGCCAGATCCCGAACCAGGGCGTCGGACTTGCCCGCATGGAGTTCATCATCAACAACATGATCGGCATTCACCCGCGGGCGCTGCTCGAGGTGGACCAGCAGCCCCGCCAGGTGCAGAAAGCCATCAGGCGGCAGATCGCTGCCTATCCTGATGCAAAAGAGTTTTTCATCCGCAAGATCATGGAGGGCGTCTCCACGATTACGGCAGCATTCCATCCCCACCCGGTCATTCTGCGGATGTCGGATTTCAAGTCCAACGAGTATGCAAATCTCGTCGGCGGTGAGCACTACGAACCGCACGAGGAGAACCCGATGATCGGTTTCCGCGGCGCAGCCCGCTATCTCGATCCCGGTTTTCGTGTCTGTTTCGAGATGGAATGCGAAGCGATCAGGCGCGTGCGTAACGATATGGGTCTGACGAACCTCGAACTCATGATTCCGTTCGTACGGACCCTCGAAGAGGCCAAGGGTGTCTCTGAACTGCTGGCGATGAATGGACTAGGCCGCGGTGAACATGGTCTGCGGCACATCATGATGTGCGAGTTGCCCTCGAATGCCGTGCTGGCGGAACAGTTCCTCGAGTACTTCGATGGCTTCTCCATCGGTTCCAACGACATGACCCAGCTGACACTCGGCCTCGACCGGGATTCCAGCCTCGTCGCCTCGTCATTCGATGAGCGAAACCCGGCAGTCAAGGCAATGCTCAAGATGGCCATCGACGCCTGCTGCAAGCAGGGCAAGTATGTGGGCATCTGCGGCCAGGGCCCGTCGGATCATCCGGAACTGGCCGAGTGGCTCATGGAGCAGGGAATCAGCAGCATCTCGCTGAATCCGGATACCGTGCTTAGCACCTGGCTCAGGCTTGCGGAACAGACAAAATGACCACCGGACCTGAGACCGGTGTCTTTAAAGGCGCCTGGCTCACGGATGTCGATGACACACTGCTGAAGTCCGGCCATCGCCCGGATGATGACTGGATCGGGGAACTCGCGGAATTCGTACGTGTGCTCAGGAAACACGGCATCCTCTGGGCACCGGTTAGCGGTGTCGCCATCAGCAAGATGGGACCACGCATGCTCTACCGCCTGCCAGAAGAATTGCTCGACAATGTTTTCTATTTCGGCGGTGAAGGCAGCACAAGGAGTCATTACGACGCTGCCAGCAGCAACTGGGTTGACGATCCGGCCTTCAAGCGTCACTTCAGTGACGCCCAGGCGCTTGCAGTCATCGGCGAGTTGGAACTGCGCGCCTGGTTTGCCCACCACTATCACGTCGACGATCTCCACGACGAACGTATCGAGCGGCACATCACGGATGCACAGGCCGTTCTCGAACAGAAAGGATTCGCGAGCATGCCGTGTCTCGTCGACCAGATGAAGGAAAAACTCGAGGAGCACGGTTTCGACAGTGGCAAGTCGGAGACCTATTTTCGTGGTGGTGCACTGAGCTGGATGATGTTTGGCGATATCTCCGTGCAGCACTACAGGGGCGAGCACGAGACGCAGGTTCGCATGACAATCAGCCATTTCATCCGCGACAGGCTCGAGGAGCTCGATCATCTCCGGGCGCTAGGTGACAACGGCATCGGCATGCCTTATTTGCATGCGACGCGCGGCATCAAGCTCGTGCTCATGGGAAACGACAAGGGCAGGGCGGCAGAAGAACTCCACAATGTCCTTGGCATCCCGGCCAATCATATCCTCTTTGTCGGCAACGAACTCTTTGACGGCGGAAATGACGATACCGTGCGCCGCGTTGAGGATGTCGTGTTGTTGTCGGTCGGCGAAAAGGAGGACCCGGGCGTCATCAATGGTGGCGTGCAGGTCGGTGCCAACCAGCACTGGATGGAGTGGTCCGTTGCACAACTCGAGGCTGGTATCGCCTGGCCGGAGATCCTGAAGCAGCTGCCTGTCGTGGCGGAGAGGAAACTGGTTACGGACCGCGTCACCACGCAGCTGGGCTATGCATCGAAAACCTCCGTCTGGCACGGCCGCATGGCAGAGACCATTCCGCTGGAAATTCTCACAGAACTGATCCTGAAACACCGGCAGGCCTATATCGATAATCGCCAGGTACTGGTCGCGATGCGGCGTATCCAGTATGAAATGGTCTCGCGGCTCGCTTCGCTCGAGCGCTATCACTACGATGAGGCAATCAAGATGGCGCGCCGTCTGCTACGCAGCGGCGACCGGAATGTCGATGAAGAGAAGCAGGCAAGGAGTGATGAACTCGTTCGCCTTTTGCTGCCCGAACTCAAGGGTATGCTGACGACCATCTTTATCGACCGACACGATCTCGGCAATAACACTGTTCACAAGTATCTCGATGGTGCGTATACACGGGATGCCGTGCGCGAGGCGGTTGCGACACTGATCCGAACCAGTGCTGATGTCGAGGATCCGCAGCCTGAGCTTGATCGTCTTGATGAGACGGTGGAGAACTGGACACTCCGCATCCGCGATGCTTTCGATATCTACCTTGCGCACTACAGCAAATGGAAACAGGAACAGCAGCGTATCGCTCAGGCAATCGCCATCGAACCTGTGGCTCGCGAGGTGCTGGAACTCGTCTCCGGCGAGGACCTCTTCCGCTTCTTCCGCTGGCTGCTCCCGCGCGTCGAGGAAGTGCCGCATCTGAAGGATCTCGACAAGCCGACGATCGTGCTCGTCTCGGGCACCTCGGGTGTTGGCAAGTCGACGATTGCGAAACAGATCTCGCGACAGCTGGGGATCCCCACCGGTTTCTCGTCAGACATCGCCTGCCGCGCCGTCATGCGTGAGGCCAGCGGATTCCTGCTCGGCGGTGAAAAGGCAAGAGAGCTCTTTCCTGAACTCCACGGCTCCTCGTTCGACGTCGATGCGCTCGACTGGTTTTACGGTCACGCTCTCATGACCATGGTCGGCGTGACCGGTAGCATCAACCGGCTCATCAAGGAGAACGTTTCTGCCGTTATCGACGGTGTCGCATTGATTCCCGGAACCTTGCCGGAGATCTGTTTCGAGAAGGCCAATATCGTCTGGATCGTCGCCTGCGTGCGCGAAGAGACGCAGCACTATGAGCGCCTTGGCATGCGTGATGAGACCGGTGTCGAGCGCGGTGGTGCGGATCGTTACAAGGAACGCTTCAGGGCGATCCGCAACAACCACGACAGGCTCGTGCAGATGGGTGAACGTGCGAATGTTCTCGTGGTGGACAACAGCGGTGATCTGGATCTGGCCCTCTCCGAGGTACTCGAGCGTGTCCGCGATCCTTTCGCCGATCGGGGCCTGCCTGTGGATGACGAGGTACGCGAACGCACCTGGAACAACCTGCATGAAAGAACGACGTGGGAAATCCAGAATGATATGCATTGAGCAGATGTTTAACGCCCGTTTGCTGATGACGATCGCATTTTTTGCAGCCACGGGTTGCTCGCACCTTTCCGGTCATGAAGGTGATATCACCTACACGTGCGCCAGCGGCGAGCGATCTGTCGCATCCTATCCATCCCCTGAAACAGCCGTTCTCGCGTACAGGGGAGAGACGCATCGCCTGCAACGCGTCAGGTCCGCAAGCGGTGCGCGTTATGCTGACGACACCATCGTCTGGTGGATCAAGGGCAGTGAGGCTTCGCTGTTTTCCATCGAGCAGGATGGATCGACAGGAAAACGCCTCGATGTGTGCCGCGTTGCGAGCGGCGCATAAGGCGATGCCGAAGTTTGCGCATCCGGCTCTCTTCAGTCACGTGTCCCGCCACTGGCAGCTCACTGTACCTCGATGATCTTGACGTTTTCGGCGTCATGAATGTTGCAGGTACCCAGTCCCTGTACCGATACAGTCAGCTTTTCAGCCTTTGCCATCAGCAATGTCTCATAACTTGCGCGGCCACCCATTCCCCGCAGATCGATCGAAAAGCGTTCAGAGCGGTTGCAGCGATGAGTACTCCGCATCGGTGTTGTGAAGTCGAACATGATGTAGGGCGAGGTGGGCGATGCCCAGATGCTGCGCACGATGCCTGTGCCTGTGCCGGCGAAGGCCGTAGCGTTTATGCTGACAAGTATGATGAGGGCGAGCAGTCGTCGCATGGCAGGTCTCCTCCGAGTTTGAACAGCCTTTCACGAGAGTATCCATGAGCGCCTCTCCATATGCCAGAGGAAGCGGAAGTCTGTGGCTATTGCAATCATCTCTCCGGAATTGACGGATTCCCGGACAATTAGCTGTTATGTTCAGAAAAACCGGGTGAAACCCGATTGAAGGATGGTGTATGCATTTTGAAATTCTCGACAAAAGCAAGCAAGGTGAAATAACAGATCTGTTCACGTCTGTCTTCACCTCATCTGAAGGGGAAGCCGAAGGCAAGCTGATTGGCAATCTTGCCTCGGCGTTATCTTCGAACATCGATAACCAGGATATTCTCTGTTTCGGTGCATACGAGAAGTCATCACTCATCGGGTCGATATTCTTTACACGCCTTCGGTTCAATCAAGCCATCAGGGTCTACATGCTGGCTCCGGTCGCTGTCAGCACTGATCACCAGGGAAAGGGCGTCGGGCAGGCACTCATCAACTTTGGTCTTGCCGACCTGAAAGACAGGGCTGTCGATGTTGCCATCACATATGGTGACCCATCGTTCTACTCCAGGGTGGGATTCGAACCACTCTCGGAGAATGTCATCAAGGCTCCGCTGAAGCTTTCGATGCCGGCGGGGTGGCTCGGCCAGTCAGGTGTGTCAGGGAATTCAATGATCCTGTTTACTGGTAACAACAGCTGTCTATCAACAGGCTCAGGAAAAGAGAGAGTGGAGGGATTGCTTTTTGATTATCAGGCGGTTCTCGGGAAATCATTTCTCCGTCAACGTTATCCCTTTCTTCGCTCCGAGGCAGGTTGTTTGCCGCTTTTACGGAATGCGGGTTGGTTTCATTGATTGACCTTATCGCAACACCCTATGTCCCGGGAATGGTAAAGGGCAGTATCAGCCGTAATCCACGGGATCCGGGGAGTATCCTGGTTGTTTCCGGCAAGGCCCTCCCGGCGGAGATTCGCGCTGCGGGCATTATCGCTGTCGAGGGCGCCATGTTCTCCCACCCGATGCTGGCCCTGCTTGCACTGGGTATCCCGACGATCATCGCGACAGCTGAACAGGCCGCCGGACTGCCTGATGGCGAGATGATCATACTGGATGGCTATTCGGGCATGGTGAGAAGTCTCGCTTCTGAAACAGTCGCTGCATCAGAACCGCCTGTGCTTCCGGAGCCTGGACAGGCTCTTTTGACAGCGGATGGCGTGGAAGTCAGCTTGCGGGCAAGTGTGCGCAACGCATCCGGGGCTGCCCGCGCAAAAAAGATGGGCGCTGCATCCATCGGGCTGGTGCGCACCGAGTTTCTGGTGCCGGATGGCGACAGGCAACCGGACGCCGGCTTTTATCGACAGTCATTCGACGAGCTGTTGATGGCGGCCGATCCATTGCATGTCATCCTGCGCCTGATCGATATTGCCGCAGACAAGTTTCCTGCCTGGATGCGATCATCGGGCCAGCATGTGAGCGTTCTCGGCCGGCAGGGTATCCGGCTTTTCAGCGATGAGCCTGTACGTAGCGTCGTGTCTGCACAGCTCGATGCCCTGTCTGAAACGGTTGCCGGGGAACGGGTCAAATTACTGGTTCCCTACATCACGACTCTCGACGAGATGCGGAAAACAAGAGATGCGATCCGCAGCCGGATCGATCTGCCTGTGGGGGCAATGATCGAAACACCGGCTGCCGCGATGGAGATTGCAAGCCAGCTGGAGATTGCCGATTTCGTCGCGCTGGGAACCAATGACCTGATGCAGTCGCTGTTTGCCGCGGACAGGGACGACCCGCTTCTGGCGCATTATCTTGATCCCTGTGCACCCGTGCTATACCGTTTCCTTGCGCAGATTGCGAAAGAGGCAGGCGAGCAATTACAGCGCGTGCAAGTGTGCGGGTTGCTCTCGCAACTGCCAGGCGTACTCCCCGTCTTGCTTGGACTGGGATTCCGGGTCTTCTCGGTCGATGCGGCCTATATCCCGTATCTTGCCTCGACTGTGAGGAAGACGGATGTGCACGAGGCGAGCGCGCTGGCCAGGGAAGTCTGCAACATGAAGACGAGCCCGATGGTGAAGGCATTGCTCCGGACTGATGCAGTCCCGGCGGACCGGGAGGAGTAAAACGGATGTCTGTAACACAACCGGAGAATGACATGTTCCCACTGACAAGGTCACAGCAAATACTCGGACTTATCGGCTGGTTCCTCGTGAGCTTTGCGGCCTCAGCCGTTGGTGCGATTGCGTCGATCGAGGCCAGGAGTTTCTATGCCGGGCTCGTTCAGCCTGACTGGGCACCGCCAGGCTGGCTTTTCGGTCCGGTCTGGACGCTGCTCTTTGCATTCATGGCGGTCGCCGCCTGGCTGGTCTGGCGCTCAGGCGGATTCCATGCAAACCGTCTTTCGCTGATCCTGTTCCTCGCACAGCTCGTGCTCAATGCGCTCTGGAGCTGGCTTTTCTTCGCCTGGCAGCTTGGCGGGATGGCTTTCATCGACATCCTGCTGCTCTGGGTCCTGATCCTGGCGACTCTGGTTGCTTTCTGGCGCGTTCGACCTCTGGCCGGGATGCTCCTGGTCCCTTACCTTCTATGGGTCAGCTTCGCGGCCTTCCTGAATTACGCCATCTGGCAACTCAACCCAGGCCTGCTCGGCTAGCTACCGAGCCTCGCACAATGTAATTGTCCGAACAGTGAAACATCCGATCACATCATGCCCTGCCTGTTCCTTCGAGCATGTCGATGACCTGATGACGGCTTGTCTGCTGCGGCGAAATGAATCCCGACCGGTTTTCGGCTATGATCACAACATCTTCTTTGCACACCTTGCCTTGTTTCGGCCTCAATACTCCCTGAAATGAAAGCGATCCTCTCTGCTCTCCTGTTCGTCTGCGCTTCTCCTGTGTTTGCCAGTACCTCTGCCGACTATATTGGCCGGGAGACTTGTGTTGATTGTCACAAGGAGCAGGGGATGCAGTGGGCAGGCTCGCACCATGATCTCGCAATGCGGGAGGCAACCGCCGGGACCGTGCTCGGAAATTTTGATGGTGCAAGCCTGACGCATTACGGCATTACCTCGCAATTCTTCCGCAAGGACAACCGTTTCATGGTGCGAACCGAGGGCCCCGACGGAAAACTGCAGGATTACGAGATTGCCTATACTTTTGGTGTTTATCCCTTGCAGCAGTACCTGGTGTCGTTTCCCGATGGTCGCCTGCAGGCGCTGCCACTGGCGTGGGACAGCAGGATGAAAGAGGAGGGTGGACAGCGCTGGTTCCATCTCTACCCGGACGAGAAGCTGGCTCCCGGCGATGCGCTTCACTGGACCGGACCGGACCAGAACTGGAACTACATGTGCGCCGAGTGCCACTCGACGGAACTCAGGAAGAATTATGATCAGGCCAGTGATACTTTCAACACGACCTGGTTTGAGATCAACGTCTCCTGCGAGGCGTGTCACGGTCCGGGATCGCAGCATGTCGCATGGGCGAGAAAGGAGCCTGGCAGTGAACAATTTTCAGAGACCAGGGGCCTCGTTGCCCGATTCGACGAGCGCAAGGATGTTGCCTGGACGATGGATCCGAAGACAGGAAATGCTTCACGCAGCAGGCCGCGTTCAACCGACAGCGAGATCGAAGTCTGTGCGCAGTGTCATTCACGGCGCAGTTCAATCAGCCAGGATTATGTGCCGGGCAATCCTTTCATGGATCATTATGTGCCGAGCCTGCTTGTCGAAGGCCTTTATCATGCTGATGGCCAGATTGATGACGAGGTCTATGTCTACGGCTCCTTCCTGCAGAGCAGGATGTATGCTGCCGGTGTGACCTGCAGCGACTGTCATGAACCGCACAGTCTTGCATTGCGTGCGCCGGGCAACGACGTCTGTGCCCAGTGTCACCTTCCCGCAAAGTACGACCGGAAAAGCCACCACTTCCACGAGCCGGGATCGCAAGGTGCAAGCTGTGCCGAGTGCCATATGCCACCGAAAAACTACATGGTTGTGGATCCCAGACACGATCACAGCATGCGCATTCCCCGTCCTGATCTCTCCGTGACACTGGGTACCCCGAATGCCTGCAATAACTGCCATGCAGACCGGGATGCCGACTGGGCTGCGCAGCAGATCAAGGCCTGGTATGGCGATGTCTTGCCCGGTTACCAGACGTATGCAGAAGCCCTGCACGCAGCCCGTCGGGATGCTCAGGGAGCAGGAGATGCGCTGGCTGCGGTTATCAAGAGTGCAAAGACGCCGGACATCGCAAAAGCGACGGCAGTGGCCGAACTTGGCCCGAACTTGAGCCGTGCGACCTTTGAGATTTTTATCGAGGCACTGGAAGATGAGAGTCCCATGGTCAGGCTTGCCGGGACCAGGGTGCTGGACTCGTTACCGGATGAGCTGCGTATTCCGCTCGCTGCAAGGAGACTGGATGATCCTGTGCGCACGATCCGGATGGAAGCAGCACGTGTGCTTGCATCGGCTCCTGAAGAGGCACTCACCGAAAGCCAGCGCGACAGCCTGGACAGGGCGATGGAGGAATACAGGCAGGCGCTGATGGTCAATGCCGAACGGGCTGAATCACAAACAAGTCTCGGAGACCTGCTCGTGCGAACCGGCGATCAGGCCGGAGCTACGCAAGCCTACCTCAAGGCCGTTGAACTCGATCCCACGTTCATCCCTGCCTATGCAAACCATGCCGATTTTCTGCGACATCAGGGCAGGGACGACAGCGCGGAGGAGCGGTTGCGTGCGGCACTCGAGGTCGATCCGCAAAGTGCTGCGATCCACCACGCACTTGGCCTGACACTTGTGCGCAGGAAGAGCCTCGACGAGGCGGTGGAGCATCTGCGTCTTGCGTCGGAACTCTCGCCGGACGATGCACGTTATGTTTATGTCTACGCGGTTGCCCTTGAGTCACTTGGGCAGCGAGGGAATGCCATCGACATCCTGACGACTTCACACGAACGGCACCCCGGCAATCGCGACATCCTCAGCGCGCTTGCATCGTTCCATATGAAGCAGGGCGATCAGGAAAAGGCCAGTGAATATTTCGCAAAGCTGAAGGCGCTGGCTCAGTAGACAGGTCCCTGCGCCTGTTTCAGGCTCCGGCTTCACCACAGATGGCAGTATCCGGTTGAGCGCCGAGGCCGCCCGAGATCGTCTCACCCCTGCAGGTTCTGATCAGGGTTCAGTAACGGTAAAGTGGCCGAAGCCTGGGTTATCTCGCGTCTCTCTTTTCTTCTGCGCTTGCGGGCATGGCCCAGGGCATGCAGGAGACGCTTTCTCTCTGAAAAAGGATGTTCATTACGCATCGCCGCTTTCTGCAGTTGCATGATGATCTCCCGCTCGCGAGGTTCGCAGTATCTCGCTACAAAAGGGTCCAGCCGGGCAGGTCTTTCGGACTGCTCGATGCTGTCGAGCCAGCGCATCAGGTTGCGCAAGATCGTTTTCGAATCGCCCTTGCGCACTGATCTTTCGAGCACACGGAAAAGATATCGTTCTGTCTGTTTGCGCGCATCCAGCCAGGTTTTCCACCAGTCTGCGATGGCATGGCGCAGAAGAAAGAGCGCCAGTACTACCAGTATCACCAGGGTAGCTGCAGCGATCCACGCAACCGGGAGAGAACCGGCTGTTCCCGGCGCAAATGATTTCTTGCCGGCCATGCCCCTGATTGTCGCGCCGGGCAGTTCAATACGTTCCAGACTCTCGCGCTGCGTATCCCACCATTCGAGAACGATTTCCGGCAGGTTATAGGTGCCTGCACGCTCGGCAACATAAGTGACTGTCTCGATGCGTGAGCCTTCTATCGTGCCGCGTTCCTGCCTGTCATCCACGCGTGGCTGGTCGGGGTAGACGGCAAGTCCCTCTATCGGGGCATGTTCGAGCGGCTCGGATGCCATCCCGGAGAGACTGGCGGCCTGTCGCCTGATGCGTCGTTTGATCGCATCCCCGACTTGCATTTCTGCGGGCGCTGGTTCCCATTCCTGATCTGCCGTCATCTGTGTCGTACTGATCAGGCCGCGAATTCCTTCAGCGCCTGGGGGAACACGGCTATCGAAATAAACAGTGGGAAGAGCTACTCTGCTTCTGACACTCTCGGCCTGCCGGCCGATTTGTCGCACCTCGACTTCAATGGATTCGATCTCCAGCTCGAAACCGCCGGATCGCTACGGGTAGATTGAGATCTGGTACCGCTGCCCGGAGTAGACTGTTCCGTCGACGGTCTCCTGAAGGCGTTGACCCTGGTCCACAGGTGGCAGGACGTAGGCGCCTGCCAGCTCGATGTTGCCGAAGCGGGAGACCTTCGCCCATGCGTCGAGTGCGAGGACGTCGATTTGCAGGATGACGCGCTGTCCGATCCAGGGCTGTTCAGGGATGACACTGCTGCGTACGATCAGGTCATTGGCACTGGCAGACAGCACCGATATGCAACAGATTAGCCATGTCACCAGTCGCAGGGTCACTGGCCAGTTCCTCGCTGAACTCTCCGGGACGCCGCGTCGCTGCGACCAGGGACACCACATAGTCTTCCATGGGTTCTGGAATCTCGATACGAGCAATCTCGTCGCGTGCCTCGAATACGGCACTCTGCGGGATCGGTAAAAGCCGGCCGCTTTCCTCTGCTTTTGTGCTTGTGTCGCTCTCTTCGCGGACGAGTCGAATGACGGATTTTTCGGCCTCGTCATCGGGGTAGGTGATGAAAACATGCATGAGGAAACGGTCCATCTGCGCCTCGGGCAGGGGATAGGTGCCTTCCTGTTCGATCGGGTTCCGGGTTGCCATGACCATGAACATCGGCATGAGCTTGTGGGTCTTTCCCGCTACCGTCACCTGGCGCTCCTCCATCGCCTCGAGCAGGGCAGCCTGGACTTTCGCAGGCGCGCGGTTGACCTCGTCGGCCAGCACAATGTTGGCGAACACCGGGCCGGGCTGGAAGATAAAGCGTTCTGCGGCATCCTCTCCGTGATACATCTCGGAACCGGTGATATCGGAAGGCAAGAGGTCAGGTGTGAACTGAATGCGGCTGAACTCTGACTCGAGGTTACCGGCCAGGCTCTTGACTGCACGCGTCTTGGCGAGTCCGGGCAGGCCCTCGACGAGCACATTGCCGTCACAAAGCAGGGTCAGCAGCAGGCGTTCGACCACCTCTTCCTGGCCGATGATCGAGCGGCCCATGCGCTCCTTGAGGTCATTGATTGCTTTTCGTGATTCTGTCATCTATCCGCTCATCCAGTGGGTTGTGCCGTCCGAGGAGTGTTTCAGGTGAACGGTACAGTAATCAGCTTCGGCTCATAATGTCCCCGCTTTCGTGCATGGCCGGTAGCCGAATGGGCAGATTGCTTGCCTGGTGTTGGTATGTTCTGTCGTTCTGTATCATAAGGAAAGCATCTCGCAGTCCTGTCACCCCGTGGAAACCCTCCTGCGCTGTTTCCGGAGTGACTGAATTACTGATCAGTCCGCTGGTGGAGCCTGCTGTTTTTAGCGTATGGCAACGTGAATCCAGGGACAGTGTTGCTGTTTGTCACGCGCAGCGGTTCGTTGATCAGTGGCCGGTCATTTCAACGAATGCTTGCGGATAGCGTGCAGGCCTAATCCTGTTTCGGCTCATCCGAGTCGCTGACTTCGTACTCGTCGGCAACGTAGCCAGGCCCTTTCATGAGGACAACAGTGATACAGCCGATCGCTACAGTGAAGACGGCTGTCCAGATAGTGATTCCGGTTGCGATGGAAAGAATGTCGATCATGCCGATGTGGCGCTCGATTTCAATCGCCGTGCCCTCTGGCGGAAAGAGGCGGCTCGCGCCGGAGATGAACAAGGGTATCAGGGTGCCGCCAATGAGTGCATGAGGCAGCTTCTTGAGGATCGTCCACTCAAGCCCGGCTGGTTCACGGTTGTTGTTGATTTTTCTGAGGTATCGCATCTTTGTTACATGTCCCGGGTCTCGTTGACCCCTAGTGGCCATAATGATCGTCGCAGAATCCCTGCATGTTTGACCACGCGTTCCGGACAAATGTTCGACATCAGCAGCTTGCGATTGATCAATCCCGCCGTTATACAGCCATCACGCGTGGCCAGCGCTTAAAGTCGTCATGGTCACGTGGCGGCTCGGTGGTCACGACATAGAGGCGGCGTTCGTCATTCCAGGTCGCCAGCAGGCCCTGGATGAATTCATCCTCGCGAAGGTCGAACCAGTGCGAGCTCTTCTGTTCGTCCTTCTCCATGAAACGGTCGACAATGATCTTGACGGGGCGGGGATTCCAGCGGTCCCACTTGTGTGTTCGCACGGATTCAAGTCGCGCCCAGCCACTCGGTGGCAGCTGACCTTCCTGTTCCTTGCGGCGCCCCCAGCCGACGAGCTCGATGGAACCGTCGCGCTTTCTGACAGGTAGCTGCGCATCGGGGTAGGGGAAATAAACCTTGTGACGCTCGCCCTCATGGCTGTATTCGACACCACCACACATTGCCGGATTCCTCAGGATGCCACGGGCCGGCTTTGCGGCCTGCCGGTCAGTTTCCTGATTTTTGGCCCGATCCGGTCGGCAGTTGATTCATAGACTGACAGCATCGAGGGAACGACGAACAGGATCAGGAGCGTGGCGAAGGCCAGACCGAAGGCGATCGAGGTCGCCATCGGGATCAGGAACTGTGCCTGCAGCGAGGTCTCGAAGAGCAGGGGGGTGAGGCCAGCGATGGTTGTCAGCGAGGTCAGCAACACGGCCCGCAGGCGCTGGCAGGCAGCTTCGACCAGCGCCTCGCTGATTGCCATACCCTTTTCACGCAGGTTGCGGTAGAAGGTCACGAGAATGATGGAGTCGTTCACGACGATGCCGGAGAGTCCGAAGATACCGAACATCGACAGGATCGTCAGGTTGATGCCCATGAGATAATGCCCGAGGATGGCACCGATCAGGCCGAACGGGATCGCGAGCATCACGATGAGTGGCCAGCCATAGGAGGAGAAGACCCAGGCGAGGATCAGGTACATCAGCGTCAGGCCGAGAATGGCACCGGCGCGCATGTCGGCCATGGTCTCCCGTTGCTCGGCGGCGCGTCCCTCGAAACTGTAGTTGATCCCGTACTTGCTCGAGAGTCCTGGCAGGATTTTCTCCCTGAGTGTGGCATTGATTGCATTGGGGTTGCCGGTCGCCTTGTCGACTTCGGCAGTCACCTCGACGGCGAGCTGGCTCTCTGCATGGCGCAGTGCCTCGAATCCGCGACGTGACTCCCAGCGTGCCACGCTCGTCAGTGGTACGAATTCGCCCTGCGGTGTCTTGATCTGCAACCGCTGCAGTGTTGCAAGCTGGCCGCGCTCGGCTTCAGGCAATCTGACCCGCACCTCGATCTCATCCTCGCCATCCTGATAGATTTGCACGAGGCTGCCATCGAAAGCCGTACGCAGTTGCCTGCCGAGGTTGCTCACAGTCAGCCCGAGGCTCTCCCCGACCGGCGTTAACCGGTAGATGAGCTGCTCACGGCCGTACGGCATGTCATCGGTTACCGAGACTACACCGGCGACGGTGTCCAGGGCCTCGGCCAGTTCAAGCGCTGCATCCTTGAGGTTCTCCGCAGTATTGCCTGTCAGCCTGATCTGGACATCCCCTCCCGGTGGTCCGCCACGCTGCTCCTGCAGGGCAAAATTCTCGATGCCGGGTGGTATCTCGACACGCTTCTTCCAGGCCTGTACAAACTGCTTGTTGCGCACACTCCGGGAATCCGATGGCATCATCTCGACGCGGATCGAACCGAGCTGGTCACCCGTGCGCTGGGCGGTCTGGGTACCAGCCTGGCCGATGTTCGTGACCGCGATCTTTACAAGCTTTTCATCCCCAAACGCCTTCTCGGTTGCGAAAAGTGTCTCGTTGAGATGGGTGAGGAACTCCTCGACGGTCGCTCTGGGCGTACCTGCAACGAAGGTGGCATTGGCGTTGATGATATTTCCCTCGGGGGAGGGGAAAAAGATGAAGGCCAGGCGGCCACCGGCAAGGAGCCCGAAGGTTGCGATCAGCACGGCGAATGCGAGCGAGATGGTTACGGCGCGGTAACGCACGGCCAGCGTAACCAGTGGCCGGAAGTGGTGATCCCGAAAATAGGCAAATCCGTCATCGAGGCGGTCGCGAAGCGTGCGCTTTCTGCCATGCTCCGTCGATGTATGCAGGAAGGCGTGGCGCAGGTGTCCGGGCAGTACGAAGAAGCTCTCGATGACAGAGGCGATAATGACGCTGATGATGACGAGCGGAATGGCGAACAGAAGCTTGCCGATGAAATCGCCGATCATCATGAGTGGCAGAAAGGCCGCGATGGTCGTCATGGACGACGCCATGACAGGTGCGAGCATGCGGCGCGCACCACCCTCCGCGGCACGCAATGGATCTTCACCCATCTGGAAATGAGCGACGGCATCCTCGCCAACGACGATGGCATCATCAACGATGATACCAAGAGCCATGATCAGTGCGAAGAGCGAGATCATGTTGATGGAGCCACCGGCGAGGTAGAGGATGAAGAGTGTCGCCATGAACGAAGTCGGTATGCCAATCGCGACCCAGAAGGCGACACGTCCAGTCAGGAAAAGGTAGAGAATCAGAATCACGAGAACAAGGCCGCCACCGCCGTTTGTCACCAGCAGCATGATGCGCTCCTTGATGAGCTGCCAGCGTTCGTCATAGAGTGTTATCTCGATATTTTCCGGGAGCCTCGCGCTGGTTTCCTGTAGCCAGCTGTCGAGGATCTGCGCAGCCTCGAGTGAGTTTCCTTTCTCGGCGCGCTGCAGTGTCATGTTGATGGCCGGCTGTCCACGATACTCCACGAGCACGGAACCGTCCTGCGGCTTGCGGTTGATCTGAGCCACATCGCCCAGGCGGATAAGACGGTTCTCGTCACTGACGAGCGGTAACTTCGCGAATTCGCTGACGCTACGCCGCTGGTCGAGGCTGCGCAGTTCCTTCGCTGCAACAGCATCGCCGATGATTCCTGCAGGGATGTCCTGGCTGAAGTCGTCGACCTTGGTCGCAACGTCATCGAGCGAGAGCTGGAGTTCGTTGAGCGTTCGGCTCGGAATCTCTATGCTGATCTCCTGCTCCGGGAGTCCTGCAATGTCGACCTTGTCGATTCCACGTGCGAGCAATTCGTTCTCGAACTGGTGGGCCAGCCCGCGCAGCTCCTCCAGATTGTCAGAGCCGGTAATGACGAGTCTTGCGATGCTCTCATAGAAACTGGCCTTGACAATAACGGGCTTCTCGGCTTCCTGCGGAAGGTTACGAAACCCGTCAACCTCGCGCCGTACCTGGTCAAGTGCGAGCACCATATCGGTGTTGTCCTCGAACTCGAGTGTCAGCGACGAGACGCCCTGGGCTGATGTCGATGTGAGTTTGTTGAGATTGTCGATCACCTTGAGACGCTGCTCGAGTGGTGTGGTGATGCCGACCTCCACATCCTCGGCGCTTGCGCCGGTCCAGACCACACGTACAGTGATCACGTCGAGCGTCGCGTTCGGAAAGAACTGGATGTTGAGCTTGCTCAAAGCGAACGCTCCCGAGAGCAGCATCATCAACATCAAAAGATTTGCTGCAACCTTGTGATGTGCAAAGATGCCGAGGATGTCGGATTTGTGAAAGCTGCCGGGGCTGGCCATCCGTGTTTACTCCGCGACGCTGACCTTGAGACCCTGCACTGCATTGGGCAGGTGCGTGGACACGATGCGGTCACCATCGCGCAGTTTGTCGCTGCGCACGAGCAACATTTCGATTCCCTGGTCAATAATGGTTCCAGCCTGTTCAATCAGCAGTGTCTCGAGACGTTCCTCGTCGTTGATGCGATAGATCCGGTCGTTACCATAGAGCGCCTGGAATGGAAGCATGACCAGTCCGGGTTGTGGCGGGCGTGAAAGATAGATCGCGATCTGCTGTCCGAGACGTAATTTCTCACTTCCGGCCAGGATGCTGAACAGAGCATCAATGCCGGCAGTACCGGCCTTGCCCGAGAGTCTATCGAGTTCAAGTTCAATCTCTCCGCTTCGTGCCGGGTAGCGCTCGCCTTTGGCGGTGGCGGAAATGAGTTCCTGCTGATAGATCACGGGAACGGTTGCACGCACCTCCATGCTCTCCAGAGAGTACATTTCGAGCACCACGTCGTTGGCCTTGACCTGGTTACCGACTGTGACCGGAAGTGCACTGACGATGCCATCGAACGGCGCCGTAATGCGACTGCGCTCGTAGTCCCGTTCAGCAACGGCAAGACGTGCTGTGGCGCGTTCGAGACTGGCCTGCAGCCTCGCAAGTCTCGCACCATGGTCGGTCACGTTGAGCTGGCGTGTGGAGAGCGACAGCTGTTGCTGGGCAACATTCTGACGGGCCTGGTCAAGTGCTGATTCGGATCCGAGGTTGCGTTGCTCGAGCCGTTCAGCTCGTGCGAGTTCTGCCTTTGCGAGTTCCAGCAGTTTTTTCTGTTCATCGAGGGATTCGTTGTCACTCGCAAAGCGGAGGTTCTCACTGTCGATCTGTGCCTCGAGTTCAGTGACATCGGCCCTGGCCTGTGTCACCGCCGGTTCGAAATCCTTCTCATCGAGCATGACGAGCGGGTCGCCTGTCCTGACGCGTGAACCTTCGCTGACGAGGACTTCGGAGACACGCCCCTGGCCAGGCGCTGCCGCCTTGAAGACCTCGGGCGATTCGACTTTGCCGTAAAGCGACAATTGCGGGGAGAGTGTCTTGAGTTGCACGGTTGTGACGGCGACCTGCCAGACCCGTTCTCGCGACTCGACGGCCGGCGGGTCAGGACGAGTCGCCTTGAGTACCGTGAAGATCGCGATGCCTGCCAGGATCGCAAAAAGTGAAAACACCAGGCTTCTTCTACGCTGCCGGGCTGGCCCGTTGAGGGCATCCATGGCCCGTTTTCCAAGATTCTTCAAAGTCAGCATTTGTGCATGGTTACGAGGGTTGTCCCTCGATGGTGTTGATCAGCTATTTAACCATAAAGCACAGGGATAGTTCCCTGTCTGTACTATGTGATTCGTCAATCGTTTCGATATGCGGCTTGCACAACAAGAATTCTTATTTGATGTGAATGAATGGCTTTGCTCGTATTCCATGACTCAGTCCCTATATCGCCATCTGTGCATCAGTGATGCAGACTGGATGTCCTGATGATCACCCCATTGCATGAGAATGTGTCGATCAGCTCTGAGAAGTGATCTGAAGTGATCTGAAGTGAATAGAAACCGGTGAATTATCCGGTTAGACTGTTTACTCAGTTTTTCGTCCAGGAATCACAGAGTGAACAGACCAATGTATCTTATGAAGCAACCGGAAAAGTGGCTGGTACTCTTTCTTGCAGCACTCCTCATCTTTGCTCTTCCGGCAAGTGCCGCGCCGCCAGAAGGAAAGGGGAAAGGTAATCCCCACAATCAACAGAAGCAGGGCAAGGCTGCAAAAAACGATCATGGCCCAGGTAAAAAGCACGACAGGAATCATGATCGCGATACTGCAGACGCACTGATTTCTGCTGCAATCGGTTTCGATGCTGCACGCCGTATTGCCTTGGATAACAGATACACTGGCTACAGCGCCCTTCCCCCGGGGATTAGAAAAAATCTGGCCAGGGGCAAACCGATTCCCCCGGGAATTGCCAGGCGAGCAGTCCCAGGACCAATGCTGGCGAAGCTACCCCGATACCCCGGCTACGAATGGGCGGTCTACGGAAGCGACCTTGTGCTTGTTGCCACAGCAACCGCTGTGATTGCCGATGTGCTCTTCGATGTTTTCGACTAGCGGGATCATGTTTCAGGAATCAGTCATTGATCTCTGACACCGTTTTTTCTAATCTGCTGTTACCCGGATACATCTTTCCTTTGCACCCTGCCTCTTGACCAGACGTCCGGACACCTCTGTAACCTTTGTTTTTACCTGTTTCCCGGGGAGGGAAGTGTCATGTTAAAGAGTAATCAACTGGTCATCGCGTCTGTGATGCTGATCGCAAGTGGTTCCGTGATGTCTGCCGAGATTCCGAAATTCAAGGCTGCCGATGCCGACAACAGCGGCTTTGTCGAGGAGGCCGAATTCGCCGCAGCACAGGAAGCCGGCATCAAGGAGGGTTTTGCCGAACTTGACAAGGATGGTGACGGCAAGCTGTCGAAAGAGGAGTATGCGGTTGTCCTTGGCGAGGACTGCGAATAGAGAGCCGGACAGTTTCGCGTCGCGAGTCAGGCGTTGTCGGTCCAGCCGATCTCCCGGGCCGTTTCAGGTCCGACAATGCACTGTTCGAGCGACGCGGGCATCACGAATTCGCTAGCACTCACGGGAATGCGTCCGCCCATGATCTCCGCCTTCTTCTGCGGGTAGAGTGGTGACTTGTCCGGTTTCGCGTAGCCCTCGGGCCAGGTCACCACAAGAGACCCGAGGTCATATTTGTCACTTGCGCCGAGCGTGTGCAACAGTTCATGGGCGACGATGACCTGGTTTTTGCGTGCCATCCTGCGTGATGTGAATTGCCGGATCACGCTGATGCGGCTCTTTTGCAGCCCGAAAGAGGTATCAAGGACGCCATTTCCGCCGGAGTTGTGGTACTCGACGTAGAGCCGGATATCGGGTTCCGGACCGCGATAGGTGTCGGCATCCCAGCTCCAGTAGCGCATTTTCAGACTCCACCAGGCAATAGAAAGCGGGTTGTCGTCCCAGGCTGGGGTCGGCGGTGGCGGCGTCGTGACTTCCGGAGCAAGATCGATGGTCATCGGGCGAGCCAGTGCAACACCGTAACGGGCTGACTCGCGTTGTATGAATTCGACAACGGGATTGAAATCAGCGACATCGAGACGGTTGATGATGTTGCGGCTCTGTGGACTCCCATCGCCGTTCATCGGGTAGATAACAACCCAGAGAGGATGATCCCAGTCCGTGGTGCGCGCGATACCGAGCCAGGTACTCAGGGAAACCATCGCGAGAATGACCAGCAGTATCGTGATTCTGATACCGCGGAAGCTGATTTGCATCTTGGTAGTCCGTTACCGGATTTCGCTAATCCTGATGCGCCACTCGGCCGGACCGCTCTCGTGCACAGAGTTGCCGCGAGCATCCACGGCAACCGTGACCGGCATATCCTCGATCTCGAATTCGCGGATCGCCTCCATGCCCAGTTCCTCGAAAGCAACGAGGCGCGAGCTCTTGATGGCCTTTGAGACCAGGTAGGCAGCACCACCCACGGCCATGAGGTAGACGGCGCCATGTTTCCTGATGGATTCGCGCGCGGCCGGACCGCGTTCGGCCTTGCCGATCATGCCGATAAGTCCCGTCCTGTCGAGCATCATCTCCGTGAACTTGTCCATGCGCGTGGCGGTGGTTGGTCCCGCCGGGCCGACGACTTCGTCACGAACCGGGTCGACCGGTCCAACGTAGTAGATGAAGCGGTTTTTGAAGTCCACCCCATCCGGTAACGGCTGACCATTGTCGATGAGGTCCTGGATTTTTTTATGGGCTGCATCCCTGCCTGTCAGCAGCTTGCCAGAGAGAAGGACGCGGTCTCCCGGCTGCCAGCTGGCGATCTCCTCTTTCGTGATGGTGTCGAGATTGGCGCGGATCGCGCTTTCGTCGGCTTTCCACTCGATGTCTGGCCAGTCGGAAGGGCTGGGTGGTGTCAACACGGCAGGCCCGGATCCGTCGAGCGAGAATTCGACATGCCGGGTCGCTGCGCAATTCGGGATCAATGCAACGGGGAGGGAGGCCGCGTGTGTCGGAAAATCGTTGATCTTGACGTCGAGTACGGTCGTGAGGCCACCGAGTCCCTGGGCCCCGATTCCGAGCGCATTGACCTTGTCGTAAATCTCGAGGCGCAGTTCCTCCTTGCGGTTGGACGGACCGCGTGCCTGTAACTCGTGGATATCGATATGCTCCATGAGCGCTTCCTTCGCCAGTAGCATCGCCTTTTCTGCCGTACCGCCAACGCCAATCCCGAGCATACCCGGCGGACACCAGCCGGCACCGAGTGTCGGCACGGTCTCGACAACCCAGTCGACGAGTGAACCGCTCGGGTTGAGTACCGCGAAGCGTGACTTGTTCTCCGATCCACCACCCTTGGCAGCGAGCTTGATCTCGACCCTGTCACCAGCGACCAGTTCCATGTGGATGATTGCGGGCGTATTGTCGCCGGTATTGGTGCGAGTACCGAGCGGATCGTTAACCATCGAGGCACGCAGCACGTTGTCGGGATTCAGATAAGCGCGGCGGACACCCTCGTTCACCATCGCAGTGATGTCCATGTCCGACTCCCAGATGACATCCATGCCGATCTTCAGGAAGACGACGACACTGCCGGTATCCTGGCAGATCGGACGATGCCCCTCCGCAGACATCCTTGAGTTGAGCAGGATCTGTTCCATGGCGTCTTTCGCACCCGGCGACTCTTCACGTTCCCATGCTGCGGTCACCGCGCGAATGTAGTCGACAGGGTGGTAGTAGGAGATGAATTGCAGGGCGTCTGCAATACTGTCGATAAAATCGTCTCGGGCGATGGTCGTCATGGTGTTTTCCGTGTTGTCTAGTACGCTGAAGCGGTTACAGTACTATTTAAACCCAACCGGCGGCGGTCTCATAGTCCCCGGTTGCGAAAGGCCATGCTTGAGTGATCACTGTTGGCGCTCTCCGGCGAAAAGCATAAGCGGTCAGATAATCGACATGACCGACTGGATGATGAGGTAGAGAGCCACAATCCAGAGTACGAAACGCAGAGCTTTCTTGTAACTCTCGACATCGATCCGCTTTCGGAGCCGGATTCCGAGCCACAGGCTTGCGACTACCAGCGGCAGGCTCAGCAGCGCGAATGTGATCTCCGGGCCGTGAAAGGCGCCCTGCGAGACAAAACCGGCGATCTGGCCTGTCTTGCTGGTGAGAAAACTGACGTTGAAGGTTGCGACCATGAGTTCCGGTTTCATGCGTGTCTCGAGCGCGAAGATCACGATGAGTGGCGCAAAGACGTTGACGACCCCGGCAAGCAGGCCGAGCGTGAGCCCGAACAGGGCCAGCCCCCAGGCCGGCACATGACGCTCTTTCTTGGTTCCCGGGAGTTTGTCACTGAGCAGATAGCCGATGACAACAAGCGCGAGC
This sequence comes from Gammaproteobacteria bacterium, assembly GCA_037385685.1. Lineage (GTDB taxonomy): Bacteria > Pseudomonadota > Gammaproteobacteria > Chromatiales > Chromatiaceae > Sva-25. The sequence goes on from JARRMW010000004.1 coordinate 33,335, forward strand.
AACAGTCGGTAAGGCGACGGATCCGTGGTCAGCAGCAGCTGGGTGCCGATGAAACTGCCGACGATCGTGAATGCGGGAATCGGCCAGAAACGCAAAAGCGCTTCTTTCCAGCGAGCTTCCGAGAAAATGCTGAAGAGATTGATCGTGACTGTTGGAATCAGCGTGAGCAGGATGGCACTGCGAATCTCAAGGCCCAGCACGAGCAGCGGGGTCGACAAGAGTGGGAAACCGAACCCGAGCGCACCATGCGCAAAGGCTGCGATCATAAGGATCGGCAAGGTGAACAGTAATTCAGACATTCGTTCTTTATAGCAGGAAGGCGGGGTGCGTCCTCATGAGTATCGTACGCTCTCTTCCTGTAACTGTCTCACTTGCATGAAATAATTGCGACATGACAGCAAAAATGTTGCACTGCACAAAAGTGCGTGCTAGGCTCTGAAAATCATCAATATGACGGGAGGAGTGGTATGGCTGAAAACAACCCCTGGCTGGACAGCTGGATGCAGGCGCAACAGCAGTTCCTGAACAAGTGGTCCGAGATGGCGTCCGGTGTGACCCCGCAAGCCTCATCGCCGGCAAATGCCTGGGCCGAAGGCATGGAGAAATGGTGGAAGCAGGCAGCACCCTCGACACCTGATCTGTCATCGGATCTCTATGAGAAGCTAATGGAGATGGGCAAGAGCTTTTTCAGCATGGCGGAAGGCTACACAACCTCCTCCCATCCCATGGGACATACCCACGAGCACCTCAATCACTGGTTCGACCAGATGAAGGAGAACTACCGCCAGCTTCACGAGGGCGGTGCAACTCTGAGTGAACAGGCGAAACAGGGCGCGAAGGATTTCATGGCCTTCTGGGAAGTGCCGATGGAATCCTGGCACAAGACGGCACACAAAATGATGCCGCATGCGATCGAGTGGCCATCTTTTTACGGCTTCGATCCTCGCAAACCCGAGGGTCAACTCTTCGAGCAGATGCACAAGCTGCTATCCATGCCACAGGTTGGCTATTCCAGGGAGAACCAGGAGCGCATGCAGGAACTCGGCCGTCTCGTTCTGGATTACCAGGAAGCTGCCAGCGATTACAACAAGGCCTTCGCGCGTGTTGCGCAGGAATCGATCGAGGAGTTCCAGAAAGTCATTGCAGGCATCGACAAGGATACGCCCCTGGAGGTCAATTCGCTGCGCGATCTTTACACGACCTGGATCAATGTCTGCGAAGATATCTATGCAGACTTCGCCATGAGCGACGAATACCAGTCCATCTACGGCCGCATGGTCAATGCCTTCATGGCGCTCAAGAAAGAGTCCGAGGCCCTGATGGACAAGCAGCTTGAGTCCCTCAATATGCCAACACGCAGGGAAGTGGATGCCATCTCGGAAAAGCTGCAGCAGGTGAAGCGCGAGAATCGCACATTGCGTGCCGAACTCGCGGGTATCAAGGCGCGCCTGGATGCTGCTGCGGGGCCTGCGAAGGCCCCGAGAGCGGTCGCGAAGAAGAAGGTTGCAAAAAAGAAAGTCGCAAAGAAGGCAGCGGCAAAAAAGAAAGCCACGGTTAAGAAAAAGACGAGGAGCAGGTAATCATGATGTCATTCAACCTGCGGCCTGACCAGGTCGCTGAGGAACTCGTTGAGTTCAATGAAAAACTTGTCAATGGTCTGCAGAACATGCTCGAGGTCGGCGAGATCTCCGAAGGCGTCACTGAACGCGAGGCTGTTTTCACCGATGACAAGCTGACCCTGTATCGCTACAAGGCGCCGGAAGGGGGCAGGCAGAACAAGGTCCCGATGCTGATCGTCTATGCGCTCGTCAACCGACCCTACATGACAGACCTTCAGGAGAACCGTTCGATGATCAAGGGGCTCCTCGACGGCGGTCAGGATGTCTATCTGATCGACTGGGGCTACCCTGACCGTTCCGACCGCTACCTGACGCTCGATGACTATATCAACGGCTATATCGACAGCTGTGTCGACTATATCTGTGCGAGGCATGGTATCGACGGTATCAATCTGCTCGGTATCTGCCAGGGCGGCACCTTCAGCCTCTGTTACAGCGCGATCCACCCGGAGAAGGTCAATGCCCTTGTCACCATGGTGACCCCGATTGACTTCAAGACACCGGACAATATGCTGAGCCACTGGGTGCAGCAGGTCGATATCGATCTGCTCGTTGATACGCTTGGTAACGTCTCGGGCGAGATGCTGAACTGGACTTTCCTGAATCTCAAGCCTTATCACCTGACGAGCCTCAAGTATCTCTCCATGGTCGATCTGATGCAGGACGTCGACCAGATGAAGAATTTCATGCGCATGGAAAAATGGATTTTCGACAGCCCTGACCAGGCGGGTGAAGCCTATCGCCAGTTCATCAAGGATTTCTTCCAGGAGAACAGGTTCATTACCGGTGGGCTCAAGATCGGAGAGCACGATGTTTCGCTCGACGAGGTCACGATGCCGGTACTCAATGTCTATGCCGACCAGGATCACCTTGTGCCACCGGACGCATCACGTGCGCTCAAGTATCGCGTCGGCACGAAGGATTACACTGAACTCTCTTTCAAGGGTGGCCATATCGGTATCTACGTCAGCGGCAAGGCCCAGGCGACCGTGCCTCCTGCAATCGCCGAGTGGCTTGATTCCAGGAGTTGATCCCGTCCCTTGCGAACAGGGAGCCATGACGGCCCCTGTTCGCTGCCCGGCGGGTTGAGAGACTGAACGTATGTCGTCACTTGGACTGTCATCATCAGCATTGGCAGAAACGATCGCCGAGACCGTGCTTGAGGGTTTCAACAAGCACTTCCGTATTTTTCAGAAGATTACTGCCGGTGCCATGGGGCGTTTTGAAACCGAGGACTGGATGGCGGAGCGGGATGCTTCGCGCAAGCGTGTGCTCTTCTATGACAAGCGTGCCGACGAGGCAATCGAGACACTCAGGGAGATTTTTGGTCCTGCGCTCAATGACATGTCGATCTGGAAACAGGTCAAGGCGCTTTACACCATGCTGCTTCAGGATCACAAGCAGCCTGAACTTGCCGAGACTTTTTACAATACGGTCTTTTGTCGCATGTTCGACAGGACCTATTTCAACAACGAGTACATTTTCGTACGCAGTGCAGTTTCGACCGAGTACATCGAATCAGACAGGCCGGCCTATCATGTCTATTACCCGGCGAAGCTGGGTCTCAGGACAACGATTCGCCGTGTCCTCAAGAGCTGCCACTTCTCCATGCCATTCGAGGACATGCAGCGTGATGTCCGTCGTATCACGCGTGCATTGAGTGAAGGTTTTCGCGAGCGACCGCGCAAGGCGCACCTGAATTTCCAGATTCATGTCATCAATGCGATCTTTTTCAGGAACAAGGCGGCCTATGTCGTGGGCAAGGCAATCAATGAATACGACATCTTTCCCTTTGCTGTTCCGATTCTCAACAACGGGAAAGGCGGTCTCTATGTTGATACACTCCTGCTTGGCGAAAACGCACTGAACCAGCTGTTCGATTTCTCCTATGTCTACTTCATGGTCGAACATCCTGTCCCATCCGCGATCGTCCACTTTCTTCAGGGACTGATGCCCACGCGCACGAAGGAAGACCTCTATTCGGCAATCGGTTATCACAAGCAGGGCAAGACGGATTTCTACCGGGATTTCCTTCATCATTTGACCTACTCGGATGACGAACTCATCCAGGCACCGGGGATCCCCGGCATGGTGATGGCTGTCTTCACACTGCCTTCCTATCCCTACGTCTTCAAGGTGATCCGTGACCGGTTCGCACCGCCGAAGGAGATGAGCCGCAAGGAGGTTGAGGAAAAGTACCAGCTCGTCAAGGAGCATGACCGTGTCGGTCGTATGGCAGACATGATGGAATACTCCTATGTCGCATTGCCGAAAAGCCGGTTCTCGGTGGAGTTGCTCGAGGAGCTCCTGGACAGTTGCGAGAGCAGCATTTCCTGTGACAACCTCGGCAACCTCATCATCAAGCATGTCTATATCGAACGCCGCATGATTCCTCTCAACATCGAACTCGAGGATGCGGACGACGAGCGCGTGGACAGACTCATCAAGGGCTATGGCGAGGCTATCAAAGAGCTGGCTGCCGCCAATATCTTTGCCGGCGACCTGCTTTTCAAGAATTTCGGCGTTACGCCGCTCGGGCGCGTGGTCTTTTATGATTATGATGAGGTGGTCTATCTCACTGACTGCCACTTCCGCCGGATCCCGCCGCCGCGCTTCCCCGAAGACGAGCTTGCCTCCGAACCCTGGTACAGCGTTGGCCCGAATGACATATTTCCCGAGGAGTTCGCCAGTTTTCTGCTTGGCGATCCGCGCATCAGAAAATCATTCCTGAAGTACCACAGGGATCTGCTCGAAGTCGATTTCTGGGTCGACAAGCAGGAAAAAATACGGCGCGGTGAACTCGAAGACGTTTTTCCCTATCCACAATCGGTCCGTTTCACGAGGTCCTGAGCACCGCTCGACATGGGGACGGAGAGACTCCGCCAGGACGCGCGGGTCTCAGGGGATCACGGGAACACCGATCAGCCAGCCGTGCAGCTTGAAAACAAATGCCGCGTAGAGCCCGAGGCCGGCAACGACTGCGATGACATCGTTGAAGGAGGAGGCTGGTGCGCCCGGCACTGGCCGCTGTTCCCGCCGTTTCATGGAAATCCTGTCGATGACCGCCCATGCGAGAAAGGCCCCGAACAGAAGCAGGTCATGTAGCATGCCGTTCATCAGCAGATGCGAAAAGGCCCAGACCTTGGTCGCCACCAGCATGGGATGTTTGACAGCCCGGCTGATGCGTCCCGGAAAGTAGGTCGCGACCAGCAGCGGAAAGACGAAGACGAGCAACAGCATGGCCAGGTGCCGTAGCCAGTCCGGCGGCACATAGATCACGACCGGTTCCAGGCGAGCAAGCCCGTAGCCCCAGACGATCAGGACGAACCCTGCGATGCTGATCAGCGAGTAGAGCCCCATCCAGGATCTTTCCCCGATTCGCCCCGCAACACGGTCGCGCCATGATTCATTGACGATCGAGACCGAGTGGGCCGCGAAGAAGAGCAGCAGTCCGGCAATCAGTATCAGCATCTGTGGTTACCTCGGAGGTGGTTTGTTTGTCCGTCAAGCCGGGGCTTTTCGGCAGTATTCCAGAATTCGATCATATGACATGGGGCCCGGCAATCAAGGCGTAAGTAATGTGGTTTGTCTGATCACGCAGGGCAAGGCCGTCAGGAGCTTCAGGAAGTACGACAAATCATGCTGAGCATTGCCTCTGGAAGTCCGAGGTTGACGCCGGATTCTGTCGTGGCGTGTCTCAGTGGAGATTATTTGAGTGGGGTGTCAGTCGCCTTCGCAGTGTTTCGATCAGCTGGTCCGCGAGATGTCGGAACTCCGGATCCAGAGCCTTGTAAAGATGCTCTAGCTCGTGCAGCACCGGCATGATCTGCTCGTTGGTTGTCAGGTTAGGCAGATTGAAGGAGACTTTTTCCAGATAAGCCATCGGATCGATTCCTGCCATACGATACCTCCACATCTCGATGAGTCCCGAGCAGGTTATCCGATCTGGCACGACGCGCCAAACAGGGTGCCGGGCAAATTTGACGAGATCTGTTCAGACGTCTGTGAACAACCGGCAATCATGCGCGCGCGAAAGCAGGCCAGCCAGCAGCAGTTGCTTGCTCAAAAGGGCATTGCCATGCCATGTGGCAGCATCTGCATGGTGAGTTCACTGGCCAGGGAAGGGAAACCCGTGATGCACCTGCGAATTATGTCGCTTTTTTGATAAATAATTGATTCAGGCCAACTAAGTACCGATCTTGTCGCGTCTGATTGAGAAATCACATTGTGTGCACGGCATTGCTTTCCTATTATTTGGCGCTGTAGTAATGACAATGGCAACTGGCTGGCCAGTTGCACTCTCTAATCCATGATTTGGAGGAAGCAATGAAAGACAAATCCATCGACAAGGGCCGCCGTGCACTTCTGAAAGGCGTTGCCGCTGTTCCCGTCCTGGCGATAGCCGGTTACCAGATTCCGGTTCGTGCCGAGATGTTGAGTCCTGATGACCCGACAGCCCAGGCGCTCGGATACGTCGAGGCAAGTGCCACCGAGGGCCAGTCATGCTCAAATTGTGCACTCTACTCGGGTGCTGCCGATGCAGCAGCCGGTCCATGCACGATCTTCCCGGGCAAGGATGTCGCAGCTGCAGGCTGGTGCAGGTCCTGGAACCCCAAGGCCTGAGTGAGTTCAGCTCTGCCAATGAGAAGCCCGGGCAGGTCCCGGGCTTTTTTGTTTCTTCTTGACGGACGTGATTGCCGATCTCCACTGGAGCAGTGATGGCTCAATGCAGTGGTGTCGATGACAGGATCACACCATCGTCATCGGCGTAGAGATATTCGCCGGGCCTGAAAGTAACGCCCGCGAAACGTACCGGGAGATTCATTTCACCAATCCCTTTCTTGACACTCTTCAACGGATGCGTATCAAGCGCCATGACACCAAGGGGCATGCCGGCGATGTCTGCCGAGTCGCGAATGCATCCATTGACGAGAATTCCGCTCCAGCCGTTCCCTACAGCACTCGCGGCGAGCAGATCGCCGAGCAGTGCACAGCGTTTCGATCCACCACCATCGATCACGAGCACCTTGCCATGACCGGGCTGACCGAGGGTCTCGCGTACAAGCGAGTTGTCCTCGAACAGCTTGATCGTGACAATCTCGCCGTGAAAACGGGAATGGCCACCAAAACTCCTGAACCCGGGTTCGGCAATCTGCAATTCATCGCTGTGCGCATCGCAGAGATCGGCAGTTTTATAGTGCATGCTTGTTTTGACTCTGCTTTGGGGTGCCACCATCATTGCCTGGACGGGCACCTGCAAACTGCCGAGACACTGACCAGGTGGTGGTCGGCAGTCGGGAATAAAAAAGATCGCTTTCCAGACCTCAGCAACCGGGGCTATCGGTAAATTTGTCTGCTGTCTTCAGGGAAAGCGATCCAGAGGGAATCGTCGGGTCTGGACATGATCCCGGAGATTATCCGGCCAGACCCTCTCCGGCAATCAGGCGAACTGCGCTTCCTCTGTAGATCCCGTGAGTGCAGTTACGGAAGAGGTTCCGCCCTGGATGACGGTTGTCACGTCATCGAAATAGCCCGCGCCGACCTCCTGCTGGTGCGACACAAAGGTGTAACCCTTGCTGCGTGCAGCGAATTCGGGTTCCTGGACTTTTTCCACATAGTGTTTCATACCTTCGCCGCGCGCGTACTCATGTGCCAGATCGAACATGTTGAACCACATATTGTGAATGCCGGCAAGCGTGATGAACTGGTACTTGTAACCGAGATCGGAAAGCTCATCCTGGAAAGAGGCGATCTGATTCATATCCAGGTTCTTCTTCCAGTTGAAAGATGGCGAGCAGTTATAGGCGAGCAGTTGACCGGGATTCGCTGCCTGCACGGCCTGGGCGAATTCACGTGCGAAGCCGATATCCGGGGTGCCGGTCTCACACCAGACGAGGTCGGCATAGGGAGCGTATGCGACACCGCGCGAGATGGCCTGTTCGAGACCGTTCCTGACCTTGAAGAAGCCCTCCGAGGTGCGCTCGCCGGTGCAGAAGGGCCTGTCGTTCTCATCGATATCCGAGGTCAGCAGTGTGGCTGCCTCGGCATCGGTGCGTGCCAGGACGAATGTCGGTACTCCCATGACGTCAGAGGCGAGGCGGGCAGCAACCAGTTTCTGGACGGCTTCCTGTGTCGGTACGAGAACCTTGCCTCCCATGTGACCGCATTTCTTCACGGCAGCCAGCTGGTCCTCGAAGTGAACCCCTGATGCACCATTGGCGATCATGTTTTTCATGAGCTCGAACGCATTCAGGACACCGCCGAATCCCGCTTCTGCATCGGCAACGATCGGCAGGAAGTAGTCGATGTATTCAGCGTCGTCCGGGCCGATGCCTCGTGACCACTGGATCTCGTCGGCCCGCTTGAAGGTGTTGTTGATCCGGCGCACCATGGTCGGCACCGAGTCGTAGGCATAGAGCGACTGGTCCGGGTACATGGTTTCTGAGGTGTTGCCGTCTGCGGCAACCTGCCAGCCTGAAAGGTAGATCGCTTCGATCCCGGCTTTTGCCTGCTGCATTGCCTGACCAGCTGTGATCGCTCCCATGCAGTTGACATATCCCTTTTTCGCATCCCCGTGTACCAGATTCCAGAGTTTCTCGGCTCCGCGCTTCGCAATCGTGTATTCAGGCTGCACGGAGCCGCGCAGGCGAACCACATCCTCAGCGGTGTAGCCTCGCTTGATATTCGCCCAGCGCGGATTATCCGCCCACTCTTTTTCCAGTGCTGCTACCTGTTCTTCGCGGGTCATGCTCGTTCTCCGGTTGTAATGGATGGTCGCTGATTGGGCATTCTGTCGACAGAATGCGTAAAAAGTTTCATGAAAACCATATATGAATTGAATGGAACGCCTTGATTGTCGACAATCCTAGGCAGAGAGAGACTATTTGACAAGACAATTTATTCAATTCTGAGTATTATGGAATTCAATAAACAGGGTGTTCAATCATTCGCCCGGCACTGCTATTATGTGCGGCGCACAAAACGTGTTTGATCGTCTGAAAGTCCAGCATGTCGATCGGGCAGACTGCTCGCTGTGAATGCGGTCTTTCGAGACGGGGCACCTTCAGGGGTACCAAATCCCGGATTTTGTGTTAAAAATTGGTGTATCTGTTGGAGGACACTGATGGAATTGACCCTGCTGCGGGCCAAGCTGCATAAAGTAAAGGTGACACACGCCGAGCTTGAGTACGAAGGCTCCTGTGCGATTGACGCGAGTTTCCTCGATGAATCCGGTATTCTCGAGAACGAGCAGATCCATATCTACAACATTGATAATGGTGAGCGTTTCACGACCTATGCTATTCGCGCCGAGTCGGGCAGCGGCATCATTTCGATTAACGGTGCTGCCGCACACAAGGCCAGCCCCGGGGATCGTGTGATCATCTGTGCCTATGCCCGCATGGGTATGGAAGAAGCAAAGGTCTTCAAACCGAACCTTGTCTACTTCGACCAGGATAACAACATCAAGCGCACCACTACTGTGATGCCTGTCCAGCTCGCGCGTTAGCCAGCTCTCGCCTCAACTGGCCGCACGGTGACGATTATTTCCGGGTACCGGGCACGCAGTGAAGACGCCTGACACAGCGCTTCTATATCGCTTCCCTGCTGTTTCTGAAGCGCATCTGCCGGCTGTGTGAGCCGGTGCCAGGGGCACCGACGTGCAAGACGCGCGTGTTCCGGATTTTCTTTGATCTGTATTCGTGCTTCTGAAACAATGCCCGCCAGTAAAAACAGCACATACCGAGGAAACCATGTCAATGATCGTGCCATTTAAAGGGTTGCGACCGGCCGAGGGCCGTGCCGCCGACGTGGTAGCGCCACCGTACGATGTCATGAACACTGCCGAGGCACGTGAAATGGCGCAGGGCCGTCCCTGGAGTTTTCTGCACATATCAAGACCGGAGATTGACCTGCCCGAAGGAACGGATCCCTATGCAAGCGAGGTCTATGCCAAGGCCCGTGAAAACCTTGACCGGATGATTGCCGAGGGTGTCCTCGTACGCGATCACAAGCCCTGCTATTACGCCTATCGCTTGACGATGGCCGAACATGTCCAGACCGGACTCGTTGCTGCTGCTTCGGTCGAGGCGTATGACGCGGACCGAATCAGGAAGCATGAATACACGCGCCCCGTGAAAGAGAACGACCGTGTCCGCCAGATCGAGGCCTTGAATGCCCAGACAGGTCCGGTTTTCCTGGTCTACCGCGCCAATGCCGCCGTGGACGAGGTGCTCGCCGGGGTCAGCCAACAGCAACCGGATATCGATGTGACAGCACGCGACGGTGTCCGTCATGAAATCTGGGTCATCGATGATGACAAGCGGATCGATGCCCTGACCAGCGCCTTCGACGCCATGGATGCTCTTTACGTTGCAGATGGCCATCATCGTTCTGCGTCGGCGTCACGCGTTGCGCATGCACGCCGTGAATCACGTCCGCATCAGACAGGCGGGGAATCCTGGGACTATTTTCTCAGTGTCATCTTTCCAGACGACCAGATGCAGATCCTGGACTACAACCGCGTCATCAAGGATCTCGGTGGCTTGACGTCGCAAGCTTTCCAGGAGCGTGTCGCCGGTGTATTCAGTGTCGAACCCTCCGAAACACCGGTCAAGCCTGCTGCGCAGGGTGAATTCGGCATGTATCTCGACGGGCAGTGGTACAGGCTGACATTGCCGCCGGACCGAATACCCGATGATCCGGTCGAGAGTCTCGATGTCAGCCTGCTTGCCAACAACCTGATTGCGCCGATCCTCGGTATCACCGATCAGCGCACGGACGATCGTATCGACTTCGTCGGCGGTATTCGCGGTCTCGAGGGGCTCATGCAACGCGTCGACAGCGGGGAGATGGTCGTCGCCTTTTCTCTTCCTCCCACGAGCATGCAGGCGCTTATGGCCGTCGCCGATGCCGGCGAGGTCATGCCGCCCAAGTCGACATGGTTTGAGCCAAAGCTGGCTGACGGTCTTGTCAGCCACGTGCTGGACTGAGTCAGGCTGGTGATGATCAGGAATGGTTGCCGTCACCAAGCGCCTGCCTGACGACGGGCTCACGGAAGCCGACGTCGAGGCATGGCTCGACTCGTTGCCTTCTGCACAGGAACCTGACAAGCGCGCGCAGCTTGTCAGGGCCGTGCATGCGACCCTCGACGCGTTTGGCAACGAGAGTGAGCGAACCGGACAGCAACTGGTTCTCTACATTCTGCATGTCGCTGACTTGCTGGTTCATTTCGAACTCGATGACGAAACCCTGACTGCGGCAGTTCTCTACCGCGGATTCAGCGCCGGTCACTTCAGCGAGCAGGAACTGGACGATAGTTACAGCGCCGTCATCGTGAAAAGGGTGCATGACCTGGCGCGTATTCAGCGGCTTACTCCCGGTGTACTTGCGGCACGCGAGGAGGAGGGAGAGGAACACTCCGAAAACCTCCGGCGGATGCTGCTGGCGATATCGAATGATGTCCAGGTTCTGCTGATTATCCTCGCCGAACGTGTGCATCTCATGCGACGTCTGGGGAACCTGTCGCTGCAGAAGCAGAAGCAGTTCAGCCGCAACACGCGCGATATTTTTGCACCCATCGCAAATCGTCTCGGTATCTGGCAGATCAAGTGGGAGCTCGAGGATCTCTCCCTGCGTTTTCTCGAACCGGAGGCCTATCGGCATATCGCCCGCCAGCTTGAGGAGCGCCGCGAGGAGCGTCTTGCCTTTATCAGCGAAACGATCACTGTGCTCGAGAAGGAGTTTGGCAAGGCCGGCATCAAGGCAAGGATCAGCGGCCGTCCCAAGCATATCTACAGCATCTGGAAGAAGATGCAGCGCAAGGACAAGGATTTCTCGCACATTTTTGACGTGCGCGCCCTGCGTGTCCTGGTCGACACGGTTTCAGACTGTTATGCGGCACTTGGCATTGTCCACAGTCTCTGGCACCACTTGCCAAAGGAGTTCGATGACTATATCGCGACGCCCAAAGCCAATCTCTACCAGTCGATTCACACCGTCGTGGTTGGTGATGATGGCAAGCCCCTCGAAATCCAGATCCGTACACACGAAATGCATGAGCATGCAGAACGTGGTGTTGCAGCGCACTGGCGTTACAAGGAGCAGCGCGGCGGCCACAACAGGGATCTCGAGAAACGTATCGAGTGGATGCGCCAGTGGCTCGAACAGCGTGATGGCATGGCGGAACAGGCAAGTGAAGAGGAGACAGAGGACAGTCAGCACAACATCTACGTGCTCTCGCCGCAGGGCAAGGTGATCGAACTGCCATATGGATCGACGGCTGTTGATTTTGCGTATGCCATTCACAGCAGCGTGGGACACCGCTGCCGCGGTGCCAAGGTTGATGGACGCATCGCACCGCTGACCCAGAGGCTCGAGAATGGCCAGACTGTCGAGATCATCACCGCGAAAGAGGAACATCCATCTCGTGACTGGCTCAGCGCACATCCTGCCTATGCTGTAACCCCGCGGGCACGCAACCGGATCCGCCAGTGGTACCGGCAACAGGATTACTCGGTACACGTCGAGATGGGAAGGGATCTGCTCGAGCGAGAGCTCACACGGATCAATCTCGCGCGTCCGAACCTTGGTGCGATTGCGCCAAAATTCAATCTCAACAGCGAGGAGGATCTTTATGCGGCCATCGGCCGTGGCGATGTCTCGCCTGTGCAGGTTGCCAGCTGGGAGCAGCGCGAACTCCTTCAGCAAAAGAGGGAAGAGCAGCGCAAGTCAGGCGGTGTGCGCCGGCGCAGAAAGCGCAAGCCTTCGACGGGACGTGGCCCGAAACTTGTCGTCGAGGGAATCGACAGCGTCATGACCAAGCTTGGCCAGTGTTGCAAGCCGGTTCCGGGGGATCCGGTCATCGGCTTCATCACACGCGGACACGGTATCACGGTTCATCGCAGGGATTGCTCGATGATCACGAGACTGCCGGAACAGGAACGCGAAAGGTTGATCGAGGTGCACTGGGAAACGCCGGAGGAGGGTGGTAGCGGCAGTTTCAATGTTGACATCCGTATCATCGGTATCGATCGCAAGGGGCTGGTGCGCGATATCTCCTCGATCATGGCGAACGAGGATGTGGATATTCTCTCCATGCGCACGCACTCTGACAAGAAAAAGCACCTGGCTGTCATGCGGTTCACCGTCGAGGTGAGTAACATCTCCGAGCTCGAGAGGCTGGTCGAGAAGCTGGTGCGGATGCCGGATATTCTCTCTGTGAAGCGGGTGACCGACTGAGCCTGTCTCATGTCATAGGGCAGACCGATAATTCCTTGACCTCACAATCCTCCCTTTTGATAACATGTCTGCATCATGATTACAGGGTATCAATGGACATCGAACATGCGACTCATCATACCGGCCATTCTTGCTTCAATGCTCGCCCAGCCCGTGCTTGCAGGAGACCTGTACGACATCTACCAGCTTGCCACAAAACAGGATTCACAAATTCTCTCGTCCGGTGCAACCCTCGATGCCAACCGCGAAAATACGCCGATCGCGCGCTCATCGCTGCTTCCCCAGCTCAATTTCATCGGGACAACCGACTATGTGGGGTCATACACGGATACGTTTTCGAACAGCTCTGATTCATTTACACGTAACAGGATCACCCTGAACGTGAGCCAGGCGATCTACAACAGAGCCAGCTGGATGAATTTCAGGAAAGCCATGCATGGCGTCAACGCGGCGGAGGCGGCATACCAGGCCGAGGAGCAGTTCCTGATCATCCGCGTTGCCGAGGCCTATTTCAACGTGCTCGCTGCGGAAGAGGATCTAAGCTTCAGCCGTGCCGAGAGCCGTGCCATCCGGAAACAGCTTGACCAGGCGCAGCAGCGCTACGATGTCGGGCTCATCGCCATCACCGATGTCCACGAAGCCCAGTCAGCCTACGACAATGCCCGTGCCCAGGAGATACAGGCGGAAAACGCCCTTGGAAACGCGCGCGAAGCCTTGCGTGAGATCATCGGCAGTGACCCCGGCAAGCTCGCGAACCTCAAGAGCAAGATCTCTCTGTCGAAGCCGCAGCCGTCTGATATCGAGTACTGGGCCAACCAGGCGCTCGATAACAACCCGGTGGTCAAGGCAGCCGAGGAAACCGTCGAGGCATCGAGCAGGGAGGTCGAGGTGCAGCGTTCCGGCCACTTCCCGACACTCGATCTCGTCGGTAACGCGGTCAAAGAGGAGTACGGTAATGCCCCAGTTCTTGACCAGTTCCGTGATCAGGAAACCTCGAACATCGGTCTCGAGCTGCGTATCCCCCTGTATAGCGGTGGACGTACGACAGCATCCACGAGTCAGGCGCGTCACAACCTGCGTGCCGAGCGCTATAACCTCGAGTCTGCAAAGCGCGAAGCTGCACGCAACGTCAGGAACGCCTACCGGGGTGTCATCACGGGTATCAGCCAGGTCAATGCCCTGGCGGCTGCGAAGGTCTCTGCCCAGAGCGCGCTTAACGCAACGCAGGCCGGTTACGATGTTGGTACGAGGACACTTGTCGATGTGCTGATTGCCGAGCGGAACCTTTATGCTGCACGACGCGGCTATGCCCAGGCACGTTACCAGTATGTTCTCAATGATCTTCTGCTTCGCCAGGCAGCAGGAACGCTGGGAGAGGATGATATCAAGCGCATCAACAAGCTCCTGAACTAGCCTCTGCTGCGCATGAACCAGATCCTGTTGATCGGACTTGGTGGCGCCCTCGGCGCCATCAGTCGTTACGGGCTTTCCTCACTGGTTTATGGCATCACCGGGCGAGAGTTTCCGTGGGGAACGCTTGTGGTGAACATCCTGGGCTCACTCTTCATGGGCCTCCTGAGTGTATGGCTTATTGAACGTATCGCCAGCACGGAATTGCGCGCATTACTCATTGTTGGCTTTCTCGGTGCGCTGACGACCTTCTCGACGTTCTCCATCGAGACTCTTGCACTCCTTGAAGAGGGGGCGCTCGCTCGGGCTTTCGCAAACGTGCTGGCGTCTGTGATAGTCTGTGTCGCTGCCGCCTGGGCAGGTGTCCTCATCGCCAGGTCAATCTGATTTAGTCCACAACGACAGAACAGGATGTAATTATCATGCTGGATCCGAAACGCCTGCGTAATGATCTTGATGCCGTCATTGCCGGAGTCGCACGGCGTGGCTTCGTCTTTGACCGAAACAGGTTCGAATCCCTCGAGGCACAGCGCAAGGAACTTCAGGTCACGACCCAAAACCTTCAGAACGAACGCAACAGCAAGTCGAAGGGCATCGGAAAGGCCAAGGCAGCAGGAGAGAACATCCAGCCTTTGCTGGATGCCGTTGCCAGCCTCGGTGACGAACTCAAGGAAGCACAGGAAAGGCTTGCAGAAGTCCAGCAGGAACTCCAGCAAATGCTGCTGGAAATACCGAACATTCCCGATGTGTCTGTTCCTGATGGCAAGGTAGAGGAAGACAATCGCGAGGAACGGCGCTGGGGTACCCCGCGTGACTTTGATTTCGAGCCGAAGGACCATGTCGATCTTGGAACCGCAAGCGGACTCTTCGACAGCGAGACGGCCGCCAAGATCACTGGTTCACGCTTCACACTTCTCAGCGGACCACTGGCACGACTGCATCGGGCCCTGACACAATTCATGCTTGATACCCATGTCAGCGAGCATGGCTACACTGAAACCTATGTGCCCTACCTGGTTAACGGTGACAGTCTCTATGGGACGGGACAACTACCCAAATTCGAGGAAGATCTCTTCAAGCTTCAGGGCGAGTTTTCCTATTACCTGATCCCGACGGCCGAGGTTCCGGTGACGAACATCCTGCGT
This sequence comes from Gammaproteobacteria bacterium, assembly GCA_037385685.1. GTDB lineage: Bacteria > Pseudomonadota > Gammaproteobacteria > Chromatiales > Chromatiaceae > Sva-25. The sequence continues at coordinate 48,747 of JARRMW010000004.1, forward strand.
GACGAGATCGTCGATGATGACAAGATGCCACGTCGCTATGTCGCACATACTCCCTGTTTTCGCAGCGAGGCGGGCTCCTACGGCAAGGACACCCGCGGCATGATCCGGCAGCACCAGTTCGAGAAGGTCGAGATGGTCATGGCAGTCCGGCCAGAAGCATCCTTCGATGCCCTCGAGGAACTCACCGGACACGCCGAAAAGATACTGCAGAAACTGGATTTGCCCTATCGCGTCGTAACCCTCTGCACGGGCGATCTCGGTTTCTCGTCTGCAAAGACCTACGATATCGAGGTCTGGCTGCCCGGTCAGGCAAGGTATCGCGAGATCTCTTCCTGTTCCAATTTTCTCGATTTCCAGGCACGTCGCATGCAGGCCCGCTGGCGGAATCCCGAAACGGGCAAGCCCGAGTTGCTGCACACACTGAACGGGTCGGGGCTTGCTGTCGGAAGAGCCCTGGTTGCGGTCATGGAGAATTACCAGGATGCTGATGGCAACATCCGGGTCCCGGAGGTGTTGTTACCCTATATGGGCGGGGTAGAGAAGTTCTGAATGCTGTCAGCCCCTGACCGAGAAGATCAGGAAGACCACGAAAGCTGCCACAGCCAGCAAAACAAGGGCAACTGATTGCCACTCCTTGCCGGTTCCCTTTGGTCCGTTGCGCATCTGTTCGCGTGCAGCAGGGTAAAGTCGCCAGATCATCATGACGAGGATGATCGCAACGCCAATTTTCAGAGCCAGTTCCATTATCACTTCCTCCAAATGAAAAACCCCCGGCTTCACCGGGGGTCTGCTTCATCTCAATGCCTTGATCAATCTTCGCTCATAATACCGAGCAGGTTGAGTAGACTGATGAAAATGTTGAAGATGCTGAGGTAAATGCCGTAGGTGGCCATGATGTAGTTAGTCTCCTCCCCACGGGCAATACGGCTTGTATCCCAGAGAATGAAACCGCTCATCACCAGTATCATTGCAGCGGAGATTGCCATCGAGAGGGCGGGCATCGCGAGAAAGAGGTTCGCGATGATTGCCACGGCCAGGGCAATCATGCCTGCGAACAGAAAACCACCCATAAAATTGAAGTTCTTCCTGGTCGTCAGTGCATATCCTGACAGGCCAAGGAAGATGATGCCTGTTCCGGCAAGCGCCGTGCCGACGATTTGCGGACCCTTGGGCAGGGCGAGGTACATCTGCAGAATTGCGCCAAGGCCAAAACCCAGCAGGCCGGTGATCAGGAAAATGACCCCGATACCGGAGGCGGAGTTGGCCGTCCGCGGCAGGACAAACATGCCAAGTACCATGGCACCGATGACGGAGCCGAGGTAGAACATTGGCGATACCTGCAGAAAGATAGATACCGCAGCCATGACCGCGCTGAAGAACAGGGTGGCCGAGAGCAGCAGGTACGTGTTCTTCAGAACCTTGTTGGAGGAAAGAATCTGCTCCTGGGAACGAGGTGCAGAAATTGACTGATTCATTACAGGAATCTCCTATTTCGAAAATGTTCTAACAACAGTGACTAAGAATACCGAAACACCTCGAAAGTTCAACAGTTTCGGTCATGATCAAGCATGCAGTCTGTAAGGGATAAATAGAGTCATTTCGTGGCCATTCAAGATGGCTAATAGGAAAGAATGTGGCGTCTGGAGTTGCTGCCTGTTGCATGCTCCGAAAATCCCCACTGCGTCATCGCTGTGCCATCCTCGCTGTTCGAGTCTCGCTGATGCAGAACTGTATCCCGATACCTCCATTGCGTCTGAAAACTGCTATAGTTGCAAACTGGTTGGTAGTTAGTAGACCTGTATGTACGAGTCCTATTTCGGGTTGAAGGAAAAACCCTTCAGCATTGCTCCAGATCCCAGATACATGTATCTCAGTGAGTCCCACGAGGAGGCGCTGGCACACCTCTTGTTTGGCCTCCAGCAAGGCGGGGGATTCGTACAACTGACGGGAGAGGTTGGCACCGGAAAGACAACGCTTATCCGGGCCCTTCTGGAACAGATGCCCGAAAGTGTTGATCTCGCGCTTGTGTTCAATCCGAAGTTGTCACCGCTGGAATTTGTCGCCGCGATCTGTGATGAACTGCAAGTTTCCTACGAGCAGGGAACCGCAACGCTCAAGACCCTGACTGATGCGCTGTATGACAAGCTGCTCGAGAATTACAACCATGGCAGACGTACTGTCCTGATCATCGACGAGGCGCAGGCTCTCTCGGTCGATGTACTCGAGCAGGTTCGTCTCCTGACGAACCTCGAGACAACACGTGAAAAGCTTCTGCAAATTATCCTCATCGGGCAGCCCGAATTACGCTCAACCCTTGCAAGGGATGACATGCGACAGCTAGCCCAGCGTGTCACCGATGTCTACCACCTGGAACCCCTGAACCAGGTCGAGGTGCGTAACTATCTCATTCATCGCCTGACCATTGCCGGTGCCAGAAAGCTGCTCTACAAGGATTCCGCGGTGAAGGCTATCTACAGATATTCCGGTGGCATTCCTCGCATCATCAATGAGATTGCAGACAAGGCGCTGCTTGCCGCCTATGCGAAGGAACGCACAGAGGCCGACAAACCAATGGTTGACCAGGCTGCGGAACAGGTTCTCTCCAGCCAGCAGTCGCAGGGCAAGGGAGGCTGGCTATGGGGTGTGGCGGCTGCTGTTGTCCTCCTGTCAGGACTGGCAATTGCCATTCTGCTTTATCCGCCACTCAAGTCGGTCTTCCGGTCGATGATCGATGACTTCTCGACCGAAGAGGTTGCGGTTGCATCGGCTGTAAAATCGCCACAGGAGCCGATCGAGCCTGTTGCCCCGATGATTGTCAGCAATGGTGTGACACTCCCCTACACGGAAGAGGCCGTGCGCCAGATAATCAATACACCTCAACCCGTTCCCGAGATTGTCGAGCCGGCTCCTGAACCTCCCTCGCCGGACGACCTCGAGGCATGGCTGCTATCCAGCCCGGAGGCTACGGGCCGGAATGCGGCCTTCTCCGAGATCTACTCTGCCTGGCAAATCGATTATTCCGCAAGCTCACTGACAGGACCCTGTGATTTCGGACGTGATTACGGACTGCAATGCCTGAAGCTCCAGGGTAACTGGAGCAGGCTGATGGATATTAATCGCCCGGCAGTCCTGCAGATACGCCTCTCCGACCGGCAGGAGTATCACGTGGCGCTGCTTGGCGTCGACGGGCAGGAAGTAACCCTGAGTCACAACGGCGAGCCGCGTGTGTTCGAACGCAGTCAACTTGACACGTTCTGGTTCGGCGATTTTGAAGTTCTGTGGCAGATACCGCCGAGCGGCTATGTCAACGCGATCTTTCCCGGTGAGCGGGGACAGAGTGTTGAGTGGTTACGCGACCGTCTGCAGGAGATCACCGGTGACGACATCGAGCCTGAAAGGAGCTATGACTTTTTTGATCAGCGCCTTGCCGATATAGTGAGGAATTTCCAGACGATCAACCGTCTCGAGGCGGATGCGGTCGTTGGTGTCCAGACGATCATCAGGCTCAATTCTGCCTCACCTTCGGACAACGGACCGCGCCTGCGAGCCAAGAGCTAGCATGTCACTGATACTCGACGCACTGAAGAAATCTGAAAAAAGCCGTCACGATGACGCCAGCAGTGTGCTGCCACTTATCGTCAAGCCTCGCCGGGCAAGCAGCAACAGGCAGAAAAAATTTCCTCTCCTGCCACTCACGATTATTCTTGTTGCCCTTGGGGCGCTCTTTCTCGTCTATCTGCTGAGCGGTGACAGCCCTGACAGTACCGAGGTGCCGCAGCAGACAATCACGGCTGTCCCTGAAGAGACTGGTCCCCGGGGCAAGGATGGGCGGCAGCGGCCCGAACCCGTGTTGAATGAGCCTTTGCCGGACACTGCGATGTCACAGGCAACCTTGCCGGAGAATGCTGCTTCCGGCGTCGAACCCACGCCGCTCCCAAAGGAACCGCCACAGGCACCTGTCGAGGAAGAGTCCGAGGATGTCGCTGCCAGACAGCAGATTTTGCAGCAGACAGGCATTCTTTCCACGAGGGACAATACCTCTGTTCCTCCACGTCTCTCGAAGATGGCGGGGGGGCTCAGAAAAGAGGTTGCACCTCTGCGGCTCGATTTTCATGTCTACTCCACTGACAGGCCAAGGCGGATCGTCTTCATCAATGGCCAGGAATACAGGGAAGGGATGAGTATCAGGAATAATCTCAAGCTCGTGCGGATTGTTCCCGAAGGTGCTGTCATGGAGTGGAAGGGGCGTCAATTCCTGTTGACAGTCAGCGACTGAACATGGTGTCGGATGAGTCGTTGCGCCGCTTCAGTGGCATCGCGGCTCTTTATGGCCAGGAGGCTCTTTCAAGATTGACAGGTGCACACGTCTGTGTCATCGGGGTCGGCGGCGTCGGTTCCTGGGTGGCGGAGGCACTCGCGCGCAGTGCCATTGGTACCCTCACACTGATTGACATGGATCATGTCGCAGTCTCGAACACGAATCGACAACTGGTTGCCCTGAACTCCACGCATGGCGTGGCCAAAGTGCGTGTGCTCGCAGAGCGTATCCGCGATATCAATCCCGACGCCAGAGTTCATACAATCGAGGAATTCGTGACGCAGCAACATCACGCAGAATTTCTGGACAGGGGATATGACATGGTCGTTGACTGTATCGATACATTCCGTGACAAGGCCGCGATCATCGCCTGGTGCAGGAGGAAGCGTGTGCCTGTCGTGACGGTTGGTGGCACCGGTGGAAAGACTGATCCGACGAGGTTTCGGCTGCTCGACCTGAGCAGGACCGAGAAGGACCCGCTGCTGTCACGGGTTAGAAAAGAGTTGCGGCAGCGTTATGACTTTCCCCGTAACCCGAAACGACGATTTTCTGTACCGGCGGTCTTCTCGCTTGAGGAGACACGCCAGCCGGCTGGTAACGCCGAGTGTGATTTGAGCGGGGCAGGAAAGGCGACGCATCTTCATTGCGGTGGACTGGGTTCGGTCATGCATGTGACCGCTTCCGCCGGTTTGATCGCAGTCAGCAGGGTTCTCGAAAAGCTTCAGGCAGCACCGGAAGAGCTCTAGGTTATTCTGTTCAGTGCGCTTTTCTGATTTCGTCGAGCGGATCGGATTCGTCTTCCCCGGGAGCGACCTTGCCATTGAGCGGGCTGAAAACACCATTGCAGCGATCTGCTTCGACGCCGCTCATTGTCAGCAGTGCCCAGACCGCTGCAATAGCCCAGAGTGCCAATCCAAGTGCCAGTGTATAGAGATCGATGCCCTCGGCAGCCGTCGGTCCGCCGAAAAACGAGTAAACCACCGCCACAATACCCGCGAGCCAGAACACGCTGATCGGGGCAGCGCAGTTTGTTCCACAACCGTAACGGCATACCGACATCGGTGGACAGAGTATCGACGTAATGATCTTCTTCATGCGGGCTAGTGTTTCCTCTGGCAGATAACGTCCTGACTTTACTTATTATTATTTGCGGTATTCGTCAGGATTAATCGCAATATCACACAATTAGCAGAGACTGACAATACCCGAATGCCAGTTGACTCATGAGCCCAGACGGTTTTTCCAGCGCTTCCAGACTGTGTAGCGCCACAGATAATCGATCGCAAAGTAGGTGAGGGTCGCGAGTACAATACCAACGGAGAGGCTCCCCAGTACCAGAGGGAGCCAGATGTCACCGAGGCTGTGCGTGAACCACTCGATGGTCACGTGTTCCGGAGGGGTGATGCCCTGCTTGCCCAGTAGCCAGTTGCCAAACAGGTAGGTGCCCAGGAATATCGGTGGAATCGTTAAGGGGTTCGTCATCCAGACCAGCACGAGGCCGATCGGGATATTGGCACGCCAGAGAATAGCACTCGCAACAACACCGATCATCTGCAGAGGGAGTGGCACCAGCGCCCAGAAGACACCCAGTGCTGTACCTCTCGCAACAGAGCGCCGGTTCAGATGCCATATATTCGGAGAGTGGAGATGTTCACCAAAGAACTGCAGGAGCCTGTGACTACGGACTGTATCAGCATTCGGGCAGTAGCGTTTGATGAACTCTTTTGGCACTATGGAGGCGTGGTCATTGAGGTAGCGTAAGATTATCTCATGAACCCGGTCTGAGAAAGGGATAAATGGATGATTCCCTTCGAATAAATTCGAACCCGAACAAGGATGTCCCATGCCCCGATACGCGCTGGCGTTTCTTGCCGGTATCCTCCTGCTGGCTCTCTTCCGGCGGCTCCCGCCAGTCGCTTTGTGCTGGATGCTGTTGTTTCCGCTGCTTGTTTGTGTTTCCCGGCGCTGGTATGCAGCCGGGCTCCTGATGGCCGGGTTCGCCTATGCATGGATCGATGCTGCATCCTATATCGATCGGTTGTTGCCCTCTGAACTTGAACGGCGGGAACTGGTCGTGGATGGTTGCGTAACCGGATTGCCTGTTCATACGGCTGAGGTTTCGCGATTCCGTTTCGACGTCACAGACGCGCAACTGGCAACGGGAGAATCTGTTTCGCTGCATGGACGAGTGCGTCTCTCCTGGTACGATGCAGGGCGCGAACTTGTGCCGGGTGAGTGTGGACGTCTTCTCGTCAGACTGTTCCAGCCGCGTGGCATGAGTAACCCGGGCGGGACGGATTACGAGCGCTGGCTGTTTCAACAAAACCTGGTCGCGAGGGGGTATGTCAGGGAATCCGCCACCAACAGGCTTGCTGCATCCATGTCGCCCGGTGCCGATCGTTTTCGCTACCTTCTGCGCAGGAAACTGCAGGCAGTCGAGGGTAGCGGTAATGCAGGCGCGCGCGCTGTCTACCTGGCGCTCTTGACCGGCGACAGGAGCCTGCTGGACAAACAGCAGTGGCGTATATTCAGGAATACCGGAACATCGCATCTCATGGCGATTTCAGGACTGCATATCGGACTTGTGGCCATGCTGGTCTGGTGGGTCTCCGAACGTCTATGGCGCTATGCCGGCTCCTGTCCGTTGCATCTGCCGTCGCCTCTTTTTGGCGCATGCTGCGCACTTCTTGCAGCGCTGGCCTATGCGGCATTGGCAGGTTTTGCAATACCAACCCAGAGAGCGCTCCTGATGACCGTGGTCGTGGTGACAGGCATCCTCATGAGGCGCAATAGTGATGGCTTGCATATTCTGGGAACTGCCTTGCTGGCGATCCTCGTGCTGGAACCGCGCGCAGTTCACGCTGCCGGTTTCTGGCTGTCCTTTACGGCTGTTTTGACCATTCTCCTGCTGTCACGGCGCTATCCTGAATGGCGTTCCTGGCAGCTCGTACTGGCCATCCAGTTTGCGCTCTCACTGGCATTGTTGCCGATACTTTCCGCCTGGGGTTTTCCTGCCTCACCACTGGCGCCATTCATCAACCTGGTCGCAGTTCCCTGGTTTTCTTTCGTGATTATCCCTGCGGTGCTTTTCAGTGCACTTGGCATGTTTGCCGGCTTCCCGGGAAGCGAACTGCTGGTACATCTGACCCTTCAGTTGCTGGATCTGACCCTGGAGAGTTTGTCTGCTGTTGCAAACGTCATGTTCCTTGTTATGCCGGCATCTCCGGCCAATCCCGTTCTCCCGATCGCTTTCGGCGGGGCGCTGCTTCTTTCACTCGGAAGGGGATGGGCAATGCGCGCGCTGGGCTTGCCACTGGTTGCATTACTCTGGTGGCCCGCATCGGCCGAACCTTTCAGGATGACTGTTCTCGATGTGGGGCAAGGACTCGCGGTCGTCATTGAGAGTCATCAACACACGCTTGTGTATGATCTGGGCCCGCTCTACCCGGGCGGGTTCAATACAGCCGATGCTGTTGTTCGTCCTTTTCTTGCAGCGCGGGGCATCGATGCGCTCGATATGCTTGTCATCAGCCACGACGATAGTGATCACAGCGGAGGCTACCGCAGTTTTCTCGAGGAGTTACCCGCTGCGGTGCGTCTCAGCGGCCAGCCGGCCGCTTTCCCCGACAGCTTCAGCTCCTGCCACGACTATCCGGCATGGAGCTGGCAGGAGACACGCTTCAGCTTCCTCGAAGCAGGTTACGATGGCAGTGGAGACAACAATTACTCCTGCGTGTTGCTGGTCGAACATCCTGAAGTCAGGATTCTGCTGACCGGGGACATCACCCGCGAAGCAGAGCTGGCACTGATGCGACGTTATCCCCGATTACGCAACATCGATCTGCTGACTATGCCCCATCATGGCAGCCGCAGTTCCTCGGGCCCGGATTTTGTTCGATTCATCAAGGCCCGGCACGTGATAGCGAGTGCGGCGTGGAAAAGCCACTTCGGACACCCCGCGCCGCAGGTCGTGGAGCGCTGGCGACAAGCCGGAACAAGTGTCATCGAGACAGCACACAGCGGGGCCGTCACGCTTGTCCTTGCCGCGGGCGGAGGGTACCATCTTGCCGGGCATCGCGATGCAGAACGCCGTTTCTGGCAGCGGTGAAAGCAGGTACACTAGTGCCTGGAAATAAAGACCATAAGTTCAGGGGAGATCTGTGCTAGAACTTGTCAAAGCCGGCGGCTGGCTGATGCTGCCAATCCTGATTTGTTCCGTGCTGGCATTGGCTATCATTATCCAGCGTTTTTATACGCTGCGGCGTTCCAGAGTCATTCCGGATGGCGCGCTCCAGGCTGTATACCGGCAATACAAGGCAGGCAATCTCACTTCCGAGTACATCAATTCACTGCGCGAAAAATCGCCGCTTGAACAGGTACTTGCCGCAGCTCTGATCAATCGTAACCAGCCGCGTGCCGTGATGAAAGAGGCAATCGAGGAGGAGGGCAGGCAGATTGTCCATGGGCTTGAATACTTCCTCGGTGCGCTCGCGACGATCGCTGCGATCTCACCGCTACTGGGCTTGCTGGGCACGGTAGTTGGCATGATCGATGTTTTTGCTGCCATCGTGACGGCCGGCGTCGGAAATCCGGGTGTGCTGGCCGGAGGCATCTCCAAGGCCCTGATTACAACGGCCGCTGGTCTCTCCGTTGCCATTCCTGTCCTGATCTTTCATGAAATTCTCTCATCCCGTGTCGATCAGTTGATTCTGGATATGGAAGACAAGGCGGTACAAATGGTTGATGTACTGCACCAGGGTAATATTCAGTGATTTTGCGAAAAAGACATCGCCAGAAACCTATCGTCAATCTGACGCCGCTCATTGATGTGGTCTTTCTGCTGCTGATCTTTTTCATGGTTTCCACAACATTCGATACGCAATCCCGCATCAAGATCACGTTGCCGGAAATCGAGACCGATATTCCCGAGGATGAATTCCAGGATCGGATACTGGTCCAGATTGCAGCTGACGGCAGCATGTCGCTGAACAACAGCATGGAACTCGTCAGCTCCACGCCAACGGTACTAAAGCGGGCCATGGCCGAGATCGCCGAGGGTCGGACCGATATTCCGGTCATCGTCAAGGTCGATCAGAATGCCCCTTTCCAGTCAGCCATGACCGTGATGGATGTATCAGGCCAGCTGGGGCTGACCGAGATCACGTTCCCTGGGCGCAAGACAGTCAAGGAAGAGTAATCTCTCCGGATGAATAGCCCGGGATATTTCTGGAAACGATGGCATCCGGTTGCACTTCTTCTCTTTCCGCTGTCCATCCTCATGAGGGTACTGGTTTTCTTTCGCCGGCTTGCCTACAGGTTGCGACTGCTTCCCGTCTATCACAGTCCGGTTCCTGTTATCGTCATCGGCAACCTCACTGTCGGCGGTACAGGCAAGACACCGCTGGTGATCTGGCTATGCAATCATCTTCATAGCCTGGGCTACAGTCCCGGGGTCGTGATTCGGGGCTATGGCGGCAAGGCAACCAGGTGGCCACAGCAGGTGCGCGCAGACAGTGATCCGCAGGTGGCCGGGGACGAGGCTGTTGTCATTGCTGAACAGACAGGCTGCCCGGTCTGTGCAGGTCCGAACAGGGCCGATGCCGCGCGTGCATTGCTGGAACATGCCGCCTGTGATGTCATTGTCTCTGACGACGGTCTGCAACATTATGCACTCGGTCGCGATATCGAGATTGTCGTGATTGACGGAAAACGCAGATTTGGCAACGGGATGCTGCTTCCGGCAGGGCCACTCAGGGAGGGTGTCAAAAGGCTCAGGCACGTGGACTTCATTATCGTCAATGGCCATTGCAAAGAGAATGAACATTGCATGCGCCTCGAGTCTGGCCAACTCGTCAACCTGGTGAGCGGGGAGACTGCTCCACTCGAGGAGTTCAGAGGACGGCGGGTGCATCTGGTTTCCGGCCTTGGTAATCCGCAGCGCTTTATCGATATGCTCGATGAAGCCGGTCTCGAGGCCGAATTACATCTTTTTGCCGATCACCATGAATACAGCCAGAGGGACCTTGCTTTTGATGATGACATGCCGGTTATCATGACTGCCAAGGATGCAGTGAAGATCCGTCCTTTTGCAGACCGGCGTTGCTGGTATCTGGCGCTTGAGGTCCGACCTCCCGTCGATGTGATCAACCAGGTCGTAACTGCCCTGAAAATGAAAGAAAACAATGGATAGAAAATTACTTGATATCCTCGTTTGTCCCGTCTGCAAGGGACCATTGAGGTACGTCAAGCCTGCTGCCGAGCTGATCTGCCCGGTTGACCGGCTGGCCTTTCCTGTCATGGACGGCATCCCGGTCATGCTGACCTCGGAAGCACGGGAACTTCCCGCAGACGAGGAAATTCCGGAATGAGTCAATTTCATGTCGTCATACCAGCGAGGTATGCGTCGACTCGCTTGCCAGGCAAGCCGTTGCTTGATATTCATGGCAAGGCGATGATCCTGCATGTTGTCGACAGGGCACTGGAGTGTGGCGCGGAGACCATCACGGTGGCGACTGATGACGAACGCATTCGGGATGTCGCCCTGGCCTCGGGGGTCGAGGTCGTTATGACATCAGAAAGTCATCACAGCGGAACCGATCGTCTGGCAGAAGTGGTCTCTCTCATGCAGTGGAGTGACGATGATGTGGTGGTCAACCTCCAGGGTGATGAACCGCTAATGCCCCCGGCCGTTCTCAGGCAAGTCGCCGTCAACCTGGATACACATGCTGTTGCGAGCATCGCAACTCTCTGTACACCGATCGAAAGCTACGAAGAGATGCTCAATCCGAATGCCGTGAAAGTTGTCATGGACGAGGCAGGCTACGCACTCTATTTCAGTCGTGCTCCCATCCCCTGGTATCGTGACGGATTCGGCGGGGAAGAGCAGTGGATGCCAAGAATGACCGGCTGCTTCCGGCATCTTGGCCTGTATGCCTACAGGGCGGGGTTTCTCAGGCGTTACAGCACATGGGAACCTGCACCACTGGAACAATGCGAATCTCTTGAGCAGTTGCGCGCGCTCTGGAGAGGGGAAAAAATCCACGTCGATGTTGCTGCAGAGATTCCGCCGCCGGGCATTGATACCAGGCAGGATCTCGAGCAGGTAACGCAGCTCCTCGGAGGCTGAAGTGGCAAGCGAGATCGAGCGCAAGTTTCTCGTCGTCAATGATTCATGGCGTACTGCCGGAACGCATTCGATCCGTATGCGTCAGGGGTATCTTTCCGAGGGCTACGAACGTTCAGTTCGTGTCCGCACGGAAAACGACAGGGCTTTTATCAATATCAAGAGCTCGGATGATGGTATTCATCGACTCGAGTACGAGTATGAGATTCCTTTGCATGATGGCAAGGAGATTCTCGAACGCATTGCACTCAGACCATTGATCGAGAAGACGCGCTATATCGTCGAACATGAAGGCTTTGAATGGGAGATTGACGTCTTTGAGGGAGACAACGCAGGCCTTGTCGTGGCAGAGGTTGAGCTTCCGTCGATTGATGTGCGTCCGCCATTGCCCGACTGGACAGGCAGGGAAGTCTCTGACGACCTGCGTTATTACAATGTTTCATTGCAGAAACAACCCTATTGCACGTGGTAAGAAGCGTCTTTCTGCTTTTGCTCCTCGCCATGCAGTTGGTCGGGTGTGCCCGGCAGGAGCCGGAAGGCATCCGTTTTGGCGTTCAGCAACTGCCGTTCAATTTCGATCCACGACAGGCAACAGACGCGGCCTCTGAGCGTGTTAACCACCTGCTTTACCAGGGACTCGTGCGCTTCGACGAGCATCGTCAGCCGCAGCCCTCGCTGGCGACATGGGAGAGGCCCGATCCACAAAGGTACAGGTTCACGCTATCGGGCGATGATAAGTTCGATGATGGATCTCCTGTCACCATCCGTGATGTCGTCGCGACCTATGAAAGTATCCTCGACCCGGCCAGGAACTCTCCTCACAGGTCGACACTCTCCCTGATCAGGGAGATACGTGCGATTAACGATAACACCCTTGATTTCCTTCTTGACCGGGCAGACCCCTACTTCCCCTCTTATCTCTCTGCAGGCATCTTGCCGGCAAGGCTCATCGAGGCCGCCCATGATTTCAGCAGCAAGCCTGTCGGTAGCGGGCCATTCCGACTGCTGGCCCGCGAAGCGGGACGTCTTCAGCTCGAACGAAAATCCGACGGATTGCTCCTGAGCCTTTTGCTCGTGAAGGAGCCCAGCGTTCGCGTCCTGAAACTGCTGCGCAATGAAATTGACCTGCTGCAGAACGATCTTCCGCCATCACTGGTCGACTATCTTGCGAAACAGCCCGGTGTGCGGGTGCAGACAGTCGATGGGAGCAATTACACGTATGTCGGCTTCAATCTTGATGATCCTGTCACGGGTGATCCGCGGATCAGGGCAGCCGTTGCGCATGCCATTGATCGTGATGCCATCATCAGACATGTTTTCATGGGGCGTGCACGAAAAGCTGCTGGCCTGTTTCCTCCGGAGCATCCGCTTGGAATAAACGCCCGGGACACTGTTCCCTTCGATCCGGCAAAGTCGCTCGCCCTGCTGCGTGAAGCAGGATATGGACCTGCTCGTCCTCTGGAACTCACATGGAAGACGTCGAGCGACCCATTCCGGCTTCGACTGGCAACTGTCATGCAGCAGCAACTTGCCAATGTAGGGATTCGGGTACGCATCAAGAGCTATGATTTCGGCACCTTTTTCGGTGATATCAAGGCAGGCAACTTCCAGCTCTACAGTCTTACCTGGGTTGGTCTCAAGACGCCTGATACTTTTCGGTATATCTTTCACAGCGACTCGATTCCCCCGGGGGGAGCCAATCGCGGTCGCTATCGTTCAATGAAAGCAGACCGGTTGATCGAATCGGCCGAGAAAGAGGCTGATATCGATGCGCAGGTTAGCCTCTATCGCCAGTTGCAAGAGCAATTGTTGCTTGATCTTCCCTATGTCCCGCTGTGGTACGAGGACCAGCTGGCGGCCTACCGGCCGGATACCATCGATGGCTATGTTCCCAGGCGTGATGGAAGCTATGATGCTCTGATCGGGCTACAGCAACACAGAGAATGACGAAAGAAACGCATATCAGGGTCAGCCTCACAAGCCAGGAACTGGTGTTACAGGATGCGAGCGGTCAACGCCTTGTCTATCCTGTCTCGACGGCGCTCAGGGGTGCTGGGGAGCTGATCAACAGTGAATGCACTCCCAGGGGATGGCACCGTGTGCGTTGCATCATCGGGCAAGGTTGCCCGGTGAATGCAGTCTTCACCGGTCGCCGCTTTACGGGGGAAATCTATTCCGACGAACTTGCGCGTCTCCAGCCAGGCAGGGACTGGATTCTCAGCAGGATACTCTGGCTCTCCGGGAGTGAATCCGGCTTCAACAGGGGAGGGGATTGTGACACCTTGCGGCGGTACATCTACATTCATGGCACGCCTGACTCGGAGCCGGTCGGGGTTCCCCGTTCACATGGCTGCATTCGCATGCGGAATCAGGATGTGATCGATCTTGCCTGCCGGGTTACGTCCGGTACCACGGTCCTGATCGAAGAGTAAGATGCTCACTCGCGTCATGACATCTCTCATCACCTTGATCGGGGTCGTCTCGCTCGTTTTTTTCCTGATTCACCTGATACCGGGAGACCCTGTCGAATACATTCTCGGTGATTCGGCACGCCCTGCGGACAGGGAGGCATTACGATCCGAACTCGGGCTCGACAGGCCGGTGATTATCCAGTATGCCGATTATCTCTCCGGACTGGTTCGACTCGATCTCGGCCATTCGCTGCATAGCAGGCAGCCTGTGAGCGAATTGTTGCTTGAAAGATTGCCAGCCACGCTTAAGCTGTCACTGGCAGCTTTTCTCCTGGCAATCCTGATCGCTTTTCCGCTGGGAGTGCTTGCCGCGACCCGCAGCGGTACTTCGTGGGATTCGGGCGCGATGGTACTCTCACTGCTTGGCGTCTCCATACCGAACTTCTGGCTTGGTCCGATGCTCATCCTGCTGTTTTCACTCTGGCTGGGCCTGACACCGGTGAGTGGAATGGAACAGCCGGGATCGCTCATTTTGCCGGCTGTGACGCTTGGCGTTTCGCTTGCGGCGATCCTCGCACGCATGGTCCGCAGTTCGCTTCTCGAGGTACTTAACGAGGACTACATAAGGACAGCGCGAGCCAAGGGTGTGAGCGAGCAGGTTATCGTCTGGAAACATGCCCTGAGCAACGCACTGCTACCGGTCATCACACTGCTCGGTCTCCAGTTCGGCGCATTGCTCGCAGGGTCTGTGATCACGGAGAAGGTCTTCTCCTGGCCTGGTGTCGGGCTCCTGTTGATCGATGCCATCCAGCAACGCGATTACCCGGTGGTGCAGGGGGCTGTCTTGCTCATCGCTGTCAGTTATCTGGTCGTCAATCGTCTCACTGATCTGCTCTACAGGGCTGTCGACCCCAGGATTAAAGTGGCATGAGTCGCTGGTTTGCCACAGTGATCCTCCTCTGCTGGGTCTCTGTTGTACTACTGCAGCCGTTGCTTCAGACAACGCCGAACCAGATCCAGCTTGATGCCATCCTCGCCCCGCCTTCGATGGAATACTGGCTCGGTAATGATGCGCTCGGACGCTCAGTCGGAGAGCGTCTGCTGGCCGGTGCCGAGATCGCCTTGCTGGTTTCCGTAGCAACCGTGATGATCTCCGCCCTGGCCGGCACGCTTATAGGCGCGCTAAGTGGCTATGCAGGGGGCATGACGGATGTTGTCATATCAAGGATCATTGACATCATGCTGGCATTCCCGGGGATTCTCCTCGCGATCGCACTTGCAGCGGTCCTCGGGCCCGGCATCGACAATCTCGTGATTGCGATTTCCGTCGTGGGCTGGGTAGGCTATGCCCGGCTTGCACGCGCCCAGGCATTGTCACTGAAACAGCGTGAACATGTGTCGGCCGCCATCGCGCTTGGCAGCCGGCAGGGACGTATTCTCAGGCGACACATCATTCCATTGATGCTCGCACCATTGCTGGTCGAGGCGAGTTTCGGGATTGCTGCCGTGATCGTCGCCGAGGCGGGACTCTCGTTTCTCGGGCTCGGCGTTCAGCCACCACAGGCCTCCTGGGGCAGCATGATCCGCGAAGGGGCGGACTTCCTGCTGGTCGCACCACACCTTGCCATCTTTCCAGGGATCGCTATCTTTCTGGTCGTGCTCTCCGCGAATCTTTTCGGTGACTGGTTGCGAAGCCGTCTCGATGTACGCGATGAGGTTGCCTGAGCGTGAAAGACCGATTGCTCGATCGCGTCTCACCCTACCTGCTACTGGTGATGACAACCCTTTTCTGGGGAGGTAATTTCAACGTGGGACGTGCTGTAATCGGCGAAGTGCCTCCACTCGGTCTTTCATTCTGGCGCTGGATGGTCGCATGGATGATCATCTTCCCGATCGCGTATCGTCCGATGTGGAAAAGGCGTCACCTGCTGATTGAAAACTGGTTCCTGCTCTTGTTGCTCGCGGTCACCGGCGTAACCCTCTTTAACAGTCTTGTCTATCTCGGCTTGCAGACAACGACAGCGATCAATGCCTCGCTCATGCAGTCCATCAATCCGGTTCTGATCATCCTGCTGTCGATTCTCCTGCTGGGGCATCGGCCACAGGTCATGCAATTGCTCGGTGTTCTGGTTTCATTGGCTGGAGCAATTGTGATTCTCACACGCGGAGATCCCGCTATTCTGAAGGGCCTGGAATTTGCATCCGGTGATCTGCTGGTATTGCTCGCCGTCTTCCTCTGGGGTCTCTACACTGTGCTGCTGAAAAAGTTGCCAGAGGAACTCCGTGGAATACCTGTACTTGGGTATACAGTCACAGTCGGGACAATCCTGATTCTGCCGTTCTATCTCCATGAAACCATGAATGGCAGGCCGGTACCCCTGACGCCAACGAGCATTGCAAGCATTCTCTATGTTGCGATTTTTCCGTCTGTCCTGGCCTATATCTTCTGGAATCATGCCACGGCCCGTCTCGGTCCGGAGAGAACGGGGCAGTTCAGTCACCTGATTCCTGTTTTCGGTATCCTGATTGCCACTCTGGTACTGGGTGAATCCCTCCAGTCCTATCATTTTGCAGGCATTCTGCTTGTCAGTGCTGGCCTGTTGCTGGCCAATTTTCACAGGCCCAAAGCAGGCTGAGCTTATTCGCTGAAAAAGTCGTTGTATTGGGTTCCTGAATACAGACTATGTTTGCGGTGAGGGGGCTGTCCGATCGTGCTGTTTTTGTGGCAAAAAGCTAAGTGATTGAATTATTGACGGTTGTTCACAACATGCTGTTCTGGTTGGAAGTGCGATTAGCCGTTGGCTTCAAAATTCCGGTCAAATAAAGTGGCATTTATTAGAGAAACAGAGTATTCTAATCGGATCATTACGGGGTGATTTGCCCTGTGGTCCACTTTCAGATTCACGGTCATGCAATGCATGGCCTTAATTTATGTGGTGAATTAACTCGGAGACCGGATTATGAACCAGACTTATTACGACGCTGTTACCAAAATGGAAGAAATGGGTGTAAATGAAGAGTACATCCAGGGCTGGCAGGCAGGCTTCCTCCAGAACCCCAAGCGAGAAGAACAGCGTGTAACTGAAGCTTATGAAGCTGGTTATGAAGATGGTGAAGAAAAAAACACAGACAATTTCGGTAACTGGGTCAGCTAACCGCTGAATATTCGGAATCCACGTGTTTTCAACAAGCCTCGGTCCATCCGGGGCTTTGTTTTTTGACGGAGAACAGCCATGGCAGTAGTCGAACTGACCAAAGAAAACTTCGAGCAGACAATCAACGGCAATGATTTCGTGATTGTCGATTTCTGGGCACCCTGGTGCGGTCCGTGCAAATCGTTTGCGCCGACTTACGAAAAGGTCTCGGAGCAATACCCTGATATCATTTTCGCCAAGGTCAACACAGAAGATGAGCAGGAAATTGCTGCGCATTTCCAGATCCGCTCTATTCCCACCCTGATGATGTTCCGTGAGCAGATCATTATCTTCAGCCAGCCAGGCGCGCTTCCCGAGTCCGCCTTTGCCGATGTTGTACAGCGTGCATCCGAACTCAACATGGCGGATATTCGCAAGCAGATCGAGGAAGAGCAAAAGAACGCCTGATTGCGCTTGCGGGCAAGATGGCCGGAAGAGGTTTGGTCCAGGTTCAGTTGGCGGCAGCGATTCTGGTCTTCCAGTAGGCGGCCTGGTGCCTCACGGCTGCGATATCAAGGCTGGTATACATACCATCTCTGAGAAGTTGCCTGCCGTTGACCCAGACATCCGACACCTGGTCCCGACTGGCAGAGTAAACGAGCAGGGAGACCGGGTCGTACACCGGTGTGGTGGCAGGATGATCAAGGTCAACGGCGACCAGGTCAGCCGCCTTGCCTATCTCGATTGATCCTGTTCTTTCCTCGATGCCCAGTGCGATGGCACCATTGAGAGTTGCAGCCCTGAGTGAGTCCAGCGCCGGCATTCCGGGGGCACTCTTTGCGACAGCCTTGGCGACCAATGAGGCCGTGCGCATCTCACCAAACATATCGAGATCATTGTTGCTCGCCGCGCCATCGGTGCCGAGAGCAATATTGATACCGGCTTCGCGCAGCTTTTCGACGGGTGTAAAACCGCTGGCCAGTTTCAGATTCGATTCCACGCAGTGAATCACGTGCAGGCCTGATTCCGCGCAGAGAAGAATCTCCTCATCCGTGAGCTGTGTCATGTGGACTGCCATAAGCTGGGGACCCACCATGCCAAGCTTGCTCAAGCGTTCCAGTGGACGCATTCCATACTGCTCGAGGCTCCCGACAATCTCGTCATGGGATTCGTGTACGTGCATGTGTACCTGGATGTCGAGTTCGTCGGCGAGCATGCGGATTCGCTCCAGCGGTGCATCTGAAGTCGTGTAGGGTGCATGCGGTGCAAAAGCCGTGCTGATGAGTGCGTCGTTGCGGTACTTGTCATGCAACGCCAGTCCCTTGTTGATGTAATCGTCCGGCCCTTCTCCCCACGCGGACGGAAAATCGAAAACGATAATACCAACCGTCGCCCGGATGCCTTCCTGTCGCGCCACAGCGGCGGTGATGTCGGGAAAGAAGTACATGTCATTGAAACAGGTGGTGCCGCCGCGGATCATCTCGGCAATGGCGAGTCGTGCACCATCTGTGACGAATTGCTCGCCGATCCAGCGTTGCTCGGCTGGCCAGATATGCTCATTGAGCCAGGTCATGAGGGGCAAATCATCGGCCAGTCCGCGAAACAGTGACATGGCTGCATGGGTATGCGTGTTGATTAGTCCGGGAATCAGCACATGGTTGTCCAGAGACGTGTGTTTCACTGCCTCGTAGACTTCACGCGCCTTCGCTGTCGGCAGGATATCGATGATGTCTCCATCCCTGATCGCAACGCTGTGATGGTCAAGAAAGCGTTCGTCCCCGCTGACGGGAATGATCCAGCGGGCATGAATAAGGGAATCGGCGGATCTTTTTTCCATTGGTTCCTGCAGATTTGGCAGAATACGCGCAAACCCCGACAGGATATCAAATATGCGTACCCTGATGCTCGATGAAGCTGCCGATCCGGAACGTGCGATCCTCTGGAACGATGATCGATTGCTGTTGCTGGATCAGCGCGTATTGCCGGCCGAAGAGCGGTTCGTGGAAACGCGCGATGCCCGTGAAACTGCCGAGGCAATCCGCGCGATGGTCGTTCGTGGTGCGCCGGCGATTGGTATCACGGCTGCATATGGCATCGTGCTTTCTGCGATGCAGCATGGCAAGAACTGGAAGCAGGAGCTCGCGGCAGATATCGAAACACTCGCAGCGTCCCGCCCGACAGCAGTGAATCTTTTCTGGGCATTACGCCGTATGCAGGCTGTTGCAGAGACGATCACAGAGGAAGAGCCTGTCAGGAGACTGCTCGAGGAAGCTCGTGCCATTCATACCGAGGACCTTCTCGCCAATCGCATGATGGGCGATCTCGGTGCGCAGCTCATCGAAGAAACGACATCCGTGATTACCCACTGTAATGCGGGAGCGCTGGCAACCGGGGGATACGGTACCGCGCTCGGTGTCATCCGCTCCGCGCACAGAGACGGCAAGATCAGGCAGGTCTATGCCGACGAGACCCGTCCCTGGCTTCAGGGAACGCGGCTGACCGCCTGGGAATTGCACAAGGAGGGGATCCCCGTTTCCGTGATCGCCGATGTCGCAGCTGCCGCACGCATGGCAGCTGGTGGAATCGGCTGGGTGATTGTTGGCTCTGACCGGATTGCAGCAAATGGTGATGTCGCCAACAAGATCGGAACCCTGCAGCTCGTGATCGCTGCGAGGCATTTTGGTGTCAAAGTCATGGTGGCGGCCCCGATATCCACGATTGATTTCAACGTTCCCTCGGGGGAGGCCATTCCGCTCGAGCAACGCGACTCAGAGGAGGTCATGCACTGCGCGGGAAAACGTATCGGCGCCCCGGGCGTGAGCGCCTGGAATCCGGTATTTGACGTCACACCCGCCGCACTGATCGATGTCATCGTGACGGAAAAGGGCATTGTTCGGCACCCGGACGAGGAGAAGATGCGGCTGCTTTTCTCCTGAGTCTCAGCCAAGCAGATCACGCATTTGCTGCACCTGTACGGGCTGTTGCAGCACTGCATGGACGGGAAAGAGCTCCCGGAGCTTGTCGACATATTGCATCTCGTTCCTGGCCGCGAACAGGATGACCAGGGCCTCTGGAGCATATTTCGGCAGTGAGGCGAGCAACACATCGAGGTTGCTGAGATTCACCCCTGCATAGTTGTTGCCGTATCCATAGAAGAATTCGGCAACAATGAAGTCGGGTGCTCGCTTGCGGAGCTGGCTGATCGCCTTGCGCATGCTGTCTGCGCGTAGTTGCTCGAACCCCAGCTCCGAATAGAGCGGGCCAAAGTTCGGATGTGTTGGCGACTCGATGACAGAGAGCAGTGTTCTCTCACGCATGGCCTGTCAGGGACATTCTTCCGTACGGAAATAGTAATCGTACTGGTGCAGTCGCTTCGTGAGACTCCAGGCCTTGCTGTGCGAGAGTGTTTCGCCTTCAGGGAAAATGATCCTCACGTAGAGGTCGTCGCAATGTGCGCGTGATGTCTCGGCAAGCAGTGCTTCGGCCTCTTCGATGGACAGCAGCCTGAAATCGCTCTCTTCCGGACGCTTCGTCAGGAAAGCATCACTCCCGTTGCGGCTCGTGTAACGCAGCTCGACGATGTACTTGTTGTTACTGGTGCGTGCCGGCTTGAACAGCTTGTCATACTTTTGCTTGAGGTCGTCGTATTCACCCTCGAGTTCCGAGAAGTTCTGCTGCGAAGTCGTGTAACGCTGTCGGACCTGTTCGATCTCCTGCTGTTGCCTTGCGTAGTCACCTTCCAGAGTGGAGAGCCTTGCTGTCGCCGAGGAGAGCTCGAAGACCTTGCCGGCGAGACTTTCCTGAAGCTCCCTGACGGAGGCGGAGAGTGTCTCGATCTGGCTGTTGAGGCGCTGTGTCTGTCGTTCGAGTTGCGAGCGCTCGTCGCTGATCGCTTCAATGGTTTGCTGCTGTTCCTGCAGCACGGCATCCCTCTCCGTCGCAAGGGCGCGCGCTTCTGCAAGCAAATCATTCGTGGTGGACAAGCGGGCGCGCAGCTGTTGTTCGAGGAGAACGGCTTTCTGCTGCTGTTCCTCGAGGCCTGTTATCCGGATAGCCCGCTTCTGCAGCTCATCCTCGAGCTGGCGCTTATCGCTCTCTAACTGTTCTTTTTCCTGTTGCGTGACAGCAAGTTGTTTACGGAACTGTTCTGCTGCGATTGTTTCCTGTTCCAGCTGTGCGCGGGATGTTTTCAGTTCACCTGTTGTCTTGTCGAGTTCATCGCGGGTACTTTCAAGTCTGGTCTGAAGACCATCCCTTGCACGAGCAAGAGCGCTGTTCTCACTCTGAAGGCTGGTAATCTGCTGTTGCCTGGAATCCGAGAGTATCGTCAGCTCATTGACCTGCTGTTGCAGGGATGAAAGGACGGATTCGGTCTCGATGAGTTTATTCTCGAGCGCTTCCTTGGCCTTGCCGATCTCGAGTGCCTGGGCAGTCGCCTGGCGCTCTGCCTCGAGAGTGAGTTGCAGCTTGCTGACGAGCTCCGTGTTCTTGAGCAGCAGGATAATCATCGCCAGCAGGAAAATCATGACGATCACCGTCATGATATCCGTGAAGGAGGGCCAGAAACTTTCGTTGTGGTCTTCGCCTTCCCGGTTCAGTCTCAGGTCGACAAAACCGTTGTCAGGCATCTTTGCGTGACTCGAGTCTGAAGCCGTCGCGCAGGATCGCCTTGACTTCCTGGAGATCATCCGGCATTGCTTCGGTCTGTTTCTTGAAGTTGACGGCCGCCTGAGCCATTGCCTGCTCCATGGTCATGAACTGCTTGTGCGAGGCTTCCATTTTCTTGATCAGTTGCTGGAGCATGCGTAACAGCCCGGTAAACTCGTAGATGATGTTGTCGTTGGTGACCTGGAACTTCGGAGAGAGATAGGCAGTTGTGGTCTGCTCGATACCACTCATCAGGTTGGTCTGGACATTCGTGAGCTTCAGGTAGAAGTAACCGAAATAGAGATAGCAAGCGATCGCTGTCATGGTCGTCGAGAGCGCTGTCGACATACCGTGGATGACAAGGCCCATGCCTTCCGACTCGATGGAACTCTCGAGCAGATCGGATGCACCGAGCAGTGCGATCGAGAGGGAAATAATTGTTCCGAAAACGCCGAGCAGGATCAATATATTGTTGATGTAGCGCGGCAGGTTGACGCGCGTGCTCTCACGCGCAAGCAGCGCAGAGGCCAGGGCGCCATGATTGATCGGAGTTCGACTTTCGTAGAGACGTTGCATGGTCATGTAGCGGCGACTGATCATGCTGCTCGCAGGAACCTCCAGCAACGGGTTTTCAGGATCTTCCTGCATGTTGCGAATGAAACGATTGAGTGAGCGTTCCTCGCGTGCGTATCCAAGCAGCGAGACAATGATTCTGAAGACGCCCATGAGAAAGAGAATCACGATGGTTCCGTTGATGATGATGCCGATCGCCGAGATCTGGTGGTTGAGGTAGATTTCCTCAATATTGCCAAATTGCCATAAAATCAACGCGATAGCGATGGCGCCGGTGAGCAGCATCTGAGTGATGACGGACCGGCTGTAGCGGCGGCGATACTGAATGATGTCCAAGTGAGAACTCCCGGATCGTGATTTCTGCAGAAATAGTATCATAAGAAAAATGAACCATCCTGCACCCCTGAGCATCGCGGAGATTCGCTCCGGCATGCTTGAAATTCTTTCTGCCGCTATCGCCGCGGTCGTGCCGCGATCCAGCGTAAGGCAACGCCTCGAGAAAGAAGCGCTCGATGGCGGCAAGGTTGCAATCGTGGCGATTGGCAAGGCTGCCGCGGTCATGATGGAATCGGCCTGCGACCTCTTCGGAGAGCGAGTCGCTGATGCGCTTCTGATCACGTCACCAGCCTATGCCGGCAGCATTCCGGCAAACGTGAGATTCGTTCCCGGAAACCATCCGTTACCGGACCAGAGCAGTCTTGATGCAGGCACTGCACTGCTCGATTTTCTTTCGGCTCAGGATCCGGATAACAGACTTGTTTTCCTGATTTCGGGTGGCGCCTCGGCCATGGTCGATGTCCTCGAGTCGCACGTCTCGCTCGAACAGATGCAGGAAGCCAACCGCTGGATGCTTGCGAACGGCCTCGATATCCGGCAAACAAATCTGGTTCGCAAGTGCCTCTCGGCCATCAAGGGTGGCAAGTTGCTGAACCATTTTGACAACGATGCTCTCGTCCTGCTCGTTTCCGATGTGCCCGGTGATAATCCCGGGGATATCGGTTCCGGGCTCCTCGTCCCGGAACCGGATATCGGGGATGTGCAGAAGATCGAGTTGCCCGCATGGCTGAGCGCGCTTCTTGAGATCCCGCAGCAATGCGAGGCTCGCCCAAATGTGCGTGTCGAGGTGATCGCTTCCAACGAGATTGCAAAATCTGCAGCTGCTGCCGCGGCGGAAAAGCTGGGTTATCCCGTCACAGTTCATCCCGGATGCCTGTGTGGCGAGACGACCCTGGTTGCCCGGCAACTTGCTGAGTATCTCGACCGATCAGCACCGCCCGGCATCCACATATGGGGAGGGGAGACCAGTGTCAACCTTCCTTCCAGCCCCGGTACAGGAGGTAGAAATCAGCAGCTCGCGTTGCAGGTGGCACAACAGCTCGCCGGGAATGGCGCCTTCTGTTTTGTTTCGGCGGGAACGGACGGGATCGATGGGCATTCCGAGGATGCCGGGGCGATCGTCGATGGTGGAACCCTGATGCGTGGCGAGGCAGAGGGTCTTGATATTGAGGATTCGCTCGCACGTGCTGACGCCAACCCGTTCCTGGCAGCAAGTGGTGACCTGATCCACCTGGGGGCGACCGGCACAAACGTGATGGATCTCATGCTTGCGTGGAAGGCTGGGTCATGACATTGCTATTCGATCGGGCGCGCGAATGCCTGCTGGAGTCTGAGCCCTCCCGCAAGTGTGAGGCTGTCCACAGCCTTTACCACCAGTGGCTCGAGGGGATGGTTAGCCTGGAAAATGGCCATCCGCCGGTTGAGATCGAGAGGCCGGGTAGACCGGCCCGCCCGGAACTTGTGCATCCCCGTGATCTACCCAGGCGCTCCCTCGGTACAACAGAGGGCAGGGCAGCGCTCATCCATGCCATTGCGCATATCGAGTTCAATGCCATTAATCTTGCGCTCGATGCCATCGTGCGCTTCCCGCATATGCCGCGCGACTACCATGCAGACTGGCTCAAGGTTGCCGCCGAGGAAGCCGGGCATTTTCGTCTGCTTTGGACAAGACTCGGGGAGCTGGGTTATGCATACGGCGATTTTCATGCACACAATGGTCTCTGGGATATGGCCCTGCGTACGGCAGGCAGTGTCCTTGACCGGATGGCGCTGGTCCCGAGACTGATGGAGGCGCGTGGTCTCGATGTCACTCCCGGGATGATTCGCAATTTCCGCAAGCTTGGCGATATGCAGACGGTCGCGATTCTCGAGATCATCCTCGAGGAAGAGATCGGCCACGTCGAGGCCGGCACGCGCTGGTTTCGTTATCTCTGCGAAGCACAGGGTCTTGAGCCGGAAAATACCTATTTCGAGCGCCTCGCACACTACCTCGGCGATGATATTCATTGCCCCGTCCATTACAAGGCAAGGCTGGATGCCGGATTCACCTCTTCAGAACTCCATCGGCTGGAGCGTTTGTGTACAAGAAAATAATCCTCTTCTCCCGTCTGCTGTCCGTCTGTCTCGTTAGCAAGTTACAGGCTGAGATGATCGCGGCTGACCTGCTTGTCTAGAGGGTCGAAAACCAGCATGCTGCCGCTCCCTACCTGTCACGTATCATGGTGAGCGAGGCCATGCTGCGCATGGATGAGATAGGCGAAGATAGTGACGATGGCATGCAGGGTTATCTGCTGTTCGACAGGAAGCAGCGCCTTGTCCTGAGTGTCGACCCTGAGACTCGCTCTGCCATGATCATTGGACCGCCCGCCGATGAGGCTGTGCCTGTATCTCCGGTCACTGTCGAAACCGAGTCACGACCACTGAAGGATGCACCAAGCTTCGCAGGAAAAAAACCTGTCCAGCACACCTTTCATATTCTGGGAAAACAGTGTTTCAACATTGTCAGCATCGATGAATGCCTCGTGCCATGGCCGCGCTACGCGAGATGCACAGCGTGCTGGCCGAGCGACACAGGCGTGTTCTCGGGCCTGCTGCCAATGAGCCGCAGCAAGGCTGCAAGTTTCTGGTTGATGCATACAGGCCTGGTATCGAGTACAGCATGGGACTGATGCTGACATTGATGAACGGTAGTGAAAACCACCAGCTTGTTGACTACAGGGAAGACATGCATGATGCCGACTTTTTCGAAGAGCCTCTGGAATACAACAGGTTCTCGATGCCATGAGTGAAGACATCAAGCGGGCATGATTCGGCTGTGCAGCCGGTGAACCGGACATGAAGAGTTGCCGTGTTGTCCACGGGGTTGATCTAAACCCGGTGTGCACAGATCACGGGTTTCGAATCTCTCTCCTGGTCTGCAAGCAAGAGGGCAAGTCGACACTGCGGTGCAGTGACGACCGCTTTCCAGTGCTTTAGCTCGCGAGCTCCGCCACCTGGGACAGTTTCCTCGATGGACCACTACAGATGGCCTTGCTGAGCTCGACCCGGAGACCCCTGATCCTGAGCTTCAGGTAGGAGAGTCTTGGCCTGAGTGCAGCGCAATGATCAACCGGCAGGCTTTGCGCATCTGCCTTTATCGTGCGTACGGAGTTCACAAACTCCTGCATGGCGAGTGAATTGCTGGTCGCCTCGAGCTCGTTGAGGATGTCGAGGAGCAAGCCCTTGTTCCTGTCGTCCCAGTAAGCGAGGTTTTTTCCGGCTGGAAAAAACACCAGTAGTTCATTTAACAGATCAATAACTTTCGCTCTATTTTTCGAAATAGATTTATTAGCAAACACAAGCACACCTCTAGTAAGGTTTGGTTAACTTCTCGTAATGGAAGTTTTTTTGTTGTAGAAAAATCTTAGACCAGTCAGGCGCTTAGTGGAATGGCGAGAGTGTCATTTCTTTGTATACAGAATGAAAATATTCCTTAAGGATGATGTCAATGCTGCTGTACTGACTACACTTTTTCTGAACACGATCAATCAGTATGAATAACAGACAGGACTTCAATCGCGAGCTGATACAGCTTTTCGGGCAAGAGCAGGTCACCGCACTCGCCACTAAAATCCGGGATGTGGCCGTGTCTGAACTCATGCCGCTTTTCACAAAGGTCCGGCGTGCTGAAAAACAGGATGGCAGTTTCGTGACCGAAGCGGATGTGCGGGTACAGGGAAAGCTATTCACATGGCTAGCGCAGCAGTGGCCGGATATCCGATTTCTCGGTGAGGAGATGGAGAGTGAAGCGCAACGCGACTTGCTGGATTCTGACAGCCCTCTCTGGTGCCTTGATCCACTCGACGGAACAACAAACTTCGTTGCTGAAATTCCCTATTTTTGCATATCACTCGCACTCATCGCGAGTGGACGAGTGCATGTTGCCATCGTTTACGATCCCAACCGTGATGAATGCTTTGTTGCCATGCCTGGAAAAGGGGCGACGCTCAATGGCAAGCGCCTGGGTCCTCATGATTACAGGACCGGGCTTTCCGGGGCGACTGCACTTGTGGATTTCAAGCGTTTGCCTCGAAAACTCTCGACCCGTCTTGTGACAGAAACGCCTTATACCTCCCAGCGCAGTTTCGGTTCGGTGGCACTCGATCTCTGCTGGATAGCAGCAGGACGGTGCGACCTCTATCTGCATGGTCGGTCGAATATCTGGGACTATGGTGCCGGCCTGCTCGTACTGGAGGAGAGCGGAGGGCGTAGCTGTACACTTGATGGCGAACCGGTGTTCAGCAGGGAGTTGCTACCGCGTTCGATCGTAGCGGCAGCCGAGAGCGTGCTCTATCATGAGTGGTGTGACTGGCTGGACATTACACCACCAGCGCATTGATGCCGGTAGCACTGACCGACAGGGCCATGCCGTGATCGGGATGCCATTCGCCAAGAACGATGCGTTCGCAGGTTCTTCCATCGATCTCCAGCTGATGGATCGCTTCACGGTGTGTGTGACCATGCACGAGTCGGCAGACCGCGTGCTTGCGCATGACATCGGTGACCGCCTGTTGGTTGACGTCCATGATCTCGGCAGCGAGCAGGGAGGTCGCCTCACCACTTTTTTTGCGGTACTCCGCAGCAATCAGTGCGCGTTCCTGCAACGGTTTTTTCAGGAAGTCGGTGATGAATGCCTTGCTGCGCAATAACTGGCGAGCTTGCTGGTAGGCGACGTCGTCCGTGCAGAGCGTATCGCCATGCATGAGCAGTGTCGGTGTGCCGAAGAAATCCCGAACCTCCTCATCGGCGATCAGCATGCAACCTGTCTGTTTGCAGAAAACCTCACCCAGCAGGAAGTCGCGATTGCCATGCTGCAGGTAGACAGCCGTGCCTGACTGCACGAGTTCGGACAGGGAGTTGCGGATCTCCCCGTAGGGGAAAGCGTCGTTGTCGTCGCCGATCCAGGCATCGAACAGGTCGCCAAGAATGTAGAGATCCCGGGCTTGACGAGCGCGTTCACGGGTAAAGTGAAGAAAGCGCTGGACTGTCGCCGGCTGCTCCGGCGAGAGGTGCAGGTCCGAGATCAGCAGGATCTCAGTCGACAATTTCAGCTTTCTCGATCACGATCGGTTCAACAGGGACATCTGAATGTCCGCCCCTGTGCGTGGTTTCCACACCCTTGATGGCACTAATGATGTCCATGCCCTCGGTGACCTTGCCGAAGACCGCATAGCCCCAGCCGTCCTGGCCCGGGTAGTCGAGAAAGTTGTTGTTGCTGACATTGATGAAGAACTGTGCTGTCGCCGAGTGCGGATCCATGGTGCGTGCCATTGCGATGGTGCCAGCCTCGTTTTTCAGGCCGTTCCTGGCCTCGTTTTCGATCGGTTCACGGGTCGCTTTTTGCATCATGTCTGGCGTGAAGCCGCCGCCCTGGATCATGAAGTTGTTGATCACACGATGGAAGATGGTGCCATCGTAATGACCATCTTCGACATACTGGCGGAAGTTGGCGCAGCTAACCGGTGCTTTCTCTTCATCGAGTTCGATGAGGATGTCACCCTTGGATGTTGTCAGTTTAATCATGAAAATCTCGTCGTTAGTCTTTGATCAGTGAAATTGTCTCGATGACGACCATCTCGCGGGGAGCGTCCTGTCTGAATGGCCCACCAGGGCCGGTGTCGACACTGGCAATCCTGTCGACGACCTCCATGCCATCGGTGACCTTGCCGAAGACGGCATATCCCCATCCGGAGCCCTTGTTACGATGGTCGAGAGCGGGATTGTCGGTATGGTTGATGAAAAATTGTGCTGTCGCCGAGTGAGGGTCGCTGGTACGCGCCATTGCGATTGTTCCGCGAACATTCGACAGGCCATTGTCTGCCTCGTTCAGAACGGGGTCATGCGTCTGCTTTTTCGTGTAATCCTGATCATAACCACCACCCTGGATCATGAAGCCGCTGATAACCCTGTGAAAAATGGTGCCGTTGTAGAAGCCTTCATCGACATAGCGGAGAAAATTAGCAACCGTCTCCGGTGCTTTCGCGGGCAACAGTTCGACGGTGATGTCGCCCTTGCTGGTGGCGATCAGGACGGCAACCGGGTCCTTTGGCTGCGCGGCGGTTGTCACACCGGCAGTGAGCAAAATGAGCAGTGCAAGTAGCGCTTTTTTCATCATCTTCTCCTGAAAAAGAGTGGCGAAAATAATACACTATCAGGCTTCGTCATATAGCCCGATTTTGAAGTGAGTCCGTGATGCTGAGAATCCACAATGACCTGAGCGGGAAGAAAGAGGAATTCGTACCCATCGAGCCCGGAAAGGTCCGCATGTATGTCTGTGGCATGACGGTCTACGATCTCTGCCATCTCGGGCATGCGCGTGTCATGGTCGTTTTCGATGTTGTCTACCGCTTTTTGAAGGCGCTTGGCTACGAGGTGACATACATCCGCAATATCACTGATATCGATGACAAGATCATCAACCGTGCCAACGAAAATGGTGAATCCTTCATGGAGCTCACGAATCGTTTCATCAGTGCCATGCATGAGGACTCCGCAGCGCTCGGCGTTGAGTCGCCATCTGAAGAGCCGCGCGCAACCGATCATATGAAGCGCATCATCACCATGATCGAAACCCTGATCGTGCGCGGGCATGCCTATGAAGCTGAAAATGGTGATGTCTACTATGCTGTCGGCAGTTTTCCCGAATACGGGAAGCTCTCGGGAAAATCGATCGAGGATCTTCGTGCCGGAGCCCGCGTCGAACCCGGTGAGGGCAAGCGTGATCCGATGGACTTTGCACTCTGGAAAGCTGCCAAACCCGGCGAACCCTCCTGGGAATCCCCTTGGGGACAAGGCCGGCCTGGCTGGCATATCGAGTGCTCGGCCATGTCGACCGAGCTGCTAGGCAACCATTTCGATATCCATGGCGGCGGCGCGGACCTGAATTTTCCGCACCACGAAAACGAAATCGCCCAGTCCGAGGGTTGCACCGGGGAGAAGTTCGTCAATTACTGGATGCACAACGGCTTCGTGCGTATCAACGATGAGAAAATGTCGAAATCACTCGGCAACTTTTTCACGGTTCGCGAGATACTTGAGCACTTCCGTGCCGAGGAGGTCCGTTACTTCATTCTCACGAGCCACTACCGCAGCCCGCTGCATTATGATGACGAACACCTGCTCAATGCCCGCCAGGCACTCACGCGTTTCTATACGTCGTTACGCGGTATGCCGGATGCAAAACCCGCGGGCGGTGAAGCCTATGCCGAAGCCTTCATGCTGGCCATGAAGGATGATTTCAACACGCCCGAAGCGCTTGCTGCGATGTTCGATCTGGCCCGGGAACTCAATCGTGCGCGTGAGGAGAACAGTGACAGGGCGGCCGGACTGGCTGCTCAGCTTAAATATCTGGGAGGAATTCTCGGCATCCTGCAGGAGGACCCTGACACCTTCCTTAAAGGGGGTGTCTCCGGTGGTACCTTGTCGGATGAAGAGATCGAGGCCATGATCCGGCAACGGATCCAGGCCCGGGCAGACAAGAATTGGGGTGAAGCTGACCGTATCCGGGACGCGCTGGACAACCAGGGAATCATTCTCGAGGACGGCGCAAACGGAACGACCTGGCGCCGCAGTTGATTCCCTCCGGGACGCCCAACATAATGACCACGAATTCTCCAGTGAGCAATCTCATGCGCCATTCCACACACAGTGTCCGCGTTGGCGATGTCCTGATCGGCAGCGAACATCCGGTTGCGGTGCAATCCATGACAAACACTGCGACCGAGGATATCCAGGCAACGGTTCGGCAGGTCGCCGAACTTTACCGTGCTGGCTCCGAACTCGTCCGTATCACGGTCAACACCGAGGAGGCAGCCAGAGCAGTTCCCAGGATCCGGGAGGGGCTCGATGCCCTCAACCTCAATGTTCCACTCGTCGGCGATTTCCATTTCAACGGCCATCGCCTCCTGACAGAGTATCCCGCGTGTGCCGAGGCGCTCGACAAGTACCGCATCAATCCCGGAAACGTGGGCAGCGGCGAGAAGAAAGATATCCAGTTTGCTGCGATGATCGAGACAGCGATGCGCTATGACAAGCCGGTGCGTATCGGCGTGAACTGGGGTAGCCTCGACAAGCAGCTGGTGGCCCGCATGATGGATGAAAATTCGCGCTTGCCGGTGCCGAAAGAGGCAGACCTGGTCACCCGTGACATCATGGTCGTATCGGCGCTCGAGAATGCAAAGCGTGCCGAGCAGCTTGGCATGTCTGCTGACAGGATCATCATTTCCTGCAAGATGAGCGGTGTGCAGGACCTGATCGGCGTCTACCAGCAGCTTGCCAGGCAGTGCAATTATGCGTTGCACCTTGGCTTGACTGAGGCCGGTATGGGGTCGCGCGGGATCGTCGCATCGACGGCTGCCCTGGCCGTGTTGTTGCAACAAGGCATTGGCGATACGATTCGTATTTCTCTGACCCCGGAGCCGGGACAGCCTCGCACCAGGGAGGTCGAGGTGGCACAGCAGATCCTGCAATCCATGGGGTTCCGCTCTTTTGCCCCGATGGTCATTGCCTGCCCGGGGTGTGGTCGTACGACCAGTACCTATTTCCAGGAACTTGCCAAACAGATCGAGGAGTATCTCAAGCGCAAGATGCCGGAATGGCGCGACAAACACCCTGGTGTTGAGGAGATGAATGTTGCGGTCATGGGATGCATTGTGAATGGTCCCGGTGAGTCCAAGCATGCCAACATCGGTATCAGTCTGCCCGGGACCGGCGAGTCACCAGCAGCCCCTGTTTTTGTCGACGGTAAAAAGTTCAAGACATTGAAGGGCGAAAGGATTGCTGAAGAGTTCATGGGGATTCTGGATGATTATGTGGAGACGACCTACCGGGCGTGAACAAGCACAGCGTCGACCCGAATCGTCTCCTGACAAGCTTTCCACCGATTGTTGGCCACAGACCACATACACTCATCCTCGGTTCCATGCCAGGCGAACGTTCCCTTCAAGAGCAGCGCTACTATGCCTACCCGCAAAACAGCTTCTGGCCAATCATGGCAAGAATTTGCGGTTTTCCCGCTGATGACGCTTACCATGCCAGGCTCGAGGGACTGAAGCAGGCCGGTTTTGCGCTGTGGGACGTGTTGCAGCAGTGCACGCGCGAAGGGAGTCTCGACAGCGCGATTTCGAGAAGGACGGAAGTGCCAAACGATATTCTCGGACTACTGGAAGCCAAGCGGACCATCGACAGGATCTGCTTCAATGGTGCGAAAGCCGAAGAGAGCTTTCGTCGACACCTGCTGACAAGACTGGTGGATGAGCATGATTACAGGTTGATCCGGCTGCCCTCGACCAGCCCTGCCCATGCGAGCATGCGGTTCGAGGAGAAACTCGATGTGTGGCGTGAATCGCTCTTGCGATGAGGCAATTACCCGTGCCTGAACCCGCAACAGGATGACCAGGCAATGACGTCGGTCACGACTCAGCAGATACAAACCGGTCTTTTGCCTCTTTTTCGAGAGTGTCACGACATTTCCTCTGGCTTGCATTCAGGCGCAGACCGCTTGATTTTCCTTGAAATTCCGCTAGAATGCCGCGCTCTTGCGGTCTTTATTGGCCGCGACTCCTTGTCTCACCCTTTGCGGGAGACTGACTGAATCCATAAGGAGCTTCAATGCGTCATTATGAAATTGTGTTTCTGGTCCACCCTGACCAGAGCGAACAGGTGCCCGGGATGGTTGATCGCTATCGCAAGGGCATCGAAGAAAAGGGCGGCACGATCCATCGTCTCGAGGATTGGGGCCGTCGCCAGCTGGCCTATCCCATCAACAAGATTCACAAGGCTCACTACGTGCTGATGAATATCGAGTGTGGTGCGGATGCTCTGACTGATCTCGAGAGCGCTTTCCGTTTCAACGATGCGATTCTCCGTCACATGACCATACGTCGCGATGAGGCTGTCACCAGCGCCTCGCCTCTGGTCAAGAAAGACGAGAAAGACGAGCGTGCCCCCGTCGCCAGTGAATCGGACGACGACACCAACAAAGCGTCTGAAGACGCAGCCTGATAAAGGAGAGCCAGATGTCACGTTATTTCCGCCGCAGAAGATATTGCCGTTTCACAGCCGAAGGTGTCACCGAGATTGACTACAAGGATCTGGACACCCTCAAGCAGTACATTAGCGAAAACGGCAAGATAGTCCCCAGCCGTATCACCGGTACAAAGGCCAGGTATCAGCGTCAGCTCGCGACCGCGGTCAAGCGCGCACGCTATCTTGCACTGCTGCCATACACCGATCAGCACTGACAGGAGGGTCAAGATGGAAGTCATTCTACTGGACAATATCGCCAATCTTGGCAGCCTTGGTGACAAGGTGAGCGTCAAGGCCGGTTATGGCCGGAATTACCTTGTGCCGCAAGGTTTTGCGCTTCCGGCTACAAAAGCCAACATCGAGGAATTCGAGAAACGCCGCGCCGAGCTCGAGAAGCAGGCAGCCGAAAGACTTGACGCTGCCGAGGCGCGCAAGGCTGGAATTGACGGCGTCAGTGTCACCATTGCACGCAAGGCTGGTGACGAAGGCAAGCTTTTTGGATCAGTGGGTACAGCAGACATTGCCGAGGCCCTCACTGCTGCTGGTACAGAAGTCGACAAGAGCGAGGTACGCCTGCCTGAGGGTGTGTTCCGTGCGACGGGTGTTTACGATATCGTGATCCACCTGCATGCTGATGTCGATGCCAACGTCACCATCAACGTCGTTGCTGAAGACTAACTGCAGACCTGCCCAGGAATGAAAAGGCGCCTTTACGGCGCCTTTTTTAATGGTCTGCACGAGGTGATGACACACAAGGCGAATGCGTTTATCCGTCAGTTGCAACGAGACTCTCTGATCCGTCAGAAAATAAATTAAATAAACTTATAAAACAATAATATAAAATATAAATATAAAGCAGTTTATGATAAAAATCTTCGACGTCGGACTCATGTTGCAAGCTTCACCAGGGCTTCCTGCGATCGGGTGTCCATGAGAAACCAATAAAAAGCCGGCTGATGCCGGCCACCTGGAACAGGGTCTGCCTTTATGTTCCCGGTGTCTGTTTTCCGAGGTCCTTCTTGTAGGTGCAATGGAAGCCGACATAGCCTGATGATTGCTGTTCCATCATTTTATCGACCATCTCATCCATCCAGAGACCACCGCCGTAGACAAAACGGGCGGGCTTCTTTGCGGTTTTTTGTTTTTTCTCTTCCGGTCGTCTTTCGG
This sequence comes from Gammaproteobacteria bacterium, assembly GCA_037385685.1. Taxonomy (GTDB): domain Bacteria; phylum Pseudomonadota; class Gammaproteobacteria; order Chromatiales; family Chromatiaceae; genus Sva-25. The sequence goes on from JARRMW010000004.1 coordinate 82,521, forward strand.
TCATGCTGCTCAACCTCCTTTGGTTCTCGATTCCTGTTGCCGTCTGAGCAATACATCTGGTTGCATGCAAAACCTGCTTTGATAATTAGAAATAGCATGTAACTAACTGATAAATAGTATCTGCTTTTTCTTGTACAGGTTTTGTCGACGGACAACAATCATAGACCAGCAAATTGCATCTTGCAGCTTTTCGGTATTGAATTTTTCAAATGTTTTCTCGGGAAAGATTCATATCAGTGATTTACCGGGTCAGGAGAACTGTTTGCCTGGAAGCATGGCAGTCTGCATCATGCGTCAAAGTTCCTGAGAGACCGACGTGCCTGACGTAAAACTGCCTTCGGATCAGGTCACTCGTGTGATTGCAGGTACTCTGAAACAGCATCGGCATCGCCGCTAAAGACGATTGCATCTCTCCCGTTTCACGATGATGCTGCATGGCGGTATCGATTTCGTTCGCGAGTTCTGTGTGTCGCTGCCCCCCCAGCCGTTTGCGGATACGACTGAAGCCGCGCATCACATACTGATTCCATGCAAGGAACGCCTGCTCTTCACCATGAACCTGTTGAAAATCTTTCAGCGCATCCTCGACATACTCTTTCCAGGTTATGTCGACGCGCTCTTCGATACTCGCCTCGAGAATGACAAAATCTCCGGACTTGAAGCGATTGAAAAGATCGAGCGGCAGGTGTACTGAACCGATGTTCTGTCCCTCGTCCTCGATGATCAATGGCCGATTGCCCCTTGCGCGGTGCTTTAGCAGAGCGATGGAGAGTGCATTCTCGAAGTCAATTTGGGAGGGCTGGGGAATGGCGTAGTGCCCAAAGGCAGACCCGCGGTGGCGCGCGAGCCCCTCGAGATCCACACTGTTGGGCAAGCGCCGAAGAAGCAGGGTCTTGCCAACACCTGTTCGTCCTCCAATGACGAGAGTATTGACTTCACTGGCGGCTGCATCGAGTTCATCGATGAGGAATCGTCGCAGTGCCTTGTAGCCCCCCTCGACACGCAGGAAGCTTTTGCCGGTACGCTCTTTCAGCCATTGTTGCGTGATCTTCGAACGCATCCCGCCGCGAAAGCAGTAGAGCACGCCCTCAGGGTGTTTCGCGAAAAAGTGTTCCCATTCGTCAATCCGCGCTTTCCTGACGTCTTCGGTCACGAGTTCCGCGCCGAGTTCGACGGCGGCGTCCTGGCCCATGTCCTTGTAGCGTATGCCGATCCGGTGTCGCTCCTCGTCATCGATGAGAGGGCGGTTTTCAGCCAGGGGAAAGGCGCCCCTTGCGAATTCGACCGGTGCCCGGACATCCAGCAGGGGAGTGTCCTCAAGGAAAAGACGGCGGTAGTCCTTCGTTACCGGTAAATCACTCATCGTGCGACTATGCAGTCCGGCTGTTTGCCGAAATCGAGTGTGCGCATCAGGTTGGACTGCAAGTCGATGTGTTTCATGCGCACGTTGCCCGCGAGCAGGCGGGTTTGCAGGATTTCATCAAGCGGAGCAACTGCGATCATGCAACCATAATCGGAGCCATCACTGTATTGCGTGAGCCTCATGTGTGCAATGCTCATTCAGACTGTTGCCGTTGCGTGGGTGTCGCACCGAGCTTTCGGGCGATATCCCTGATCTGGTTCGTTCCCGGATATTGCCCGGGGTTACTTTCAAGCCATGCTTTCCAGGGTTGGTAGTGAGTCTGCAGTTCCGGATCCGTGTTCTGGCAGCCCAGCACACGCACCGAGGCAAGTGTTTTGCCGCATTCATCGGTGATTTTCCAGGGGCCATCACCTTCCAGCGTGCCGCGCAGGAGATGCGCCGCTTCGTCGGGAGTGCTGAGGTTCCAGAAGAGATCCAGGTAAAGCAGTCCGAGAGGATGAGGAAAACAGTGCGCAGTCACTTTCTCGCTTCCATCGGAGAAGCGGATGACAAGAGGTGCTGTCATCTCGTCAATCCCGGCCATCGTTTTCAGTGCGCCAGTTCGCGCATTTTTGCCAGTACGGCCTGCTCCCGCTGCTCTTCGGCCTGTTGCTGATCCTTGACCTGGATCGCTGTTTCCCATTCCCCGGTCTGGTTGTTCAGCAGTGAAAAGCTGTAGACACGACCCTGTTTGAAGACTTTCGAGACCTGTTTTTCGGCAGCCTCGCGCAGCGCCGGGTCCATTCCGAATGGATCATCCAGCATAGGCGGCATGCCGAAACTGACAGGAGAACCACTCTCCCTGTAGCGAATCTCTGTTGTTGTCATATCACCCGAGGTGTCCAGGTCGATGACATCGATATCGGGAGCGCGTGACAGGATGTAGGCGGCCATCATGCGCCCGAGGTTGTGATTTTCTGTCTCTATCGCTGTTAGCAGCTTGTTGGCGACAGCCTGGATTCGCTGGAGCTTGTCAGGGTTCTCGATCCAGGAGCGGCTCATTTGAATGCCGGCGTCCATATCGGCGTCCATTTTGTCGAAAAAATCGGCTGCGTCCTCGATCAGTTGATCCGGGACATTGAGCGTGTAAAGCTCCTCTTCGATAATGACTTTGAGTTCCATGGTCGGATATCTGTCTGCAAAATTTGCAACATTCTAACGGATATCCACCTCTACCGGAGAATCGAGTGCTACTGCAAATTCCAGGGCTATTGAACCAGCCGCAGATTGACAAAATCCATGACCTCATCGGTCGTTCCGCTTTCCGGGACGGAAAAGCAACTGCTGGTGTGGCTGCCCGTCTCGTGAAACGCAACGAGGAGATGACACCCGATGAGCAGGCGCAGCAATTGCTGAACCGGATTCTCATGAGCAGCCTGGGAGAGCAGCAATTGTTCCGCTATGCAGCCATGCCGGCAAAACTTGCCGATTTCATCCTCGCGCGTTACGACCCCGAGATGGAATATGGCGACCATGTCGATGAACCTGTCATGGGAGGTCCGGGCCCGAAGTTTCGTACTGACATCTCCATGACGGTCTTCCTGACACCACCAGAAAGTTATGACGGAGGCGAGCTCGTGATCCGCACAAGTTTCGGGGATAACAGGGTCAAGCTCACGGCGGGCGATGCCGTGATTTACCCCTCTTCAAGCCTGCATCATGTCGCCAAAGTGACAAGAGGGCAGCGGATTGTCGCCCTGACCTGGATACAGAGCCAGGTACGGGACCCTGCACGGCGCGAGATTCTCTTCGATCTTGCAACCACTCGCGATCAGCTTCATGAACAGAATTCGGGCAGTGAAGTGCACCAGCGCATCGATCGCAGTTACGCCAATCTGTTGAGGATGTGGGCAGAAGTGTAAGCTTCTACCGTTCGCGCAAGTCGGGCAGCTTGCTGCTGTTTCTTACCTTGCGGCAGATATCGAGAGCTGCATCCAGCAGGCGCGGCGTTGCACGATGCATACGGTTGCCATCCCCCCGCAAGAGAGGAAGGTCATGGGGATTGAAGGGTTCGAAAAGAGCTTCTTCGGCGACCAGGATGATATCGGCCCGCACAGCATGCAGGTACTCCCTGCTTACGGCCGCTGAAGGTTGCCCGCCAGTGTCGATCGGGTTTTCGATACCACAGAGTCTCAGGGTTTGTGGCAGAAGATCCTGCTTGCCCAGTACGATCAGCGGCTTGCCCCAGAGCTGATGGATCATGTGTACGGGAACCCCTGTATCCCGGGCCTGTAATTGCTGTTGCTTTTCCCGTATGGTCTCGATGCTTTTGCGTGCCGACTCTTCTGTCTCCAGCAGCTTCGCCAGCCTGTGCAGCTCGTTTACGAGCTCATCGATGGTGACAGGATTGGACGCAAAAAGTGCGATTCCCCTTTCCTTCAGCCATGCCAGATCAGAGGGTCTGATGCCATTGCTCCAGTAGACCAGCAGTTCAGGGTCAAGGCTGATAATGCGCTCGCGATCAATTGCCGATGCATCTCCGATCGAAGGCAGGTTGCTGGCGCTTTCCGGAAAATCACTGAAAGCAGAGACGCCAACAAGCTGGTCTCCTCCGCCTGCGAACCAGACGAGTTCGGTGGCATGTGGTGAGAGTGTGGCTACACGCAAGGCATCGGCAGGTTGCATGCTGACGAGCAGCAGTAGCACGGGAATCACTCTCAGCACAGTCCTGCCAGTTCCCTGTAGCGATGCCAGTCGAAGGCCAATCCAGGGTCGGTCTTGCGCCCGGGTGCGATGTCACTGTGTCCAACGATGCGTTCATCGGTGATGGATGGATAGCTTTTCCGGATGGCGTCGGTGACCAGTGCCAATGACTGGTACTGGGCATCTGTAAATGGCTCTTCGTCGGTCCCCTCGAGTTCAATCCCGATAGAGAAGTCATTGCAATTGTCGATACCGCAGTAACTGGACTGGCCGGCATGCCAGGCTCGCTTGTCAAAGGGTACGTACTGGATAATTTCACCGTCACGCCTGATCAGGCAATGGGCGGAGACCTCAAGCCCTTCGATCTCCCTGAAATAGGGATGGGCATCGGGATCAAGCCGGTTGTGGAACAGATCGTCAATCCATGAACCGCCAAATTCACCGGGTGGCAGGCTGATGTTATGGATCACCAGAAGATTGATTTCGCATCCCTCGGGACGCTCGTTGAAGTTTGGTGAGGGCGAATGCCTGGCCTCCTGCAGCCAGCCGTGTGACAGTCTCACGGTGCCTCCATGGCGGGTTCCTCGAGGGCCTTGTCGATCGCCCTGCGGATTGATTCCGGCGTGGGTTGTGGTTGTAGTTCACAGTGAAATTCACCCTGGTGGTAGAGGTAGAGTGAGGGCAGGTGAAAAAAGCCAAGTTCGTTGACCAGCGCTGGGTTCATCTGTGCATCGATCTCGAAGACGGCAACGTCAGTCCAGATACGGCAGAAGTTTTCGAGTGAACGGCGAAAAGCCTTGCAGGAACCGCAGGCAGGGCTTGTAAAACAGACGAGGGCAGGGCCGGTTGTCTCCTCGAGAGTATGGTGGTAGTTGAACTGGTCAAGTTGTGGAAGAGACATGAGGGTGGTGCGTCAATTACAATGACCTGTTGGAATTTCACGGAGTTTACCATGACTGCAAAAATCACCGATTCCGGTCTGAAGATCGAGGAAATCTCGGAGGGCAGCGGTGAGGCCGCCACCGCCGGCATGACTGTGACCGTGCATTACACGGGATGGCTCGAAAATGGCAGCAAGTTTGATTCGAGTCATGATCGTAATGATCCGTTCAGTTTTAATCTTGGCCGCGGGATGGTCATACGTGGCTGGGACGAAGGTGTCGAGGGAATGAAAGTCGGTGGCAAACGCAAGCTGACGATTCCGGCACACCTCGGCTATGGCTCGGCAGGTGCCGGTGGCGTCATTCCACCAAATGCGACGCTGGTTTTTGAAGTCGAGTTGCTGGATGTCGATGGCTGAGAAGTACAGGCTCCCGGCCCGGGAGCTGATCATCAGCCAGGTCAGGATGGCGCTGGCAGAGGATGTTGGTGACGGTGACCTCACGGCGGCCCTGCTGGATGACAGGCAGATGGCAACCGCCAGGGTCATTGCGCGAGAGGATGGTGTCCTGTGTGGAACCGCCTGGTTCGACGAGGTGTTTCGTCAGGTCGACGCTCGCACCGAGATCAACTGGTTGCAGCATGATGGTGGAGACATTGCACAAAACAGCAGGATCTGCGAAATCCGTGGTACGGCATGCTCGCTGTTGACAGCCGAGCGAGCCGCACTCAACTTCCTGCAAACGCTCTCAGGGACAGCGACCGAGGTCAGCCATTATGTCCATGCTGTGAAGGGTACAGGCGTGCGCATACTCGATACGCGCAAAACGATACCGGGTTTGCGCCTTGCGCAGAAATACGCGGTTCTTTGCGGTGGTGGTGTGAACCATCGTATTGGGCTCTATGATGCAGTCCTGATCAAGGAAAACCATATTCGTGCCGCTGGCTCCATCACGCGCGTGCTGAAGGAGGCATTCGAGCGTTTTCCGCATGTTGATATCGAGATTGAGGTCGAGTCCTGCAAGGAGCTTGTCGAAGCGCTCGATGCCGGTGCACGGCGGGTACTGCTCGACAACTTCTCAATCGACGAGCTTGCAAAGGCGGTCTCTCTCAACCAGGGCAGGGCACGCCTGGAGGTTTCGGGCAATGTGACCCTCGAGAATCTGAGGTCACTGGCCGAAACCGGTATCGACGATATTTCAATCGGGGCGCTTACCAAGCACCTGAGGGCATTCGATTTCTCCATGCTGTTCGAGGATTCACACGCCTGACGAAAGCGTGCTAAAGTCACGCGCTTGTTTTCGGGCACTCCTTTTCGCTCAGGTTATCCGGTCTGGCCCTTGCAGCCGCTGATGAATGCGTCAAGCTTCAGCGTTTTGACCTGGTCGTTGCCGGAACGCGAATCAGATGGCCTGAAAGGGCTCCAACAAGCATCTACAGTAACGAAATTGAATGGCTTTTCTCGATGAAGTCGCTTCGCGGCGGACCTTTGCAATCATTTCCCACCCTGATGCAGGCAAGACCACGCTGACGGAAAAACTCCTGCTTTTCGGTGGTGCGATTCAGCTCGCAGGAACTGTGAAGGGACGCAAGGCCGCGCGTCATGCAACCTCCGACTGGATGGAACTCGAAAAGGAGCGCGGTATTTCCGTGACCTCTTCTGTCATGCAGTTTCCCTACAAGGGACGCATCATGAACCTGCTGGATACACCCGGGCATGCCGATTTCTCGGAGGATACCTACCGCACGCTGACCGCTGTCGATTCTGCACTCATGGTGATCGATGTCGCCAAGGGCGTCGAGGAGCGCACCATCAAGCTCATGGAGGTGTGTCGCATGCGAGATACGCCGATACTCACGTTCGTCAACAAGCTCGACCGCGAGGGACGCGATCCGATCGAGATCATGGACGAAGTCGAGGATGTACTGAAAATCCGTTGTGCCCCTGTCACCTGGCCGATTGGCATGGGCAAGCGATTCGTCGGTGTTTTCGACTTGCGGTCCGAGACGACCCATCTTTTCGAGACACGCGAGGGCGAGCGCAAGCATGCCGGGAAGATCATTCAGGGACTCGATAATCCGGAACTCGATGAGGCGATCGGCTCCATGGCAGCCGAATTGCGTGATGAAATCGAGCTCGTGCGTGGCGCGAGCCACGAGCTTGACCTCGATGCCTATTCGAGAGGTGAGCTGACCCCGGTGTTTTTCGGTTCCGCGATCAACAACTTCGGTGTCGAAGAGCTGCTCGATGCATTTTCCGAGTATGCCCCGGGGCCAAAGCCACGCTCCGCCGGTGCGCGAATCGTAGAACCGAGCGAAGAGAAATTCACGGGTTTCGTCTTCAAGATACAGGCCAACATGGATCCCGCACACCGGGACCGTGTCGCTTTCCTGCGCGTCTGTTCCGGCAGCTACAAAAAAGGCATGAAAATGCGGCATGTCCGTATTGGTAAATCCATCCAGGTGAGTAATGCAATCACCTTCCAGGCTGATGCGCGCAAGCAGGTCGAGGAGGCTTTTCCGGGTGACATCATCGGCCTGCACAATCATGGCACCATCCAGATTGGTGACACCTTCACGGAGGGCGAGGAGCTCAAATATGAAGGGATTCCCTATTTCGCACCCGAACTTTTTCGCCGTGTCGTCCTGAAGGATCCGCTGAAGATGAAACAGCTGCAGAAAGGTGTTTTGCAGCTTTGCGAGGAGGGTGCGACCCAGGTCTTCCGGCCACTGAAGAACAATGACATGATCCTGGGTGCGGTCGGTATGCTGCAGTTCGACGTTGCCGTGCACCGACTGAAGGGCGAATATGGTGTCGAAGCGATTGTCGAACCGATTTCCGTTGCTACCGCGCGCTGGATTGAATGCGATGATGACAAGATGCTACAGCAGTTCAAGACGAAGAATCACGACAATCTTGCCCTCGATGGCGATGATCAGCTTGTCTACCTTGCACCGACACGCGTCAATCTGAATCTTGCGACGGAACGCTGGCCTGACGTCCGTTTCCTCGCATCAAGGGAACTCTAAACCAAATAAAAACAACAAGATAGGAATCAAGGGCGCGCATAAAAAAGGCGCGGCAGTGGATGCCGCGCCAAATACCACCAAAGGAGGATGGAGGAATATACGCCGATAAAGGAGGAAGAATCAGCGTATAAGAAGATACTAATATACTTTTATAGATAAGTCAAACCTCGCCAGCAAACAATTTTTCGGGATGACCATGGAATTTACATCTCTGGGCTGTGATGGAGCCGCCAGAAGAAATCGCCTGGTATTCGATCGCGGCGTCGTCGAGACGCCGGTCTTCATGCCTGTCGGCACCTACGGCACTGTCAAGGCCATGACACCGGAAGAGGTAAGTGAGTCAGGGGCGCGTATTATCCTCGGAAATACCTTTCACCTCTGGTTGCGCCCGGGAACAGAGGTCATCAGTCTGCATGGAGACCTGCATGATTTCATGCACTGGGACGGCCCGATTCTGACTGATTCCGGCGGTTTTCAGGTCTTCAGTCTCGGAAAGATGCGCAAGATTACGGAGGAGGGCGTCCATTTCCGTTCGCCGATCAATGGATCGAGGGTCTTCATGGGGCCGGAAGAGTCAATGCAGATCCAGCGGGATCTCGGATCTGACATCGTGATGATCTTCGACGAATGTACACCTTATCCTGCAACGTACGATGAAGCCCGGGATTCCATGGAACTCTCCCTGCGCTGGGCAAAACGCAGCAAGGCGGCACACGCGGGCAATCCGAATGCACTCTTCGGCATCGTCCAGGGAAGTGTCTATGAAGAGCTGCGGATGGCCTCCCTCGATGGCCTCATGGAGATCGGTTTCGATGGTTATGCAGTCGGTGGCCTCTCAGTCGGAGAGCCGCCCGAGGACCGCTGGCGCATTCTCGATTTCCTGGCAGACAAGCTACCCGCAGACCGGCCCCGATACCTCATGGGCGTTGGAACACCGCAAGATATCGTCGAGGCAGTGCAACGCGGGATCGACATGTTCGACTGTGTCCTGCCGACGCGCAACGCGCGCAACGGACACCTCTTCACGCACACGGGCGTTGTTCGTATCAAGAATGCCTGTCACGAAAAGGATCTACGGCCGCTGGATCCGATGTGCGACTGTTATACATGCCGCAATTACAGTCGCGCCTATCTGCGTCACCTGTTCCGCTGCAACGAGATTCTCGGCGCACGCCTCAACACGATCCATAACCTGTACTACTACCAGACATTGATGCGTGGTCTGCGACTTGCGATTGATGAGGAGCGGCTCACTTCGTTCGTCGACGATTTCTACAGGCTTCAGCGCGAAGGCTGATGTTTGCAACACTTTTCGGCATCATCTTCCCGGTATTCGCTGTCTCGTTACTCGGCTATCTCTATGCCCGCTGGCGTCACACCGAACTCGGGGACGCCAATCGCATCAACATGGAGCTCTTCATACCGGCCTTGATCTTTTCGGTCATGTCGGACAGGAGTTTCGATGTCACGGATTACGGCAGCCTGGCGCTGGCGGCCGCGCTGGTCGTTTTGCTGCCTGGCCTGGTTGGCTGGCCCGTTGCGCGGCTCATGGGAGTTCAGCGCAAGACCTTTGTGCCGCCGCTGATGTTCAACAACTCCGGCAACATGGGGCTGCCACTTGCCGTCTTCGCATTTGGCGAGGAGGCTCTGCCGGTTGCGATGGTGCTCTTCATGGTCGAGAACACCCTGCACTTCACGGTTGGGAACTGGATGCTGATCGGTCGCCTGCTGCCCATGCAACTGCTCAAATCTCCCATGCTGTGGGCAACCTTTCTCGGGATCACTTTCAATGTGCTGGACCTCTCCTTGCCGAAGCCGGTCTCTGATTCAATCAGTCTCGTCGGTCAGATCGCGATCCCGCTGATGCTGTTTGCACTCGGCGTGCGCGTTGCACAGACACATATCACAGAGTGGAAGCTGGCGATTGTCGCGACCCTGATTATCCCGGTTACCGGTGTCGGGATTGCTCTCGGAGCAGATGCCTTTTTCCAGCTCGAGCAACGACAGGCGGCCCAGCTTATCCTTTTCAGCGTTCTGCCCCCGGCCGTACTGAATTACATGCTCGCGGAACAGTTCGGGCAGGAGCCGGAAAAAGTTGCCTCAATTGTGCTGCTGGGCAATCTCTCTGCGTTACTAACGGTTCCGGCCGTGCTCTACTTTATCCTCTGAATGAAGTGCGAAACACGCAGTCAGAATCAGGAGGTTGTTATCAGTCGGTTTTCGAGTGATCTTCTTGGGCGCGGGCAAGATCCGTTGCCGTTGCCTGAACCGGAAGCGATTCTTGCAGTACCTCACCCGTGTCTGAACCTGAAGGGTTCGCGAAACTGTCATTGAGCTTCTGCACGAAGGTGTCGCTTTTTTGCCTCACGCGATGCAACCGCTTGCGGGTGAAGCTGCTCCAGCCAGCCGGATTATTGGAAAAGATGGAGTGCAGGAAACCGGTACTTTTCTTGAATGCTGTCGTCAGGTCGAGGCGGCTACCATAGATTTCGGCAGCGATTTTGACAGCGTGACCGAGACTTTTGGCAGCCAGTGAGCGCATCAGAAAGTGGATGCCGGCGACGATGGCCAGCACAATAATCGCAGTAAGAGAGATATCCAGCAGGGTGTCACCGGTGGCAAATAGCAGCCCGAGTCCCGTGCCTGTTGCAATTGCGCCGCCGATGATCACGCCGGCGACCAGGCTGAGTGCAATGGCATCCATTATCAGGGTGCGTTTTTTCCATTTCTCGAGTAATCCCCTGAGCGCCGGTATCGCACCTGTCTCGATGTCCTTTGCCGTGTTTTCCAGTGCAGCAACGATGCGATAGGCACGCTCCACTTCTACCTGCTCCATCCTGGCATGGATTTCACCGAGGTCAGCATCGCGTTTGGATTCAAAACGCTTCCGCAATGCCTCGTTTTCGATTGGCACGGCAGCCTCCGGGCTGTAGATCGTATAGAAGCGCCCGGCTGTCAGGCCGCGTTCGCCCAGGGCTCTTTGCCACGCAGCGACAACTTCTTCAGGATTGTCCTCGCGTGCAGCGGTATCGAGCTGGTTCAGGACATACAGGAACTTGCCGGAATCCGGTCTCGTGATCGTACTGGTGACAAGGTGATCGAGCGTATCCCGCATTGCCCCTGGTTCCGGATGGCGTGCATCGAAAAAGACCAGCACGAGATCCGAGAGATCCATGATGTGATCAGTGATCCGCAGGGTTGAGGTGCGCTGGGCATCGGCATCGAACCCCGGAGAGTCGATCAGGATCTTGCCACGAATGCGTTCGGCATCACAGGTCTTCATCTGCAGGTAGCTGTCGATACGCTTGCCTTCACCCTCGGCAACCTGTTCGATGTCATGGCTGATGCGATAGAAAGGAAAACGCGGGTCAGCGTCGAGAGCAACACCGGGAAGTGCATGGCCCGAGCCCTCCTTGCTGAAACAGATGACGGTGAATTTGTCGTCCACAGCCTGGTTGCCACTGCGTTGCAATTTCTGTCCGAGAAAATGGTTGATGAAGGTCGATTTTCCAGCAGAAAAGGTTCCCAGTACGGAGACCAGTGGCCACCAGGCGATCTTGGTTGCAAAGGACTCCTCGCGGTCAAGCAGGCCTGTCCTGTAACCCACCTTGTCGAGTTCCTTGAACGCCTGAATCGCCTCAATGAGTACCGGATTTTCGTCCTTCAGATGCTTTTCAAGCTGTTCCAGTCGAGTTGCGATCGGTGTGGCGTGTTTTGTCATCCTGATGATCCTGATGCGGGTTGTTTTTATAGCAGTTAAACATACTGTCTGTGAACGTCAGCTGCAAGGCGGTTTTGCCAATAAGCGCTTGCAGAGACATTGTCACATGAGCAATACTGCATGAAGTACAAGAACATCCGGATTTCCGTATGCATCCGGTATTTTCGCAAGTCGAACACCCCCGATAGACCAACATATTAGAAATGGAGAATGAAGAAATGTCTGCAATGTTTTCCGATGAGTGGATGAAGAGTTTCATGGAGCAGTGGAACGCTGAAGGAGACCTTTCAGGCGCACTGGCCGAAATCGGTTTCAAGAGCACAATCGGCTATGGTTTTCCGGATGATGCCCAGCCTTCCGGCGTTCTGGTCGTTGAAAACGGCAAGGCGGTCGCAGCAGGTGCCTACAATGGCGAAGAACTCAACTGGGACATTCGTGCAAGCGAAGCCCAGTGGACAAAGTGGATTTCAAAGCCCCCCGGCATGATGGGCCTTGGTGCAGCCTTTGCCTCCGGCAAGATGAAGTTCAAGGTGGGCGACTACAGTGCGATGATCAAGGACCCTCGCATGGCAGGTCCCTTTATCAAGAGTTTTTCAGTAATGGCAAGAGTTTAGACGACCTTTCATTGCTTTTACCTGCCAAAGAAATATAATAGCGGGCGCACTTTGCGCCCGCTTGTGTCTCGTCGAATGGTAAACACCGATAACGAGACAAGCAGAGATTAAGAAGAGACCGGAGTAGTGTTAATGCCGAAAAATTTCCTTGTGCTGTTGGCAACAATCGCACTTTTCAGCAACCCTCTCTTTGCTGAAGACGAACAGCAAAAGGGATCTGAAGACCCGAACAAGTGGTACAAGGTTCAGGCGTCAGCTGGCGGTTTCACTATCTCTCTCGGTGGTTCCGTCATCCCTTACAAGGAGGTGACACTGTCTGCCCAGTTGCCTGGACGTATCAACATGATCGCCGGTATCGAGGGTGATGCGTTCCGTGAGGGGGACTTGCTGATCACGCTGGACGATCGTGAACTGCTGGCGCAGAGAAATGCAGCGATGGCACAACTGTCAACGGCCAGAGCCGAAATTCAGAATGCGCAAGTGCAGTACAGTCGTGAACTCTGGTCTCCCAGATCGCGGCAGGCGATGGGTGGAATGGGAATGCCAAACCTCTTCGATCAGATGTTTTCCCGTCCGATGGGTGATGCATTTGGCGATACCGATTCCGATGCCGAGCGCCATGCCGATCTCTATTCATCCGGAACACGCATTCAGCAAGCACAAAACTCAGCCCTCCGTGCTCAGGCTGAAATCCAGGCAATCGATTCAAAATTGCGAGACGCCAAGAGTGTTGCTCCCTTCGATGGTGTCATTACGAAGAAATTCGTTGAAGTGGGCGATACGATTCAGCCGGGTCAGCCCATGCTGAAGTTTGCGAATATTGAGTATTTACAAGCTATTGTAGATGTTCCCTCACGTATTGCTCCAGGTCTGAAAGAAGGCGACATGCTGAATGCCGAATTCGAGCTCGTAGATAAGGATGTGCCTGTCCGGGTCGCCCAGGTCTTTCCGATGGCTGACACCGTCAGACATACAGTCACGGTCAAGTTCGATATTCCACAAGGCATCTCAAGGCCTGGTGCGTATGTCAAGGTCAAGATTCCTGACAACACGACAAGGTCTCGCGGCATCGTCAGCATTCCGGCATCAGCAGTGCAATACCGGGGCAGCCTGCCCGGTGTATACGTCAAGGGACCTGACGGCGAAGAGCAGTTGAGACTGGTCCGTATCGGGGAAACAAGTGGTGACATGGTCACTATCCTGTCCGGACTGCAGGTCGGCGACGAGATTCTCAAAGAACCGCCGATCCGTTGAATGCGGTAATCGGGCCCGCCCCGGTCGCACAAACTGAATAACAAGAAAGGCGGGACAAAATGAAGTTCCGCCGTTTCAGCATTATGAGGGTTGCGGTTGAATGAACCAGCAAGATTCCACCAATCTCGATAACTTGGATGAATTGAAGGACGCCAATCTCGGCCTTGCTGGCCAAATGGCCAAGTACTTCATCAATTCGCCGCTCACGCCGCTGCTCTATATTGCCATGCTCATGATGGGCATCATGGGCTATCTGCTGATTCCGCGTCAGGAAGATCCCCAGATCTCGGTACCCATGGTCGATCTGCGGATCCAGTACCCGGGTGCTTCCGCAAAGAAAGTTTCCGATCTGGCAATCTCTCCTCTTGAAAGGATCATGAGCGAGATTCCGGGCGTCAAGCATGTCTATTCCATGTCCATGCGCAACGAAGGCATTGTCACGGTCCAGTTCGAGGTCGGCGAGACAATGCGTGACTCCCTCGTCAAGGTCAATGACAAGCTCGACTCCAACCGGGACAAGATGCCATCAGGGGTCGCCTATCCGAAGGTCGACCCGATCGGCATCGATGATGTACCGATCATCACCCTGACCCTCTGGTCCAAGGATCTGGATCGCGATGGCCGCCCGGACGTCGACGACAGCCAGATGCGGATGCTGGCCCAGGAAGTGTTGCAGAACCTCAAGACATTACCTGACACAAGCGAGGGTTTCATCGTTGGCGGTCGCAGGGAAGTCGTCAAGGTTGAGGTATTGCCAGAGATTCTTGCCGGTTACGGGATCAGCCTTGGTTATGTTGCAGAGGCTATTCAGAAAGCCAACTCCGAATCCCCGGTCGGGATGGTCGAAAGCGGTGGGACCAGCCAGCTTGTTGTCAGCGGCTCTTTTCTCTCAACTTCACAAGATATCGGTGAAGTCATTGTCGGTAATTTCAACGGCCTGCCGATTCGTGTTCGTGATGTCGCGCATATCGCCCAGGGTCCGGAAGACGCAGAGAATATCGTGACTTACTACACGGGCAGTGCGGCAAATTTTGGAAAGAGCGATGAAAAGAACCTGATTTCACGAGTCGACGGAACACCTGCCATCACGATTGCAGTCGCCAAGAAAGAAAGAACCAACGGTGTTACCGTATCGAATTCCATCAAGCAGCGAATCGAAGAGCTGGAAGGGCGCCTGATCCCCACGAACGTGGATTACGCGATCACGCGCGATTACGGTGAAACCGCCGATTCAAAGGTCAACGAACTCCTGTTCAAACTCTTTATCGCAACCGGACTCGTGACAGTCCTGGTCTTGCTGGCGTTTAGAGCCTTCAAGCCGGCCATCGTGGTTACGCTCGTCATTCCGGTGGTCCTTCTGATGACGATTTTCGTCGGTCTTATCTGGGGCATGACGATTGACCGCGTGAGTCTCTTTGCACTGATCTTCTCGATCGGCATTCTCGTGGACGACGCCATTGTTGTTGTCGAAAATATCTACCGCCGCTGGCTCGAAAATGGAAAGACGGACCTTGCCACGGCAGTTGATGCCGTTCGCGAGGTCGGTAACCCGACCATCCTGGCAACTTTCACAGTCATAGCCGCATTGCTACCGATGGCTTTCGTCAGCGGAATGATGGGACCCTACATGTCACCCATCCCGAAACTGGGATCGGTCGCCATGCTGATATCTCTCTTTGCAGCCTTCGCCTTTACGCCCTGGATGTCGCGCGTTGGCATACTCATGCCATCCATGCGCTATCTCGAAACGGCAGAGAAACGCGAACACAAGGAGGCCGAACGTCTCGAAGGGCTCTACCGTAAAGTTCTAGGCCCGATGATCGACAACCCCGGCAGGCGGAAGTTGTTCAACCTTACGCTGTGGGGGCTGCTGATCCTTGCGTGCTCGATGTTTTATTTCAAATCCGTCGCGGTCAAGATGTTGCCGCTGGATAACAAGCCCGAATTTACTGTGGTCCTCGACATGCCGGAAGGCACGGCCTTGCCTGACACAGCAAACGTGGCTGCTCGTATCGCAGAGAAACTCCGTACTTTCGAAGAAGTCACGGCTGTACAAAATTACGTGGGAACAGCCAAGCCCTTCGACTTCAATGGCATGGTACGCCATTACTACATGCGCCAGTACCCATGGCAAGCCGAGGTGCAGATCCAGCTACTCGACAAGCACATTCGCAAGGAAAATGGCATGCGTACCAGCCACGAGGTGGCTGTCGCAGCCAGGGCTGCTCTGAACGAGATGCTCGCGGACATTGACGCAAAGTTTGCAGTTGTGGAAATGCCACCGGGACCACCGGTCCTGCAGTCCGTCGTGGCAGAAGTCTACGGACCAGACCCCCAGACCCGGCGCAAGGTCGCTGCTGATCTGACGGGATTTTTCTCTGAAGCTGAAAGTCTGCGGGATGTGGACAACTTCATGATGGAAGATATGACCTACTGGCGCTTCGAAATCGACACGGACAAGGCACAGCTGCTGGGTATCACACAGGACGCTATCAACAGAAACCTGGTCATGGCGCTGGGTAGTCAGCCGCTGGGTGATGTCAAGCAAGCGGCAGGCAAGGAACCTGTCAATATCATCCTGCAACTCCCCTTTGCAGACCGGTCACAGGTCGGGCGCCTTGGCGATCTGCCGATCTCGACACCCCAAAATGTCACGGTCCCCTTGAGGGAGCTCGGCAGGTTTGTCGAGCAACAAGAAGACAACATCATTTATCACAAGGATTTACGTGGTGTTGAATATGTTGTTGCAGATGTCGGCGGACGACTTGCTGCGCCTGTTTACGGCATGATGCAGGTGCAGGATATTCTTAAAGACAGGGCTTACATCACGCCGGATGGCGAGTACTTGCTGGATAATATTGAATGGATGGGCCCACCGTCTGATGACACCAGATCGGCGTTTGAGTGGGCAGGGGAGTGGACTGTCACCTACGAGACGTTCCGTGACATGGGTGCCGCTTTCATGGTTGCGCTTGCGCTGATCTATTTCCTCGTCGTGATCGAATTCAAGAATTTCCGTATACCTGCTGTCATCATGGCGCCGATCCCGCTGACGCTGCTGGGTATCATTCCCGCTCACTGGCTTGCCGATGCCGAGTTCACCGCCACTTCCATGATTGGCTGGATTGCCCTTGCCGGTATTATCGTTCGTAACTCAATCCTGCTGGTTGATTTCACGATTCATGAAGTCCAGGCCGGGACCTCGCTGGAGGAAGCGGTGGTGCGTGCCTGCAAGACACGGACCCGGCCAATCATCATCACTGCCCTCGCACTTGTAGGTGGTTCTTCTGTCATCCTGACTGACCCGATCTTTCAGGGAATGGCAATTTCGCTGGCGGCGGGAGTCATGGTCTCCACGGTGTTGACGCTGGTTGTCATTCCCCTCAGCACCTGCAAGGCGAGGGAATCGCTCTATGCTGTTGCAGGCATGGATGTACCTCCACCAACCAAGATCTGTCAGCAATTTGAAGGCGCAGCGCTGGCAGAAGAGGAAGAGAAGCCGCGCAGGAAACTGTCTGACAGGCTCATACCGCTCTGGTCTGCATTTATCACGGTGCTGTTTGCCCTTATAGGACTGATCGGTGGAATCATTCGCTGGTTGCTTGGTTTTTTCCGCAAGAGAAAGGAGCCAACCGCAGCGCCTCCGCCTCCTCCAGCAGCGCCACCTGCGCCGAAACCGAGGCCAGCTCCCGAGCCACCGCCATCGGCCCCTGAGCCTGAAGCACGCGCAGAGCCTGAAGCACGCGCAGAGCCTGAAGCACGCGCAGAGCCTGAAGCACGCGCAGAGCCTGAACCCACAGCTGAAGAGGAGCTTTTTGCTCAGGAACCTCTGGCACGTGAAGCGCTGCCGGAAACAGAGCAAGCACCAGTCAGGCAGCCCGGTGCTGCAGAAAAAGAACGATTTGACGATATAATCGAAACAGGTCAGGCTTCTGAAGAGGACCTTGAACTGATTTCGGCGCCGATTCAACCTGCCAAAGAGCAGGCATCACCAGAGGAGAAGAAGCCAGAATCCCTCATACGGGACGTGCTGGAGGAGAGTGAGCACAAGCCGCGCAAGCGACGGGGCATCCGTCTGCGCGATACTTCTTCCGACTCTGATGATGGTTTGAATTGAGGATCATGCAACGAGCATACAGCGTTCTTGTTACCGGATTGACACTGTTGTTTCAGACATCCATGGCAGGCGCTGCAGGATATGAACATGAAGGCGAAATCTACCATTTTCGTCTGAAAGATGACGCTTTGCGTCTGGAGTCTTCTGCCAAGGAGGAAGACGATCATCCCGGCATGAACCAGCAGGATGACCAGCAAATGCTCAGGTCACTCGAACAGCAGGGGTATGTCTTCAGACCACTCCGAAAGCGCAAGACCCTTGCGGATTCGTCAAAGCCGGAAGAACATGCTACCGCACCCCAAACCACCCAGCAGCAAGAGGTTCAGGCGTGTCCGGCGCCGCTGGATCCCATGAGGGTTCCACAGGTCAACCCTGCGCCGGTGGTTCCCCAGGTGACGCCCTATCCCGTGGCGCCGACTATGATGACGCCGCCACTCGGCTATCCCTATACCTATCCGTCACCATACAGCTATCCCTATCCTTCAGGAGGAGTCATGCCTTTCCCCGGCGGGTTCGGCATGCCATGGTAGAAAACGGCGAGCAGACCGTGCACGAGAGGAAGAAACAATGATAACAGTCATCGGCAGCCTGAAAGGCGGCTCGGGAAAAAGTACAGTCACATTCAATCTGGCGGTCTGGCTCGCTTTGTCTGGCCAGCGCGTTCTGGCGATTGACCTCGATCCTCAGGCCACGCTCACTGATGTGGCCTATGTGAGAAGCGAGGAGGGCTACAAGCCGCATATCCGGGTGATCGGGCGCAGGGAGTGGGCCGCCGGTATCAACTATGACGACTATGATGAAGTGCTTGTCGATGTCGGCACAGCGGACATGGAATCTCTCAAGAAAGCATTGCTTTCAGCTGACAAAATTGTCGTTCCGGTCCCGCCAAGTCAGGCGGATGTCTGGTCAACCCAGCGCTTCACACGTTACGTCAACTCTATCGTTTCGAAGCTGCCGAAACCGCCCGAGGTCTGTGCTTTTATCAACCGTGTTGACATGCAAACAGCGGCCAACGAATCCTATGAAACCGCCGCGGCTCTCGTCAGCTTGCCCGGTATCCGCTTCCTCATGCCAAGATTGTCGCAAAGACCGGTCTTTCTGCACTCTTTCAGTGAAGGACTCGCTGCAATGGAACTTGATCCGCGTGATCCCGGAGTCAGGGAGTTCAATGCACTGGCAGCAGAGATTTATCCTCATCTAATCCGCTAATTTTGACGATTAATTTCCTGAAATATCGGGATTATGCGTAAAAACGCCTGCATTGACAGTTAGTGCGATCTGTACTACATTGGCAGGTTCAAGATGCTGGCCAGTGCACAACCTGATGAAAAGTAAAGAGTTTGATGATCAGAAGGAAATCAATCGGTGGGAACTGATTGTCTATCCGTCTCTCTTTGCATTCGTTATTCTCGCAGCCTACGGGTTTTACCTCATCTACAACCTGGCCCGCGATGTCCACTTTCTGGCTGTCAGCGTCGATACCAACATGACGATTCTCGCAGGCGACATGCAAACCATGGCAGCCAATATGGGTGAAATGACAGCCAACGTCAGGACCATGGCCGTGACCATGGATTCGATTGACGACACTGTCCTGACGCTCAAGCCCATGCTGGCCAATCTGAATAACATGGACCAGAGCATGCGCACACTCAACCAGGATATCCGCCAGATCAGTACAACGGCCCATTATATGGGGCACAACATGGGCAGGATGAGCAGGGGAGTCAACAAGATCTCCAATCCGGTGAGAATGTTCATGCCCTGGTGAGCCAGCTGCCGGGACCCACTCACCAGCATCGACTCGTCGTCGCGATCTCTTCGAGAGCACTCTTCGATCTCGATCAGTCACACAGGATTTTCGAACAGCAGGGTATAGATGCCTACTGTCAGTACCAGATAGACCATGAAGACGAGATTCTCGGGCCTGGTATCGCTTTTTCGCTTGTGAAAAAACTCCTCGGTCTGAATGCCCTTCTCGAGAACCGGGCTCATGTAGAAATTGTTCTGCTATCCAGAAACAGCGCCGACACAGGCCTGAGAGTTTTCAACTCCATCCATCACCACAAGCTGGATATCACCCGTGCTGCCTTCACCGGTGGCGAGAGTCCCTTCGACTATGCCAAAGCGCTTGGTGCGCATCTCTTTTTGTCGGCCAACGCAGAGGATGTTCGGCAGGCGCTGGACTCCGGAATGGCAGCTGCCACGATCATGCCGGGGCTCGATACCTCTTCTTTCAATGGCAAGGATGAGCTACTGCGTATTGCTTTCGACGGTGATGCAGTCATTTTCTCCGACGAGGCTGAAAGGGTTTATCAGGAGCAGGGACTCGAGGCCTTTGAGGCCAGTGAGCGTGCATCGGCCAAAACACCTTTACCGGGCGGTCCTTTCAAGCAATTTCTCTCTGTGCTGCACCAGATACAGACCATCATGCCGGCAGACGCCTCGCCGATCCGTACAGCATTGATTACTGCGCGTGGTGTGCCGGCTCACGAGCGTGTCATCAGGACACTCAGGTCCTGGGACATACGAATCGATGAGGCACTGTTCCTCGGGGGCATGGACAAGAGTGCTTTCCTGACAGCATTCGGTGCCGACATCTTTTTCGATGATCAGCCAGTGCATTGCCATTCAGCCAGCAAGCATGTTCCGACAGGGCATGTGCCGCAGGGTGTGACGAATAGCTAGCAGCAGACGCGTATCCTGTCGCTAGTTATAACGGGAAAAATCGAAATCCGGTTTTCCTGAACCCTTGTGAAGGAAGGGGCCGGTAATGTAATTGACACCGATACCCCAGGCATTTGCGAGTACAGAGGGCGAATTGATGTGCCCGAGGATGGTCTTCCTGTTCAGGGACTTGAGTGCTGTAGTCAGGTCCTTTAGCCGCTGCAATTTGTTGTCACTGCTTGAAAAGCCATCGGCGAGCTTGCTGGAAAACCAGACGCCATCAACGGAGACTTCCCGAATCAACGCAAGATCATCCTCGCGTTCCGCAAACCCGCTGACATAACAAGTGCTTCCCATCGCCTGGATGGCCTGACAGAAAGTTTTTGCTTCGCCGAGATGCTGCCGAACGTCTTTACCATCGAGAATGAACGAAAATGCTTGTGGCTTGAGACTGTGGTGTCTCAAGACTTTTTCGATACGCTGGATGAAGTTTTCATCGCTAAAGGAAGCCGGACTCAGTGGCAGGTAAAAAATATTGTTCCGGTCGCTGGAAGTGCTGAGTAACTCCGCCATTTTTCTGAGTATCAGGTCGTCAATGACGGCAGCCTTGCCAGAGGCCATGACCGCATCGCTGATCTCGCTGTATGGCGTCCGGACACCCTTGTCATCGCTGAACTCGATGTCGACGATATAATTCTGCATCGGATCATCACCATCCAGATTGAGCATCGCGACGAGCAGATGGCTGATCCTTTCATTTTCAAGCGCATATTTGACGAGGTCCACCGAATCCGCTTCCTCGCTGCTGACGACCGGGGCCGGATGAAGAGGGGCCGTCTCCTCGCTCGCAGACGGGGTCTCGCCATAAATGGCGACCGGCTTCTCGCCTTCAGCAACTGATGAGCAGGCATGGTAGGCATGGTCGATAAAGTCGCTGGCGTCAGATATGTTCTCATGATCAGAGAAGGCGATGCCGATACTGACCCTGGGCTGCCTGGCATCGGGGATCTGTTTGAAAGCGTGCTTGCCGACAAGTGTAACCAGTCGTTCAGCGACTTTATGCACAGGTCCACGGTCGTTGCCCGTCGGAGCGATGAAGGCAAAGGCATGATCACCAATGCGCGCGAGAGTCTTGCGCATTTCCGAGGAGAGGGCATTGCCCAGAATGTCGGCGATATCCTTGATGATGGCGTTGGACTCCCGGAGTCCGACGGCCTCCCGCATCTGCATGTACCTGTCAATCGCGATGTAGTAGAGGGCGAAGACCTTGCCTGACTGTTTTGCCAGATCGATGATCTCGGAAGCCGTTCCCTGGAAGTAGTTGCTGCTGTAGAGACCGCTGAGAAGATCGATATTCGGCATTGCATCCGGGGACTCGTCCTGCTTTTCCCTGACGATGACCTGAACACTGCGCTCTTCATCGACGATGACCGGACTGAAGATCATGTCTGCCATGAAGGTTTCGCCGCTGGCTCGTTTGCATCCAATCTCGAGAGAGTATTCCTTCTCGTTGGCCTGCTGGCTCAGTTTCAGCATACGTTTGAGATCACGATGATACTCCGGCGTTACCAGGTCCATGAGCGTGACAGATTCAATTTCGTTGTCATCAGCCGAGATCCCGAAGAGTTCGAGATAGGATGGATTTGCAAAGACATGCATGCCTGCATGGGTATAGCAAATGGCTTCCCTGGATGTGTCGAGCAGCATCTGGCTGCGTGTTTCGAAGGAGCGGCACTGCTGCTCGAGATCACGTATTTTGCGATTGGCCAGCAACAGCTGTATGGCCCTGTTCATCCGGTGCAGGGACTCGTGTTCATGATCGGCGTTAATGATGTCCGTGATCCCGAACGCGTGTTCCTCGAGAACCGATGCGTCACCTGCCACTATGACCGCTGCTTCGGGATTATATTGCTGCACGCCGTAGATGATGGTTTCGAGCGGGATATCGGAACTCTCAGCGTCACAGAGCACCAGATCAATGAGGCTTGATTGCAGTGTGAGCTCAAACTCTTGTACAGAGTTCACATGCAGGCTTTCGATGGCGATTCCGTTCTGTCTGAGCCGGTTGGCATACTGCTCGGACTTGCCGGACTGCAACCCTGCGCTGAGCATGTGCAGTTTGACCAGCCCGGTGTTTTCAGACTCATGTGGTAACTCGTTACGTGCAATATCCATTTTTTGTAATAACTTTTTCGGGTAACGTTCAGATAATATTATAAAAACAATATAAATGAAAAGTAGCAACCTTGTTACATAATTGTCAATAAATCTTCTTGGTGAGCGGTATCTTGGATTTCCTGCCAGGAATCTCGGTAACAAATCGAGGCAGCAGATAACCGGGCAAGGTGTTTCGCAATACCTCCTCAAGCTGCAGTGCGTCGGCGGATGAGACCTGGAAATGTGCACTTCCCGAAACCCGGTCGAGCTGGTGCACATAATAGGGGAGGATACCCGCCTCGAAGCCCTTGACGCAGAGCTCTTCCAGGACTCCGGCATCGTCATTGACCCCCTTGAGCAGAACTGCCTGGTTCAGCAGATGTATTCCACTATTGAGAAGTCTTCTGCACGCTTGCTCTGTCTGTTGATCAATCTCGTTCGGATGGTTGATATGCAGTACAACTGTCACGGGATGACGAAAACCGACAAGCATGTCGATAAGCCTCTGCGTTACCCTGTCCGGGATGACGACTGGCAAGCGTGTATGGATACGCAACCGTCTGAGGTTTTCCAGCTTCCCGAGTGAGTCGATCAGCACTCTCAACCGACTGTCACTGAGCGCAAGCGGATCACCGCCACTCAGGATGATTTCCTCGATATTTGCATGACCGAGTGTCTCAATGCTTTCCGGAGACAGGATGCGCTCGATATGGTGAGACTGGTAGGGGAAGTGTCGCCTGAAACAGTAGCGGCAATGGATCGCACAGGCACCCGTTGTCACGAGCAGGGCCCGACCATGGTATTTCTGGATGACTCCCTGACCATCGCTTGCCGAGAGGTCGCCGACGGGATCGCTGATGAAACCCGGAACGGTCTCTTTTTCGACATGTAACGGGAGTACCTGCCGCAAGAGGGGGTCGTGCGGATCACCCTTGCGCATACGTGCAGCGAAGGCACATGGAACTTTCATCGGAAAATACGATGCGGGATCAATCTGGTTTTCGAGAGAGGCTGGCTCGATTTCGAGCCATGCAAGCAGGTCAGCGACACGGTTGAAGCCTGTTGCCATTTGCTTTTGCCAGTGCGGAATTTTTGGCATCTCGAATGTTCGGGTTATCATAGTCGTTTGTCTGATTTTTCGAGGTCAAGATGGCAACCTACAATACCAACGAATTCCGTGGTGGACTTAAAATCATGCTTGATGGCGACCCATATTCCATCATCGAAAACGAATTCGTCAAACCCGGCAAGGGGCAGGCATTCAACCGGGTCAAGGTGCGCAACCTGAAAACAGGACGTGTGATTGAGAAGACATTCAGATCCGGCGAGAGTGTCGATGCTGCCGATGTCATGGATTTGAGTCTTCAGTATCTCTACAACGATGGTGAGTACTGGCATTTCATGGATCCGGATTCTTTTGAGCAGTACCAGGCCAGCAAGACGGCCGTTGGCGATACCGTCAACTGGATCAAGGAGCAGGATCTCTGCTCTGTCACGCTCTGGAATGGCCACCCGTTGAGTGTCGAGGCGCCGAACTTCGTTACCCTGAAAATTGTCGAAACAGATCCGGGGCTCAAGGGGGATACTTCGGGCGGTGGAGGAAAGCCGGCAACGCTCGAGACGGGGGCAGTCGTGCGTGTACCTCTGTTCGTTCAGATCGATGAAGTGATCAAGGTTGACACCCGCACCGGAGAATATGTGTCGCGCGCCAAGGACGAATGAGCGACTGGCGGCCTTGCGCGTCCCTGGGCATGCTCAGGGATCGTGCGGAACTGCTGGCGATCATCAGAAAGTTTTTTTCCGAGCGGCAGGTCCTGGAAGTTGATACTCCGGCGCTTGCATCAGCCGCAAACCCGGATGCGTCGATTGAATCCATAAAAGCCGCCGCTGGCTCCGACACAGAGCCTCTGTTCCTGCAAACTTCACCGGAATTTTTCATGAAACGGCTGCTGTGCGCGGGATCCGGGTCCATCTACCAGTTGTGCCATGTCTTCAGAAATGACGAACAGGGGCGCAATCACAATCCCGAGTTCACGATGCTCGAATGGTATCGCACGGGCTTCGGCATGTTCGATCTTATCGATGAAGTTGAGGCCCTCATGTCTCTGCTGATTCCCGCGATCGACAAGCCGGCAACAAGGATCACCTATCATGCCCTGTTTGAGCAGACCACCGGCGTTGATCTCAGATCCGCCTCGCGGGAAGAGATCAGAGCGCTTGCCGGGGAATTTGGTATCGTCATGCCCGGGAATCATCCCGACGAGGGTCTGGTCGAGATGATTTTCAATATCGCCACAGCCTCCTGGATGAAACAACAGCCAGCAGTTGTTGTTTATCACTTTCCAGCCAGCCAGGCCTCACTGGCGATGCTTTCGCCCGATGATCCGGGGCTGGCATTGCGCTTCGAATACTATGTTGATGGCATTGAACTGGCGAATGGATTCCAGGAGCTTGCTGACCCGCGTGAACAGAGGCGCCGTTTCGAGATCGAGAATGCAAGGCGCAGGAACAGGGGAGTGCAGACCATGCCGATCGATGAACATTTTCTTGCAGCTCTCGAGCATGGCCTGCCGGCCTGTTCAGGAGTGGCTGCTGGCGTTGATCGCATCCTCATGATCAGGAACCGTCAGCCAGATATTGCATCCGTGATGGCTTTTCCATTTCCCCGTGCATGATATCCACAGGGAAGAGTGGAGAACAGGACGGGCCGTGACGTAGCGACCGGATCAGCGCGCGTGTCTTCAGTAACAGGTAGCCGTCGAAGAAACTGCTGCGGAGGATGCCAGGGGAATAACTGCCAGGGAGCAGTTGCAGCGGGGGACTTGCCCTTTTTTCTCAAAGAGCAGGTTTCTGACTGTCACAGTCGACGCCGCATTAAGGATGGTAAGAATGTCATCACTTCTCGGCTACGAGATAGCAGATCCATCCGGCATCAGCATCGGCCCTGGTGACAATCTCGAAATCCCCGTCGCTTTCTCCATCTTCATCGTAACCTTGCCACCAGGTGGTAATCCGCCTGAATCCACATTCCTGCAACAGGTCACGAATCTCCGGAAGCGTCCAGAGTCGCCAGTCGTAACGGAAAGCACGTTCCATGCGTCTGCCATCGGGAAATTCAAAATGGATATTGCAGATCAAACCGTTATCTACCGGATTGAATTGCTCCTGCTCCCAGATGTAGGTGAATCTGTAGCCGTCCTCGTCGATCTCGCGCTCTTCGATGACTTCCTGGAATGCCTCGTATCCTCCGTAGGCATCCAGGAACAGAATCCCGTCATCAACAAGAGCACGAAAGGCACGTTTGAAATAGCGCTTGAGATCCTTCCGCTCCTTGAAGAGCCAGTAACTGAAATTCATTGCTGCAATGGCATCCACTTTTCCCGTGGAGACAGTGAGTACATTCTTGTTGAGCAGGGTAACGCGCTTGCGTTGCGAGTCCGTCAGTCTAGAGAGATGATTGTTTTTGCCCCAGTCGAGAACTTCCGCGTCAAGGTCGACGCCTGTCGCGATATTCCGATTGTGGCGCCTGGCCCATTCAGCGCAAACGGCTGCGGTACCACAAAAATCCTCGCGCAGCAGGCGAGCGTTGCGCTTCCTGAAACGCTTGAAGGTGTTCTGGATAAAATCGACCTCGGCCTCGGGGCACTGAACGGAATACTCGTAGAGCTTGTGACGATGAAGTGATTTTGCGCTGGAGGCGTGGTGTTTTTTCTTCTTTGCCATCGGTCGTGTCGCACCACCAGGATAAGGTCGTCCCCGGTCGAGCATGATTGAGAACTCCTGATATTGTGACACCATTACCATGAGACAGATAGCGGAAATTATCGCGAGGGTCGCTGATGCGAACGTAGATCAGGGAGGAAAAGGCATTTCCTTGCAGATATAATCGTGCCCATTATCGACAGCATTGGAGTTAACTGTGGAAACACAAGCTATCGTTGATCTTATCAAGGCCGGCATGCCGGGCGCCGATGTCGAGGTCACCGGAGATGGTCGCCATTTCGAGGCCGTTGTCATCTCTCCGGAATTCGAGGGCAAATCGCTGATCCAGAGGCACCGGATGGTTATGAACACTGTCCAGCAGCAGATAGCCTCCGATGAACTGCATGCGCTCTCGATCAAGGCCTACACGCCCGACCAGGCCGCCGGACTCTCCTGAGTTTCTTCAGGGACAGGACGACATTGAATCTGTTGAGACAGATACCCAATATCATCAGCGTATTTCGCATACTGCTGGTCGGGCCGATCCTGTGGCTCCTTCTCGAAAATGCCTATGGCTACGCGCTTATTCTTTTTGCGGTTGCTGGCATTTCAGACGGCATCGACGGTTTTCTCGCCAAGCGATTCAACTGGCAGACATGGATCGGCGGCTTGCTTGATCCGCTTGCTGACAAGCTGTTGCTGGTCTCGAGTTTCCTGGCTCTTGGCTGGCTCGGGCTACTACCGCTTTGGCTTGTCGCGCTCGTCTTTCTGCGTGATCTTGTGATCGTCGCCGGTGCTACCTATTACCACCACCATGTCGGCAAAGTCGGTGGGGAACCAACGCTGATCAGCAAGGTAAACACTTTTGTCCAGATTCTGCTGGTCCTTCTGGTCGTGTTCGCCCAGATCGTGACCATACCCGGTTTCTTGATCAAACTGCTGATCGCCCTGGTGACCATAACAACCATCAGCAGCGGAATCGACTATGTCATCAAGTGGACCAGGAGAGCGCAACTTGTTCACAAGTGAATCGCAACGCTGGTATTCCCTGGCCATCTTTATCATTCTCGGCTGGTTGCTCTACCTCCTCTCGCCAATACTGACGCCTTTTGTTGTCAGCGCGTTGCTGGCCTACCTCGCCGATCCCCTCGTTGACAAGCTCGAAGCACGCAAGATCAGGCGCGTGCTGGCAGTCAGTCTCGTATTCCTTCTCATCCTGCTGGTGCTGTTGATACTCGGGATCGTGATCATGCCGCAGCTGGAAGCCCAGATCAGTACGCTTCTCAAGCAGATACCCGGCTATATCGAGTGGACCAAGACGACCTTGATTCCATGGATTAACGATCGCTTCGGCGGTTACATCAATTTCTCTGACGTCGGGCAGATCCAGAGTCTGCTGTCGGAAAACTGGAAGGAAGCGGGAGGTACCATTCTTGGCATGCTGGGAACGGTATCCGAGTCAGGGATTACCTTGCTCGGGTGGGCGGCAAATCTTGTGTTGATCCCGGTACTGACTTTCTATCTGCTCAGAGACTGGGACGATCTCGTGGCAGGTATCCATGCACTCCTGCCTCGCTCGATCGAACCAACAGTCAGCGGACTGGCCAGAGAGGCCGACGAGATGCTTGGTGCTTTCCTGCGTGGACAGATACTCGTCATGGCCGGGCTCAGTATTATCTACACCAGCGGGCTGATGCTTGTCGGACTCGATTTCGCACTTCTCATTGGTCTTTTTGCAGGACTGGTAAGTTTCGTGCCCTATCTCGGTCTCATCATCGGGATCCTGTTCGCCGGGATCGCAGCCATCATGCAGTTCAAGGGTATCGACATGCTACCCTGGGTGATACTCGTCTTTATCGTCGGGCAACTGGTCGAGGGCATGTTCCTGACCCCCAAGCTTGTTGGTGACAGGATCGGCATGCATCCCGTGGCAGTAATCTTTGCCATCATGGCGGGGGGGCAACTCTACGGCTTCTTCGGAATATTGCTGGCATTACCGGTCGCTTCCGTGGTGATGGTACTGGTCAGGCATGCCTTGTTGCGCTACCGTGCCAGCGGTCTCTATCACGGTAATCAGCCGGTCTCGGAGTTTATTTCGGACAAGGATTGACGCAGAAACGGGATCGTCAACTTCTGCTTCGCCGAGAGCGAGCGCTTGTCGAGGTCGTCCATGAGGGTGACCAGTGCCTTGATGTCGCGCGAGTAGCGTCTCAGCAGGTAATCAACGGCCTCGCCAGTCATCTCCATGCCCCTTTCACGTGACAGTTGGAGGAGCAGTTCATGTCGGCCCTGGTCGTCGAGTGCATGGAGCCTGTAGCTTGCCCCCCAGGAGAGCCTCGACTTCAGATCGGGCAACTCGATGCCAAGTCTTGAAAGGCTTGTATGACCGGAAAGCAGCAGCCGTCCGTCATGATCCCTGGTGCGATTGTAGAGATGGAACAGGGCCTCTTCCCACGCGGGCTTGCCGGCAATTTCCTCGATATCATCGATGCACAGGAGGTCCCTGGCCATGAACCCTTCCAGGCAGGCAGGAGAGAGCGCAACGATCTCGCGCATCGGGAGATAGACGGCTTCTCCGCCATGCGTTTCAACAGCGTCCAGGGCGGCAAGCAGCAGGTGAGTCTTCCCGCAGGACTCTCCCCACAGATAGAGTGAATCGGCAGATCTCGACTTGCAGAGACGGTCGACGGCTCGCAAGGCTTTCGGATTCCTGCCGACGATGAAATTCGTGAAAGTCCGCTGTCTCTCGCGCGAGAGCCTGAGAGGGAATTGACGCAGCATCAGCTTTCCATGCTGGCCCATCGCGCATACATGGCGGCAGAAAACATCAGGCAGAGGGCGATGACAGCCTCGATCCAGCCGTAGAGCGAGTTCGTCGTGAAAGCCTCCACGCTGCCATGAAGCAGGTAGAGCAGGCTGACGAGGGAGACTCCCAGGTATGCCCTGGGCGTACCGTGCAGCAATCCCCGGATCCAGGGTAACAACGGAACGATGCCCAGCAGGTAGAGCAGTAATTTCGAGTCGCTTTCCGAGTTCGAGACCCAGATGACCACGAGTATGGCAAGCATGCCTGTCAGGACAAGGGCAAGCACGCGTGCAATGGTGATCTTCATGACTGCAGCTTGAGAGCGGTCTCCGCGAGCAGTCGCCCCTGTGCTGTGCAGAGAGAGGTTTCGTCATCCGACAATTCGGGAGAACTGTCCACACCCGCATGATGGCTGGCACCATAGGGCGTACCACCGCTTGTCGTATGCAGGAGTTCTGTATTTGTGTAGGGCAGTCCCATCAGCAGCATCCCGTGATGAATCAGGGGCAGCATCATACTGAGCAGCGTGGTCTCCTGGCCGCCATGCAGTGATGAGGTCGACGTAAAACAGGTCGCTGGCTTTCCGCGCAAGGAGCCATCCATCCAGAGGGAGGAGGTGCCATCAAGGAAATATTTCAAGGCTGCCGCCATGTTTCCAAAACGTGTGGGACTTCCCAGGGCCAGCGCGGAGCAGTGTTGCAGGTCATCGAGCGTGGCATAGGGAGCACCCGTATCCGGGACGGCGCGGGTCGAACCATGACGGCTGTAGTAGAGGACAAGGATGTAACTCATTTGATCAGATCCAGCACATTCTCGGGAGGACGACCGATAACGGCCCTCTCGCCCTGGACGACAATCGGGCGCTCGACGATGCTCGGGCATTGCGCCATGGCATCGACGAGATCGCTGCGGCTGAGATAGTCGTCATCGAGTCCGGCCTCTTTGTAGACCGCTTCTTTCTTGCGCATCAGTTCCCGCGGATCAAGAATACCAAGCTTGTCGAGCAACTCCTCGATCTGTGCCGCTGTATACGGGGTTTTCAGATACTCCACGACTTCCGGCTCGATACCGTTGTCGCGCAACAACTGTAGTGTCTGGCGGGATTTACTGCACTTCGGATTGTGGTAGATGGTGATGCTCATATTGCTCTTTTGCAGCTCCGATCTCATGTCCGGACATTGTAACTGAAGCCTGCACGAAATCGGTGTTTCGTTGTAATATCTGGATCTTGATGCTCACAGGCGAGATGCTTCATGAATAAATTTCTGTTTGTGCTTCTGTTATGGCTTGCGATGCCACTGTCGGCCAATATGGAACCTGAAAATGACATATTACTCAATGACTTGAATAATAATATTCATAAACTGAGCGAATATAAGGGAAAATGGGTTGTCGTGAACTACTGGGCCACCTGGTGCCCGCCATGCAAGGAGGAGATTCCGGACCTGGTCAGTTTTCATGAGAAGTACAAGGATACCAAGGCCGTCGTTCTTGGTATCAATCATGAGTACGCAACTGTGAATGAGCTGAAGAATTTCAAGAAAAAATACAGCATTAGTTACCCTGTCCTGCGATCGACACCGGTCAAACCTGGAATTGTCGGCGCAATACAGGGATTGCCCACGACTTACATCGTTAATCCGGACGGGGCGGTTGTCGCCTACCAGAACGGACCTGTTACCGCAGAAATGATCGAGAGCTACATCGACTCGTTCGAAACTCAAAACAATGCGCAACAGATAGAGGAAGAAAAATGATCGGCAAGCTATTACCGGTTCTACTGGGGTTCTGTTTTTATTCTGCTGCAAATGCGGTCGAACTGCGTGACCCGGGTAGCAACTTTTTCGACGAAACCTTCGGTGATATGACCGAGGAGATCGAAAACGCACGCGACGACGATAAAAAGGCCATCCTGATCATGTTCGAAATGGACGAGTGCCCCTATTGCCACAGGATGAAAAGCACAGTCCTGAATCGCAGCGATGTCCAGGATTTCTTCAAGGAGCATTTCCTGATCCTGTCGATGGATGTCGAGGGTGATCTGGAAATGACGGATTTCACCGGTGAAACGACTGTGCAGAAGGATTTTGCATTGAAACAGTTTCGGGTACGCGCGACACCGGTCTTTCAGTTTATCGACCTCGAGGGCAACCCGATCAAGCGCGCCCGATTCACCGGGGCTACTGGCAGCCCGGAGGAGTTCATGCTTCTGGGGCAATATGTGATCGACAAGGAGTATGAAAAGATGTCGTTCACGAAATACAAGCGTGAAAAGATGAGCGAAGAGAACAACAGCTGATGCGTCACGCACGTTATCTGCTGTTGGCAGCTTGCCTTGTCTTCTCCGTCGGGGCGCATGCTGAACCGCTGCCGAAATACCTCACCATCGATTTTGTACTCACGCAGATCGATGACAAGCATCCTGCTGTCGGTCTCGGCGGGGCAGAACAACTGGTTCGCCGGCTGCGTTCCTGCCTCGAACCAGAAAATCCGCTGATCGATACGCCTTTGCCGGATTCCACGTGTGGCTACTGGCATTTTCTCTCTTCTACGCAGCAGGCGCAGTTACTGGTATTGCGCCGTTTTTTCGATGTAGCACTGGCGGACAAGGCTGCTGCGCGGGATAACGAGGCGATGGCCATCGCCTTTATCGATTTCGACAGGGCAAGCACGCGCATGGAGCTCGGTCAAACATCGGAACTCGAGGTGGCTGAACTCGAGACCGAGTATCAGAAGGTTCGCACAGCCACATTTTCCAGCCAGGCGATGCAGCGTAACGCGCGTTCGTTGCTGGCGATTGCCATGAACCGGCCCCGCGCATTTATCGAAGAGGTACGTCTCCCGGACATTTCCTCTCTCATGAACTGGGAAAAACCGGCAAATGAACAGGAATTCTACGAGGCAATCCAGAACAACAATGCAGTGATGCGCACAGTTGGTAACGAGCTCGGCGAGGGGTACCGGCAGATAGCCAGCAGTTACCTGCGTCATGCAACGCTCGAGCTGCTGTTGTCCATCGACCTACACCAGGCGAAGCGTCAGCAGGCCGATGTTCTGAGACACTTCAGGGATCTCAACCTGGACCGCAACAGAACACTCTACGAATTCGAGGTCAAGGCAGACCTGGGAGATGCCATGACCATGCAAACAGCCGCACGTGTCGAGCAGATGAAAGCTGATTTCAATCTCGCCATCGCCATCGCAATCCTGCACATGCTTCAGAATAAACCAGTCGGTGAGTTGTTCAATGAAAACTAGGTCACTCCTGCTTATCCTGTCCCTGATAACCTTCCAGTTACCTGTGCATGCCGAAGAGCTACGGGCTCGCCTCGAATGGGCGCACAGTGTCGATCTTCGTGCTTTCGAAAGCGGAATTGTCGAGCAGGTGAATGTCCTCGAAGGAGAGGTCGTCAAAAAAGGTGACGTGCTGATCAAGCTTGATCCGCGAGATTTCGAGCTCATGATCCAGACCGCAAACGCAAGGCTGAAACAGGCCGAGGCCACGCTCGACAAGACATCCAGAGAGCTCGAGTGGGAAACGGAGCTCTACGACCAGGGGCTCATCTCCAATAACGAATTGCAGGACTACACGATTGCAAACCTCGATGCCGAGGCGAGGGTCGAGGAGGCGAAAGCTGAACTCGAAACGGCAAACCTCGCACTCGAGCGCTCTGTCATCAAGGCACCCTTCGACGGGGTTATCATCGCAGTGCGAAGCTGGCAAGGGCAGGTGATTCTCAAGACACTGCAAAAGGATCCACTTGTAGAAATTGCCCAGGGAGAGCGCATGGTTGCTCGGACCCGTGTCTCGGCGAGCGATATCGGTAAATACGAAACGCAACAGGCTGCGCAAGTTCTTGTCGGCGATAAGTGGCGTGATGGCTTTATCTATCGAATCGGTGCAGTATCTGAAGGTGTGCTCGAGCAGGGCGTTGCCTACGCGGTTGACGTGCTCTTCGATCTCGAGAATGGCGAAACCATGCGCCCCGGCCGTTTCTGTACCGTGAAAATTCTGTGAGCGCCATTCGCTGCATCGTGAGCGGTCATGTCCAGGGCGTCTTCTTTCGTGCCTCGACCAGGCAGGTCGCAGACAGCCTCGGCCTTGCCGGGCATGCCGTTAATCTTCCGGATGGCCGGGTCGAGATCCTTGCCAGTGGAGGAATGGAATCGCTCGAAAGACTCAAGGACTATATCCGCACCGGGCCGAACGGTGCCTCTGTCACATCTGTCACCTGCGAACCCTGGAACGGCCCGGTCCCGGCAAGCTTTACGATCGGTTGATGCGTCTGCCGGCGCTGACAGACGGGCGCCTCTTGCGGCGTTACAAGCGCTTTTTTGCAGATGTCGAACTCCCTGATGGCAAGATCGTTACTGCACATTGTCCAAATACTGGCAGCATGAAGAGTTGCCTGGTTGCAGGCGCACCGGTCCAGCTCAGCTACCATGACAACCCTCGCAGGAAGCTCAAGTGGACACTCGAACGCATCGACATGGGAAACGGCTGGGTTGGTGTCAATACCGGCCTGGTCAACAGCATCATCGCAGAAGCGATCGAGCAGGCGCGCATTGACGAGCTTCCGGCAGTTAATTCGATACGGCGTGAAGTCAAGGTTGAACGTTCGGGCCTCGAGGTTTCCCGGCTGGATTTTCTGATTACTGGCGAATCTGGCGACAAAGTCTATATTGAAGTAAAGAATGTCACTCTCTTTGAGGATGGCTATCTCCAGTTTCCGGATGCAGTCTCTCTTCGTGCGATCAAGCATCTGTATCTTCTGGAGAGACTTGCCAGAGAAGGACACCTCGCTGTTCTGCTTTTAGCAATCAACAGGCCGGAGGGGAGCTGTTTCAGGCCGGCGTTACAGATTGATCCGGATTATGCAGACGCGCTGAAAAACGCCGTGGAAAACGGCGTACAACTCTTGCCTATCAGGCTTATTCATCGGCAACAGGAAATCGTCGTTGGTGGCACGCTGGATTACAGGTTATGACGCTCACCGAGTTGCGCTACATCGTCGCCGTTGCCAGGGAGAGGCACTTCGGCCGAGCTGCGGAGGCCTGCTTCGTCAGTCAGCCGACGCTGAGTGTCGCTGTGCGCAAGCTCGAGGAGGAGCTTGACGTACCAATTTTCGAGCGTGGCAAGGGGGAAGTGACAATTACTCCGGCAGGGGATCTCATCATCGCCCAGGCGCAGCGCGTGCTTGAAGAAGCGAGTAAGATCTACCAGCTCAGCGAGCATGGCAGAAATCAGC
Source organism: Gammaproteobacteria bacterium (assembly GCA_037385685.1). Classification (GTDB taxonomy): domain Bacteria; phylum Pseudomonadota; class Gammaproteobacteria; order Chromatiales; family Chromatiaceae; genus Sva-25. The sequence continues at coordinate 116,762 of JARRMW010000004.1, forward strand.
TTGAAGGGCCGTTACGTATTGGTGCAATTTACACTGTTGGCCCTTATCTCTTCCCGACAATCGTTCCCGAGCTTGCCTCGAAAGCGCCGAAAATGCAGCTCGCGATCGAGGAGAATTTCACGGCAGTTCTGACGGACAAACTCAAAAACGGTGAGCTCGATGTCATCATCATCTCCGAACCCTATGATGAGCCCGGCATTGAAACCAAGCCCATCTATACTGAGCCTTTCGTGGCATTGCTGCCGGCCGCGCACCCGTTAACAGAGCGAGAGAGGCTGGTTACCGCGGATCTTGAACAGGAGAGCGTGCTCTTGCTGGGAAACGGTCACTGCTTTCGAGATCAGGTGCTCGAATTCTGCCCTGAGTGCCGCAAGCAGGGCAGTCGTTACAGTAATTCCATCCAGAGTACGATTGAGGGTGGGTCACTCGAGACCATTCGTTATATGGTCGCCTCCGGCCTCGGTATTACGATTCTGCCATGTACTGCGTGTGCAGCTGACAGGCATTCCGCGCTACTCTACAGGAGCATCTCCTTTGCTGACAAGGAACCATCGCGAGTGATCGCTATCGCATGGCGTAAGAGTTTTCCGAGGCTGGAGGCTGTTTCCCTGATCAGTGACGTTATCAGTAACAACCTGCCTGAGTGCGTACATGCTATGGCCGGGATGCAAGAGTTTATATAAAAGGGGAGTGGTCAATAAAGAGGCGAGGGCGCAAGGCCCTCACCATGTTGGCCTGGTTAGCAAGGCCGTCCAGGGTGTGCTCAGAATCAGATAACAAGCAGATCGCGGTTGCTTGGGGTCTTGCGTTCGATCCTGTTGCTGATTCGTACGATTGCCTCTTCCCTGGAGATGCCCTTGTTGTGCTTCATCTCGATGGCAATCAGTTTTTCAGCCATTTTCCAGTCACCGTTTGTGCGGGTAAGAATCCTGCTGTAGTCAGAATTTCTTCTGCTCTCCATCGCGAGCTTACGCCTCTTGTTGATGGAGGATTTGATTAACGAATGTCCAGCTACCAAGACCAACGCGACGATGACCACGGGGTAGAGCATTTCCATCGTGATTTACCTCTGGTGTGTTGTCACGGTAAATGAATATGTAGCTGATACGTGCTCAATAACAATTAGGCAGAGTCGATTAATAATAAGAATGTAGTAGTAATAGAGAATTAAAAGTCTGGGAATGATTTCAGGACAATAGGTTACGCGTCACATTGTGACAACCAGTCAGGTCAGATGTTTGCATGTGGCGTCTAACTGATTGTTATGTAGTCTAAAAATTAGGATTAAAGTCTGTGATTTACATGCGCGGAAATCTGATACAGTTTTGTATAAAAAGTTGTTATCCTATTGAAATATATAAATAATGCATTTTCCGTAAAACGGACGGGTTTCGGTCCGTCCGGTTCTGTTACTTTTTCGTCACGCCTGGCCGCAGCTTCGAAGATCAGAGATTTCTGCTTTCACCGAGTTCCGGCATCTCCACGCTCGTGGTTTCCGGTAGAAGTCCTGCGAAATGCTCCATGGCCTCTCTGTCACCATGAACCAGAATGGTTCTTTCCGGTGTCTGCATACTCTTGAACCAGGCCAGAAGCTCGGCCTGATCAGCATGTGCTGAAAAACCGCTGATGGTATGAATTTTTGCGCGAATCTTGATCTCTTCACCAAAGATATGGACTTCTTTTGCACCATCGATAATGCGACGGGCAAGGGTTCCTCTGGAGGCATAACCGACGAAGATGACGCTTGATTCGGATCGCCACAGGTTCTGCTTCAAGTGATGGCGTACACGACCGCCTGTACACATTCCCGAACCGGCCAGAATGACGGCCCCGCTTCGCAATCGGTTGATCGCGATCGATTCGGATGTCTCGCGCGTAAAATGCAGCCCCGGAAGATGGAAGGGGTCACCTCCTTCACGAAAGAGTTCGGCGACATCGGATTCATAACACTCGGGATGGCGCTCGAAAATCTCTGTTGCGGAAATCGCCATCGGAGAGTCGAGAAAGACCTGGAGCGAACCTGGCAGGCTTTTCTGCATCATGCCTTTTCGAAGGTAATAAAGCAGTTCCTGTGCGCGTTCAAGTGCAAATGTCGGGATGATGACGTTCCCGCCACGCTCCATTGTTGCGTTGATCGCGTCATAGAGTTCCTGAATGGTCGGCTGCAGTTCCTTGTGCAGTCGATCGCCATAGGTTGTCTCCATAACGACCACGTCGGCATGATCCGGTGTTGAAGGGTCTCTCAGGAGCGCGCGGCCCGCATTGCCGATATCACCGGAAAAGAGCACTCTGCGATGATCATCATGCTCATCGAGTTCGAGATAAATACTGGCTGAGCCCAGAATGTGGCCTGCATCGTAGAATGTTGCGCGGATGCCGGGCGAAAGTTCCAGCGGCTTGCTGTATTCGGCAGTTCGCCCGAAATGTTCGCTGCTATTGAGCGCGTCGAGAACCGTGTAGAGAGGTGCGGGACTGGAGCGGTGTCCGTGTCGGGCACGACGGCGGGCATGATAGCGGGCCTCTTCTTCCTGGAGATGAGCAGAGTCGAGCAAGACCAGGCGCGCCAGCTCCCGGGAGGCAGATGTCGTAATGATTTCGCCCTTGAATCCGCGCTTGCTGAGCAGGGGAATGCGACCGCAATGGTCAAGGTGCGCATGCGTCAGCAGCAGGAAATCGATGGATGCCGGATCGAAGCTGAAATCCTCGCTGTTCTCTTCGACCAGTTCACGACTGCCCTGATAGAGCCCACAGTCAATCAGGATACGTCGTCCTGCACATTCGATGAGATGACAGGATCCCGTAACGTTCCTGTCTGCACCATGAAATGAAATTTTCATTACTGTTTCCTTGTCATCATTCACTGAAGAGGGGGGTGCCGTTTGCCTCATGCCACTGCCAAATACCGTTCCAGATCTCTTCGGCCGTTTCAGCGTACCAGAAGAGCTCGCGATCCTCTTCGTCGATGACACCTTCGTTGACCAGGAAATCCACGTTGAATGCCTGTTGCCAGAACTCCTTGCCGACAAGGACAACAGGAATCGGCTTGATCTTTCGGGTTTGCACAAGCGTTAGCGTTTCGAAAAGTTCGTCAAATGTCCCATACCCGCCCGGAAACACGACGAGCGCCCGCGTTCGGAGTAAAAAATGTAACTTGCGCAATGCAAAATAGTGAAAACGAAAACAGAGATTAGGCGTGATGTAGGGATTCGGATATTGCTCGTGCGGCAGGCTGATATTGAGGCCGATCGACTTGCTCCCGGTATCATGGACGCCACGATTGGCCGCCTCCATCATGCCCGGTCCACCTCCCGTCATCATGACGAGACGCAAGTCATCGGGTCCGTTTCCACCATTGCCGACTAGATGACCAAGCTCCCGGGCAACATCGTAGTAATGCGCCTTTGCGAGGAGTCGTTCCATAGTAGCGAGACGTTTTTTCAAATCGGCAGATTCCGGATCTGCCATGAGCGATTCCCTCAACTTCTGGACTTTCTGGCGGATGACCTCTGGCTCATTGATACGTGTACTGCCAAAAACAACGATCGTGTGTCTGATGCCGTGTTTTTCGAGCAGGTATTCGGGTTTCTGGTAATCGATCTGGAGTCGCACCCCCCTTGTTTCGTCGAGATTCAGAAAAGAGACGTCCTCGTCAGCCTGGCGGTAACCCGGGCTCTGCATGATCTCGATAATGCGTTGCGGTGCATCAGGATCTTCCTCGAAGGGTTTCGGATGATGCCACGGCAGGGGCTCACGCCGATTCTCTGGATGCGCCGGGGCCGGAATCCCTGAATCGGGTTTTCTGGATTTCATTTTTTCACCTCACTGGCAGATCGCACTAGCATGACTCGCAGTGCTATGGGTGCGAGTATGGATGTGATGACCGAGACGGCGACCATGGCGCCAAAGAGCCTGTCCGGAATGACATCCTTGCCAAGCAAATGGCACTGATAGACCACGACCATGGCGATTTCGGCACGGGGAATCATACTGATGCCGAGAAGGAATGCCTCCCGCTTCTTGAGAAACCTCAGTGCCGGAATGCCGACACCGGCGAGTTTGCCAACCACTGCCGGCAGCAACAGTATGGCTGCAATACCCAGAGAGTCCACTAGCAGTGAAGGTTCGAGCTGCATCCCGATGTAGATAAAAAAGAAAGGTGTGAAAAACTCGTAAAAATAGGCAAACCGGGTATCAGTACGGACTGCCTCCGGATCTCGGCTGAATGCCAGACCGGCAAAAAGGGCGCCGATAGCAAGCGGGAAACCAAGGTAACCGGCAAGTGCGGCAATCACAAGGCCAGCTCCAAGAACGGAAATGGTCATGGCAGTTTTCGAATTTTCCCAGTGCCGGTTGAATTGTGTGAAGCTGCGCTCGAAATAGTGGGAAAAGAGATAGCAGCCGGTGATGAAGAGCATGAGCTTGAGCAGGATCAAGATCGTGACTAATCCAACAGGAGCCATCAATTTAATCTGATCCCCCTGTATGGCCGGAATGATTGCGAGCAGGATTGCAAGTATCAGAACACTCGAGAGACTATCGAGCTCTGCAACATCGACAAGCAGCTGGCCGCTGGCACTGTTCAGGCGCCTGTGCGTGCTCCAGGCGGCGACCGTGACCGCGACACTGGTCGAACTGAATGCTGTTGCAATCACCAGTGAACTCTCGAGTGGGGCCGATAACAGGAAATGCGCCACACAAAAGACGAGCAGAAAATTGGTCAGGACATCGAATATCCAGATAAAGGTCGCATCGGGCAGTTTTGCCAGCAGTGTTTGCGTATGGCTCTTGAGACCGACCCTGAAGAGCAGTGCGACGACACCAAGTTCTGCAAGAACGGTGAAAGTGTTGTTGAAGAGAGGACTGGATATATCCCATTGACTGTCGGTGATACCGACTAGGAGTCCGAGCAGAATATAGCCTACGAGCGCCGGCACGCCGACGCGTTCCATGAGACTCTTTACGAAAGGACTCAGGATCAGGAGTATGCCAAGCGTCATCAGCGAGGGATATTCAGCCACGGCCGGAGCCCTTCGTCTGCATACTCTCTTGTGAAGTCTGGCTCTGTTTTTCGTCAAGCGAGGTGGTGCTCAGAAGCAGGACCTCGATCTCTTCGGTAATCTCCTCCTGTCGCAGGATATTGATCTGGCGATCGAGTTCTGACAACTCTTCGTCAAGCCGACCAACAGCGCTCTCAAGATGCATGACACGCTGCTGGTTCTCGGCCATCAGCGATGTATAGAGTATTTCGTGCAGTGCTGCGAAGAGATATTGATCTGCCAGTTCGATCATGAAATCTTCGGGCTCTAGATTGAGTAGTGGCGGATCCTGGCGATCTGTCTGTTTTGGCAAGAGATTGTCGAAAGGTGGTAAAAGTGTTTTCGATACAATCTCGTCACTGCTTCTGTGATAAATCGCATGTAACGACACAACCCCATGTTGCTGCTGCAGTGTGAGAAGGACGTCCAGCATGCTGTCCAGCAGGGCAGGAATGTCTTCCACCACGCCGGGTCCAGCGAGCATCGTCGTGTCATTTTCCTCTTTCTGAAATAGGGTATGCAATTTGTGTCCGACCGCGATGACTTGTGGGTGCTCCCCCCGCTGTTTTAATAAGATGTCTTCCAGCTTGTCCGCGATCTGATGTGAAAAATTTCCACAGAAGCCCCGTTCAGAACCAATCAGCAGAAAAAGCGAATGCGTACTGGCCGAATCCGGCAAGGTTTCAGGGTAAAAAGCAAGAAAATCCGAGGCGACATCCTCGATGCTCGTGACGACAGCTTGCTGCGCTTTCAGAAACCGTGACAGCTTGCGTGTTTCCATGTAGGCAAGCGATTTCATCGAGTTCATGATCTCGCGGATCTCTGCGAGGCTATAACGGTGTTTTTGAATATCGCGTCGGCGTGTCATTGTTCGACTTTTTCGAAGTCCTGCCCGGAAAACCATTCGGATACAGTCGATGCCCATTCCTCGCGTGGCGTGTCGAGTCCGAGTCTGGAGCTAATGGCAGCTTCCGTGAGTTTATCCAGCATCGGAGGTATTGCATCAGGCTGGATATCGTCGAACAGGCCGTCATTGAATGCGACGAGCCATGCCATCTGCGCAGCTTCCGGTAAGGGAGAGAGACGATCCTGCTTGAGGATCTCGCGCAGGCAGCGACCTCGACGTATGGAAGCTTCCATCGAAGGCTCGAGGCGTGCACCGAATCGGGTGAAGACCTCGAGTTCCAGGAACTGCAAATAATCGAGTTTCATACGGCCGGCTTCCTGCTTCATGCGTGGATGCTGCGCCTGGCCACCGATACGGGAGACCGAGCTTGCAATGTCGATTGCCGGGCGAAAACCTGCCGAAAAAAGCTCGCGATCGAGGTAGATCTGGCCGTCCGTAATGGAAATCAGATTGGTCGGGATATAAGCAGCAATCTCTCCGAGATTCGTCTCGACGATCGGCAATGCCGTCATGCTCCCCCCGCCATGCGCCGAATTGAGACAGGTGGCCCGTTCCAGCAGGCGCGCATGCACCGAGAAGATATCGCCAGGGTAGGCTTCCCTGCCGGGAGGACGACGCAAGAGTAATGAGAGTTCGCGATAGGTCCTGGCATGGGTGGACAGGTCATCGAAGACGATCAGAGTATCGCGGCCCTGTCGCATCCAGTATTCCGCAATCGCGCAACCAGCAAAAGGTGCGAGGTGCTGCAGTCCAGGAAGGCTGCTTGCCTCGGCCACCAGGATTGTCGTGTATTCAAGCGCACCAAAGCGGCGAAGAATGCTGATCGTATTGACAACCGTCGAACGTTTTTGCCCGATCAGTACATAGACACACAGGATATCTCTCCCGCGCTGGTTGATAACCGTATCCAGTGCAATCGAGCTGCGTCCGAGGCCTTCGTCGCCAATCAAAAGCTGCCTTTGTCCCTTGCCAATCGGAATCATGGTATCCACGATTCTGATGCCGGTGTAGAGAGGAGCATTGACAAAATCACGCGCCACGATCGGGGGCGAAACCGAGAAGAGCGGTTGCCAGCGTGTATGGTGAGGTTCCGGATCGCCATCAAGTGGGATGCCGAGTGGATCGATCACACGTCCAAGCAATGCATCACCGACCGGTATCTCGATGGTTCGCCCCGTGCACCTGACCTCGGTGCCTGCTGTTAACGCGCTCGTTTCATGCAAAAGAATGGCACCGATCATCTTCTCGTTCAGATCGAATACCATGGCACGGCTGCCCTCATCGAATTCGAGAACCTGATTCATGCCCGCGGAAGGCAACCCGGTGATCCATGCGATACCGTCCCCGACTGAGACCACGCTGCCTTTTTCAGAGAAGTGCAGCCGGGGTTGATAGGCATCAAGCCATTTTTCACGCTGCTCGAGCAAGCTGTTTATCTTGTCCTGATCACTGATCGTCATGATGATCCAGAATCCGAAAGCCTTCCAGTTCGTCGCGAAGGTTTAGGCCGATGGATCGGTTACCCATCACGAGGCATAGACCAGCGAGGAGTTCTCTGTCCTCTTCGAATTGGATCTCCAGACCGGTCTTGAGTATTTTTTCCAGTGTTTGCTTCAGTTGCTGGCGCTGCCCGTCGGTAAGCGGGAATGCACTGCTGACAATGACACAGCCGCTTGTCTTGTCAAAGTTTGTGCGCAGCTGTGCCAGACCTTCGCGGGACAATGTTGTCAATCCTTCGAGCGCCATTTCGACGAGGCGCGTCTCTGTTTCAGGTCCGCACCCGAGTTCGAGCAGGCGTGCAGCAAAACGTGCGCCCTGACGCAGGGCCGTCTCCTCGTTCCTGTGCATCATGTCAGCCTGTCGTTGCATCTCGGAAACCCTGACTTTTTCCTTTTCCTGTGCAAGTTCTGTTTTTAATGACTCCAGCCTGCGATTCCTTTCTGCATCGATTTCTCGTGCAAGGTCCTCACGCGCTTTCTGGCGCTCTTTCTCCCACTCTGTGAGCCGTCCCTGATATTCCTGTTCAAGCTTCTGCGCTTCGGTGCGCATTTTTTCCGCTTCTGCGAGTGATTTCTCAATGCCTTCGCGCCGACGGGCAATGACACCCAGTACGGGCTTATAGAGAAAGCGCTTCAGAATCCAGACCAGTACCAGGAAGTTGATGATCTCGAGAATGAAGGTCGACCAGTTCAGTTCCACGAGATTGCTCCCGGTGTTAGTGAATGTTTCGCTGACATGTGACGATTCACTGAATGAGGTACTCGAGCAGAGGGTTACGGAACAGCACGATGAGCACGATGACCAGGACATAAATTGCCAGAGACTCGATCATTGCAAGACCGATGAACAGGGTGCGCATGATCGATCGTTCTGCTTCGGGCTGTCGTGACAGGGCATCCAGCGCCCGGCTGATGGCCCAGCCCATGGCGACTGCCGGCAGCATGACCCCGAGCGCAATGCCGAGAATCGCGGCAACGGTCGATGCAAGGGTAAATGTGGAAAGGTCGGGCATGGACTACTCCTTTTTGAGACGATGTTGTTGTGACTGGATACCGCCGGCAACATAGATCAATGCCAGCATGCCGAAGATATAGGCCTGTACGAGGGCCTCGATAATATGCAGCATGAGAATCGGCACCGGTGCAAGAAAACCTGCAACAAGCAAAATCAGTAGTGCGGCCATCTCGAGGCTCATCATGTTGCCAAAGAGGCGTACCGCGAGCGCGATGGTTCGCGTGATCTCGCTGATAATATGGAATGGCAGCAGTATCGGGCTTGGCATCAGGTAGTGACGCAAATAGCTGCCTGTTCCCTGGATACGGATCCCGTACCAGTGTGTTGAGAGAAAAACCAGCACCGCTAGCGCCGCCGTCGCCGAGAGGTCACGTGTTGGCGAATGCAGACCGGGTATCAGGCCAGTGAGATTGGCGGCCACCAGATAGATCCAGAGCGAGCCGATAAAGGGAAGAATATACCTCGCATGCTGTGGTGTGACTTCACTGACAGCTTCCTCGATCGCAAGAACGATGCCCTCGACAGCAGCCTGAAAAGGGCCGGGCTCATTGTTGAGGTTGCGCGAAATGAGCCAGACAACGAGCCAGATGACCGCCGTGATCAGCCAGGTCGTCGCAACTGTAGCTGTGATGGTGACAGGGCCGACGGAGAAGAGGTTTTCGATCATGGCGCTCTGGTCAGCCATCGTCGCGCTCCCGGATGAAGAAATAGACATTCATCGCGCCGATGAATACGCCGAATAAAATCAGACTCATCGTCCAGCGGATAGAGTAGCCTTCTGCCAGTCCATCGAGCCAGTGACCGAGGTATGCGCCACCAATCACAGGCAATACCATCAGTAGACCCAGCGTGCCAATGTAAACTGTCTGGCCGACGAGGGTGGGGCGCTCCTGGTCAGCCTTGCGCAAGCGTCGTGCCTGGCGCTCCACTTCTCTTTCCAGCTTGTCATGTCTCACCATCCTTTATACCTCCGGGCCACTACGCCCTATGTTCCACAGGCGCTTGAGAATCTCTTCTTCCATACGGTGGACACTTTCTTTCGTCGCGCGCAGTTCCTCTTCCTCTTTGCGGAGTTGCTGCTGCAGGTCATCGGTAATGCGCATATAGTCCTTGTCGACAAGATAGCGCCGCGTACTGATCGTCAGGACATCGTCATTGAAATAGAGCAGGGCGCCGGGAAGCGCCAGGTAGAGCCAGTCATGGTCGGTACGAAAACGTGCCAACCCGATGACGAGCGATGTCATTATGCGTCGGTGTCCCGCGAGAATACCGAAACTGCCTGATGCATCTTCACCAACAAACGAGATCACGTCTTCAATCGTTTCCGAGCCTGTGGCATGTAACAGTTTTAGCGAGAAGCCTTTCATGCCGACAACTCCTTCATGGTTCCTCGCATGTAGCACTGATCTTCTGTCATCTCGTCGAAATGGCCGAGGAGGAAAGCCTCGCAATCATCCAGCGTATTCCCAAGTGGGACAGAAGCACCCGGTATGCCCGTATGTTCGGCTGTCGCCCAGAAAGGCTGTGTCAGATAGCGTTGAAGCTTGCGCGCCCGCGTGACGGTCTTGCGATCGCGTGCCGACAGTTCCTCAATGCCAAGCATCGTGATGATATCCTCGAGTTCCTTGTAGCGTGCCAGGTGTTCTCGTACCCCTTCCGCAATGTCGTAATGGCGGGAGCCGAGAGTATGCCTGTCCATGAGTCGGCTACTGGAGCGCAATGGATCAACGGCAGGGTAAATTCCCTTGCTGGCCTGGGCACGGGAGAGAATGACGCTGGTATCAAGATGGCTCAGGATCGCGTTGACAGCGGGATCCGTCATGTCGTCTGCCGGGACATAGACTGCTTGCACGGAGGTGATCGAGCCCTGTCGGGTCGACATGATCCTGTCCTGCATTTCGGCAACTTCGCTCGTCAGGGTTGGCTGGTAACCAACAGTTGCCGGCATGCGCCCGAGTAAGCTCGAAACCTCGCTTCCGGCCTGAATGAATCGAAAGATATTGTCCATCACGAACAACACGTCTTTCTGCATGGTGTCTCTGAGGTACTCGGCATAGGTCAGTGCAGAGAGACCGACACGGAAGCGTACCCCGGGTGATTCGTCCATCTGTCCAAAGACCATGAGCGTTTGCGGCAGAACGCCGGCGTTACGAATTTCGTGCCATAGTTCGTGTCCTTCCCGGATACGCTCGCCGACACCGGCAAAGACGGATACCCCCTTGTGAAGGGTGGCCACAGCATGCATGAACTCCATGATAAGAACGGTCTTGCCAACACCCGCTCCACCGAACAGGCCTGTCTTGCCGCCCTTGACGAAAGGGCAGAGCAGATCGATGACCTTGATCCCGGTTTCGAGAACTTCTCCGACACCGACAGACTGGTCAAGCGGCAGCAGTTCGCTGTGGACATTTCGATATTCCTCGGTCTCGAGTGGCTCACCATCATCGAGCGGTTCGCCAAAGATGTTCAGGAGGCGTCCGAGGCAATCGGGTGTGACCGGAATATGCAGCGGTGCACCGGTATCAAAGACAGGCATCCCGCGATACAGGTCGTCACTGCGATGGAGTGTGATGGCGCGCGCATGCCGCTCGTCGAGATGCTGATGGACCTCGAAAAGGCAGGTTTCATGGTCGAGGACAGCATATAGTGCCTGATGCAGGGGAGGGAGCCTGTCACAGGCAATAACAGCAACCGGGCCATGAATCTCGGTGATGATACCGATGGCTTTTTTGGATTCGCCGGTTTTGATCACTTGCATACAGTCACTGTTGGCGCTGATGGGTCGGACTCCGGGACAGGTTTGTTTCAAGAATAAACCAAATCGGAAGAGGTGTGATTCCATGATCGGTGGATTGATGATCCAGATTAATTTTCGATCCCATCGATGCTGCTTACTACCGTGAACCCGGATGAAATGCTGCTTCAGCTGATATTCTGTCGCAGATGAATGTCACATCCCTAATGCTAACAACAGGAAGGAGCAGGGAACCTGGATGGGTGTGATCTGGATCCTGATGCTCGTCACTGTCGTCTTGCTGGTGTTTTTCGATTACACCAACGGCTTCAATGACACAGCGAACATGGTTGGTACCGTCATTGCCACGCGCGCGATGTCGCCATCGCAAGCAATCGCACTGGTCAGCCTGTTCACTTTTCTGGGCCCGCTTCTGGGCGGCACGGCTGTGGCAGATACCCTCGGCCAGTTCATCAATCTCGGAGACCGATCGGCCAGGACAGCCGTGACAATTGTCTTTTCCGGTGTGCTTGGTGCTGTCGCCTGGAATCTTCTCACCTGGTGGCGCGGTCTGCCGTCATCTTCCACACATGCGCTTGTGGGTGGTCTGATTGGTGCTGTGCTCGTGGCTGCGGGAAGCGACCATGTCAACTGGGGATGGGAGGCATTGGTTGAACGTGGAGAGTGGGAGGGTGTTATGAAGATCGTTGTGGCACTGCTTTTCTCTCCACTACTCGGACTGCTGGTGGGTTTCCTGTTTCTGCACCTCCTGAAATTGCTCCTGCGTGGTGCCACGCCAAAGGTCAATCGTCCATTGCGACGATTGCAATGGCTCGGTGTTGCCTGGTTGGCCTTTTCTCATGGTGCCAATGATGGCCAGAAAAGCATGGGTGTCATCACCATGGTGTTGCTCCTGGGCGGTGAATTGCAGCAGTTCGTGGTTCCATTCTGGGTCGTTCTCTTGTGTGCATCGGCAATCACGCTCGGAACGGCTTCCGGTGGCTGGCGTATCGTACGTACGGTCGGCTTTGGTATCTATCGCATGCGCCCGATCCATGGTTTTACGAGCCAGATGGCAGCCTCCATCGTGATTTCCGGTGCGGCTTCTTTCGGAGCGCCTGTCTCGACCACGCAGCTCGTGAGTTCGACTATCATGGGGGCAGGTGCAGCGGATAGACCAAAGGCCGTACGCTGGGGCAAGGCCGGGGAGATCCTGTTTACATGGCTGATCACCATGCCCGGAACATCGCTGGCTGGTGCCGTATGTTACTTTCTCCTGGGGTCATTGATATGAAACAGCACGCAATGCCGTTCTGGCACCTCATCTGGCAAAGGATCCACCCGCGGACGCCCGATTTTCATGCAATGCTTCTCGAGCAATGCGATTCACTCATTCAGGCTCTCGACGCGCTCGAGAGCTATCTTGGTGACAATCGTCCCGAGCAGGCAGCAATGGTGAGAGAGCTCGTCGAACAGGCTCATGACCAGGCCCAGTCACATCTCGACACACTGCATCGTACGTTTGTCACACCAATCGATCGCGAGGATATCTACGCGGTCATCACAGGAATCGACCGTGTCTTCGACTATGTTGCGACCTCAGTCCGTGAGATCGAACTACTCGATATTGCCGGCGACCGCTGGATGCAAAAGATGATTGCCCAGCTACAGAAGGGCGCTGCCGCCCTGAGAAAAGGATTTGAGCTGTTTCGCACAGATCCGGCAGGAGGCGGCCAGCATGGAGAAGGAGCGCGACTTGCTGAGCGCAATGTGGAAGAACTCTATCGCCAGGCGCTTTACGATATGTTTGGCGGCAAGGCTCTGGAAGAGATGCACAAACGCGACAAGAGTGTATCGCCGCTTGATTGCCTGGATTATGTGACTGGCCAGATGAAAAGGCGCGAAGTTTACCGACACCTCTCCAATAGTGCGGACAGGCTCGCGAACGTCGGTGACCTGTTGCATGATCTCGGTGTTAAGTACGATTGAGCGATACCTGAAAAGCGTTAACTGAGGATTAAGCCATGCATGATCAGATGAACCTGGCCTCCCTGAAGGTAAGGGATATCGAGCATCTTCTGGTGATTGAGCCTGCCTGGGTGCTTGAAACGGCAGCTGTCGAAGAGGTCATGGAGAAGATGATCGCCGATTTGCGCACGCGCTGGGTCTATGTCGTTGATGAACGCAAAAGGCTGCTCGGTGGTGTATCGATGAACGCAGTCGTCGAGATTCTTTTTCCACTGGAGGCGATCATCGAGCGCCCGGATTCTCTTTATGAAGCCTACTTTCCCAAGATCTCTGCAAAGACGGCCGGAGAACTCATGCTTGCACCGATACCATGCGTGAGCGATGAAATCACGCTCGCAAAACTGGCAGATCTGTTGCTCAGCAACAAAATGAACGAAATGCCGGTTGTCGATAGTGACAATGTGTTGAAAGGCGAGGTCAACGTTTGCGAGATCATCAAGGCCTGCCTGGGCAATGTAACCACACCGTAACGAAACTGAATACCTAACCCTAACGGCTGCCCGGGCATTAAAAGGGTCCAGCGCATGACAGATACGGACATGAAGGTCTGAAGGACTCCTTGAAATGATCTCCGGCAGAAGACCGGGTTGTTTTCCCGGCCGTAGCCCGGGATTTTTCGGGAACTCCTTGATTTAGGCAGTGTACTTGAACAGATGCCGGCGTTTCTGGAGGCACTCGAGATCACCGATGATTAAAAGGCAGCGATCCGATCGTCGTCCCGCTGGCATCGAGAATCACATGGCAAACGGGGTGTTCAGGCTCGAGACTGGCCAGGAAGGGAGTGCCTTGAAGATGACCGGTTGGTAAAGCCCCTTGTTACTACACATCCATCATTTAACATAATATACATTATGCGCAATTATGGCCGGGGGGGCAGAAGAGATGTGCTGATTCGACTCTTTCCATTTCCGGAATCGGCCCTTCCATCAACAGAGACCGCACGATCATGATTGTTGGCTGCGAAATGCAAGGAACGCATGCATTGATATGCACCTGTTGTGTGGCGCTATGAGTAAAAGCCTGTGCCTTTGTCCCTGAAAGCTGGAGATCCAGGCTTGTTCTGCTGTCTGAACAGAAAAGCCAGGTAAAGGACTAGCGCAGCATCGCATCCAGCTGGTCAACGATCTCTGCCCAGTCAGCATCTTCTTCTTTTTCCTGCTGCAGAAAGGCAGCCTGCGCACTGCTCCAGAAATCGGCTTCGTGCAGCTGCGTGTCAGCCGCCAGCGGCCTGTGAGCGGCAATGAATCCCTCGATTGCCTCGTCACTGTCCTCCAGGCCCAGTTGCTTGAACAGTGATGGCAAAGTGTGGATCGGCGGTTCCATAAAGATTCTCTCTGTTTTGCTTCCGGCGGCACACTGGCGAATCCAGCCTGTTTCCGGATGATTTCGTTATCTATCCACGCTATTCCCGGGCACGCAGCTTGTCAACTTTCCTGTCGAGCTTGACGTCCTTCTTCTGAACATCCCGCCTGCGGGTCTGTGGAGTTTCTTCTTGCCGAGTCCGGCGATACGCGTCTATGATAGTGTAGAACATCAATAGAACATTCAGAGTCATGAAATCCTGGCCACGTATCATCGCGCTTGTCGATATGAACGCCTTTTTCGCCTCCATCGAGCAGCAGGATTTTCCGCAGCTGCAGGGGCGTCCCGTTGGTGTGACCAACGGCGAGCGTGGCACCTGTATCATCACCGCGAGCTACGAAGCACGTGCCTGGGGCGTGCATACCGGCATGCGCCTGAAGGCAGCACGTGAAATCTGCCCCGGTTTCATTCAGCGCCCTGCCCGCCCGCGACGCTATGCGGAGGTCTCGACGGCGATCATGACAGCGCTGAAGTCGCTGACCCCCGATGTCGAGGTCTTCTCGGTCGACGAGGCCTTTCTTGATCTGACACGCGTTGTCGCGATCCGCAAGATGGAGCCGGAAGCGGTTGCCCGTATTATCCGTCAGACAGTGCTCGATGCCTCGGGCATCACCTGTTCCGTTGGCCTGTCGGGCGACAAGAGCACGGCCAAGGTTGCTGCGAAACAACACAAACCCTATGGCCTGACGGTCGTGCCGCCGCACCGGGCGCGCGACTTTCTCGCTCCCCTTCCCGTCACGGATCTGTGTGGTATCAACAGGGGCATCGGCGGTTACCTCGAGAAACGCGGTGTGACCCGCTGCGGCGACATGGAAACGCTGCCAGTCAGTGAGCTTGGACGGCGCTTTGGCAACATCGGACGGCGCATCTGGTTCATGGCGCAGGGACTCGATCCGGAACCGGTCATCACCGAGGTTGCCGATCCCAAGTCGATCGGTCACGGCAAGGTGATGCCGCCGGAGACGATGGATGAACAGCTCATCTGTACCTACATGGCACACATGAGTGACAAGGTCGCGGTGCGCCTTCGCAAATACAGCCTCTGGGCCTCGGTTTTTTTCTTCGGTCTCAGGACTGCACCCGGGTGGCTCGGCGGCAAGATCCGCACTGACAGGACGAGCGACCAGCTCGTGATCTACCGCGCCTGCAAGCAGTTTTTTGACAGCCACTGGCATGGCGAGGGCGTAAGCCAGATCCAGATCACCGCGCTCGATCCCGAACCGGCGTTGCAGCAGCTCGACCTCTTCTCGCAGCCTGACCCGAAACGCCAGCAACTCAACCGGGTACAGGATGCGATCAACAGCAGGTTCGGGCAGATGCAGCTTGTCCCCGGACGCATGTTGAACCGGTCGGACATGCCGGACGTGATTGCGCCGGCGTGGAAGCCGGATGGTGTCAGACAGACGATAGAGTGAAGAATTTGTTTTACCACGAAGAACACGAAGGGTACGAAGATGGCATCGCGGGGAAGTTACTGGCCGATGTGACGATCTGGCATGTTGATGGGGGTTCCAGGATTGAGATTGCCACGGTCGCTGACGCTCTCTCGCAATGACAATCTTTCCGGCTCGCAGGACCCCGGCAATGTCATCGCGAATACTCCAGGGGCACTTCCTTCGGGCGCACAGCCTGGTGATCTTGGTGTTCGCGGTATCGGATACAGCTCGAGATTGCCACGGCCGCTGGCGCTCGCTCGCAATGACAATGCCGGGTATCCGTGCCTCCTTTGCGTTCCCGGGCCATGACGGAAGCGTATAAATCATGTGTGGAGGGGTGTTTTTTATCCATGCCAGCCGCGAGCATCGGGTCTATTTCCCGAACCCGAAGGCGCAGCTGCCCGTCCGGAGTCGGAGCGGCGGGAATATTCTCGTGCCCTGGGGGCGACGCAAGGAACAGGCCGGCATGCTCCCGTTCGGTGGATGGGCACGTCTCGATGCGATTCATGCGGGCAGCTGGGACCGCTGGTTTCCACGGCCTGCCAAGATCATGGTCAGCCAGTTCATGGAAAACGATTTTGTCGGTAACACACGGTGGTTCGATATCCCCCGTGGCAAGTGGATACAGGGACTGATTGCCGTGCATGGACATGAACGGCGTGTTTACGTGGTGACGATCGAGCCCGAACTGGAAGTTGCGGAGACCTTTTATGACCGCTGGCCGCGGATTCTTTCGGGGTGACGGGCATTCACCATGAAGAATACAAAAGACCTGAAAGTTGTCATCGCGAGAAGGCCATGGACCGACGTGGCGATCTCAATCTTGATGCAATGCTTCACATCGGGATTGCCGCGGTCGCTCCGCTACCTCGCACTGACAGGGTTCAGGTGTGAAGCTGACATGTCGGGATGAGCTGTCCGGGCCAGAGGATTTCCACCACGAAGAAGATGCCTGCCGCCATTCCCGAGACGGCGGAGCCCCGGAAGAACGAAGACTCCCCGGATTGCAGTTTTTCACGCAGGAAAGGAAAAGGCCGGTCCGGAGACCGGCCCGGGGCTCACCCCTGCTTGTCGACCTTCGTAACCCCCTTGTCCAGCGATATGCTGTCGCGATTACGCTCGACGGTCTTGGCGCCGATACCGGGTACGTTGGCCAGCTCATCGATCGACTGGAAACCGCCATGCTGCTCGCGGTACTCGATAATCTTCTGTGCCTTCGCTTCCCCGATTCCGTTCAGGTTCTGTGCGAGCGCAGCAGCGTCGGCCTTGTTGATGTTGACGATTTCGGCGAAAGCCGGTGCGGTGAGAAAAAGTGCGCAAGCAAGCGCGAGACTGTGCAGATAGTTCATGTGGAAATCTCCTTTTCCAGTGTTGTTTGTTCCATGTTCCGGCCGAACCTGTTTTCAACCGGAACCCTTTATATAGCACAAAAGACGGGGAAGTAAAAATGTGACCATCTCCGTATAATCAGGCGCATTGATTATGACTGATGAGCATTCAAGAAGGTGTCGTTGTGAAAGAGAGAGAGGTAGACGTCGCGATTATCGGTTCCGGCAGCGCCGGCCTGTATGCCCTCGGCAAGGTCAAGCCCTCGGGAAAATCCTTTGTACTGATCAACGGTGGTGAGCCTGGTACCACCTGTGCGCGCGTCGGCTGCATGCCATCGAAAGCGATTATCCAGGTCGCCGAGGATTACCATCGTCGCGCCATTTTTGATCGCTATGGCATCGGCGGACACGACGACCTGACGATCGACACCATCGAGGCGATGGAACATGTTCAGGATTTGCGCGACACCTTCGTCGACCGCGTGCTCTCCAACAGCACGGACAACATGGGTGACGAGTTTATCGAGGGCTATGCGCGCTTTATCGAACCACATGTGCTGGAGGTCAATGACGAGCGCATCCGGGCCGGGAAAATCATCATTGCGACCGGCTCGACGCCGATCGTGCCTGACGACTGGAGCGCCTTTGGCGACCGTATCGTTACGACAGACGACTTCTTCGAGCAGGAGAGCCTTCCCTCCTCCATGGCCGTTATCGGTCTTGGCGTCATCGGCCTCGAACTTGGCCAGTCGCTGCATCGGCTTGGCGTCGATATCGTCGGCATCGACATGGCTGAAAGCATCGGCGGAATTTCCGATCCGGATGTTAACAAGGAGGCAATCCAGCTTATCGGCAAGGAATTTCCGTTATGGCTTGGTGCGGGTGCCGCGATCAGTGAGGGAGAGAACGGCCAGCTTGTCGTGACAGCTGGTGACAACAGCAAGCACGTCGACAAGATCCTTGTCGCCATCGGACGCAAACCGAACCTCGCGAGCCTCAATCTCGAGGCCGCCGGTATCGAGCTCGACGATCACGGTATTCCGGCTTATGACCGACACACCATGCAAATTGGCGACTCGCATATTTTCATCGCCGGCGATGTGAGCGGCGAGCGTCCACTGCTCCACGAGGCTGGTGACGAGGGGCGTATCGCGGGGCACAATGCGGTGTCCGGTTCGATAACCGCTTTTCGTCGCAAGACCCCTCTGAACATTACCTTTTCCGATCCGAATGTCTGCCAGGTTGGTGCGCGCTTCGCCGATCTTGATCCCGAGACGACTGCCGTCGGTGAAATCCGCTTTGCACCGGTCGGACGCGCCCTGATCATGGGCAAGAACAAGGGCATCCTGCGCGTCTACGGCGACAAGGCAAGCGGCCGCCTTCTCGGCTGCGAGATGATCGCGCCCAAAGGCGAGAACCTCGCGCATCTTGTCAACTGGGCAATCGAGCAGGAACTGACTGTCGGGCAACTACTGCAGATGCCCTTCTACCATCCGGTTATCGAGGAAGCGCTGCAAGCCGCACTCTATGATCTCTATAACAAGGTTGACGCGAAGAACGACACACCGATCACGGAGCTGATTCCGCTGTAATTCGGGACGCAAAGAGCGCAGAGGTCCGCCAGGGTCGCAAAGGGATTCAATGTAGTATTGCGAGGAGGCCACAGGCCGATGTGGCGATCTTGAACACAGGATGACGAACCTGGTTTGAGATTGCCACGGCTGCTACGCAGCTTCGAAATGAGAGGGTTCGACAACCATCGTCATTCCCTTAGGACATGGCGGAGTCGGTGTCAATTTGACTCCGACCCAGGGGCACATCACTCCATCATATCGACCACAATGCCGCGCGCCTCCATATCTTCCCTGCGCACCTGGAGATAGCGCTGGAACTCGGGCTCTTTGAGGTAGTCGCCGCCCAGCACGTAATCGAGCGCACCATGGACATGAAAGGCCTTCAGATAGGCTTCTGTCCTGAAGACTTCCCGGCCTTCCCTGTCGAAAATCAGCATGCTCGGCGCATACTGGATATTGAGTGCATCAGCCCATTGACGGACTGTCGTCGGGGTCCCGTCAGGTGTCGTGATGGCATCTGTGCTCCAGAGATCCAGCAGGGCAACACGGTACTGGTCCAGTGACTTGCGTACCGGTTCGCGCTGCAGGATATCGAGATGCAATTCATCGCACTCGGGACACTGTTTCTGCTCGAACAGGACAAGAAGCGGTTGCTCGTTCCGCGCGGAAAGATCGACCGGCGCGGTCAGGAAACCGTCCTCGACATGCAGCTTGCCGCTGGCTTCTGCGGGCGCCTGCCGGGCGACATAAGTGCGGATGTCGATCTCCTTCTCTTTTCTGCCGCCCACATAGTCAAGCACGGCACTGAACTGGTGTGGCGGAAAATAGCCATTGAGACGGGTAACCAGACCACCACTCTCGTCGAGGAAAAGCAGCGTGGGCGTGTACTGTACGTCGAGTCCCCGCGCAAAATTTTTCTCGGTGGTCAGTTTGCCATCCAGGTCGGTCACTTCACGATCTCCCCACATGTTGATGGCGATGACATCGAAATACTCTTGTGTCTTCCCGGCAATGGATCGGTTGCCGAAGTTGTCCTTGAGCAGCTTTTCGCAATAGGGACAGCCGTCCTGGTAAAAATAGAGCATTAGTCGCCTGTTCTCTCCGGCGGCTTCCTCGATGTCTTCCCGGATATCAAGAAACGACTCCTTGAACCATGCAGGCTTGGTTTGATAGCCGGGGTTGATAAAACCAGCTTCGAGTTGACCCTCCGAAGCTGCCATCAGGGCTGCAGGTACGAATAACAGAAAAACGACGATCGTCAGGCTGGTTCTCATGTTCAGGCTCATACGGGACTCTATCGCGCTACTATATACGATCCATTCGCAAGCATTTCCATAATTAACGATAAAGTACATTATTTTATTTACGTAATCTATTGAATAATATTGTATTTATATTATATTACCTGTGAATTCTGAACATGCCGTGTCTGATTCGCTTGTGAGGTTTCCGCCTCATGGCACGCTGGCAATCTGCATATGCTGTTACCGAAACGGCAGCGACGGTTTCTACGTGTGTGGACAATCAGTTGACCGGCACCTTCCTACACCTTAGTCTTCATCGCAGGAAAAATACGAGGGTTGCCAGATGCTCACCGACCAAGCCAGAGAGAACATGATTGAACAGCAGATTCGTCCATGGAATGTCATCGACGAGGATGTGCTGAATGTCATGAAGCAGATCCCGCGTGAATTCTTCGTTCCCGCGGAATACAAGGAGCTGGCTTTTGCCGATACTGAAATCCCGCTTCCCGAGGGGCAGTCGATGATGGAGCCGAAGATCGAGGCGCGCATGCTGCAGGCGCTGGCAATCAAGCCTGGTGACAAGGTGCTCGAGGTTGGCACCGGGAGTGGCTATGTCACGGCCTGCCTCGACTGGTTGAGTGACGAAGTGACATCCGTGGAGATCTTTGAATCTCTCTCAACACTGGCACAGGAGCATCTTGCTGCGTTCGGCATCCTCGATGCGAAACTCATCGTCGATGACGTCTTCACCCATGAATTCAATAGCCTGTTTGACGTGATTGCCGTGACTGGCAGCCTCCCGACCCCCACTGACAGGTTTGAAAAGCTGCTGGCGAATGGCGGTCGACTGTTCCAGGTTGTCGGACAGGGAGCATCTGCGAGGGCGCAACTGGTCACGCGTGTTGCAGACGAGATCTTTCATCGCGAAGAGCTCTTCGAAACCGCTCTCCCTGCGCTGATCAACGCACCCGAGCCGGAAAGCTTCGTTTTCTGATGACTGATCCTGAAAAACATGAACCGCAGGAGCCTGGCCTGCTTGCGCATGTTGGCAGCGTGCTGGCCGCGTTTTTCGGTGTTCAGAGTAACAGGGCGCGTGAACGTGATTTCACGAAGGGCAAGCCTTCAACCTATATCATTCTCGGTATCGTCCTGACGATCGTCTTCATCCTGGTGATCTTCGGTGTCGTCAAGCTCGTCCTTTCGCTCTCAGGCGTATGAGTGCGCATACCGGCGACAACACGCTCCCTCTTCCCTGCTGTACCGGTAGTTGTTTTCTGTTCAACAGGAGTGCTTCATGCCCTGCGGATTTTCGTGATGAAAATCAGACCTGATGAGACTTAGCCGGGATTATTGTGCTCCACTGGCAAGCCGCTCGGCATTCTCCACGTTCGCCATCATCAGTTCAGTCACTTCAAGCTGGACAGCTTCAGGTTCTTCAGCCAGCCGTTTCCTGTCAACAGAGTAAGGCTTGCCTACACTGATCCAGACAGTCGAAAAGGGTTTTGGCAAACGATGCCGGTCCCAGGATGTAAAAACCCACTGCCGGTCAGCAACAAAATGGTAAGGCACGATCGGGCACCCCGACATGGCACTGATCATCAGGATGCCGCTCTGCAGTTCATGCCGGGGGCCTCGCGGGCCATCTGGCGTGATGGCTGCCGGATGTCCCTTGCGCAGAAGCCGGACCATCGCCTTGGCGGCCTTTGACCCGCCCTTTGAAGAGGATCCGCGTACAGGAATATTCCCGCAAAGCTCGATGCCGCGAGCAATGATCGCACCGTCCTTGCTGTCACTGGCCATCATTGCGCAGCCGGTGTTTCTTTCCGAATAGACGCTGACAGCCGTGTTCTCGTGCCAGGAACCGAAAATCCAGCTCTTTCCATCTGCTGCAAGCTTGTCGAGTGATTCCCTGCCAGTGAATCGCACCTTGCAGGTTGCCATCAGAAGTCCGATCAACAGCCTGTAAAGTCCGGGCAAGAGAAACAGCAGCATTTTCTCTTTCATGATGATGACTCTTTCAGGGATTGCGCAAGCAGTTCCGCAACACAATCCAGTGCACCCTGGTTCCGTTCAACCACGTCCAGGCCTGCCTGTCCCATGGCAGTCCGTTGTTCTGCATTATCGAAAAGTTCGAGCAACACCCGGGCAAGCTCATCACTGTCTGCAACCTGCACAAGGGCTCCTGCATCGAGCATGAGTCGGGTGATACCGAGAAAGTTTTTCATGTGCGGGCCGACGATCACAGGCAGACCGAGAGAGGCTGGTTCCAGGACATTATGCCCTCCGACGGGCATCAGGCTCCCTGCAACGAATGCGACATCTGCTGCGGCAAAGAAAACCGTGAGTTCTCCCATCGTATCACCCAGGTAGACCTGGCTCGCCTGTTTGCATACAGGACTTTCGGAACGCCTGCAGTAACTGAATCCCTGTCGGTCGACCAGTGCGGCAACGTCGTTAAAACGCTCGGGGTGCCTTGGTGTCAGGACCAGTAATGCCCCCGGGTATTTCTCGAGAATTGCCCTGTGGACGTCGAGCAGCAACTCGTCTTCGCCTGGATGTGTACTGGCTGCAACCCAGACATGACGCCCCGTGCCCCATGCAGCACGCAGGAGCTCACCATGCTCCCTCACGCTCGCGGGAATCCGGACATCAAACTTGACACTGCCACAGACGTGAACGCGTTGGCTGTCGGCGCCAAGCATGATGAATCTCTCGGCATCCTGCTGGTTTTGCGCAGCAATTGCCGCAAAGCCCCTGATCGCGGGCGCAATGAGTCCGCGGATGCGCCGGTACCCTTTCGCGGATTGTCCGGAGAGACGGGCATTTGCGAGCACAACCGGTATCCCCGTTTGCTCGCAGAGATGCATGAGGTTGGGCCAGATCTCTGTTTCCATCACCACCATCAGGCGTGGACGAAATGCGTGTAGAGCGCGCCTGATCGCAAATGGAAGATCGTAGGGGAAGTAGACACGGGTCACCGCATCACCGTACATCTGGGCGACACGGTCGGCCCCGGTCGGTGTTGTTGTCGAGATCACGACAGGAACGTCCGGCAGATTTTCACTGATCCAGCGCATCAGGGGCTGTGTCGCCTGGGATTCGCCGACGGAAACGGCATGAATCCAGATACAACCTCCGGGAATGGTTCCCGAATAGATGCCGAAGCGTTCCGCAGTGCGCTCGCGATAGCCGGGATTTCTGCGCCCACGCCACCACAACCGCAGCAAAACCAGCGGCATGAGCAGGTACAGCAGCAAGGTGTAGAGGAGTCTCAAGAATGACCGGAAGCAATTTCCACGCACAGGCCGCATCATAGCATGCGCCAGCTCCGTGAGGCCGTGTCTGTCATTAGCAATGCGGCACAACCCGTGAATTTTCATGACGAGCCAGAACTTGACCAGCAGAAGCTTGTCTGAGAATCATCCTGATGATTGCGACAGACCACCGCCGGCTAGCGGGAGCTGTCGTCACCGACAATGGAGCGTTCCTTGAAGTTATTGAGTCGCGAGATGACAGTCACTCGGCTGATCATCCTTGCCGGGCTTGTATTTCTCCTGTTCTACAACTGGGCATTTTTCCAGAAAGTACTCGAAGTCTACCCGTTGACCATGAAGAACGCGGGATTCCTTGCTTCCCTGGCTCTCATGTTGTGGGCTTTTTTCGTCTTCCTGATGTCGCTCGTCTGTTATCGCAGAACGGCGAAGCCGATCCTGGTCTTTTTTCTGCTCCTCTCCTCTTTCGCAGCCTATTTCATGGATACCTATGGCGTCATCATCGACGACAGCATGCTCAGGAACGTCATGAAAACAGATCTCAATGAGAGCCTCGATCTCCTGAGTCTGCGCATGGTTCTCTATTTCCTTCTACTCGGTCTGCTTCCAGCAGTTCTTGTGATGGCAGTCAGGCTGCGACCGCAATCGCTCAGGCAGGCCGTGAAACAGCGGTTGCTGCTCTCCGTCGGCTCACTGTTCACCGGTGTCGCCTTGATATTCGCCTTCGGCAGCACCTATGCCTCCTTTTTCCGCGAGCACAAACCCCTCCGCTACTACACCAACCCGACCTATTACATCTATTCAAGCATCAAGGTCGCGCGGCAGGAACTCGCAGCGCCCCCGGGAGATGCCAGGCGTATCGCCGAGGATGCGCATCTGCCCGAGGAGCACCCTCACAAGGAGTTACTGATTTTCGTACTTGGCGAAACTGCACGCTTCGATCGCTTCTCGCTGAATGGTTACGAACGCGACACCAATCCGTTGCTCAAGAAGGAGGAGATCTACGCATTCAGCAATTTCTGGTCTTGCGGAACCTCGACGGCTGTCTCGGTTCCCTGCATGTTTTCAATCTATGACAAGGACAGCTACAGCGAGTCTGCAGTACAGTCGACAGAGAACGTACTCGACGTGCTCAAGCGCGAAGGGGTGGAGATCCTCTGGCGTGACAACAACTCCGACTCCAAAGGCGTCGCTCTGCGCGTCCCGTATGAAAATTTCAGAAGCCCGGACAAGAACCCGGAGTGTGATACGGAATGTCGGGATATCGGGATGCTGTCCGGCTTGCAGGAATATATCGACAGCCATGCAGACAGTGAAATGCTGATCGTGCTGCATACCATGGGAAACCATGGCCCTGCCTATTACAAACGCTACCCGGAGAGCTTCGAGAAATTCACCCCTGTCTGCAAGACCAACCAGCTCGAGGAGTGTTCCAAAGACGAAATCGACAATGCCTACGACAACGCGATTCTCTACACGGATTATTTTCTGTCCGAGGTGATTGCCCTTCTCCAGCGCAATTCGGAGCGCTTTGAAACCAGCATGATCTACATCAGCGATCATGGCGAATCGCTTGGTGAACACGGGCTCTACCTGCATGGCATGCCTTACATGCTCTCACCGGAAACACAGCGCCATGTTCCTGCTTTCATGTGGTTCGGCGAAACCTATGATGAAATCGACAGGGCCGCCATGGCTTCGAAACTCGGCAGAAAATACTCCCATGACAATCTGTTTCATACGATTCTCGGGCTGCTGGAAATCGAAACCTCCGAATATGACCGCGAAATGGATATCGTTTTCGGCCCCTGATGATGACTACTGACATGCTGGCGAGGCGCCAGCCCTGATACATCATCCCTGCACTGCAACGGGATGCTCCGCCCCGTCGAGCATCACACCCCATGGCACACTAATTGCATCATTGAAACAAACTGTTCAGCGTGGAGTGTGGCCAACGTGTGGCGACTGGCAATCATCTCGGAAGACAAGAATGCTCCGGCAGCCCTGTCAGGACTCGATTTTGTCAATTTTGCAGGCTATTTCTCGCCAGATGACGATCCCGAGTCCATCATTGCTGACGAGACACTGGATGCACTGCTATTGATCACGCAAGGTCTCGAAAAGGTGCAGGATTCACTTCCCCGGATGGCCGAAAAACTGCCGGTCCTGCTGTTCACCGATGATGACCGGGTCGAGCAGATCAACCTCGCGCTGAAAACCGGTATCAGTTCCTATGTCGTCCGGGGGTTCGACCCCGAGCGTCTAGAGTCCCTGCTGAAAGTGGCGATTACGCGTTATCGCCAGCGCATGGAACAGCATGCACGCCTCCAGCGCATCGAGAGTGCGCTTGCAGAGCGCAAGGCGATTGAACGGGCCAAGGGGCTCATCATGCAACGCAAGCAGTGCAGCGAGGAAATCGCCTACCAGGCCATGCGCAGGCTCGCGATGAGCACCAACAGAAAAATTGCTGATATCGCGAATGATGTCATCAACGCTTCCGGCCGATTATGAGAGATGCCGTATTCCCCGCCCCTTTCTCCTGCTAGAATTCCTGCCTGCCACGGCAAACCATCATCCCGAACATGACTTATTGTCTCGCCCTGAAACTCAATGAAGGTCTGGTCTTTTGCTCTGACTCGCGAACCAACGCGGGAGCAGACCAGGTCAGTACTTACAGCAAGATGCACCGCTGGGGTGTCGATGGCGAACGCCAGTTCGTGCTGCTGAGCGCCGGCAATCTCGCCACCACCCAGAGTGTACTCAACCGCATAAAACGCGATATCTCGGAACGCGCCGAGGAGTCGCTGGCGAACATGCGCTTCATGTCCGATGCGGCGGGCTATGTGGGGAAGCTCAACAAAGCCGAACGCGAACGGCATGTCTCTCCTGATGATGTCAACGCAGGCTTCAATCCGGCCGCGACGCTCATCCTTGGCGGACAGATTCTTGGCGAGGAACCGCAACTTTTCATGGTCTACCCGGAAGGCAATTACATCAGTGTCTCGGATATCACGCCATTCATCCAGATCGGGGAGAAAAAGTACGGAAAGCCGATTCTCGACAGAATCGTCCGCGCGGATACAGATATCGACTCGGCCGTACGCTGTGCGCTCGTCTCCATGGATTCGACCATGCGATCGAATGCGACAGTCGGACCGCCGATCGAACTGCTCGTCTACAAGAGTGACAGTCTCACGGGAGGCTGCTATCACTCGTTTGCCGATGATCACCCCTACCTGCAGTCACTGCGCAAGAGCTGGGACGAGAAAGTGATCCACGCATTCAATGAGATGCCCTCGCTGCCACTGGATTGCTGAGAGGCATCTTCTTCCCCGCAACAGAGGCTGCGTCAGAAAGAGGATCAGCTAGAGACGCTCGACATTGACGGCTACTCCAAGGCGGTGCTTGCCACCACCATAGACAACGCCCTTGAGCGGTGCGACATCGGCATAATCCCTGCCCCAGGCTGTCGTGATGTGCTGGTCAAGAGGGATCTGGGCGTTGGTCGGGTCGAAATCCATCCAGCCACGCTGGGGTACGTAGATGCTGAACCAGGCATGTGATGCATCGACACCGACAAGCTTTTCCTTTCCCTCCGGCGGAATCGTCTCGATATAGCCACTCACATATCGCGCCGCAAGTCCCATCGAGCGCAGGCATGCGATCGCGAAATGCGCAAAATCCTGGCACACGCCGCGTCTGTGGGCGATGACATCCCGGAGTGGTGTGGCGATTGTCGAGAATCCGGGATCGTAGGTGAAATCACGGTTAATACGATGCATCAGGTCTTCCACGCCCTCGATCAGTGAGCGTCCCGGCGGAAAGGAGGCACGCGCATAGTCCACGACTTCCGGGCCGGCCTCTGTAAAATCCGTGCGCAACAGGTAGAGCCTGGCCTCGAGTGTGTCTGCATCCTTTTCCGTCTTCATCATCTCGGCTGCACTTTCCCAGCTGACGGGAAAAAGCATGTCGAGCGCTGCACCGGTTTCCAGCTCAACCTCGCTGATTGCCTTGACGACCAGCCGGTCATGGGGTGTCTCAATGGAGAAGTTGACCTGCCTGTTGCCAAAAAGATCTGTCCATTCGTTCACGCTGGATGGTTGAGGTTCGATATGCAGGACAGTGGAGTGACAATGCTGGCGGCGCGTGTCTCGCACAAGCAGGCGCGCAACGTTGTGGCACAGAGAGACATTGCTGCTGTAGTTATAGGTTGTCGAATGTGTGACACGGTATCTCATGACTCTTTCCCGGAACGCAGCCTGACGAGTTGATGCGGCAGCTCGGCAGCCTGGAAGTAGGCGGCAGTGATGGCATTGGAGAGTGCAGGTAGTCGCTCGGCCATGACACCGAGAAATTCGTGCAGCAACTCGCGCGATCCTGTCTCTTCCGACGTCATGGAGAGACGATTGATATCCGCGAGCCTGACCAGTGTTGCCGTTTCGAGTGCAAGTCGCTCAATGTCGCTGCGGCTGCCTGTATCCCGCTTGTCAGGCAAGCCGGCCACGTGTTCCTCGATCCGGGTCATCTGGTAGGCGAGCGAACGTGGATTGTTCTCGTCACAGATGATGAGATCGAGCATCAGTGGGATCTCTGCATCCTCGCGATAGCGTCGCCTGTAGGTCATAAGGCTGTCCACGACGGTGAGCACTGAATCACGCACAAGACTCTCGTCATCGATTCCGCGGGATGAGGAGAGCATGCTTTCCAGCAGCCGGCTGATTTGCAGGGCGCGTTCGATCCGCCGTCCCATGTCGAGAAAACGCCAGCTGCGGCCACGCGTGATGTTTTCGAGTGTCAGGCCGGAAAAGGCCGTCAAGGCCGTGATGAGGTTATCGAATTCATCGAGCGCGTCGATGATATTGCCGGGCCCGGTATTATAAAGCGCATTAGATTCATCATCTATATCATTGATAATACGCCATGTGTCCGAAGAGAGTCTGTCACGAATCGAGCGCGCGGTGCGCAGGAATGACGAGAGGGTCTGCATAAGGCTGCCGGGGCTCGATCGATCGCAAATGACGCGGCACAACTCGTTGCGTGCAGCTTCGGAATCACCCACAGGCAGTTTGAGGAAACCCGGCCAGGTCATCGTCTGTGTTGTCACGGCCTTGAGCAACCTGTCAAAGGCCTTTGTTTCTGCCCCCTCCCCCGTCTCGAGAAATTGCAGCGTCAGGCGCAGCAAACGGCTGATAAATTCCGCGCGCTCTGCATAGCGCCCCGTCCAGAACATATTGTCTGCGACGCGACCCGGAACAGCACCGTTTCTCTCCGGAACATAGATAGCATGCTGACGCTCGCCGAGGAGGCTGACCTGTTTCTCGGGCTCTGTGGCAAGTACCCAGGTGTCCTTGCTGATTCCGCCCGCCTGACTCGTCACGATCAACTGGTCGTCGCTGGAGCCGACCCGGGTCAGGCCTCCCGGCATCACCATGTAGCCATGCTCTTCGGCAACGAGAAATGCGCGCAGGACAGCATGGCGCGGTTTCAGGCGGTCGCCATCAAAGACCGGCAGGCTCGACATCGGAAGACGCTCCTGGGCGATGTAGTGGAGAGGGTTTGCGAGAATTGTGGCTTTCAATGCTTCGCGCTCTGCTGTTGATAACTCGGCGCCGAAACGCGACCGAAAACCCATGGATTGATGCACGGGCTTGATGACGAGTTTTTCCAGGTTGGCGAGCACATGCTGACGCTCTGTTGGGTCTCCGCACCACCAGGTCTCCACGGACGGCAGCACGAGGTCCTGTCCAAGCAGCAGCCGGGACAGTTCCGGAAGGTAGCGCATCAAGGCCGGACTCTCGAGGACACCGCTGCCAAGAGGATTGGCGACGGTGACATTTCCGGCACGCACCGCGTTCATCAGCCCGGGCACCCCGAGATAGGAATCCTCGCGTAACTCCACGGGGTCACAGTAGCTGTCATCCATGCGGCGCAGAATGACATGGACAGGGCGTAATCCCTCAAGTGTCTTCAGCCAGACCCGGTTCTCGCGCACGACCAGGTCACTGCCCTCGACAAGCGTATAGCCGAGATAGTTGGCAAGATAAGCATGCTCGAAGTAGGACTCGTTTGCGGGTCCGGGGCTCAGCAGCACGATTGTTGCTTCGTTCTCGTCACCGGAAGGAGCATGTCTGTCCAGTGTGTGGCGCACTGTTCTGAAATAGCTTGCCAGCCGGTGTGTATGTGAGTCCCGGAAGAGACTCGGCAACACGCGGGAGATAACAATCCTGTTTTCGAGCGCATAGCCGGAACCCGAGGGAGCCTGGGTCCGGTCACTGAGAACGCAGGTCTGTCCATTCCGGTCCCGTACGAGATCAGCGGCATAAAAGAGAAGCTGATTCGAAAAGGCGGTGTCGGAATTGATGCAGGGGATCAGGTATCCGGGGTGCGAGTGCAGCAGTTCTGGTGGTAGCACGCCCTGCCTGACGAGCTTTCGTGGTCCGTAGAGATCCTGCAGGAGCAGGTTGAATAATTCGGCACGCTGCATGAGTCCGCTTTCGAGGCTGGCCCAGTTATCGCTCTCGAGGAGATGTGGTATGAGATCGAGTTTCCAGGGGCGCGTCCCGCCGCGTTCCCCATAGAAATTGTAGGTGACATCGTTCTCGCGCATCTGGCGCCAGGTCTCATCGCGCCGCTTGCGCAACTCGACCGGCCCCATTTGCTCAAGTGCTTCCATGAGATAGAGCCAATGCGGACGCACGTTCCCGGCCGGGTCGCACATTTCATCGTGACATCCGGGTGGCACATAGTCCGTGCAAAGCGCGCGGGCGCTATCCGGACTGATCTCTGTCGATTTCTGTTTCAAGGTTATTGTTCTTGCAAGAGTGCGAAGCTGCTGTAGAGAACTTTACGCAACTATCATCTGCAGGGAAACTGCCGTCTAGCACCCGGGCGACTTGCGCAGGT
The DNA here is from genome assembly GCA_037385685.1 of Gammaproteobacteria bacterium. Lineage (GTDB taxonomy): Bacteria > Pseudomonadota > Gammaproteobacteria > Chromatiales > Chromatiaceae > Sva-25. Next base: position 147,103 of record JARRMW010000004.1, read on the forward strand.
CAAGTGTCCAGGGATACTCGCGTGTCGTCTCCTCGAGACCGGGGTCGAATTCTCCCTGGGTATGTCCGATATCGCGAAAACGCGCAATACGTCGCGACTCTGCCTCGTTGGCGTTGACCGGAAAAGTCTCGTAGTTGCGCCCGCCCGGATGTCCTGAAAAATAGGTACAGCCGCCAATAGCGCGCCTGTTCCAGGTATCGTAGATATCGAACACGAGTGGTGTGTGAACACCAATACCCGGATGCAGTCCCGAAGGAGGCTGCCATGCCTTGTAGCGCACACCTGCGACGTACTCTCCCCTGCGGCCGGTCGATCGCAGGGGAACGCGGCGACCGTTGCAGAGCACGATATGGCGATCCTCTGTCATGCCATTGACCTTGACCTGAAGACGCTCCACAGCAGAATCAACGAATCGCGAGGTGCCCTGGGCGGTCACCTCCTCTCCCAGGACGTGCCAGGGTTCGACTGCAGTCCTGAGCTCGAGCTGGAGATCCTGCCGGGTGATCTCGCCGATATGTGGAAAGCGGAACTCAAGGAACGGCGCAAACCATTCGAGCCTGATCGGATATCCGAAGGTCTGCAGTTCGCAAATGACATCCTGCAAGTCCTGCCAGACGTAATGCGGCAACATGAACCTGTCATGCAACTCGGTTCCCCAGCGCACCGGCTTTTTACGGTATGGCTCCTGCCAGAAGCGTGCAATGAGGGCCCGGAGAAGCAACATCTGCACGATACTCATGCGCGCGTGCGGAGGCATTTCGAAAGCGCGAAATTCAACGAGTCCGAGACGCCCGCTGACGCTCTCCGGCGAGTAGAGTTTGTCGATACAGAACTCTGAACGATGGGTGTTGCCTGTCAGGTCGACAAGCAGGTTTCGCAACAGCCGATCGACGATCCATGGTGACGGTGTCTCCCCTTCGGGAATCTGCTGGAAAGCGATCTCGAGTTCATAGAGACTTTCGTCACGTCCCTCGTCGACACGCGGCGCCTGCGAGGTCGGGCCGATGAACAGCCCACTGAAGAGATAAGAGAGCCCCGGGTGATGCTGCCAGTAGGTCACGAGACTCCGGAGCAGTTCCGGCCGGCGTAGCATCGGGCTGTCTGCCGGCGTCATCCCGCCGATGGTGACATGGTTGCCGCCACCGGTTCCGGTATGGCGGCCGTCGAGCATGAACTTCTCGGTTGCCAGCCGCGAAAGCCGCGCCTCCTCGTAGAGGGCCTGTGTGTTCGCGACGAGTTCATCCCAGCTTTTTGCGGGATGGATATTGACCTCGATGACGCCTGGATCTGGTGTGATCGCAAAACGCTTCAGGCGATGATCGTGGGGCGGCTCGTAACCCTCCAGGATAACGGGCATCTCCAGCTCGGCAGCAGTCGCCTCGATGGAACGAACCAGGTCGAGAAAGTGTTCCAGGTGGGTCACCGGCGGCAGGAAGATGTAGAGCTTGCCCCCTCGCGGCTCCACGCACAGGGCCGTGTGGATCAATTTTCCGGGTTCACGGCCAGGGGTACTGATTTCACCGGAGAGAAGTGAGCCCTCTTCTTCACTTCTTACGCTTTGCTGTTCCCTGTAACCGAATGGGCCGGGTTCCTGCGGGCGGACAATCTGGTAGCGACGTGCGATTTCGCCGTAGACATCGCCAAGTTCCGGCCGTGGTTCAAAGGTGCAGCGCTCGATGAAGGTTTCACGCTCGCCCTTTTCCACCCATGGCAGCGCATCGAGCGGTAGCCGGTAACCCATCGGCGAGTCCCCCGGTAACAGGAAAAGGCGGCCACGCCTGAAAGACCAGGGCGAGCTTGTCCATCCCGGTTGCGAGGCAGTGTCATCCCACTTCAAGGGAAGAACATATCCCGTTGGCTTGCCAAGACCACGGTCGAAAATCCGTCTCAGGCGTGAGCGTTCTTGCGGGTTTTCGAGCTTGCTGTCGTTGACATCGACATTCTCTGGCAAGGTTCCCTCTTTCCACATGTAATAGAAGGCGTCCTCGTAGCCGGCCTGCATCGTCGCGTCGGTCAAGCCGAGATAACGCGACAGCCTTCCGAGGAAGCGTTCCGCATCGGTTACATCGAGCTGCTGTGGAGAACTCTCGTCAGCCAGCCAGCGTGGATCGTTCCAAACGGGCAGCCCGTCGGCGCGCCAGAAACAGCCAAGCGCCCAGCGAGGCAGTGGTTCGCCCGGATACCATTTCCCCTGTCCGTAATGCAGCACGCCGCCTGGCGCAAACCGGTGATGGAGTCTTTGAAGAAGGTCCCCTGCCAGTTCACGTTTCTTCTCGCCGAGGGCGTTGATATTCCACTCGGCACCATCCATGTCGTCGATTGAAACGAATGTGGGTTCACCACCCATCGTGAGGCGTACGTCATTCGCAACCAGATCCTGCTCGATTTGCTCGCCGAGCTCCATGATGTGGCCCCATTGCTGATCGCTGTAGGGTTTGGTGACACGCGGATCCTCGTGAATGCGCGTGACCTGGTTGTGGAACCGGAATTCAACCTCTGCCTTGTCTGAAGCGCCGGTGATCGGGGCGGCGTCGATCGGATCCGGCGTGCAGGCGAGCGGAATATGCCCCTCCCCGGCGAATAGACCGGAGGTCGGGTCGAGACCAACCCAGCCAGCGCCAGGCAGATAGACCTCTGTCCATGCATGCAGGTCCGTGAAATCGTGATCTGTGCCAGAGGGGCCGTCCAGGGATTTCTCGTCAGGCTTCAGCTGGATCAGGTAACCCGAGACGAAACGCGCAGCCAGACCCAGGTGGCGCAGGATCTGTACCAGCAACCACGCAGTGTCTCGACAGGAGCCGCGCCGGATCGTCAGTGTCTCCTCGCAACTCTGGATGCCGGGCTCCATGCGGATGTTGTAGTCGATATGCTGCTGGAGTTCCTGATTGAGATCGACCAGGAAATCGTTTGTATCATTTTTACTGCGATCGATGCCTTTAAGCCATTTTTTGAGTAAAGGTCCCTCCTCCCTGATGGCCAGGTAGGGAGCGAGTTCCCGGTTCAGACGCTCGCTGTATTTGAAGGGATACTGTTTTGCATATTCGTCGAGAAAGAAATCGAACGGATTTATCACGACCATCTCGGCGACAAGGTCGACCTCAACCGAGAGAACCCTGGTTTTTTCCGTGAACACCAGGCGTGCAAGGTAATTGCCGAACGGATCCTGTTGCCAGTTGATGAAGTGCTTCTCGGGCCCGATTTTCAGGGAATAGCTCTGTATTGGCGTCCGCGTATGTACAGCCGGGCGCAATCGCACAATATGGGGTGACAGACTGACAAGCCTGTCATAGCGGTACTCGGTCTTGTGATTGATCGCGATACGGATCGCCATGTTGATTTACCCGTTGGTGTGCGTGAATGGAGGTCTCCGGAATTTCCGGGCGCCTCTCCTCATTGCGATTGGGTCTGTACCGGTTTCTGTTCCAGGCTGCACCAGGTCGACAGGATGATGTCATTCAGGCGGATCAGATCACGCTGTATTTCATCGACAAACTCATGCAGGCAGTTTTCCGCGAGGACATCGGCATCGCTATGGTAGAGCTTGTCCTGTACCTCGGCGAACAGGTTGATTGCCCTCCCGCGACGTGGCAGCTTGGTGAATGCCTCGCCGATCTGGTGGACGCAGAAAATAACTGAACGCGGGAAGGTAATGTCCTGCAGCAGAAAATGCACGACCCCCTTGCTGCTGACGCGCGGACCGATTCGTTGTCTGTACATGGTCAGTGCATTCAGTGATAGCAGGATATGCATCCACAGGAGGCTGTCATAGCGCAGCTGGCTGCTGTCACGGTTTTCCTGTGCGCGCCTCCGGTTGACGGCAGTTGCGCCGACATCGAGGATGCGCGACGTCATGTCGGCGCGCTCGAGATTCTTGCCAAGCTGAATAAACCTGTAGGCCTGGGTTCTGCACATGACATTTTCCACGAGTCCGGAGATCTGCTGACAGCGCTGCACGATCTGCTCGAGAAATTCATAGCGGAAGCGACGCGCCAGCGATTTTTCGGCCAGTTCGTGGACATAAAGATTCAGCTCGTTGAGTTCCTCCCAGAGGCCGGGCGTAATGATGTCGCGGGTCGTGCGGACATTCTCGCGGGCACTCATAACGGAGGAGATAATGGAGCCTCCGTAATCCGCGTCGACGATGAAGAAATTGATGACATCCGTCTCGTTGACAGTCTCGTACTTCTGCAGGTAGATCTCCCTGCTTGACGTTATGTCAAGAAGAATGCCCCACCCTGGCTCCTCCCCTCTTGGCATATCAAGCACCATCTGGAAGTAGGCGTTGATGAGCCTGGCCATGTTCTCGGTCCGCTCGAGATAGCGGGCTGTCCAGTAGAGTCTCTCTGCGACGCGTGAGAGCATCAGAAAGCCTCCATGTCGACGATCCAGGTGTCCTTGCTTCCCCCGCCCTGTGACGAGTTTACGACCAGCGATCCCTCGCGCATCGCAACACGTGTCAGGCCGCCCGCGGTCACAGACATCGACTCGCCCTGCAGGATAAAAGGCCGCAGGTCGAGATGACGCGGTGCAAATCCATTGCCTGTGAGTGTCGGCGCCGTCGACAGGGAGAGTGTCGGCTGAGCGATATAATTGCGCGGATTCTCCGTGATCAGTTTCGAGAAGGTTTTGCGTTCCTCTTCAGTCGAATGCGGTCCAACGAGCATGCCGTATCCCCCGGATTCGTTGGCGGGCTTGACGACGAGTTCATCGAGGTGGTCAAGCACGTAGGCACGTTCCTCCTCGCGCTCGCACAGCCATGTCGGTACATTCGGGAGGATCGGGTCCTGATCGAGATAGTAGCGAATCATCTCCGGAACATAGGCGTAGACCACCTTGTCATCTGCGACACCACTTCCGGGAGCATTGGCGATCGCAACCTTGCCTGCGCGCCAGGCACGAATCAGGCCAGGCACACCGAGGATGGAGTCCTTGCGGAAGACTTCAGGGTCACAAAAGATATCGTCGATGCGACGGTAAATGACATCAACTTGCTGCGGGCCGAATACGGTACGCATGTAGACACAGTCATCGTCACCGACGAAGAGGTCTGAGCCTTCGACAAGTTCGGCCGCCATGCCCTGTGCCAGGAAGCTGTGCTCGAAATAGGCAGAGTTGTAGATGCCTGGGGTCAGGACAGCAATTTCAGGATAGTCCAGGTCGCGAGGTGACAGTGAAGCCAGCATCTCGAATAACTGCGAGGTGTATTCGTCGACGGGAAGAATACTGTGATCCTCGAATAACTCTGGAAAGACACGCTTTGTCACCTGGCGATTCTCGATCATGTAGGAGACGCCCGATGGCACGCGAAGGTTGTCCTCGAGAACGTATACTTCGCCGTCAGCGTCACGGACAAGATCACTGCCGCAGATGTTGGCCCAGACGCCATAAGGTGGCGTGACCCCCTTGCATGGTTCGAGGAAATTGCGGGAATTGATGATTAGATCTGCAGGTACGATCTTCTCCTTGAGAATCTCCTGGTCGTTATAGACATCGTTGATGAAGAGATTGAGCGCCGTGAGACGCTGCTTGAGCCCGTCCTCAACGCGTCGCCATTCCGACAGCTCGATGATGCGCGGGATAATGTCAAAGGGCCATGCCCGGTCGATATTGCCGCCTTCGGTATAGACCGTGAACGAGATGCCCATTTCGCGAATCGCAATTTCCGAAGCGACCTTGCGTGACAGCAGCTCCTTGTCATCCAGTGACGAGAGATACTGCATCAGGTGCCTGGCATGCGGCCGTGGCTGGCCCTCTGAATCGATGAGCTCGTCCCAGGCACCGTTCGTCCTGTAGTCCTCCAGTGGATTAGTCATGAATGCATAGTCTCGTCTCTGGTATGCGAAATAAAGCAATATGTGTGCCACAAATTTTCAATGACCAGCAAGCTCTGTAGATGGATTGCTGCACTCCATTTGTGACTGTTGCCATCTTCATGCCCCCGCATGGTGCACCTTCAGGGGGCTGTTGCCGATCAAAAGGGATGCGGATCGGGTTTTTCAGTATTGGCATGTATTCTGCATGAGACTGGTTGTCATGGAAATCGTGGTCATGACAAGCGATCAATCCTCCTCTTGGTCGTTCAACCTTGCAGTGAAAACCAATCGCTGATGATTGAAACTCACTGATCTGCCTGCATGTCTCCTTCCGGTCCATGCAGGCTTTATTTTGAAACGTCCTGATTGCGGGCTAGGTTGCGACGTATGGAACGGCAAAAATGGCGATCGCGAGGATCAGTAGTGCGATGACAAGGACAATCAGGAGTCCCTTTTTGGTCGCAAGAAAGATGTCTAGTCGCATTGTAGGTCGTTCCGTTTGGGATTCAGTTCAGCCGAGTTCGATTATTTCACCGCTGGTCGAGAAAACGATGCGTTCAGCAATATTGGTGACACGATCAGCGATACGTTCCATTTTGTGTGCCACGCTGATGGCATGAACACAACTCTCGATGCTGTCAGGGTCATTGCGCATCTCGCTTATCAGGCTGTCCACCAGCACTCTTTCCTCATCGTCAACCTTGTCGTCCTCAGCAGCCAGCAACCGCGCATCCTGTTCATCCGGATTTTCCAGCAAGGCATTGACCTGATCGAGCATCAGGCTGCAAAGATCGATCATCAGTTGAAAATGATCCCTGCACTCTTTTTTCGGAATTCTATTCATGTCATGCACCTTGCGGGCGATATCCGCTGCATAGTCACCAATGCGTTCGAATTCCTGTGCAATGTGCATGTTGGCCAGCAGACCACGCAAATCGTTCGCCACAGGCTGTCTCAGTGCGATTGTCACGAAACATTGTTCTTCGATCTGTGCACAGAGAGCATTGATCTGCTGATCGCCGGCAATAACCTCCGATGCCAGTTCCCTGTCGTGTTCCATGAAAGCGTCACTCGAGCGCCTGAATCCATCGCTGACCGCATGCCCCATTGAAGAAATGCATCCCTGGATGTTTTTTTCGTCTTTGCTGAGAGACTGGTGTGTAAGGACCATCAGATGCACCGCAGTAGCGGTTGTTATTCACTTATGATGCTGATATTAACGTAAAACGGTACAACAGCGCAGCCTGCCGTTGATCGCGAGGCTGTCTGTCAGTGAGTAGTTAATCAACGATGCATCATTTCTTGCAATTGATCTCTTTGCACAAGGCAACAGCCTTTTTACGCTGGGCCTGAAGAATCTTGAGTTCCTGTTCAAGTTTATTGAGCTTTTCCTTGTCTTTTGTTTGCTCGATTTCTTTCTTGAGATACTTGCTGTGCTGTCTTAACTTTTTCAGTAGTTTCCGTAACTTGTCACGCTTTTCTTTCTGTTTTTCAAGATCCTGGTCGAGTATCTTGCCGAGCTTTTTAAGCAGTTTTTCCATTACTGGATTCCTCCGGATACCTTCGCAGACGCTGTGCTTTCATCTTCGAACATGGTTTCAATATCCCTCTCATTCAGAGAGATGACACGATCCTGTTCACGCAATATAGACTCTTTCGGCAGGAACAGGACTCCAGCCATTTCGACAAGATTGTCAGCCATGCTGATTGCATAGGCATTGTCATTCATGAGTGATGTTGCCATTTCGGCCGTGATCAGGTGTTGACGGATTTTTTCATCGATGACACCGGTCGTCAGAACGTCATTCCTGCGAATACTGACCTTGAGATTGTCGAGTGACAGCATGACAAGATCCGGATCATCGCTTTCTTCAATCCGGCTGATCTCATGCATCAGGGTTCCAAGCTGTGCACGGATGTTGAGGTACTGGTCCCTGATCTCGGCGTTTGGTGATGCCAGGTACCGAACCATATTCTTTTGCAAATGCTTCACGGCCTTGACGGACTCGACGATATCTCGACTGGCCATGCGTAACCGGTAGAGTTCTTCATTCTGCTCTGCTGATGTACCCGTCTGGACCCGGCTGATGAAGGCATTGATCTCGCTGTAGAGAAACTTGATCTTGCGATCATACAGCGCATCTATGTCAATTTTATGAACCTTGTCAGGTAGTCGATTTAATTCTTCCGGAGACACATCACCACGCAGGGTATCCGGGTTGTAATTCAGTCCGTAGGCAATGACATCAAAGGCGTTATCGAAGAGATGCCGAATCTCCCTGTTGATCGCCTCGATGGCTGTGTCTGGCATTTCGAGCACAGAATCATTGAGATACCTGGGCTCGCTCACCTTGCGTTTCTTCGGCTTCAGGACCTGCTCGAGAACCGTTACGAGAGGCTTGATGAATGGCAGCATGATGATGATGCCCGCAAGGTTGAAGAGCGTGTGGAAGAGAGCGAGTTTCAGGGTGTAGTCATCCTCCGCGATGCCGACCTTTTCAGAAAGATAGTTGACCGTTGCGAGAAACTGGTCGATCAGGAGGATTGCGACGATACCTGTCACCAGGTTGAAGACAAGGTGTGCACCAGCCAGGCGTCGTCCTTCGACATTTGATCCCATGGCACCAAGTATTGCGGTTATCGTTGTCCCGACATTGGCACCGATGGAGAGTGCCAGGGCATTCTCGTAGGTAATCTGTCCGGCAGCCAGTGCCGTGATGATGAGAACCAGCGTTGCATGACTCGACTGCATGATGACTGTCGCGATAATGCCAAGCAGTGCAAAAATGAGTAGTCCCCGCATACCCGGAATGGCATAGGCAGAGAGGTCGATCGTATCCTTGAAAGTTTCGAAACCCTCTTTCATGTAATGGATACCGAGAAAAAGGAACCCGAGTCCTGCGAGGATATAGCCTGCACCCTTGAGTGCCTTCGAGGACTGAAAGACCAGGATGATGCCAAAAACGAGCATCGGCATGGCGAAAGCCGAGATTTTGACCTTGAGTCCGAAACCGGCGATCAGCCAGGCGCCGGTCGTTGTGCCGAGATTGGCACCGAAGATAATACCGATGCCTGCTGCCAGACCAATCAGACCTGCGCTCAGGAAAGAGATGGTGATCACAGAGACCAGCGAACTGGATTGCATCAGGGTTGTCGTAATGACGCCAAAACTCAGACTTTTCCAGAGTTTGTCGGTCGTGCGCTTGAGAAGGTTTTCGAGCGTACCGCCGGTGAATGCCTTGAATCCCTGTTCGAGGAACAGCATGCCGAACAGGAAGATTGCGACGCCAGCAGCAATATCCTTCAGATCCGGACTGACCCAGAAGCCGTACGCAAGGATCGCAAAGATGACCGGCAACAGAATCTTGCGCAGCATCAGTTACGTTCCGGCAGAAAATAAACCACTGTTGGCGCCATCGCGAATGTTTCCCTTCATCATCAAGGCAGCATCATCCCGCGGATTGTGTAGAACAGAATTGCGGCAAGCAGGCCTGAAATGGGAACCGTGATGATCCATGCGGCCACGATTTTCAGCAGGGCCGAACGTTTCACGAGTTCTGTGCGATAGATCTTGTTAAGCCCCTTGCGTTCGCGCTTGCTGAGTTCCGCTGTTGCACGGTTCTCCTTGAGCTGCTGCAGCATCTGACGCTTGCCCTCGATCTTTTCCTTGTGAAAATTCTCGAGAAACTGTTCAACTTCCTTGCGATCCTTACCCTGGTGATGTTCCTCGATTTGATCAATTATCCGTGCGTAATTGGCTTTGAGGTACTCACGCAGGAAGCCGACGCCGAAGACAGCCCCGACAGCGATGTGTGTCGAACTGACGGGCAGGCCCAGCTGTGTCGCGATGATCACGGTAATGGCTGCAGCAAGGGCGATGCAGAAGGCACGCATCTGGTCGAGTTCTGTTATCTCGGAGCCCACTGTGCGAATCAGTTTTGGACCATAGAGAGCGAGACCGATCGCAATACCAAGTGCCCCGACCATCATTACCCAGAGTGGAATACTGGCTTTCGTGGCAATACCCCCCTGTGTGATTGCGTCGTTGATCGCTGCCAGAGGGCCGATCGCATTGGCCACGTCATTGGCGCCATGGGCAAAACTCAGGAGTGCCGCAGCGAAGATCAGCGGGATGGTGAACATTTTGTTGATTGCACGCTTGTTGTTTTCTGAAGACGCGGCATATTTTTTCAGGACCTTGAGTGACAGCAAATAGACCAGTACTGCGATGCCGAAGCCAATAGCAAGCGCAACAGGCATCTCCACCTTCCAGATCTTCTTCAGCCCTTTCAGTACCAGGTACGTGCCAAATGCCCAGGCCATAATGCCTATCAGCAGGGGAACCATCCACTTGGCGGCAGCCAGCATATCGGACTTATAGGTAATTGTGCGTTTGATGAGGTAGAGGAAGATGGCAGCAATGACGCCACCCAGAACCGGTGAGATGACCCAGCTTGCAGCAATCTGCCCCATGGTCCCCCAGTCAGCGATACCGAAACCGCCGGCTGCGATACCGGCTCCGAGGACGCCACCAACGATCGAGTGCGTTGTCGAGACAGGCGCGCCGATTGCTGTCGCGAGGTTAAGCCACAGTGCGCCTGCGAGCAGCGCGGCCATCATGAGCCAGATAAAGATATCTGTATCGCCGATCAGAGCAGGATCGATGATCCCCTTCTTGATGGTACTAACGACATCACCGCCGGCGATCAGGGCTCCGGATGCTTCAAAAATGGCAGCGATGAAAATAGCCCCGGACAGTGTCAGAGCACGGGAACCAACAGCTGGTCCAACATTATTGGCGACATCGTTAGCGCCGATATTCATTGCCATGTAACCGCCGATCATTGCAGCCATCACGAGCATGAAACTGACTTCGCCTTCCCTGGAAATGAGAGTCAACACGATGCCGACAATAAACAGCAATGCCATGCCGAGACGAAAAAATTCATTTCTGGCAGGTTTGGTTGCATCCTCGATCATGGCAATTTTCTCGAGTTCTTTTTTCACGGAATTCCTCGCGGTCCACCCGGGTTATTGTTGAAAGTGGTAATCCGGAAAACGAGGACTGGTTTCATCGTCGACAGTTTCCCGGCAGACCAGACTGGCTGTTGAAACAGCGCGAATTCGAAAACAGAAACGTGCGGCAGAAAATCCAGTCAGTCACCTTTCAAGATTAGGGAAGAAAAAGCTCGAAGTCTTTGTGATAGATCACGAATAGTATAAATTACGACAGTTATATAAAAGCCTCAAGTGGCTGATATAGAGGTAATTTCTGGAACATTCCCTGCGAAGGGCGGCGAATCATGACGCTTTTGTTGCAATGATGCCCTGCAGGAGCCGGATGGCCCCTGCGGATTCAGGAAGATGTCAGGAAGGGAGATCGTCGAGCCGATAGTGAGCATCGAGCCAGCACTTCGGTAACTCTTCACCTGATGGGAACTTGAGGTCGGCTTTTTTGAATTTCTCCGCATCCTGAAGCTCTTCACCTGCATGGAAACGGCCGATGATGCTGTCGTTGAATGGATCAAACAGGTCCCTCAGTGACAGAACCTCGACAAGATCGTCGTTTGACTTGGCTTTAAGAAACATCTCGATTCTCCACGATGTATGGACCTTTTGATCAGCCCCCTCCCCTCATGCACCAGGTTCTGGCCGAACCACACCTTGTTATTGCGGCGTCGATAGCTCATCAGGGTTTTCAGCGGTTCCGGCCCCTCCTTCCTCCCTGTTTGCGGATTGACCGTTGGAATCGGGCAGCGGGAGCATGGCTTGACCACCCGGAAGCCAATGCCGCCTATCTGGATTTCGCGCCAGTTGTCTTCTGCATGTGCCTCGCAACCCGCAACGACGAGATTCGGACGAAAACGGATCATTGAAACCGTTTCCCGGAGCCTGTTGTTGAGCTCCCCGAGCGAGGCCTCGGAGAGCAGAAGCAGAGGGAAGCCGTCGGAAAAGCCGGTCCTGTCACCCTCCTTCGCATACTCCAGATCGCACTGGCGACTCTCGTCGTCGGCGATGTAAACCAGTCGGCAGGGTTCACCTATCTCACGTGACAGCCAGGCGTCAGTCGCGGAAGACAATCGATGCGCGCTGACCTGGTCTCTCCAGATCTGCACTGGTATACGTTCCTCGGCATATTCGATTCCGGGTACCTCGTGTGATTCACCCTTGCTATTGGTCAACACCAGCTGGCCATCAATGATCGCTGGTCGAATCAAGACCATATGCGGGTGCGTTCGCTGGGTCATGAATTGTCCGTCACGGTCGACCAGCATCCAGCGCCGGTCATGTTCCAGACCCAGGGTATCGAGTTCACTGGCCTCGAGTGGTATCCCGGCCATGGACTTGACCGGGTAGATATAGAGTTGTGTCAGCCTTATCGTCACGAGGTGAGCTTGCGATAGATGTCCGAGATCTTGAGCGGAAGCTTTTCAACACGGTCGATCACCGTGTAATTGGCAGCACCATACATATGCGGCAGATAATCCTTGCCCTCACGGTCGATCGTAATGCAGTAGGAGTGCACACCCTCACGCCGTGCTTCATAAAGCGCCATGCGCGTGTCTTCAATGCCGTATTGCCCCCGGTACTCGGGGTCATAATCGTCAGGCTTGCCATCAGAGAGCGTGATCAGCAACTTCGTTCGCGCCTCGACTGCGTGAAGCTTGGTGACAAGGTGGCGGATTGGTGCACCCATGCGCGTGTAGTCTTTCGCCTCGATACCACAGATGCGACGCTTGACATGGTCATCGAGTCGTTCGTCGAAATCCTTGATGCGATAGGCCTCGCAACGCTGGCGGTCCCAGCCGGAGAAACCATAGATGGCATAGCGGTCACCGAGAATTTCGAGAGACTCTGCCATGAGAATGAGCGCTTCACGCTCGGCATCGTTGATCCAGCCGCGCGTCGACCCCGACATGTCGACCATGAACATGACTGCGATGTTGCGCTCTTCCTTGTGCATATGCGTGAAGAGGCGATCTGTGATCTCGTTACCCTTGATCAGATCGGGGTAGGCATCCACCAGAGCATCGAGGTCGATATCATCACCGTTTGGCTGACGCTTCAGCAATTTATCCTCGCCACGCAAGAGCTCGAAGGTACGTCGCAGGGAGAGGATCAGGCCGCGGTATTTTTCCCTGGTCTGGTGATAGAAGGCGTCATCATCCCCCTCGACTTCGAGTTCGCGCAGGACGCACCAGTTCTTCTTGTAATGTTTGCGCCGGTGATCCCACTCCCTGTAGAGAAAGGTACCCTCCTCGTGGCAGGTGTCAGACGAGGCATCCCCGGCGCCGGAATCCTGTTGCCGGTAATGGCTGACGTCATAGCCTTCATCACCGCCTGGCGTGAGGTATTCCTCTGGAATTTTGCCAAAATCGAGCATCACCGACGTGAGTAGATTTGCGATGTGTTCTGGCGGAGCCACGCGTGCATTCTCCTCGATCTCGATCGTGAAGCTCAGGTCATGCGCCGAGTCTTCCTCTGCATGTATTTTGATACGGGTCTCGTGGCTTTTCTCCGCGTCTTCGAAACGATGGTGTTCAGCCGCCATTTCGTTCAATGCGAGACGGATCAGTGCTTTTTCTCGCTCGATCCGCGCGGTACGGACCTCGGCGACAGCGATGGGATCAAGGCATCCCTGATAGCAGCGCGTGGAGGGGGTGATTTCGTCATACAGTTCATGCAGAAGCTCAACCGTCGTTTGCACAGTGGCATCGGGCTCCTGCAGGAAAAAGCGTGCATAGTCGGGAATGGTTTCCTGCTCATTATCGAGGTTGTCACTCAGCCGCTGCATGTCGCGGTAGAGTCCAGGCAACTCGCGCTTGAGACAGGCATCCAGCCGAATGCGTTCCATGGTATGAAAGCAGTTCAGTGCCAGCGGCCTGTCCGGAAACTCACTCAACAGGCGATTGAGTTCCACCTGGAAGGTGCCAAAACGTGTCTGGGCCCAGAGATGTGCCACCATGCACTTGTAGAGACGGAAGTTGTCTTTTGAATCAGGCAGTTGTGCGATACTCGAAGGCAGGTAAAGAGTCTCGGAATCTGTAAAGGGAATCCCGGAATCCGTCGTCTCTAGCCTGAGTTCGCGACCCGAGAGGCCATGGACGAAGCGTGTGAGAATACCCTCGTATTCCTTGAAGAGTGCTGTCGACTGGCGTTCACGACCATCCTCGATGAAGGCTTGCATGTCCTTGATGATATCGAGAGCCGGCCCCAGTCCATGCTGGTCATAGCTGTCCATGGCTTCGAGCAGCCAGGACTCGATCATTTCCCTGTCAAGCTTGTGCAGTGCTTCGCTGGCACGTAACAGGAATTCATAGCCGAGCGCGATGTTGATGCTCGAGGCACGCCGCACCCAGTCGAGCACGAACAACTGATCACGGTATGGCATGCAGACAACCGCTTCGGCAGGTTTTTCTGTCTCGTAGAAGGAGAACTCCACCTCGAGGGACTTGTTGAGGTCGGAGAGAATCTCGTCGCGGGTCAGGGCTGCCGTTTGCATCAGTTCACTGGAAAATCAGAGTTCGCGCAGAACCCGAAAGCCAAGGTTGACATCGAGCTCGTCTTTGAGCCGACGCATCCTGGATGCGCTGCGGGCGAGGACCGCTGCATCGAACCAGGAACCTCCCTTGGTTACGATTGCCCTGGTGTCTGCCTGCTCATTGTAACGGTGCGACGCTCTCCACGGCGTCGAGGTCATCTCCCAGACGTTGCCGTGCATTTCATGCAGACCCCAGAGGTTGGCCGGCATGCTGCCCACAGGGAGGGACCTGGTCACCGGTATGCACTTTGGGAGGAAGAAGCGTTTCTTTTGCTTTTGTTCCTCGTATGGCAGGGTTGAATCGAAGTGAACCTCCTTGCAAGTGACAGACTCACCGAAGTGGAACGGTGTGGTCGAACCTGCCCGACATGCATATTCCCACTCCTGTTCCTCAGGCAACCTGTAAGTCTCACCGGTCTGCGCGCCAAGCCAGCGGCAATAGGCTTCGGCATCCGCATGGCGGATATTCATCACCGGGTGCAGATCACTGGAAAACAACAGGTCGGAACGGAATTGCCATCCGGTCGCTGCCTGGAAACAGGCCCACTCTTTTGCGGTGATGGTGAAACGGCCCAGTGCGAAAGGCTTGTCGATGATGACCGCTTGTCGCGGTTCTTCCATGCGGCTGTGACCGAACTCCCGGCTGGATGAGCCGATCTCCAGCTGGCCTGCCGGGATGACGAAGAGTTCCGGGCCGGGAGCACCGTTTGCGAGCCTGTCGTGAAAGTGCACTTGCAGGCCAAGCGCTTCAGCACTGCACCACTGAAGTTTCAGTAACTTGTTATCAGATAAGCCGCCGAGATAGGGAATTTCTTCACGCGTGACGGGATCGCTACAGGGCATAAATAACTGGTTTAGCGGAGAATTTTATCGAGATGATTGTACGGAGAATGCATCCTGAAATACACCTCTAGGATTTTGTTGATCCACATCAATACGATCCGTAAGGTTATTTGCTTAAATAATCCTGCAGATAATTTCTGCGTTTCCCTTCTACATTAAGCCGTATTCGGGCGGGTTGTTGCCAACCCGCCCTGTTTTTTACTCAATTATTCGCCCGGTTTTGCCCCAGCAACCGCAGCGTTAACGCATGGCCCTCCCCTCTCGCCCAGTCTGCCGCGGTCAATTGCCTGTCGTCCCGGATATCGGGATTCGCGCCATGACGCAGCAAAAGTTCAACAGGGGCGTCATATCCCTGTTTGGCAGCCCAGATCAAAGCGGTCCAGCCATGCGTGTCCTCGACCCTGTCAGGATCGGCGCCGGCCTTGAGCAGAGTTTCCACGATCTCAGGATGATTGTTGCCGGCGGCTTGCATAAGTGCTGTATAGCCCCCCTTGTCACTGAGATTGATCATGGCACCTGCCTTCAGCAACTGGCGCACAACCGGAAGATTTCCATGTTGCGATGACTTGATGAGCGGCGTGAAGAAGCAGAGATCCTGCGTGTTCACATTGATTCCATGCTGCAACACCCTTTTGACAGTTCCCTGATCACCCTGCTCCGAAGCAACGAGTAACGCCTGTTCAAGCCTCTTGCCTTCATCCCGGTCACTGCAGGCCGTCAGGGAGAGGAAAAAAAGGAGTGGCAGCAGATATTTCATGCAAGTTTCATAGAAACAAATGAGGCAGGCCGAGATTATCTCCGATGCCCGAAGAACAAGCTGTTGCGATAAATCAAACTGTTATCGATCAATCTCTTTTCTGGCGGCTGGACCAGGCAACATGGCGCCTGATCGGTTCATCGGAAAGAAGCGCATCAAGTGTCGATAATCTTTTTGCGAGGGTCATTTCGTCATACAGCACATGCAGACCATTATGGCACTGGCGGCAGATTGTTATACCGCGGTTGAGTTCTTCCCGAGTGTAATGCTTCCTGAAATGATTCCTGCGGTGGAGCTTTCTCGGGATCAGGTGATGAAAGGTCAGCCGCGTCATTCGGCGGCATAACTGGCAAGAACCATGTTTACGGTTCTGTTTTCCCATATTTTCCATCTTCTCACTATAACCTCAATCGTGGCGTGGCCTGATTCGTGACTGATAGTGCCTGCTTACGGTGCCCGATTTACCCTACTGCACTCTTTGAGGGCAAAAGTTGCCTTGTTAGTGCCTCACTCTCTGGCATGAAATCTGCAAGATATAATGAAAACCAAAGGAGGAGTCTATGGAAATCCGGTTCCGGAAAGCGGATGTCAACTGGCAATCCGACACAATGCGTATCCTGACCCCGTTACTCTATCTTGTTTACAGTTTCGCACTGATAGTCATGATGGGGGCGATCATCTATGCGTCGACATTACTTCTTGCCTGAAGCAAAAACAAAGGCCGTACAAAGAACGGCCTGATCATTCAAAATGGGAAAAACCGGTATCATCAACTGAGGCTCTGAAGTCTTCTGACTCGCCAGTCTCCGAACCCTTCCTCTTTTTCTCTGGCGGACCTAGGGGTGTGATTCGGAAGCCCCATCCTTTATTTTCGTCTGATTCAGTTCTGCCGCACCGTGAGCCTCGTGCGCCGCGAGTTCAGACATGCGTTCCATCTTTACATCGATATACTTTGTTATATCCCGCGCATGTTTCATGCCGGGATCGAGTTCTGTCGCACGACTCGCCATTGCCCGGGCCATTTCGTGATACCCCATGTGCAGGTAGGCAATGCTCAATGCTGCAAAATACTGTGCATTATCCGGCTCTCTTATGATCGCTTCCTGATAGGCAACCACTGCTTCCTCGCCACGATTCTGCGTAACAAGCAAGGCACCCAGACGGGAGTATGCAAGCGATGATTCAGAATCCGCTTCGATCGCTTTTCTGAAAGTGCTTTCGGCCTCATCCAGTCTGTTTTCCGACCAGTAGAGAGTTCCCTCTTCAATCAGTTTCGACGACTCGGAAGAAGCCATGGCAGCAGATGCCGCAAACAAGAAAAGAAGTTGAACGACAGACAACAAGAATCTGTTCATAGTGAAATCCTGATTATCGTAAACGGCTGTTTTGATGAAGAATCCCGGATAGTAAAAAAACCATCCGGGACTGGTGCCATTATCACTCTCCAGTGATTATTTCTGCCCGAGATACCACTTGTGATCATCTGACTTCAAGACCTCGTCGAGCTTGGCCTGCAGCTCCTTCGCGGCTTTCTGCTTCACAGGATCCGTGGATGCCTCTCCACCTTCGATCAGGTGCTCGAGCTCGGGCACCATCTTGGTGTAGAAGTGCTTGGCCAGATCGTAGGTGCCGTGCCAGTGCGTGTAATCAGGAGCCATCATGGATGCTGCCATACGCGCACGCCGACCTTCATGGTGCCAGAGTTCGAACCAGATCCAGTCGAGTTTGTTGGCGAACTTTGCAGTCTTCAGGAGCGGCTTGGCAGCTGCGACGAGCGCTTGACCGGGTTTGGCGTACTTCTCGTTATACAGCTCGATAAGGCTGTCATACTGGATGTAAAAATTTTCAACGTATTCCTCGGTATGACAAGCCGAGCAGACATCCTGCATGTTTTTACGGCGCTCGTCCCATTTCAGCTCTGCCGATGCAAGCCCCATCTTGGCATCCATTACCTCTGGACGGACTGAAACCGGCGGACGGTTGGTCCAGCTGATCCGCTCACCGACATTGTGCGTGGAATCCTGCTTGCGAGTCGCACCCATATGGCAGGTTGCGCACGTTGGAGCAGCTGTGTAGTCAACACCGACAACCCACTTGGCACTGTCCATGTTCAGTTGATCTTCATAGGCTTTGTAGGCAATACCGTGCTTGGATTCTTCGTAGATCTCTTTTTGCGGATGGTCCGGTCCAAGGTGACACTTGCCGCAGTTGTCCGGCTTGCGCGCCTGCTCCGTGGAAAATTGGTGACGAGAGTGACAGGCGCTACAGGTCCCTTCCGAACCATCCGGGTTGATACGGCCAATACCTGTGTTCGGCCAGGTTGCCGGATCCAGCGCTCCATCTTCCAGGACGACAACTTTTGAACCGTGACATTGCCAGCAACCGTTGACTGCTGCAGCCGAGTTTCCTTTCGGGAATCCTGGCGTGATCATGCCCCGATTCCCTTCAACAACTTCCGCAAGCAGATTGTCAAGGGAATCGATGATATGCCCGGCCTTGGCATGGCGTGAGGTGGTCATCTCATGCGCAGCCTTCTCGTGACAATTTGAGCAATCTTTTGGTGAGACGATGATGGAAATGGTTTTTTTGACTTTCTTGTCATCGTGAATGTAGGCATCGACATCACCTTCATCCGCCTGGTGACACTCATAGCAACCGACATTCGCGCCATAATGCTTGCTTCGTCCCCACTGCTGAACAATACCCGGATTGTTCTTCATGTGGCATTTGACACATTCTTTGGTTTCATTCGACAACTCGGATGGTGCTTCTTTCACAGATGCCATGGAAACTCCATGCCCCATCAGCAACACCATGCCGAGAAGAAACAGCGCTTTTATTTTCTTGATCATGACGCCTCCTCATTATCTTCCCGTCGGGAATTCCGGACTGGACAACCAGAATTCTGAGAATCCATATTAATTATGAGGAAATCATCACTTCCTTGATGATGGTCAAGAATGAAAATATCAGAAGAACCTGATATTAAGTCGAACCGACGCATTTCAATCAGAAAATGCTGATTCAGCTGATACAGCGTTTTCGTATTTCGCGCAGATCGAAGATGTGGACAGAGTGACGATCGACTCTGACAACACCGCTATTTTCCAGCTGGTGGAGTTGTCGTGAAAAGGTCTCGGGAGAAAGATTGAGCGATGATGCAACCACTGACTTGTTTGCCGGCAAATTGACAACTGCCTGCATCTGGTCTTGCGCAAGCGCTTCTGCATTCTGCATCAGGTAATCGACGACGCGCTGTTCGGCAGTGCGCAGACAACAGGCGTACATGCCTTCCAGCAAGCTCTGGACTCTCTGATGCGCCAGCTCCAGAAAAGAGAGCGTGACTTCAGGCCATTTCCGCATTGATCCGAGAACGGTTTCGCCGTTGAGAACCAGAAGCAGTGACGGCGTCATGGCTTCAGCGTAAACAGGGACTTGCTGCTTCCAGAATAAAGCTGATTCCCCAAACGTCTTTCCCGGGAGAACGATATCGATGATACGTTCATTACCACTGGATGCAGTTAAACCGATCTTGATACGCCCCGACAGGAGACAATACATTTTCCGGTTGTCTCCACCATGCGTGTACAGCGTTTCGCCTCGGCGGATGTCCTGGTAGACGGATTCTTCCAGTAGAAATTCGAGCTGTTCCGGCCGCATGTCAGAGAAAACACCGATGCCGGCAATTTCCTCGAGCTGTGGCTTTAATGGAGTATCCATATTTCATTGTCCTGGCATGGATGTCTGCCTGCTCCCTGGAGACGTCATCTCGCGACATTGCGATGATGGAGTATCAGTGAATCTGGTGGATAACCCTGTTCAAGTTCAGATACTAGCAAAGACCTGTCAAAATTCGACAGACAATGTCAGACATAAAAAAACCGCGCTGGCCAGGCGCGGTTTTTTCGGACAGATGCTCAGCTGGATGTCAGCTGATTTTCTGGTCCAGTTCACCTTTGGCGTAAGCCGTGAACATGACTTCCAGCGACTTGGCCGTGATCTTCGATGCATGGCCGGCACAACCGAAGGCTTCGTAACGGGCCTTGCAGATCTCCTTCATGGCCTCGGTAGAGACTTTCAGGAACTTGCGCGGGTCGAAGTTGGACGGGTTTTCGTGCAGATGACGGCGAATGGCGCCTGTGGAGGCCATGCGCAGGTCGGTGTCGATGTTGACCTTGCGGACGCCGTGCTTGATGCCCTCGACGATTTCCTCGACCGGAACACCGTAAGTCTGGCCCATGTCACCGCCATGGGTATTGATGATCTCCAGCCAGTCCTGCGGAACCGAGGAAGAGCCATGCATGACAAGGTGAGTGTTCGGAATACGCTCGTGAATCTCCCTGATGCGGTCGATACGCAGGATATCGCCGGTCGGCTCCTTGGTAAACTTGTAGGCGCCGTGTGAAGTGCCAATCGCGATCGCAAGAGCATCGACATTGGTCGCCTTGACGAACTCTGCCGCTTCCTCGACATCGGTCAGCAGCATGTCCATGTCTAGCTTGCCTTCTGCACCGTGGCCGTCTTCCTCACCCATCTCGCCGGTTTCCAGCGAACCGAGGCAGCCAAGCTCGCCCTCGACAGTGACGCCGCCAGCGTGTGCCATCTCGACGACCTTACGCGTGACTTCCACGTTGTATCTTCATGTCGGGCATCAGGGAACCGTCCATCATGACGGACGTGAAGCCTGACTGGATCGAGCGCAGGCAGACAGCCGGCTCGGAACCATGGTCCTGGTGCATGACGATCGGAATGTGCGGGTACATTTCAGTCGCAGCGGTGATCAGGTGGCGCAGGAAGGGTTCACCTGCGTAGGAACGTGCACCGGCCGAGCCCTGCATGATGACGGGGCTGTCGACCTCATCGGCAGCCTGCATGATGGCATGCACCTGCTCCATGTTGTTGACGTTGAACGCGGGCATGCCGAAATCGTTTTCGGCCGCGTAATCCAGCAGTTGACGCATTGAAATCAGAGGCATTTTGTCTCTCCTTTCGAGTAAGAATATCGGTAGTTTAATCAGTCAGGCAGAATATGTTCGCCTACCCGCAGAATTTTCATAACATTGGTGCCCCCCGGGATTCCCTGGAAATCACCCTTGGTGATAATCACCAGGTCTCCGTCACGGACAGCCCCGCGGCGAAGGAGTTCCTCGACCACTTCCTGGTTGATCCGCTGGGAATCGCTCTCGGTCGGCTGAAAGCTGATCGGATAGACACCGCGATACAGTGTTACACGGCGTCGGGTCGCGACATGCTCTGTCATGGCATAGATCGGGATGCCCGAGCTGATTCGTGACATCCAGAGTGCTGTCGAACCAGACTCCGTCAGCGAGGCAATCGCGGCGACGCCGAGATGGTTGGCAGTGTACATCGAGGCCATCGCAATCGCTTCATCGACACGCCCGAACTGTGTATGCAAGCGGTGAGAAGACTGCATGGCTGTCGACTGCTTCTCCGCCTCGACACAGATACGCGCCATTGACTGGATGACTTTCGCAGGATGCTTACCGACGGCTGTCTCGCCGGAGAGCATCACAGCATCGGTACCGTCCAGGACGGCATTAGCGACGTCGAAGACCTCTGCGCGTGTCGGAATCGGATTGTCAATCATCGATTCCATCATCTGGGTCGCGGTGATGACAACCTTGTTCTTCGCACGTGTTTTGCGGATCAGCATCTTCTGTACGGCCGGGAGTTCCGCGTCACCAAGTTCGACGCCCAGATCACCCCGTGCAACCATGATGACATCGGTCGCCTCGATGATCTCTTCAATGGCCTCGATCGCTTCCGCACGTTCCACCTTGGCAACAATTGCCGCTCGACCATCCGCTTCCGTCAGCATCTCGCGTGCGCGATAGATGTCCTCTGCAGAGCGCACGAAGGACACTGCGAGGTAATCCGCCTCGATCTCGGCGGCAAAGGCGATATCACTGACATCCTTATCTGTCAGTGCAGGAGCGGAGAGTCCCCCGCCCTGCTTGTTGATGCCCTTGTTGTCGGAGAGTTCACCTCCGACCTTGACCTTGCAGATCACCTTGCTGCCATCAACCTGGTCAACCCACAGAACGATTTTTCCGTCGTTTACCATGAGTGTGTCACCGCGGTTCAGGTCAAGCGGCAGTTGCTTGTAGGTACAACCGACGATTTCCTGGTTACCCTGGTCGATCGGATGGTCGACGTCGAGTGTGAAGGTGTCACCCTCAGCGAGCTGGACCGGACCCTCACTGAAGCTGCCGCAGCGGATCTTGGGCCCTTGCAGATCGACGAGAACACCGACCTGGCGACCACACGCGCGCGCGCGATTTCGAACGTGGTCGGCACGTCTGGCATGCTCCTCATGCGAGCCGTGCGACAGGTTGATGCGCACGACATCGACACCGGCATCGATCAGGCGATCGATGATGTCCGGATCGTCAGTTGCCGGACCGAGCGTCGCGACGATTTTGGTACGTCTTGGCATCTTGAATTACTGGCTGGCCGCGCGTTCTTCCAGCATGGCAACGGCTGGCAGTTTCTTGCCCTCGAGGAACTCGAGGAAGGCACCGCCACCGGTCGAGATGTAGGAAACACGTTCTGCAATGCCGTACTTGTCAACAGCTGCGAGCGTGTCGCCTCCACCGGCAATCGAGAAAGCATCCGATTCGGCAATTGCCAGACCGAGCGCCTTGGTGCCCTCGCCGAACTGGTCGAATTCGAAGACACCGACAGGGCCGTTCCAGACAATGGTACCGGCTGCTTTCATCATGTCGGCGAAACGTGCTGCGGTCTCGGGGCCGATATCGAAGATCATGTCGTCATCTGCGACATCCTCGACCTTCTTGACGGTTGCCTCGGCGGTCTCGGAGAATTCCTTGCCGACAACGACGTCTGTCGGGACCGGAATCTCGCCGCCCTTCTCCTTCGCAGCCTCCATGAGACGCTTTGCCTCAGGAATCAGGTCTTCCTCGTAGAGTGACTTGCCGACATTGTGACCAGCAGCCGCGATGAAGGTGTTGGCGATACCTCCACCGGGTATGAGCTGGTCGACGACCTTGCTCAGTGAGTCGAGGACAGTCAGCTTTGTCGAGACCTTGGAGCCACCGACGATAGCCGCCATCGGACGTGCAGGATTGTCGAGTGCCTTGCCTAGCGCTTCGAGTTCGCCTGCCAGCAACGGACCTGCGCAGGCCACAGGTGCGAATGTGCCAGCACCGTGTGTCGATGCCTGGGCGCGGTGCGCCGTACCAAAGGCGTCCATGACGTAGATATCGCACAGCGAGGCGTACTTCTTTGAGAGTTCCTCGTCGTTCTTCTTCTCGCCAATGTTGAAACGGACGTTCTCGAGCAGTACAACATCGCCGTCATTAAGCTCGGGTGCGTTGTCCAGATAATCGGAAACCAGCCTGACTTCCTTGCCGAGTGCATCGGAGAGATAGTCTGCAACAGGCTTCATGGAAAACTCATCCGCCGGCTCGCCCTCTGTCGGACGGCCAAGATGGGACATCAGCATGACCCGCGCACCCGCCTTGATGCAGTGCTCGATCGTCGGCATGGATGCCCTGATGCGTTTGTCAGAAGCGACTTTGCCATCCTTGATCGGGACATTCAGATCCTGACGGATCAGGACGCGTTTACCGGCGAGATCCAGATCGGCCATTTTTATGACGGACATGAAGTTCTCCTTATAAGTAATTGATATAAAAAACTATTTGCTCAAATTTCAGTTTCAGCAAATAGCTTTATGAAACCGCCGGGAAGGCAAACCTTCCCGGCAGTCCAAAAGCCCGGGGCTCTTAGTTGGCAGCCACGTGCTCTGCGAAACGCAGCATGTTGCAGGTGTAGCCATACTCGTTGTCGTACCAGGAGACAACCTTGACGAAGGTGCCGTCCAGCGCGATACCTGCTTCTGCATCGAAAATAGACGAGAAACCGCAACCGCGGAAGTCGGTGGAGACGACTTTCTCGTCTGTATAGCCGAGAGTCTTGCTCATATCACCGGTCTCGGACGCTTCCTTCATGGCCGCGCAGATGTCGGCGTAGTCAGCTTCGCTGTTCAGCTCGACAGTCAGGTCAACGACAGAGACGTCAGAGGTCGGGACACGAAACGCCATGCCGGTGAGCTTGCCATTCAGCTCGGGCAGAACCACGCCAACGGCTTTCGCAGCACCAGTCGAGGACGGGATGATGTTCTCGAGGATACCGCGGCCACCGCGCCAGTCTTTCATGGACGGGCCATCAACGGTCTTCTGGGTTGCCGTGGCGGCATGAACGGTCGTCATGAGACCGCGCTTGATGCCCCACTTGTCGTGAAGAACCTTGGCAACAGGTGCCAGGCAGTTGGTGGTACAGGAAGCAGCAGAGATGATTGCCTGGCCAGCGTAGTCAGTGTGGTTGACGCCATAGACGAACATCGGCGTACCGTCCTTGGACGGTGCAGACATGACGACTTTTTTCGCGCCAGCTTCGATGTGCTTCTGGCAGCCTTCCTCGGTGAGGAAGAAGCCTGTGCACTCGAGTACCAGGTCGGCGCCGATCTCGTCCCACTTCAGGTTGGCAGGATCGCGCTCTGCGGTCAGACGGATGTTCTTGCCATTGACAGTCATGGTGTCGCCGGAAACAGAGATATCCCCGTCGAAATTACCGTGAACCGAGTCGTACTTCAGCATGTATGCCAGGTAGTCATTGTCCAGCAGGTCATTGATACCGACAACCTCGATCTCCGGGAAATCCTTGGCGATAGCACGGAATGCCATGCGGCCGATGCGGCCAAAACCATTGATACCGACTTTAATCGTCATTTTCTCTTCTCCTCAAACACGTATGGAAAAATTCAAAGGGCCAGCAATGCTGGCCCGTAATAATGTGATCAGGCAGTGACTTCGTCGAGCGCCTTCAGGACATTGTCAGCGGTAAAGCCAAACTCCTTGAAGAGCTGGCCAGCAGGTGCGGACTCGCCGAAACGGTCGATACCGATGACACGGCCGTTCAGGCCGACATACTTGTACCAGCCCTCGGTGACGGCAGCCTCGACCGCAACGCGCGCGGTGACAGATGATGGCAGGACAGACTCCTTGTAGGCGTCATCCTGCTTGTCGAATTCGGTCGTGCTGGGCATGGAGACGACGCGGACTTTCTTGCCACTCTTCTCGGCCGCCTCAACAGCGATTTCGACCTCGGAACCTGTCGCGATCACGATTGCATCCGGTGTGCCATCACAATCGCGCAGGATGTATCCGCCACGCTTGATATCGGCAATTTGGTCATCAGTACGCGTCATGAACGGGAGATTCTGGCGCGAGAAGATCAGGCACGACGGGCCGTCCGTGCGCTCAATCGCTTCTTTCCATGCAATGGCGGTTTCGACGCCGTCACATGGACGCCAAAGGGCCATGTTCGGGATCATGCGCAATGTCGGGATCTGCTCGACTGCCTGGTGCGTCGGGCCATCCTCTCCCAGACCGATGGAATCATGCGTGTAGACAAAGATTGAGCGGATCTTCATGAGTGCAGCCATGCGCAGTGCATTACGCGCATACTCTGAAAACATCAGGAAGGTCGCGCCATACGGGATGAAACCGCCATGCAGCGCAATTCCGTTCATCATGGCGCTCATGCCAAATTCACGGACACCATAAGAGAGATAGTTGCCCTCGAAATCGGGCTTCTTGCGATCATGCTCGGGATCCGGGTTGATTGCCCTGGAGCCTGACCAGAAGGTGTTGTTCGACGGGGTCAGGTCAGCAGACCCACCGAGGAATTCCGGCAGGAAGGGACCAAAGCCATTGAGTGCGTTCTTCGAAGCAACACGTGTTGCAGGTGACTCGGCTTTTTCGTTGATAGCAGCAATCGCTGCAGCTGCATCCGCCTCCCAGTTGGCTGGCAATTCACCTGCCATGCGGCGTTTGAATTCGGATGCAAGTTCGGGATATTCCTTTTCATAAGCGGCAAATTTCTCGTTCCATTCCCCTTCAGCTTCGGCGCCTTTCTCCTTGGCATCCCAGCCCTTGTAAATCTCATCAGGGATAACGAAAGGAGCATGATCCCACCCCAGTTCCTTGCGGGTCAGCGCAATTTCGTCGTCTCCGAGCGGTGCACCATGGCAGTCGTGGCCACCGGCCTTGTTGGGTGAACCATAGCCGATAATGGTCTTGCAGCAGATCAGGGTCGGCTTGTCGTCTTCTTTCTGCGCTTCCTTGATTGCCTTTTTGATGGCATCGGCATCGTGTCCGTCCACATCCTCGATGACGTGCCAGCCGTATGCCTTGAAACGCTTCGGCGTGTTGTCAGTGAACCAGCCTTCGGTATGACCATCAATAGATATGCCATTGTCATCCCAGAAGGCGATCAGCTTGCCAAGACGCAGCGTGCCGGCGAGTGAACAGGCTTCATGTGAAATCCCCTCCATCATGCAGCCGTCACCCAGGAAGACATAGGTGTTGTGGTCGACGATCTCGTGGCCCTTGCGGTTGAACTGCTTGGCGAGAACAGCTTCGGCCAGTGCCATGCCAACACCGTTGGTGATGCCCTGGCCAAGAGGTCCGGTCGTGGTTTCGATACCGGGTGCGTAACCGTACTCGGGGTGACCAGGCGTCTTGGAATGCAGTTGGCGAAAATCCTTGAGGTCATCCATGGTCAGCTCGTAGCCGCTCAGATGCAGCAGCGAGTAGATGAGCATCGAACCGTGGCCATTGGACAGGATGAAACGATCGCGGTCTGCCCAGTCGGGATTGGTCGGGTTGTGCTTCATGAAGTCGTTCCAGAGCACTTCGGCGATGTCTGCCATGCCCATCGGGGCGCCCGGGTGACCAGAGTTTGCCTTCTGTACCGCGTCCATGCTGAGTGCACGAATCGCGTTGGCCAGATCTCTGCGTGAGGCCATAGGAGTCTCCTCTTGATGAATTGAAACTGTGTTGTCAGCCGTGCCAGGAACTGTCATTGACCGGGTACGACTGCTGGAATCTGTATTAGCGTCTCATAATGCTCGAGACATAAAGGCGGCTATTCTGACCCAAAGGCCGGCGATGGGCAATAAGTAAAGACCCCGGATGCCGGGTATGTGGCCATAAAAATATTTTGTCCATGGCCGACCAGCGACTATTTATCAAGGGGTTATGAACAATAGTTAATATTAGAAAACGGCAGAGCTCACAGATAGCGCTCGCGGACAAAGTAAACTCTTTGCCCTCATGCCTCCTTCCACTTGATTGAGCAGCCCATGCTCGGGATCTGCTGTGCGGGTCCCTTGCCGGTCTCTGCAACCTGCATCATCGCCTCGAATAGATCCCGCCTTGCGTTGGCGGGCGCGGCTTCCTTGCGGCTCTCGTCGAGTCGGCCGCGGTACTGAAGTTGCAGGTCGGCGTTGTAACCGAAGAAGTCGGGCGTGCAGACTGCGCCATATGCCCTGGCCACTTCCTGGCTCTCGTCGAGAAGATAGGGAAAAGGGAAGTCGAACTCCTCCGCCACTTTTTTCATGTTTTCGAAGGAGTCTTCGGGATAGTCGGCAGGATCGTTGGACATGATCGCGACTGTATTGATACCCGTTTGCCGGAGTTCCCTGGTATCGCGCACGATGCGATCGCGGATCGCCTTGACATAGGGACAGTGGTTGCAGATGAACATCACGAGCAGCCCCTTCTCTCCCTTGCACTCTTGCAATGTCCAGGTTTTGCCGTCAACGCCAGGAAGCGCAAAGTCGATTGCCGGCTGGCCGAAATCACACACGGGTGTTTGCAGAGATACCATGGCTGAATCCTTTTCTGGTGTTCGGAAATGCCGTCGGATCTTATCAGCTGACACTCGATAGGTGTAGTGCGGTTTCCCGGTACGCGGTGCGTTGACACCCCTGTTGATTTCTGCATAATGCTGGCTCAGCGCCGATTTGATTCAGATTGCGGGCGCTCAAAAAATGCGGCTAAAGCGAGGTCAGGCACGAATTTTTCAAACCCGCCCAAGCATCAGCCAGGCGGGTTTTTTTATTACTGGACCAGGACATCATGAGCGAATTTATCTTCACATCCGAATCAGTCTCCGAGGGGCATCCCGACAAAATGGCCGACCAGGTGTCCGATGCCATCCTCGATGCCATCCTCGCAGAGGACCGGCATGCACGCGTCGCCTGTGAAACGCTTTTCAAGACAGGCATGGCCGTGATTGCGGGCGAGATCACCACGAGCGCGAAGCCGGACTATGAACAGATCATCCGCGAAACGATCCGTGATATCGGCTACACCTCCTCGGAAATGGGATTTGACGCTGACACCTGCGCAGTCCTGTCGGCGATTGGTATCCAGTCGCCGGATATCAACCAGGGTGTTGATCGCAAGCGACCGGAGGACCAGGGGGCCGGCGACCAGGGGCTGATGTTCGGTTTTGCGACGAACGAGACGGATGTCCTGATGCCGGCACCTATTCAGTTTGCGCACCGTCTCATGGAACGCCAGGCAGAAGTCCGCAAGAGCGGTGAACTCGACTGGCTGCGCCCCGATGCCAAGAGCCAGGTGACCCTGCATTACAAGGACGGCAGGCCGGTCGGGATTGATACTGTTGTGGTCTCGACCCAGCATGCAGACACGCTCACTGAGGCAGCCGTGCGTGACGCCGTCATCGATGTCATCATCAACCCGGTGCTTGAACCCACGGGCTTGCTTGCCAGTTCAACAACAATCCATGTCAATCCAACAGGCAAATTCGTCATAGGTGGGCCCATGGGCGATGCGGGACTGACAGGTCGCAAGATCATTGTGGATACCTACGGTGGCGCAGCACGTCATGGTGGAGGTGCCTTCTCCGGCAAGGATCCTTCCAAGGTCGATCGCTCCGCGGCGTATGCCGGGCGTTATGTCGCCAAGAACATTGTCGCTGCGGGACTTGCCGACAAATGCGAGATTCAGGTCTCCTATGCCATCGGTGTTGCAGAACCGACATCTATCATGGTCGAGACCTTCGGTACCGGACGTATCAGTGATGAAGAGATCACGCGCCTGGTGCGGGAGCACTTCGACCTTCGTCCCTACGGAATCCTGCGTATGCTTGACCTGCTGAATCCGGACAAGATCAAGTACCGCAAAACTGCAGCCTATGGACACTTCGGTCGCGAGGATGCAGGTTTTACCTGGGAAGCCACTGACAAGGCCGCGATGCTACGCGAGGATGCAGGAATCTGACAGGGTACTGTCCTGGACAGGACTTTATTGAATCCCTGCTTTTGTTACAATTCCGGCGTCCCGAGGAGCGTTGCAACAGGCTGTGGCCTGCCAGGCTTGGGAACCGTTTTACAATTCGACAACGGCGCTCAGTGTTTAATTAAGAGTATGACGACAGGAGACTCAAGATGAACGCTGTTGCTGAAAACACGCCCGATCATATCGTTGCCGATCTTGCGCTCGCCGACTGGGGACGCAAGGAGATCGCGATTGCCGAGACCGAAATGCCCGGACTCATGGCACTGCGCGAAAAATATGCCGATGAGCAACCCCTCAAGGGTGCACGCATCGCCGGCAGCCTCCACATGACCATTCAGACCGCCGTGCTGATCGAGACGCTCATCGCGCTCGGCGCAGAGGTACGCTGGGCCTCGTGCAATATCTTCTCGACCCAGGACCATGCTGCAGCTGCAATCGCAGCCGCAGGCATTCCTGTTTTTGCCTTCAAGGGCGAAACACTCGACGACTACTGGAACTACACGCATCGCATCATGGAGTGGCATGACGGCGGGACGCCAAACATGATCCTCGACGATGGCGGGGATGCGACGCTGTTGCTGGCATTGGGCAGCAAGGCGGAGCAGGATATCTCCGTGCTGGACAATCCCTCCAGCGAGGAGGAGATCTCGCTCTTCAATGCCATCAAGGCGAAACTGGCCGAGAGTCCGAACTGGTATTCAACCATCAAGGCCAACATCCAGGGCATCACCGAGGAGACCACCACAGGCGTGCACCGTCTCTACCAGATGGCGAAGGACGGTACTCTGTATTGCCCGGCCATCAACGTCAACGACTCGGTGACCAAGTCGAAGTTCGATAACCTTTACGGCTGCCGTGAATCGCTGGTTGACGGCATCAAGCGCGCCACGGATGTCATGGTCGCAGGCAAGATCGCGATCGTGTGTGGATACGGAGATGTCGGCAAGGGTTCGGCACAGTCGCTGCGCGGACTCGGCGCCACAGTCTGGATCACCGAGATCGATCCGATTTGCGCACTGCAGGCGGCAATGGAAGGCTATCGTGTCGTCACGATGGACGAGGCGTGCGACAAGGCAGACATTTTTGTTACTGCAACCGGTAACTACCATGTCATCACCCACGAGCATATGGAAAGGATGAAGGACCAGGCAATCGTCTGCAATATCGGACACTTCGATAACGAAATCGACGTCGCCAGTCTGGAGCAGTACCAGTGGGAAGAGATCAAGCCACAAGTCGACCACATCATCTTTCCTGACGGAAAGCGCATCATCCTGCTTGCGCAGGGACGGCTCGTGAACCTTGGTTGTGCCACCGGCCATCCAAGCTTCGTCATGTCCAACTCTTTCACGAACCAGACACTGGCCCAGATCGAAATCTGGACCAAGGGCGATGAGTACGAGAATGCGGTTTACACGCTGCCAAAGCATCTCGATGAGGAAGTGGCACGCCTGCACCTCGCCAAGATTGGCGCCAACCTGACGGCTTTGTCGGACTACCAGGCGAACTATATCGGTGTACCGATCGATGGGCCTTACAAGCCCGAGCACTATCGTTATTGATTGGTGATTTATCCCATTAGAAGATCACGGCCGGCATGTGTATGCCGGCCGGTGTGTTTGTGCGCCAAGGACCAGACGAGATGAAGAGCCAGCATCAATACGAAAAAACATTCAGCGTGGAGCTTTTTCCACCACGGACCGAATCGGGCTTCGAAAAACTTCGACGGGCCGTCGAGGAACTGCAGTCGGTAGCTCCGGCCTTTTTTTCCGTCACCTACGGTGCCGGGGGGTCAACGCGAGAAAGAACGTTCCAGACAGTCGACTGGCTCAAGGGACAAGCCATCGAGACAGCACCTCATATCTCCTGCATCGGTTCAGACCGAGAGGAAATCAGCGCCATGCTCGAGCGTTACAGGCAACAGGGCATCAACCGGCTCGTCGCCTTGCGCGGCGATTTGCCATCAGGCTCGGGACTTGGCGAGATCGACGATCTTCGCTATGCCAACGAGCTCGTTGCCTTTATTCGCGAGACGACAGGAGACCATTTCCATATCGAGGTTGCGGCCTATCCGGAATATCATCCGCAGGCCCCCTCACCTGCTGCTGACCTGTTGAACTTCAAACGCAAGGTGGATGCGGGTGCAGACAGTGCCATCACGCAATATTTTTACAATGCCGATGCCTATTGTCACTTTGTCGACAACTGCGAAAAGACCGGCATCAGCATTCCGATTGTACCGGGCATCATGCCGATCACGAACTACACACAACTGGCGCGATTTTCCGATGCCACTGGCGCCGAGATTCCACGCTGGATTCGCAAGAGGCTCGAGGCATTTGGAGAGGATCTCGATAGCCTGCGCGCCTTCGGTGAGGAGGTCGTCACCTACCTCTGTCAGAAACTGCTGGATGCCGGTGCGCCTGGCCTGCACTTTTATACGATGAACCAGTCAGGACCTACCCTGAAACTGTGGAAGAATCTCGGTCTGGAGAGGCACTAGCAGGGCGATTTCGGGCATGCGCATTCCACGTATCTACCAGGCAGGTGAACTGGAGACTGGTGCCGAATATGAAATCACGGGCCAGCCCGCGCATCACATGCTCAAAGTCCTGCGCGGCCAGTCCGGAGATCCTGTCATCCTTTTCAATGGTGACGGTTGCGACTACAGCGCTGAGATCCACTCGACCGGTCGACACAGCCTCAGGGCAAAGGTCGTGGCACGACATGTCCTCGCAAATGAAAGTCCACTCCGGATCCATCTCGGAATACCGCTCGCCAAGGGGCAGCGAATGGATTATGCGATTCAGAAAGCAGTCGAACTTGGTGTCGAAAAGATCACACCGTTGAGGACAGAGCGTTCCGTTGTGAAACTGGACAGTAAACGTCTCGAGGGAAAACGCGAGCACTGGCAGCAGGTGATCATTGCTGCCTGTGAACAGTGTGGACGCGCACGGGTTCCCGCACTGGAACCATTACAGGCACTCCCGGAGTGGAGCCAGACCGCCCGCTTTGGGATCGTGCTCGATCCGGAGGATGCGCACTCCCTCAAGGAGCTCCGGCGTGAAACTCGGGCGACGCATACTCAGGACTGAGACTGCACCTGTTGCTGCGCTCGCAGCCATACAGTTGCTCTGGGGCGATTTCTAATCCCGCCCTTCCTGCAGCATCTCAACCTCGATACGTCTACCAGTGCCCTCGCCGACAGCTCTGACCGAACCGATGTGGGTGTTGAATTCGCCTTTGCTGCGGTCCTCGAAGTAGTGTCTCAAGGTCTGGTTCATGACCGGAAATGCCAGCTCTTTCCAGGGGATCTCTGACTCTGCGAAGAGGCGAACATCGAGACTCTCCTCTCCTGGTGAAAAGACCGGCTCGTGCAATCGTGCACGAAACATCATATAAACCTGATTGATGTGGGTCAGCGAGAATAGTGTGAAAAGCTGCAGGATTTCGACCTCTGCGCAGGCCTCCTCGCGTGTTTCCCTGCGTGCGCCATCTTCGACGGATTCCCCGTTTTCGAGAAAACCTGCTGGCAGGGTCCAGAGACCATAGCGTGGTTCGATCGCACGCCTGCAGAGCAACAGGGCATCACCATGTTCAATCAGGCAACCGGCAACGATGTTCGGATTCTGGTAATGAATGATGCCACAGCTCACGGAGCTGCAGACATGTCGCGGGCGATTGTCTCCTTCGGGTATTGTGACGGTCACCGTGGAACCGCAGTGGCTGCAGTATTTCATGTCATTACCTGTTTCTCTATCGGGTCGATTTTTCTTGCATACCTCCCGGACGTCCACCTTTACTTCATTATTAGCCGGGCGACTTTTCCATTCCCCGAAATCCTAACATCGCTCTGCAGCCTACTGGCTCAAATTCAGGCAATGGCAGTGGCAATCACAGCGAGACGAGGCACCTGCCTGGTGTGTAGAGATCGATAACCGGACTCCCCTTCCTGAACAAAAGCTTGATCAGCGCTTGCCTGGCTTGATGAGCATCTCGAGTCCCTTCTCCTCGAGAACGGCACGCATGTAGCTGCTGACATCCGAGGCATCATCCATTTGCAACGCATTTTGCAACCACTCCTCCGCCTGCTTCTTCTCAAGCGATCGTATGGTGCGCTTGACCCGCAACAGGCTGCCGGTACTCATACTGAGGCTGTCAACACCGAGACCAAGCAACAGGGGCGTCGCCAGGGGATTTCCTGCCATTTCACCACAGACACCGACCGGGCAGTTGTATTGCCTCGCACCCTGGACAATCTGTTGCAACGCCTGCAAAAGCGCTGGATGCAAGTCACTGTAGATAGCCGCCACGCGCGGGTTGTTACGATCGACAGCAAGAAGATACTGGGTCAAATCATTGGTTCCAACAGAGATGAAATCGACACGTTTCGCTATCGCGGCGCTCTTGTAGACGGCAGCCGGTACTTCGATCATGACCCCGGTTTTCGGCATCGTGATCGCATAGCCTTCGCTGACGAGTTCCCTGTAGGCGCGCCTGATCAGTGCCGTCAACTCCTCCACCTCGTTCACGGAGCTGACCATCGGCATCATGATATGCAGATTTCCAAGTCCCGAGTTTGCACGCAACATGGCGCGGACCTGGGTCAGGAAAATCTCGGGGTGGTCGAGCGAGATCCTGACTCCGCGCCATCCAAGGAAAGGATTGGATTCGGATACCGGAAAATACGGCAGGGGCTTGTCTCCACCGATATCGAGTGTCCGTAATACGACGGGCCTCGGCGCAAAGGTCTCAAGAACCTTCCTGTAATTTGCATACTGGGTATCCTCGCCAGGGAAGCGATCGCGAACCATGAACGGAAATTCCGTTCTGTAGAGGCCGATACCCTCTGCCTCCTGTATGCCAAAGTGGCTCATCTCGGACAGCAGCCCGGTATTGAGGTAGAGAGGTACATGGTGATGATCGAGCGTCTCTGCCGGCAGGCCGCTGAGATTCAGCAACTCCCTGCTCAGTGCCTTTTCCTCGTTGAGGAGTCGCCGGTATTCCCGGACGACGGTCTGCTGCGGCGAAATGTAGATACGACCCTGGTAGCCATCGATGATGAGATCGCGTCCCTCGAGCTGGGTGACAGGCAGATCAGTGACGCCCATGACAGCCGGCACACCGAGTGCACGTGCAAGGATGGCCACATGGGAAGAGCTCGAACCCTTGGCCGAGATCACGCCCACAAGGCGGTCCTGCGGAACCTCCGCAAGTTGCATGGCACTGACCTCGTCGCCGACAAGGATCGTCTCCTGCGGATAATCGACAGGCTCCGGGGATTCTTTCTGCAGGTACAAGAGTACGCGGCGACCAAGATCGCGAATATCGGATGCCCGCTCACGCAGGTAGGCATCATCCATGGCGTCAAAGACCCGCGCATGTTCCTCGATCGTCTCGCGCAATGCGCCCGGGGCCCAGGTATTCTCCTGCTCGATCAGGAAAAGCGCGCGCTCCAGCAAGGCTTTTTCCGACAGCATCATGATCCAGGCATCAAAGAGCGCCTGGTCCTCGGCAGGCAACTGCCCTTCCATCTGGCTCTTGAAGTGCCTGAGTTCCTGCTTGACCGCCTCGATCGCATCCTTGAGACGCTGTTTTTCCGTGCCTGTGTCAGAAATCTTGCGGTCTGGAACGGTATTCAGTAAAGCGGGCTGATAAGCAACGATGCCGGTCCCGATCGCGACACCCGAGGAACTTGCATTGCCCTTCAGGAAAAGCTCTGTAACGACGCCGTGGTTGTGCAATCGGGCAAGTTCGCCACTTGCACGTGCATGATTGATGGCGCTTGCAAGCTGGGCTGCAAGGGTCAGGACGAATGTGACTTCTTCGTCGTCATATTTCCTCGAGATCTGCTGACGAATAACGAGCACACCGAGCACTTCCCGATTGTGAACAATCGGTGCGCCGAGAAAGGCGTGGTAGCGAGTCTCACCCGTCTCGGATATCGCGAGGTAATTCGGATGGTTGGAGGCATCATCCAGATTGATATGCTCGGCACGTTCTGCGACCAGGCCGACCAGTCCACGGTGCAACGGCAGGGCCACCTTGCCAACAGCCTCGGGACGCAAGCCATCTGTTGCCATGAGGACATGTTCCCGTTTATCTCCGTCGGTCAGATAGATCGAACAGACATCGGCACCAATCTGGATCTTCAGCTGTTTGACGATAATATTCAGGGCATCAACGAGATCATTCGCGTTGTTAACTTCCTGAATGATCCTGTGGAGCGACTCCAGCATGCCCGTCTGGCTCAGCTGTTACCGGTAAAGACGGATGCGACGGGATTTCGTCTTGATCTGTTCAAACTGCCCGGGGATACCGTCCGGATAGAGGATCGGTGCGAGTTCGTTCAGGGCCTGGGCATAGACATTGCGCTTGAAATAGACGACCTGGTCAACAGGATACCAGTACTTGACCCATTTCCAGTGGTCAAACTCGGGCTTTTCCGAGCTGTCCAGGCAGAAATCCGATTCATTGCAGAGAACGCGAAGAAGGAACCAGCGCTGTTTCTGGCCGATACAGACAGGATCACAGTTCTTGCGCACGTAACGCCGCGGGAGGCGATACTTGAGCCAGTCCCGGGTCTCGCCGAGTACATCAACCTGGTCAGGCTTGAGCCCGACCTCTTCGCCGAGCTCACGAAACATAGCCTCTTCCGGAGACTCGTTTTCGTTAATGCCTCCTTGCGGAAATTGCCAGGCATCCTGACCGATGCGCTTGGCCCAGAAAAGTTTGCGCTGATCGTTACAGAGTATTATTCCGACATTTGGCCGGAAACCATCGGAATCAATCACAAGGCCACAACAATAATGAATACTTGATTGCGGATCATTCTTTCAAAAATACTCGTCAATGGCAAGAGAAAGAACGCATAAGTCACTGCTAATACAGCAAAAAAAGCGCTTTTCGCTGGCTGCTCACAAGCCCGCGAGTGGCAAAATAATAACTATTTCAGACAGATGACCAAATTTCTTTATAGTGCCTATTTCTTTTTTTGTGGCTACTTATGGATATGACGCTTGCCATCTTCGATCTGGATAATACCCTGCTCTCGGGTGATTCCGATTACCTCTGGGGCGAATTCCTGTGTGAGAGGAATATCGTCGATTCTGTCCGCTACAGGGAAAAAAACCGCCAGTTCTTTGAAGCCTACGAGTCCGGCACACTGGATATCATGGAATTTCTCGAATTTTCCCTGGAACCCCTGTCGAGGAACGACCCGAAAATCCTGGCCAGATGGCACAGCGAATTCATGGCTGAGAAGATCGAGCCTCTTATCACTGACAGGGCAAGGCGACTCGTCGAGGAGCATCGCGAAAAAGGCGATACCCTTCTGATCGTCACGGCAACCAACAGTTTCGTGACCAGACCGATTGCCAGTCGTTTCGGTATCGATCACCTCATCGCAACCGAGCCCGAGATTGTCGCCGGGCGCTATACCGGGCATGTGGCAGGAGAGCCCAGTTTCCGGGAAGGCAAGGTCACGCGACTCCGGCAGTGGCTTGGCAAGCATGATGAGACACTGGCTGGCAGCACCTTCTACAGCGATTCCCATAATGACCTGCCTCTTCTCGAGCTGGTTGATTCACCAGTTGCAGTGGATCCGGACGAGACCCTGAAGGCTGCAGCCAAATCACGCGGCTGGCCCATCATTTCGCTGCGCTGATGCGAGGTCGCCTGCTGATCCCGCTGCTCCTGCTGTGCCTGCTGCTGATTTCACTTCTCTCGTTGTTGCTCGGGAGCGTACAGCTCCCACCAGCCGATATCCTCTCGGCGATCCTGTTCCGTGAGGATTCGCTCGCCTCGGAAATCCTGTGGGATTACCGGCTTCCACGCACGCTGTTTGCTATCGTCATCGGTGCGATGCTGGCGATGGCTGGCGCCATGATGCAGACCCTGTTGCGCAACCCGCTTGCCGATCCGTACATTCTCGGCACTTCGGGCGGCGCCGCCGCCGGCGTACTCGCTGCCTTTTACCTGACGTTCCCGGTATGGTTCCACCTCGTTGCAGCGGTTGGAGGCGCACTTTTCAGCACCATTTTGCTGCTGCTCTTCAGTGGGTTCATCAGGTCGCGCGACACCAACAGGCTGCTTTTAACGGGAATCGTCCTGACCACCGGCTGGGGTGCCCTGATTACCTTTCTGCTCACATTATCACCGTCATCGAGCCTGCCGGGCATGCTCTTCTGGCTTGTCGGCGATCTCAATGAACAGGCATCGCTCTCGGTGCCTGCGCTGGTGCTCATGATTTCAGTGCCGCCCGTGCTCTTTGCTGCAAAGCCGCTTGATATGCTGCTGCTTGGCAGGCAACAGGCGGCAAGCCTCGGGGTCGATGTAGCGCGCATGCATCTGCTCCTGCTCGGCTTTGCTATCCTGCTGACTGCGACTGCAGTCGCCTTTGCCGGCCCAATCGGTTTTGTCGGGCTTGTTGCGCCCCATATCATCCGACTGCTTTCGGGATCCGGCCACAGGCTGCTGATTCCCGCGACTGCCTTGCTGGGCGGGACCCTGCTCGTCGCTGCGGATCTGCTATCGCGTACACTAGCCGCACCGCGGCTGCTTCCAGCCGGTGTCTTCATGACACTGATTGGCGTCCCTCTTTTCCTCTATCTGATTCGCAGGCAGTCATGAGACCACTTGCCGAATGTGACAGGGTTTGCCTCGAGGCCGGCACGACACGACTGGTTCAGGATCTGGAATGGGAACTCATGCCAGGTGAGTGCTGGGGCATTCTTGGACCAAACGGAAGCGGTAAAACAACACTTCTGCAAGCACTCGCCGGGCTTCACCCTGTCGCACAAGGCGAAATACGGCTCGATGGGAACTCCGTCGAGAAGCTGTCACGCAAGGCGATCGCCCGGCACGTTGGTCTTCTCTTCCAGGAAACACACTACCCTTTCCCGATACGTGTTCGCGAACTTGTTATGGCCGGACGCTATGCCTGGCAAAACTGGAGTGGAGCAAGCAGTGAGAGCGACGAAGAGATCTCAGCACGTGCAATTGCCGTCATGCATCTCGAAAGCATGGCTGAACGGCATGTGGATACACTCTCGGGAGGTGAAAGGCGCAGGGTTGGCCTGGCAACACTGCTGTCGCAGCAAGCCGGCATCCAGCTGCTCGATGAGCCCGAAAACCATCTCGATCCGGGCATTCGCCTGAAGCTTCTTCAAAGCTTTATCGGTCAGCTTGACAGTCACAAGCAGACGGCTGTCATGGTTCTGCATGAACCGGCACTGGCTGCAAGGCTCTGTTCACACCTGTTGTTGCTCTTCGAAGACGGGAGCTATCTTGCCGGAAAAGCAGATCAGGTTGCGACAGAAGAACACATGACACGCCTCTATGGCACGCCATTTCACGCGGTACGCAACGGAAAGATACTGCTTTTCTATCCCGGCTGACGTTTGCACAGGGGGCGGCCGTCCGGCTTCTCCACAGCATCTACGATTGCATTGACCAGATCACCCAGCTCCAGCGGCGTGAGTACCTGCATGACCCTGTGAAGCAGGTCAGGAGGAACATTGGCATAGACACTGGTCCCGTCCTTGAGGTTCACGACAACACCGGCAGAACCGAAATTCTCGCTATCTTCCTGCATGCCTGAATCGTATAGCTGCTGGTCGCGATCGAACATTTCGTCATAAAAGGCATCGATGCGGTCGGCTGTTACATCATCGATCGTCTCTTCGTCGAGTGAGACCAGCCATGATTCCCCGGTATGCTGGTCGCTCGGAGAGAGTCCCAGTTCTGCCAGGAAAGTACAGAAACGCCGAACAGGTTCCTCATGAAAAAATACGTACTCAAGCATAGTGACCTCGAACTGTTCCAGATCATTGTGAGGGCAATCAAACTGTCTGACAATAAATCGTTCATATGGTCAAATAAACACAGAAACAGATCATCAGGTATTGTCATGAAAACAGTCAGGACCACCCCGTTTGACGACCAGCGTCCGGGTACATCCGGGCTCAGGAAAAAAGTCGCCCTCTTCCGCAGCCCGCACTATCTGGAGAATTTCGTCCAGTCAATCTTCGAGGCCTACCCGAAACTGCGCGGCGGAACTCTCGTCCTCGGCGGTGACGGACGCTTCCATAATCGCGATGCGATCCAGGTCATCCTCAAAATGGCCTCTGTCAATGGTGTGAGTCGTGTCATCGTCGGTCAGGGCGGAATCCTTTCGACCCCTGCTGTTTCGCATCTCATACGAAAATACGGGACGCAGGGCGGTATCGTCCTTTCTGCGAGTCACAATCCCGGCGGACCCGCAGGTGACTTTGGCATCAAGCTCAATATCGACAACGGCGGTCCCGCACCGGAACAGATCACGGAAGCCATTTTCGAGTTCAGCAAGCAGATCAGCGAGTATCGTATTGCCGAGACAGACGATATTGACCTGGATGATATCGGCAATTACGAGATCAACGAGATGCAGGTCTCCATCATCGATCCGGTTGATGATTATGCAGAGCTGATGGCCTCACTGTTCGATTTCAATGCTATTCGCAGCATGATTGCCAGTCCGGAATTCAGCATGGCTTTCGATGCAATGCATGCAGTCACAGGCCCCTATGCGAAACGACTCTTCGAGCAGATACTGGGCGCGCCTGCCGGCACTGTCATGAACGGCGAGCCGCTCGAAGATTTCGGTGGCGGTCATCCGGATCCGAATCTAGTCTACGCGGCCGAGCTGGTCCACCGGACGAAGGGTGATGACGGGCTGGATTTTGCTGCGGCATCGGACGGCGATGGCGACCGCAACATGATTCTTGGAAAAAACGCCTTTGTCACGCCGAGTGACAGTCTGGCAATTCTTGCTGCAAACGCACATCTCGTACCGGGTTATGCAGCCGGTATCACAGGCATCGCACGCTCCATGCCGACGAGCCAGGCCAGCGACAAGGTCGCCGAGGTGCTTGGTCTCAATGCATACGAGACACCAACCGGCTGGAAGTTTTTCGGGAACCTGCTGGACGCAGACCTGGTGACCTTCTGTGGTGAAGAGAGTTTTGGCACGAGCTCCAGCCATGTACGTGAAAAGGACGGACTCTGGGCCGTTCTCTTCTGGCTGAACCTCCTTGCCTCAACGGGTCTTTCCGTGCAGGAGATACTGGACAAACACTGGCAGCGTTTTGGCCGCCATTACTACACCCGCTACGACTACGAGGAGATCGACAAGGAGGCTGCCGAGGCGCTCATGGAAAACCTCGAATCAAGACTGTCCGGTCTCCAGGGGTCGAACCTTGGTGGCATGCGAGTCACCACAGCAGACAACTTCAGTTATACCGATCCTGTCGACCACAGCACCTCCTCTCGGCAGGGAATTCGTATCCTGTTCGATAATGGCTCTCGAATTGTTTTTCGCCTCTCTGGTACAGGCACGCGAGGCGCCACGCTGCGAGTCTACATGGAAACCTACGAGAGTGACGCGGAACGCCTGCATGTCGAAACAGCGGACGTGATGCAACCTTTCGTGAAAATTGCCTGCGAACTGGCTGAGATCGAGCAAAGAACAGGCAGGAGCGCACCGACTGTGATCACCTGATCACATCGTGCGCGGATAAGGAAGGCAACTCAGAAATTCAGAAAGGAGTTCAGCACATCATTGACAGGCGGTGACTGTGGCTTCTCGTTTTGTGCGGCACGAATCACCGGATTGGACTCCTGGTGGATGAGATCAGCGAGAATACGCGCCGCCTCACGAGACTCGATTTCGTCGACTTTCTCTTCCTCGAGGATTTTTTCCGTCAGATCATCGTTCTCCTCATCGGCTTTCGAGAGGGGGGGCAGCCCGAGCGAATGTCGATAACGGTTACGCAGGCTGCGTCGCTCTGCGTCACGGCCATTCCATTCACGCTGGCGCTGCTCAAAATTGAGTGAGACACGTTTTTCATTCTTCAGTTTATCGATCAACTCGGATTCACCGCGCAGGTAATCGAATCCGTTGTCTGAAGCAATACGGTCTTTGTGGGCAGCAATAACGGGTGCAATGTTGCCTATTTTCCAGCCACTGTACGTCGCAGCAGGAATCTTCGCCCATGGCAATGCATTATCATAGGAACGTTCGCCATAGTCTTCATCTTCGATCGACGGGAAGGGAATATCCGGAACCACGCCCTTGTGTTGTGTGCTTCCGCCGTTGACGCGAAAAAACTGCGCGATCGTCATGCGCAGACGCCCCATGTCCGAACCGCTCGAGATGTAATTGCTGAGGTCGACAAGTTGCTGGACAGTTCCCTTGCCGAATGTTGATTCGCCGACGAGGACTCCCCTGCCATAATCCTGGATCGCACCGGCAAAAATCTCAGAGGCCGAGGCGCTGTTGCGATTGATCATGACGACGAGTGGCCCCCTGTATACCATTTGCGGATCGGGATCGACCTCTGACTCAATTTCACCATTGTAGTCACGAATCTGAACGACTGGTCCCTTCTCGATAAAGAGTCCGGTCAGTTCTGTCGCCTCCGTCAGCGAACCACCGCCGTTGTTCCGGAGATCAATCACGATGCCATCGACCTGCACCTTTTCGAGCTTGTCGAGTATCTCGCGGACATCACGGGTCGTACTGCGAAAATCGCTATTGCCAAGACTCGCACCACGAAAATCCCTGTAAAACGCGGGAATCTCGATAATGGCAATTTTCATACCCTGCAGGGTGGGGTCATCCTCGATGATCTGATACTTGGCCGCCTGTTCCTCGAGCTTGATCTTGTCACGAACGATGAGTATCTCCCTGGCGGCTCCGCTGTTGCCTGCCTTTTTCGGAATCACGTTGAGACGAACGACAGTGCCCTTGCGACCACGGATTTTCTCGACGACTTTCTGCAGTCGCCAACCAACGACATCAATCATTTCGCCATTACGGCCCTGGGCAACACCGATGATCCGGTCACCTGCATTGAGTTTTCCGGACTTGTCAGCAGGTCCGCCGGTGACAATTTTCTGAATGACGGTATGTTCGTTATCAGAACTCAGGACGGCACCGATACCCTGCAGTGAGAGACGCATACTGATATCGAAGTTTTCTGCGTTGTGCGGCAGCATGTAGCCCGTGTGAGGCTCGAGTGCAACTGAATAGGCGTTCATGAACGTCTGAAACACATCATTGGATGTCATCTGCTGAGTGCGGTGCAGCAGGCTCTCATAGCGTTTTGCGAGCTGTTCACGTATCTCCTTGTCTTCCTTGTCAGCAAGCTTCAGGACGATGTAGTCATTGATGATACGCTTGCGCCAAAGTTCGTCGAGAGAAGCACGATTCGGGGCCCATTCCATATCTTCCCTGTCGACGAGGTAGGTCTCGTCGGAATGAATGTCAATTGTTCCGGAGATCAGCAAGAGGGCCTGTGCGACACGTTCCTCGACGCGCTGACGGTAGAGTTTGAATATCGAGAAGGGATTTTCGAGGCGGGCATGGCGGATGTCATCATCGAGTATCCTGGCGTACTTCTTTTCGAAGGAGGCGATGTCCGTTGCTGTGAAGAAACTCTTGTTGGGATCCAGGATCTTCAGATATTGACGCAGTATCTCAGCGGAGAGCGCGTCATCCAGCCTGTGCTGTTTATAGTGATACTGTTCGATCACCTTTCTGGAAATCAGGATGGTTTTCTGGTGTTGTTGTGTCGGCCTCAGGTCATCGAGAGGAATCGGCTCGACTTTTGCCTGGACATGGGCAGGCAGATAGAGGAAGACAATGGCAAGAGCCAGCAGGAAAGTTCTTTTCATGTATCTGTCAGTCAGTAGAGTCGGGCCAGCATTCCGCGCATTTCAATCGCATACTCAAAGCAGGATCATGCAGGCCCCGGGAGTTTCCGGGGAGTCTAGCACAGGATCCGGCAGTGCAATTGTGCATACTGGAAAATAAACTTGTAAAAACAATCAGTTCAGAGATGTATCAGGTTGCCTTTTCACAAGACAAAAGTATGACAAACTCAGTACTTTTTGTGACAAGTGGTTTTCCGGATTGTTCAGCCAGTTGCTTGATTACGGCCCTTTTCAGATGGGGGCAAAACCGTCCGCTTTCAATCATATTCGCCAGCTGGAGGATTCCGCTGGTGACAGCGGTTGAATCAGCCTGCCCTGTCGATGAGTGTATCAGGAGAGAGAAACAGGAAGATTATCGATCAATCGCGGGCGTCCGAGCCTGGCTGCAGCGAGAATCACGAGTTCTTTGCACCCGGGGCGTGGTTCGGAGAGCGTTTCCGCCTCCCGGATGGTGAAGTAATCGACTTCGAAACCGACATTGACCAGCGCCTCGGCTGCTTCCCCTTCGAGAGCAGTCAAATCGCGACGCCCCTGCAAAAGTGCAATTTTTGTCTTTTCGAGCATGGCATGGAGTTTTGGCGCTATGCTGCGCTGATCCCCGGTCAGATAGCTATTGCGTGAGCTCATTGCGAGGCCATCAGGCTCCCGTACAGTCGGGTAGCTGACAATCCCGACCGGCATGGCCAGATCCCGGACCATCTGTCGAATGACCAGAAGTTGCTGGTAATCCTTTTCCCCGAACACGGCAATATCAGGCTGGACCATGTTGAAGAGTTTGCAGACAACAGTTGCAACACCAGTGAAATGACCCGGTCGCGATGCGCCGCACAGAATATCCGAGAGCCCCGGCACCTCAACGCGAGTCTGCTCTGATTGTGGCCGCGGGTACATCTCATCAACACCGGGCGCAAACAGAAGCGTTACGTCATGCGCCTCGAGCGCCTTCCTGTCCTCCTCGAGCGTGCGAGGATAGTTCTCAAAATCTTCCCCCTCGCCGAACTGCATCGGATTGACGAAAATACTGACAAGCACGCGATCTGCATGCCTGAAAGCCTCATCAACAAGCGCCAGATGGCCTTCATGCAGATTCCCCATTGTCGGTACGAATCCGACCGTCAGGCCATCCCTGTGCCACTTTGCAACCTGTTCGCGGAGATCATTGACGGCATGTATGAGTTTCATGAGAAACAGTGTTCCTCAGTGGGGAAAGCGCCCGACTTGACGGCCTTGACATAGGCCCGTACAGCGTCCTCGATATTGCCTGCCTCTTCCATGAAGTTGTGCACAAACCTGGGCGGATCGCCAGGTGTGATACCAAGTACATCCTGCAGCACAAGCACCTGGGCATCGGTTTCCCGACCGGCGCCGATCCCGATAACCGGGATATCGAGAGCGCGTGTGATCTCAGCAGCCAGTAACTGCGGCACACATTCCAGGACGAGCAACTGTGCACCGGCATGCTGCAGGTTCATGGCGTCCCGCAGCATTGCCTCAGCCTGCTGTTGATCACGCCCCTGGACCCGGTAGCCGCCGAGCTTGTGTACTGACTGGGGCTGGAGCCCCAGGTGTGCGCAGACCGCAACGCCGTTCTCGGTCAATGCCCGTACGGCAGCTTGCTGCTGACCACCACCCTCGAGCTTGACCATCTGTGCACCGCCTCGCTGGATCAGGGCTGCAGCAGTGTCGATTGCCCTGTCGATGCTGGCATAGCTCAGGAACGGCATGTCGGCCATGAGCAGACTGCGCTGTCGCGCACGCGCCACGCAGGCCGTGTGGTAGACCATCTCCTCGAGCGTCACGGGTAGCGTGCTCTCCCTGCCCTGCATCACCATGCCAAGGGAGTCGCCAACAAGGATCACGTCAACACCTGCGGACTCGACGACA
The DNA here is from genome assembly GCA_037385685.1 of Gammaproteobacteria bacterium. Classification (GTDB taxonomy): domain Bacteria; phylum Pseudomonadota; class Gammaproteobacteria; order Chromatiales; family Chromatiaceae; genus Sva-25. Next base: position 191,854 of record JARRMW010000004.1, read on the forward strand.
TGGGTAAAGGTGGCGTCATAGCAGGTCAATACGGCGATTTTTTCACCGCGCGCCTTCATGTCACCGAGTGTCCTGATTGTCACCTGTTGCATATCTTTCTGCCTATTTTTCAAACAGCGCCATCGATTCAACATGCGCAGTGTGGGGAAACATGTCCATGACACCTGCCTTGACCAGGCGGTATCCGTGATGATTGACAAGTTCTCCCGCATCGCGAGCAAGCGTACCCGGATAGCAGCTCACATAGAGAACACGCGAAGCACCAGTTGCCTCGATCAGCGGCATGATCTCGAGCGCTCCGCTACGCGGTGGATCAAGAAGCACCGCATCGTAATGCTGTCGCGTCCAGCCGGCATGCTCAAGCGATTCATACAGATTGGCAACATGATAACTGACATTAGCGATGCCATTCTTTTCCATGTTCTCCATTGCTCTCCTGACCAGCGCCACGTCCCCCTCTACCCCGGTCACCTGTCGCGCGCGCCTTGCGAGTGGCAGAGTGAAATTGCCAAGCCCACAGAACAGATCGAGTATTTTTTCGTCCGGGGACGGGCGCAGCCATTCCATCGCCTGGGTGATCATCATGCGATTGACCCCGGTGTTGACCTGCGTGAAATCAGTGGGCAGAAAATCAAAACGCAGCGTTTCGTCGGGCAGCTCGTAGAAGAGTTGCAGCTGATCCGCCAGGGGGCGCACGCTGTCCGGCCCGGCCTCCTGGACATAGGGGGTCCAGTGATACCGTTCACACAGTGCGACAAGACTGTCAGCCTCTTCAGGCAAGAGAGATTCGAGCAGCCTGAAGATCAGGATGATCCCGTCATCACCGACGGCAAGCTCGATCTGGGGAATTTTGTCTCGAATCGAGAAGGTCCCGATCAGGTTTGCAAGTGGCCGCAGATTTTCTCCAACAGCAGGATGTAGCACCGGACAGTGATCGATATCCGTGATGAATGATGAACCGCGTTCGCGAAAACCGATCAGGACCTTCTGCTTGGCCGCGACATACTTGACGCCCAGTCGCGCTTTTTTCCGGTAACCGGACGGATGAGACGTGATTGGCGGTTCGATGTTGTCAGGCCTGACTTTGCCAATGCGATCCAGTGCATCGATCAGTGACTGTTGCTTGAATCCGATCTGCCTGTCGCTACGCATGTGCTGGAGACTGCATCCACCGCAGATACCGAAGTGTTCGCATATCGGCTCAACGCGATCGTCCGAGGATTCCAGGATTTCGCAGACAACGCCTTCATCGTGTGTTCTGCCGATGTAACTATACTTGAAAAGAACCCGTTCACCGGGTAGCGCACCATGGATGAAGACGGCTTTTCCGTCGATGTGACTTACGCCACGGGCGTCATGACTGAGTGACTCGATGACAGCGCTGAACTCGCCTTCCGGGAGGCGCTTTTTTCTGCGGCGCCTTCCCATCAGAGCTCTTCGCAGCGCTTCTTCAGTGTGGCAAAGAGATCGTCGTCGATCTCGGCGGTGGTATGAAGATGTCTCAGACCGAGCAATGCAGAGGCGATCAGGTTGATGTTGCAACGACTGGCCAGCGAGGATTCGCCCTCGACCTGAACCTGTTTCCAGGTTGGCTCGTCGCCTGGCATGGCCTCGGCCCGAATGCCGAATCGCCCGGCGATCGTCGCCAGCGTCACCGATCCCGGCTGGATGCGCATACGGCGTTCAACAGTGCGGATGTGTCTGTCCGGCAGCTGTGTCCCCAGTATCATGCTGCGAACATGCAGCATGGAATTGATACCCCTGCCCTCATCCCAGCAGAAGGTCATATCGTATTCGGAAAGATAACGCGATATGGTTTCAAGCAGCTGTTTTTCATCTTCAGCCTCCATGTGCCAGGAGGTCACTTTGACATCCTCGTCATGCATCGAGAGCATCGAGACCATCGCAAGACGTGACTGCCACGGACTCAGGAAGCGCGCATCACGCCCTTCCTGCTGAACATGGTGATGGAAGAGCACCTTGCAGGTGTCCTTGTCAGAGAGAGTCGGTGTCACCCCGTAGAGTGCTCGTGCGCCCGCAATATCTGGCAGGGTTTCGAAATTCAGAAAAAGCCGTTTCATATCAACGTCCGCTAAAGTGCTGTAAATATCCTGTCTAGTCGGCCGGAAAGACCCCTGAGGAGAGGTAGCGGTCGCCACGATCGCAGACGATGGCAACGACCAGGCTGTCAGGGTTCGCGGTAGCAACCTTGATGGCCGTGGCAACAGAGCCACCCGAAGAAATACCGGCAAAGATTCCCTCGCGCGTTGCAAGCTGGCGTGTGGTCTCTTCTGCCTCCGACTGGCTGACATCCATTTCGATATCAACCCGTGAATCGTCGAAAATCGAGGGCAGGTATTCCTGCGGCCATCGGCGAATACCGGGAATCTGGGATCCTTCTTCCGGCTTCACGCCTACGATTGTGACAGCGGGATTCACTTCTTTGAGGTAACGCGAGGTTCCCATGATGGTTCCGGTCGTTCCCATGGCACTGACAAAATGTGTGATTTTCTGCCCGGTATCACGCCAGATTTCAGGGCCTGTTGTTTCATAGTGAGCCAGCGGATTATCCGGATTGGCGAACTGGTTGAGTAACCTGCCCTCGCCGTTGCGCTCCATCTCTTCAGCGAGATCGCGTGCTCCCTCCATTCCCTCTTCCTGGCTGACGAGAATGAGCTCGGCGCCGTAGGCTCGCATGCTTGCACGACGTTCAACCGTCATGTTGTCCGGCATGATGAGCGTCATGCGGTAGCCCTTCATGGCAGCGACCATGGCAAGTGCAATCCCGGTATTTCCGCTGGTGGCCTCGATAAGGCGATCACCAGGCTTGATCTCGCCACGCTCCTCGGCCTTTTTGATCATGTAGTAAGCCGGCCTGTCCTTGACGGAGCCGGCCGGGTTATTTCCCTCGAGCTTGACGAGTACGGTACCGGCTCCGGCAGGCACCATGCGCACGAGCTGCACCAGTGGTGTATTGCCGATCGTCTGTTCAATGGTTCTCATTCGAAGAAATTTCCAATGCCGGGAGATCGTGATAATGTTTCGGGCAGCATGATAACGCAGACTCAGGACGACAGGCAGGAGAAGATGGAAAATATACTCGCTGAAATCCGCAGGGATTTTGTCGATGATCTCCCGAATGCACTCGATGCGATCATGTCAAGCCACAGCAATGGCGACATGGATGCACTTTTCCAGGCAGTTCACAGGCTGAAGGGAGCAGCTGCGGTTTGCCAGTACGACACGATCACGTTGCTGAGCGAGAACTATTGCGAGGCATTGCGGCAGCAACGGTTCGACGAACTCGAGGAGTGCCAGCTACAACTCATCATGGCTTGTAGTCAGCTCAGCACCTGATGTCAGGTCTCGCCTGAATTCCAGAGACACTTGTCGCTGCTGTCTGCAATATGCTGCAGATAGTCTGCATGGGCGGCCAGTTCCTGTTCCCCGGCCGAGATAACAGGCAGTGACAGGCTGGCGTCGATTTTCTTTCTGACCGACTCCCTTGTGCCGGTCGTCACCTCGCCTCCCAGAGAGAGGCTGGTCTGCCCGCCTGTCATGGCAAGATAAACCTCGGCAAGGATTTCCGCATCCAGCAAGGCACCGTGCTTGTCACGCCTGCTGTTATCTACAGTGTAGCGATCACACAGCGCATCGAGGTTGTTCCGCTTGCCGGGATGCTTCCTGCGGGCAAGAACGAGCGTATCGAGTACGCTGCAAATCTCAGTGATCACAGGCATGCCTGCACGCATGCGCTTCAGTTCATGATCCATAAAGCCGACATCGAATGGCGCATTGTGAATAACGAGTTCCGCACCAGTGATATAGGCCAGGAAGTCCTCCACGATGTCCGGAAAACGTGGCTTGTCCTCGAGGAACTCGTTCGTAATGCCATGCACCTCGATAGCACCGGCATCAATTACCCTGTCGGGTTGCAGATAGACATGGAAGTTATTACCGGTCAGGCGCCGATCGACCATCTCGACGCAGCCGATCTCGATGATGCGATGATCCTGTTCAGGCTCGAGGCCGGTTGTCTCCGTGTCAAGAACGATCTGCCGCATATCCCCCTCCGGCTGTGAGATGCCTCACTCGAATGATGATGCCATTCTCTCTGGTAACAAATGGAAACGGCGAGTTCATCGACTCTCCTCGCGATCAGCGTTTCTGTTCAGCAGGCAGATAGCAAGACAGGCGATTCCTTCTCTGCGACCGGTAAAGCCCATCTTCTCGGTTGTGGTTGCCTTGATACTGACAGCATCCAGTGTCACCAGCATGTCCTTCGCGAGGTTCTCGCGCATTGACCGGATGTAGGGCGCCATTTTGGGCGCCTGTGCCATGAGTGTCATATCGGTATTGCCGATTGCGTATCCTGCCTCTGTCAGGCGCAAAACGACCGAGCGCAGCAGGATACGGCTGTCGATACCGGCATAGTCATCGCTGGTATCGGGAAAATGCGTACCGATATCACCCATGGCAGCAGCACCAAGCAGGGCATCGCAGAGTGCATGTACGAGCACATCGCCATCCGAATGTGCGGCCAGGCCATATTCATGGGGGATGGTCACGCCACCAATGACCAGCGGTCGCCCTGCTTCGAATCTGTGTGCATCAAATCCCTGTCCAATCCGCATTACTCACTCCGCAGGTAGAACTCGGCCAATGCGAGATCATCGGGCCGCGTTATTTTGATATTGGCCAGACTACATTCAACAAGCAATGGCTGTTGTCCGGCACGTTCCATGGCACTCGCCTCGTCAGTCACCGGATAACCGCTCTCGAGCGCATGTTCAATCGCCTCTGTCAGCTCACCGATGCGAAAGAGTTGCGGCGTGCATGCATGCCAAAGATGTTCGCGCGGGACGGTCTCGAGAATCCTGTTGTGATTGTCTGAACGCTTCATGGTGTCATGCACGGGTGTGGCGAGAATGCCGCCCTGTGCGTGATTGACACAGGTTTCGATCAATCGCTTGATCTCAGCGAGGCGAACGCAGGGTCTTGCTGCATCATGCACCAGTACCCAGTCCTCGTCACTACACAGCTGACGCAGTGTGTACAGCCCGTTCAGGACAGAGTCGGCGCGTTCCTTGCCGCCCCTGACTGTGACGAGGCGCGTGTCATTGCTGATGCCAAGGCCCGGCCAGAACGGATCATCCTCACCCAGAGCAACCACGATATGTTCGAGTCCGGGTAGCTGCAACAGGCGCTCAAGTGTTTGTTCAATAACAGATTTACCGGCAAGTTGCAGGTATTGCTTGGGGATGTCCGCCCCCATGCGCGAACCGACACCTGCGGCCGGTATGACGGCATGCAGCATCATTTTCCCGGCTCCATCATCTGGTAGAAGACCTCTCCTTCCCTGATCATGCCCAGATCCGAACGGGCGCGCTCCTCGACAGCATCCAGGTCTTTCTTGAGACTGGAGACCTCGGCCTCCAGCGCAGCATTGCGCTGCCTGAGCTTTTCTATATCAGCTTTCTGCTGGCTGATCTCGTTTTTCAGTGTGGTCACTTCAGCGAGGCTGCCTTCACCGACCCAGAGACGAATCTGCAGGTAGATAAACAGGATTGCCAGCACTGCGAGCAACCATCTGACCCCATTCATTTGAGCCAGCGAAAGGCCCCCTTGCCGGCATAGACTGCTTCGTCACCGAGCTGGTCCTCGATACGCATGAGCTGGTTGTACTTGGCAATGCGGTCTGAACGGGAGAGCGAACCGGTTTTGATTTGACCGCTGTTGGCTGCAACAGCGAGGTCAGCGATAGTCGTATCCTCGGTCTCACCTGAACGATGCGAAACCACGGACGTATAACCGGCGCCATGGGCCATCGCAATGGCCTCGAGCGTTTCTGTGAGGGTGCCGATCTGATTGAACTTGATCAGGATGGAATTGGCGATGCCTTTTTCGATACCCTCTTTCAAAATTGCCGGATTCGTGACGAAGAGGTCGTCACCGACGAGTTGTACGCGGTCATCAAGCCGCTGGGTCAGAATTGACCATCCATCCCAGTCACTTTCGTCGAGTCCGTCCTCGATCGACAGAATCGGATACTGGTCGACCCAGCTCTCGAGAAAGTCGACAAAGCCCTGAGAATCAAAACTCTTGCCTTCAGAGGCAAGTGTATAGGTACGGTCCTCGCAGAACTCGGAACTCGCAACATCCAGACCGAGCCAGATGTCCTGTCCCGCCTTGAACCCGGCCTTCTCGATAGCCTCGAGAATGATCTCGATGGCTGCGACGTTGGATGGCAGGTCGGGGGCAAAGCCACCTTCATCACCAACAGCGGTATTCATGCCCTTGCCATGCAGGACACTCTTGAGTGCATGGAAGACCTCGGCTCCGTAGCGTATGGCCTCACGGATCGAGGGGGCGCCAACAGGAAGAATCATGAACTCCTGGAAATCGACACTGTTGTCTGCGTGCTCGCCACCATTGATGATGTTCATCATGGGAACAGGCATGCGATAAGGACCCGAGGACAACGATTGGTAGAGAGGCAGCGCCTTCTCCTGCGCGGAGGCATGTGCAGCCGCCAGTGACACCGCAAGGATTGCATTGGCACCCAGGTTGGACTTGTTTTCAGTGCCATCCAGCTCGATCATTGCCCGGTCGAGCGCGGCTTGATCATTGACATCCATGCCCCTGAGCGCGTCATGCAGCGTGGTGTTGACATTGTTGACGGCTGTCTGAACCCCCTTGCCGAGGAAACGGTTGTCGTCCCCGTCACGCAGTTCCAATGCCTCGCGGGAACCTGTTGAAGCGCCGGACGGTGCCACGGCACGCCCGATCGCACCATCTGCGGTGATGACATCGGCTTCAACGGTCGGGTTGCCACGGGAATCAAGGATCTCCCTGCCGCGTATATCGATAATCTCAGACATGATTGTTTTACTCTCCGGGATTTATAATTCTGCTTCGACAAAACCGCGTGACTTGACCACTGAGTCCAGTTCCTTGAGCGTGGCAAGCAACTCTCCTATCCTGTCGAGTGGCCAGGAATTGGGGCCATCACTCAGCGCTTTCTCTGGATCCGCGTGGGTCTCCATGAAGAGACCGGAAATCCCTGCGGCGATCGCCGCGCGTGCAAGGACCGGGACATGCTGGCGCTCACCGCCCGAACTGGTGCCCTGGCCGCCGGGTTGCTGGACAGAGTGAGTGGCGTCAAACACAACCGGGCAGCCTGTTTCGCGCATCACAGCCAGTCCGCGCATGTCGGAAATCAGCGTGTTGTAACCGAATGAAACGCCACGTTCGCACACCATGATCTTCTCATTGCCAGTCGAACGGGCCTTGTTGACGACATTGGTCATATCCCATGGCGCCAGGAACTGCCCTTTCTTGATGTTCACCGGTTTGCCCTGGTTTGCCACGTTCAGGATGAAATTTGTCTGCCGACACAGGAATGCCGGGGTTTGCAGCACATCGACAACCTCGGCGACCTCGTCGAGCGGCGTGTCCTCGTGAACATCCGTCAGGACAGGCAGGTCCAGGTCATCCTTCACGCGCTGCAGGATACGCAATCCCTCCTCGATACCGGGGCCTCGGTGACTTTCGTGGGAGGAGCGGTTTGCCTTGTCGAAGGAGGACTTGTAGATCAGGGGAATTCCGAGCGAGGCCGTGATCTCCTTGAGTCTGGCAGCGGTTTCGAGTGCTGATCGCTCGCTCTCGATCACGCAAGTTCCTGCAATCAGGAAAAAAGGTTGGTCGAGGCCGGCCTCGAAATTACAGATCTTCATGCGCTTTTCTCCTGGTGCGCCAGCGCGGCGGTGATGAATCCTGTGAAAAGCGGGTGTCCACGGCGCGGCGTCGACGTGAATTCCGGGTGAAACTGGCACGCAATGAACCATGGATGATCCGGTACCTCGACGACCTCGACGAGCTGTTCGTCAATGGAAATCCCGGAAATCCTGAGACCACTCTTCTCGAGTTGTTCACGGTAGGTGTTGTTGAATTCGTAGCGGTGACGATGGCGCTCACGGATGAGCGGCGCATTGTAGACGCGCCGCGCCAGGCTGCCCTCGAGCAGCTTGCATTCCTGTCCGCCAAGACGCATGGAGCCACCGAGGTCGGTGTTCTCGTCACGCGTCTCTTTCCTTCCATCGGCTGTTTGCCATTCGGTGATCAGTGCGATAACCGGGTGTGTTGTTGTCTTGCTGAACTCGGAACTGTGCGCATCGGACATGCCGGCGATGTTTCGGGCATACTCGATCACAGCAACCTGCATGCCAAGACAGATGCCAAGGTAGGGTACGCCATTTTCACGGGCATAACGCACAGCCTCGATTTTGCCCTCGACACCACGCTCGCCAAAGCCGCCCGGGACCAGGATAGCATCCATTTTCTGCAGAATCGCGGTACCTTTCCTTTCGATCTCCTCGGAATCCACATACTCGATATTGACTTTGGAGTGCGTCTTGATACCCGCATGTACGAGTGCTTCGGAGAGTGACTTGTAGGCCTCCGTCAGGTGCACGTACTTGCCGACCATGGCGATGGTCACTTCCCGGTCTGTCTGCTCAAGCCCCTCAACGACAGCCTCCCACTCCCCGAGATGGGCTGATGGCAGCGTCAGCCCGAACTGCTCGACAACGATCTGGTCCAGGTCCTGGGCATGCAAGAGCAGCGGGATGCGATAGATGGTATCCGCATCGACTGCCGAGATAACCGCTCGCTCGGGAACGTTGGTGAAGAGCGCAATTTTCTTGCGCTCTCCCTCGGGAAGCGATCTGTCAGAGCGACAAAGCAGGACATCCGGCTGGATACCGATAGAACGCAGTTCCTTCACAGAGTGCTGAGTCGGCTTAGTCTTGATCTCACCGGATGTCGGAATGTAGGGGACCAGCGTCAGATGCATGAAGAGCGCATGCTTATGGCCGAGTTCGACGCCCATCTGGCGAATCGCCTCGAGAAACGGCAGTGACTCGATATCACCGACCGTACCACCGATCTCCACCATGGCAATATCGGCCCCCTCGCCACCGCGCTGGATACACTCCTTGATTTCGTCCGTGACATGCGGAATCACCTGGACCGTGCCACCAAGATAGTCTCCGCGACGTTCCTTGCGAATCACACTCTCGTAGATCTGGCCTGTCGTGAAGTTGTTGTTCTTGCTGGTGGTTTCATTGACAAAGCGCTCGTAGTGGCCGAGGTCAAGGTCTGTCTCAGCACCGTCGTCGGTAACAAAAACCTCCCCGTGCTGGAAAGGACTCATGGTGCCCGGATCGACGTTGATGTAGGGATCCAGCTTCATCATGGTGACCTTCAGCCCCCGTGCTTCGAGCAAGGCGCCAAGTGAAGCCGATGCGATGCCTTTCCCGAGTGAGGAAACCACACCACCGGTGATAAAAATATACTTTGTCATGGATTGCGGAGCCGACCCAGAGAGGTAACTTCAGACGGGAATACAGGTTAGCAGACTCGAGGGGGTCGGCTCAATCGCAATCAGTCACATTCGCCCGTGCAGACCGTGAAAGGACCGGCTTTTTCCCCCAGCTTGCAGTTGGTATTGTCCTTGCAATAACGGGTTCCCGCCGTCCGTATCATGAGATCCGTCATTCCATCCATGGAACCGACATAGGGTGCAATGCGAATATGGGCGTTCGGACGGAGGCTGATCGCCTTCTCGACCTCCGCGGGGATATCGCTGGCGACATGGCGCCCCGCGGACAGGAAATAAGGTAACACGACCACCTCCTGCGCTCCGGCATCGATTGCCTGGACAACGCCATCGGGAATCAGCGGTTCAGCCAGTTCGAGAAAGGCGGCCGTGACGCTGTCGTAGTCATTGCCGGGCAAGCGTGCGAGACGCTCGGCCAATGCCCTGACCTCTTCGTTGGAAGCTTCGCGTCGGCTGCCATGCGCAACCACTACCAGTGCTTTGTTCATAATTTACCCTTCGAGACTTTTAGAAACGATTTCCAGGACATCTTTTGACAGGCCGTCAGTCTCACTGATGCGCTGAAGTTGCGCACGCATCAGACGACTGCGGGTGTCATCATACCTGCGCCAGCGGCTCATTGTGCGCAGCAAGCGCGAGGCAATCTGCGGATTTGTACCATCGAGTTCAAGTACCACGTCTGCCAACAGCTGGTAACCGGAACCGTCGGGGGCGTGAAATCGGGCCTGGTTACCGCTGACGAAAGCGCCGATCAGCGCCCTCACCCGGTTCGGATTTCTGAGGGTAAACCCGGGATGCTGCATGAGTTCGCGGATATGTGGAACCAGGTTGACTTGTCTCGAAGTCGCCTGGATCGAGAACCACTTGTCCATGACCAGGGGCTGCTCCTTCCAGCGTTGCTCGAAATCGGCTAGCAGCCCGCTGGCTGACGGCATTTCTGCATGCACACAGCAGGACAATGCAGCACTCACGTCTGTCATGTTTTGCTGTGTTTCGTATTGTGTACGAGCCAGCGCTTCGACCTCTGCATCCCCTTCGAGCATTGAGAGGTATCGCAGCGCAAGATTTTTCAGTGCCCGACGCGCCATGGCGGCATGTTCATAGCTGAAAGCACCGCTGTCGCTACAGGCTTCGTAAACGCTCAGGAATTCCTGCCGCAGCTCCCGGGCGATAAGGCGCATGAGGCCTGTGCGCGCTGTATGAATCGCATCCACATCGATGACGTTCATCTGGTCGCCGATGTAACTCTCTGATGGCAAGGTCAGCAGCTCTGCCAGCAACTCCTGATCTTCGGATGTATTGGCCAGCACCGACTGAATTGCCTGCAGATAGCCTTCCGGGAGCCCTGCTTCGGGATTGGCAATCAAACTCTCCAGAACCTGCAGATGCAGCGACTGGGCGGCATCCCAGCGGGCAAAACCGTTACTGTCGTGTGCAAGCAGGAACATCAGTTCGCCGGCGCTGAAGTCATACCTGGCCTTTACCGGTGCCGAAAAATTGCGCAATAGCGAGAGGACGGGTCTTCTGTCGAGATCTTTGAATACGAATCGCTCGGTTTTCTCGCGCAATTCAAGGACGCGCGTTGTCGGACCGGAAGATGTCTCGCCATCCAGCGTCACGGCCAGATCGTTACCATCGGGATCGATCAGGCCGATAGCCAGCGGGATGTGCATCGGCAGTTTCTCCGGCTGGCCGGGCGTCGGCGGGCACGTTTGCGTCACGGTCAATTCCAGTCGCCCACCATCGGCAAGATATATGCTACTGATCAGGAGTTCCGGTGTCCCCGACTGCGAATACCAGCGTTTGAATTGTGTCAGCTCCTTCCCGCCAGCTTCCTGCATGCAGGCGACAAAGTCATCGGTCGTGACGGCCTGGCCGTCATAACGCTCGAAATAGAGATCCGTCGCCTTGCGAAAGCGCTCCGGGCCGAGCAGATTCGCTTGCATCCTGACGACCTCTGCCCCTTTTTCATAGACGGTGAGCGTGTAGAAGTTGTTGATCTCCATGTAGGAATCCGGGCGAACAGGGTGTGCCATCGGACTTGCATCCTCGGCAAACTGATGTGCCCTGAGCATGCGCACGTCCTGGATGCGCTTGACGCTTCGCGATCCCATGTCTGCTGAAAATTCCTGGTCACGAAAGACGGTGAAGCCCTCCTTGAGGCTGAGCTGGAACCAGTCGCGACATGTAATTCGGTTACCTGTCCAGTTATGGAAATACTCGTGTGCGACAACACCTTCTATTGCCTGGTAGTCGGCATCAGTGGCAGTCTCGGGGAGTGCCAGCAACAATTTGGCATTGAAGATGTTGAGCCCCTTGTTCTCCATGGCGCCCATGTTGAAATCGTTGACGGCAACGATCATGAAGATATCGAGATCATACTCACGGCCATAGGTCACCTCGTCCCAGCGCATCGCTTTCTTCAGTGAGCGCATGGCATAGCCGCACTTGTCGATGTTTTCGGGCTCGGAGTAGATGCGCAGGTCGACGGTACGCCCAGAGGCAGTCACGAAACTGTCCTCGAGCAGCGCCAGTTTGCCGGCGACGAGCGCGAAGAGATAACTGGGTTTCGGGAACGGATCGTTCCAGGTGATGCGGTGTCGGCCATTCTCGAGGTCCTGCGCATCCGACGGGTTGCCATTCGACAGCAGAACGGGAAACCGCGACTTGTCAGCCTCGATCGTCGTCGTGAAGCGCGCCATGACATCCGGCCGGTCCGGAAACCAGGTCATCCGACGGAAGCCCTCGGCTTCGCACTGGGTGCAGAACATCTCACTGGAGCGGTAAAGCCCCTCGAGTGCAGTATTACTCTCCGGCGCGATCTCGACCTCGGTCTCGAGGACGAACTCGTCAGGCGGCGCCTCGATGCGCACACCATTCTCATCAGTGCTCCAGGCGGATTCAGGGAGCAGTTTGCCGTCGAGGCTGAACGCGACTGGTTTCAGCCCTTCCCCGTCAAGCCACAAATCACTGACTTTGTTCGCAGCCGGATTCCTGCGCATGGAGAGGCGCGAGCGCACACGCGTTCCCTGCTCCCGCAAATCGTTAAAGTCAATTCTAGGATAATTAATATTCGACCTTGTTTTTCCAGAATTTATACAGTGGTGCGATAAAGGCCCCTGCCTGAATAAACCAGATAAAATCCTCTCTGGGTGACATCCAGACAAATTTTCCGGAAAGATTTTCCACTTGCCAGGTCTCACGAACCCAGCCGGGCGTAATGAGTTCCGGAACCCCCATGAAAAGAAACACGATCGGGATACCGAACAAGGCTCCGACAATGCCCGTTTTGATCAGGTCAGGCCGTTGCGCAAAAAGCAGAATGGTCGGAATCAAAAAGGCGAACAGGTTCAGATAATAGGAGTGAATGTCTGTAATCAGGAACAACCCGAAGAAGATGAAACAGAGGATACCGCCCAGATAGCGGAAGCTGATCACCGGTTTGGGCAATTCCCGGTCGCCCAGCCGTTTGTTGAGGAAAACCTCGTAGCATACGCCGACGACACCGCCGAAAAAGAAACCGAAGAAATAATCCTCGAAGCCGACATAGGTATGCGTCAGGTTATCCGGGCTCCACCAGTCGACCGCATAGACCAGTTGAGAGGTCGCCCCGCCGATGCCGAACAGCAGGGACATCGGGATCATGGCACTGCGCAGGTCCTTCCTCAGAAAGAAGAACGCCAGCCAGATAATTGCGAGGGGCAAAACCCCGTAGAGGTAGCTGAACTGATACATCTTTGTCAAAGCGCATGTTTCGACAGCGTACTAGAGAATTTCTACCAGCTCTATATCGAAAACGAGGTCTTCACCGGCCAGTGGATGATTGGCGTCCAGTGTAACCACCTCCTCATTGAAGGATTTCACCCGGAAGTGCATGGTTTTGCCATCTGGCGCCGTACTGGTCAGCGTGATGCCCTCTTCCAGTTGGATCGAATCGGGAATCTCCGACCGTGGAAAATCCGCGATCATTTCGTCACGTCTCTCGCCATAGGCCTGCTCGACCGGAATCTCAACTGTCTTGCTATCGCCGACACTCATGCCAACCACGGCCTTCTCAAACCCCTCAATGACCTGCCTGAGTCCGAGCGTGAACTCCAGGGGCTCACCACGCGGGTGAGACGAATCGAATTGATTGCCATCCGTCAGTTTGCCTGTGTAATGGACACGCACTGTCTGACCCATCTCTGCCTGTGACATAAACTTTCTCCGGATTGATTGGAATGCCCCTTGAAAAACAGGCAATTTTCCGAATAAGAATCATCACCGGCCCAAAGGATTCAAGCGGGCACCGTAAACAAGTTTCAAGCGGAATGCAATGCGGCCTCAGGGCATATTGACGCTGACATCGAAGAGGCTTCGCGTAGAATCAGCGGCATGAGCAGAGTAGAAAAGAAACCCTACAGCTGGAACCAGCTCATGACGATGATCCTTTCCCATCGACGTGAACTGGTGATTGCAAATCTCATCGCCGTTCTCGGAGCATTCACAGCGGTTCCGGTCCCGCTGTTGATTCCGCTGCTCGTCGATGAGGTATTGCTCCAGAAGCCGGGTGGCGCTGTTTCGTTCATGAACAATCTCTTTCCCGAGAGCTGGCATGGCCCGATACTCTACATTACGGCAATCACGCTCCTGACACTCTTCTTGCGTTTGCTGACCCTGATTTTCGGTGTCTGGCAGACGCGCGAGTTCACCCTTATATCGAAGGAGGTCATCTTCCGCATTCGCGGCTCACTATTGCAGCGACTGGGGCGTATCTCGATGTCCGAGTACGAGACGCTTGGAGCAGGCAAGGTTGCGTCGCATCTTGTCACCGACCTGCAATCCATCGATGATTTCATCAGTATCAGTATCAGCAAATTCGTCGTCGCTGTGCTGAGCATCGTTGGCACTGCAGCGGTACTGCTCTGGATGCACTGGCAACTTGCGCTCTTCATCCTGCTGCTGAACCCCCTGGTCATCTATGTGACCACGATTTTCGGCCGCAAGGTCAAGCAGCTCAAAAAACATGAGAATGCGGCGTTCCAGCTCTTCCAGGAATCGCTATCGGAAACACTGGAAGCCATACAGCAAATAAGGGCTGCCAATCGCGAGAAACACTATATCTCGCGTCTGACCGAGGTTGCGGCGGATGTACGCAACCACTCCTCGCGCTTCGCCTGGCAAAGTGACGCTGCCTCGCGGCTCTCTTTTGTCATTTTCCTTTTCGGCTTCGATATCTTCCGCGCACTCAGCATGCTGATGGTGCTTTTTTCTGATCTGACGATCGGTCAAATGCTCGCCGTCTTTGCCTATTTGTGGTTCATGATGGGCCCTGTCCAGGAGGTACTGAACATCCAGTATGCCTGGCATGCTGCCAGGGCTGCGCTGAACAGGATCAACGCACTGATCGATGTACCCCTGGAACCCGTCTATCCTTCGAAACAGAATCCCTTTGCAGGCAAGCGAACTGTCTCCGTGGAAATGCGTGACGTCTGTTTTGCTTATGGTGGCGGGCCGCCGGTACTGGACCATCTCTCGATTCACATACCAGCGGGGCAGCATGTGGCGCTGGTCGGTGCCAGCGGCGGTGGCAAGACGACCTTCGTTCAGGTGCTGCTGGGCCTCTACAGGCCAGAATCCGGCAGTGTGCTATTCGATGATGTCCCCGTGGAGGAGATCGGCCTCAGCCTTGTCAGGGACAATATCGCCACCGTCCTGCAACATCCTGCGCTGCTCAATGATTCCGTGAGGATGAACCTGACACTCGGTGGCGAAGCAACGGATGAGGAACTCTGGAATGCTCTCGAGATTGCCCAGCTGCGGCAGACCATCGAAGCAATGCCCGACGGACTGGAGACCGTTGTCGGCAACCGGGGAGTGCGTCTTTCGGGCGGGCAGCGTCAGCGCCTGGCAATTGCAAGGATGGTTCTGACTGATCCAGCGATTGTCATGCTCGACGAGGCAACCTCTGCTCTTGATACTGTCACAGAGACACGCCTGCATGAGTCGCTTAAACCTTTCCTTGAGGGCCGCACGACTATCATCGTGGCCCACCGGCTAAGCGCAGTTCGACAGGCAGAGCGCGCACTGGTGTTCGAGAACGGGAAGATCGTCGAGGAAGGTGGTCACAAGGAACTCATCGAGAGAGACGGGCTCTATGCCTCGCTTTATGCGTAAAGGAGTCGAGACAGGCCGTTTCAAGATAACCGGGCACTGACGACCAGGTCATTCCCGGTCTAGCATGGTCCGGAAGCATGCGTACCCGGGCCGGCAATCAGCTCCAGGTGGACCAGACAGGTGAAATGCCATGGGGAATCTGCGGCAGTCGCCCCATACTGTTCCAGGCGTGTTCGGGAGAATGGAAATCCGAGCCAGCCGAAGCGAGCAAGTCGAAATCTGCCGCATGCCGGGCCATGGTGAACATCTCGTCTTTGCTGTGACTGCCTGAAACCACCTCGATCGCCTCTCCGCCACACTCATGGAACTGGCCGATGAGTTTCCTGAGCTTTGTTCTTGTCAGTCGGTAGCGAGCCGGGTGTGCAATGACCGCCTGCCCTCCGGCATGATGAATCCAGCCGATTGCCTCTTCCAGTGCTGCCCACTCACCAGCAACATGGCCTGGTTTGCCCGCCACCAGGTAGTGCCGGAAAACATCGCGCATGTCTTTAGCCTTGCCGATCTGGACCAGGTAGCGTCCGAAGTGCGTCCGGCTGATGAGTCTTCCGTTGGACAGCGCTTTCGCATGCTGGTAAGCATGCTCGATTCCAGCCCTGGAAAGTCTGCGTCCTATCTCCTCGGCACGCCACTGGCGGAATTCCATGATACGGGCCAGCCCCTGCTGGAGATGATTGTCCTCCGGATCAATCCCGAGACCCACAAGATGGATAGTCTGGCGATTCCAGGTCACAGAGAGTTCAATTCCAGGCACCAGTTTGAAAGGCTGAAATTGTGTCGCAGCCTGCAACGCATTGGCGATACCTGCGGTCGTATCATGGTCAGTCAGAGCGAGAACCTCGACCCCGGACGCGGCCGCAAGACGCACGAGTTCTGCGGGTGTCAAGGTACCGTCGGAGGCTGTAGAATGTGTGTGAAGATCATAAACGAGGCGCATAAGGCCTATTTTAACTGAACACGCAGATGACAGCCTCATCCCTAGCGCCTGAATTCAGCCTGATCATGGAAAGGTTCCTTTCACTCTCCGAAGTTGTCGCAGAAAACTGGGAGGAAGAAAAGGCCGACACCTCTCCGGAACTTCTGATGCGTGCAGCTGAACAGTTGCACGACATGATGGCCCACCTCAGCGAGGATGATCGTACGATGCAAGAGGATATCGACATCGATCAATGTTGTGACTACGGGCTGCATCTCTTCGATGAACAATCCGATCTTGCGAAACACTGCGGCCTCGATGATGTCGCTGAACAGATCGAGGATCTCTGCTTTCCCTTTTGTCTCTGGGCAACACGGCATCATGCGACTATCAGCCACCTGCAACCCGTGGTGAATGCCCTTGCCCGCAAGGCAAATGCGTTGCGTGACCCCGGAGCGCTTTCATCCCTTTTTACCCAGGTCAACGAAATCATGGACGGAATTGATGAAAAGATCCGCCAGGATATCGACAGCAATGACCCGATGCGCCCCTGGCGTGTACTTTTGCTCAACCGGGCAATTATTGCCACGCGGAGTTTTCAGCCTGTACTGATCGATACTGCCTACCTGGACATCGTCAATTATCTTCCGCATGAGGCCTCCGTTTTCTTTGAAAATGCGATGGAGCAAATGGATCAGGTCGGTTACCCACACCACATCAAAGAGATTGTGGAAACCTGGTTGCAACGCTATGGATCCAAACCTACCCTGCACTGACGGCACTCATGAAACTGCTCTTTGATCTTTTCCCCGTTGCCCTGTTTGTCATTGCCTATTTCCTGTCGGACATCTTCGTCGCAACCGGTATCCTGATACTGGCGACCCTGATCCAGGTCGTGTGGCTTAAAATCCGGGACGGCGCCGTTCCAAGGATTCACCTGGTTACACTCGGTTTGCTGCTGTTTTTCGGAGGCTTGACAATCGTTTTGCAGGATCCGCTCTTCATCAAGTGGAAACCAACCATCGTCAACTGGCTTTTTGCGGCAGGCTTCCTTGTAGTCCCGCTTTTCGGTGGAAAGACACTGCCTGAAAGAATGATGGGCAGCAACATCGCACTCGGGTCCCAGCAATGGAAAAGGCTCAATCTTGCATGGGTACTCTTTTTTATTCTTCTTGGCATCCTGAATCTAGCGGTCGCCTTCAACTTCAGCGAAGCCATATGGGTCAATTTCAAACTCTTCGGCCTGATGGGATTGACTGTTCTCTTCGCGCTCGGCCAGGGCTTTTATATTGTCCGTCACACTCAGGATCCCGTCGACTGAACCGGAAGGAATTAGCACGATGTACTACACAATTATCGCGGAGGATGCTCCGCAATCACTCGAACAACGTCTGGCTGCACGTCCGGATCATCTCAAACGCCTCGAGGCACTACGAGATGATGGCCGCCTGCTGACTGCAGGCCCCAACCCGTCCATTGACAGTGAGGATCCTGGCGATGCGGGTTTCACGGGCAGCCTGATCATCGCCGAGTTTGCATCCCTCGAGGAAGCAATTAACTGGGCCGATGACGATCCCTATCGACATGCGGGCGTCTATGCCAGTGTGACTGTCAAACCCTACAAGAAGGTATTCTGATGAAAAAACTGATGACACTCCTGCTTCTCCTGCTGTCCATCGGGACCCAGGCAGACGAGCAGCAAAAAGATGAACTCAACAAGGTCATCATGACTGTCAACGACGAGCCGGTCACCATCTCTGACATGGTCGCCTATGCGAGCCTCAGGAGTGACATGCCACTCTCTGAGGATCCGGTGGCGGCCCAGAACCAGATTCTCAACGAAATGCTCACAACTATCATGCTGAGCCAGGAAGCTGGCAAGCAAGGACTTGCAGATGACATGCAAACCGCACGTAATCTGAAACTCACGCGCATGATTGTCCTGAGGGATGCGCTCATCGAGCGCATGATGAACAGCCAGACTGTCACAGAGGCAGAGATCAGGAAGGCCTATAACGAGAACTACTCGACCGAGCCGGAGGTCCGCTACCTGGTCAGGCATATTCTCGTCGAGGATGCTGCAAAAGCAGAAGAGATCATCAAACAGCTCGACAATGGGGCAGTTTTCGAGGAACTGGCGAAAGAGCTCTCGACCGGGCCGACTGGCCCCGAGGGCGGATCGCTGGGCTGGATCTCACCGGAGATTGTCGTGCAGCCTTTCGCTGAAGCGATACAGAAACTCGAAAAAGAACAATACACAGAGAAACCCGTTCAGACACAATTCGGCTGGCATGTCATCCTCCTGGAAGATGTACAGGAGGTCGAGAGCGTGGAACCGCCAGCTTTCGAGACAGTGCGGGCCGTGCTTGAACAACAACTCAGGGCAACCAGGGTGCAATCCGAGATTCAGCGACTTCGTGACACGGTGAAAATCGAGACCCCAGATGAATCGATAATACAAATCAACGATAAAGAAGAGACGGAAAAACAGGAGTAATCATCAACAAAACAGTTGGAATAATCCGGCTTTTTCTGTTTTTCGGGACTGTGCCTGTTCCTCCAGTACGGGAAAGCGACGCATTGGATAGTCACACCGTTGAAGCGGGTTCTCGAGCTATGCGCCAGGCTCTGAAAAAGATACGATCAAGGCCTTCATGTGAAAACTGACGACAGATAAAAATCAATGGAAAAACTCATTCTGATCGTCCCCATGATTCCGGTTCTTTCAGCACTGTTGACGCAACTGTTCTCAGCTCGACTGGGGCATGAGTCTGCGCGCATCAGCATTACCGGAAGCCTGCTCACTTTTCTCCTGAGCCTGGCCACACTCTGGTTTGCACTCTCCAGACCGGGTTCTCATGCCGTCAGTCTCCTTGAGACACCCGCTCTCCTTCTGCTTGATCCACTCAGCAGTCTCATGGCAACAGTCATTGCCGGCATCAGCCTGATCGTCCACATCTATTCGCGACGGTACATGGCTGATGAAGCCGGTTATTGCCGGTTTTTTATTTTGCTTGACCTGATGACGACATCGCTTTTGGTAATGGTCGCCGCAGGTGATCTGGTGACCTTGCTAATCGCATGGCACCTCGTCGGCGTGCTGCTCTATTTTCTGCTTGGACACAACACACGAGACAAATCCGCCTGGCGCTATGCATTCTGGACCAAGATCACCTATCGTCTCGGGGATTTGCCACTGGTAATTGCAGCTGTACTTCTATACCAGGCATACGGCACCTGGTCGTTACCCCTCCTTTTCGAACAGATTGCTGCGCAACCGGAGGCACATCGGGTTCTGGGCCTGCGACTGCCGGATGTTGTTGCAGCGCTGATCGCCTTTTCCGCCTATGCCCGCTCGGCCCAGTTCCTCGTGCATACCTGGTTGCCCTACACCATGTCCGGCCCGACACCTGTCTCGGCACTGATGCATGCCGGCATCGTGAATGCCGGCGGATTTATCATCAATCGATTTGCACCTGTGTTCGTACAAAGCTCGGATGTTCTTCACTGGGTCTTCATTGTTGGCCTCTTCACGGCTGTGATCGGTTCTGTCCTGATGCTGACGCAGAATGACATCAAGAAATCGCTCGGTTATTCCACCATGGGCCAGATGGGTTTCATGATCATGGAGTGCGGCATCGGCGCATTTTCGCTGGCGATCTATCACCTCATCGCCCATGGTCTTTTCAAGGGAACCATGTTTCTCGGAGCTGGCAGCGTGATCAACGGTGCACGTAAAAACGACGGTGTTCCGAAGGATGATCTCTACACATTCGTCGTCGAGCGAAAACCGGCGAGGCAACGCCTGCCCTGGTTGACGATGGCAGCCGTGACACTGGCCGTACCGGTTTTCATCCTTGTCTCTGCGCACTGGCTCATTTCACAGGACTATTTCCAGAAACAGAGTGCCGTCGTCTTGCTGTTTTTCGGCTGGATAACCGGCGCACAACTCATTTTCTCGACCTACAAGATTGGGGCTCAGAATATGCGCCGCATGGTGATTCTTGCGATCATCTCCTTCGCGGTCGTGGTGCTTGGCTACACATTAATCAGCCATGCCTTCGATCTTTTTCTGTATCCCGATCCGGTCTTTCGTGAACAACTCTATGCAGCTGCGGACATTCACATCATCTGGTTCGATGCCCTGATCGTGCTGATCACCCTTATCATCATTTTTGGCTGGTTCATCACCTATCTCGCCGGCCGCGACGGTGGGCGCAAAAACCGCTATGCAAGCAGCCTCTGGCTGATGTTTTATGCGCTCACATCGCGGGAATTCTATTTGCCGCATCTCTATACACTGATGACGCGTCGCCTGCTGCGATTCGCGGAACGTCTCAATGTCTGGCTCAGGTGGATCTGAGATGACAGAAGCGGTATTCCTTCTCCTGATCGGACTCTTTCTGCCCCTGTTTCCAGTGAGCATGGTGTTCAACTGGCTGCTCGGTAGAACAGGTAATCACTGGCTGCGCGTACTTCTCCTGTTGCTCTGGCCGCAGATCGGGCTTCTGCTGATGCGGAACCTGGAATTACAGGTTCCAGACTGGCTGCTGCCATTGACACTCGCATCCTCGGCACTCTATGCCTTCCGAGTGCTGGCCATTCGTGATGTCGGGCAGTGGTGCGGATTCCTTGCAACTTCTTCCTGGGCCATGCTCTGGATCCCTGTGCATGCGGATATCCCGATTCTTCACGTGCAGCTTTATGCACTCGGATTCAGTGTGCCACTGGCTCTGTTGACTTTTCTTGGTTCCGTACTCGAACAGCGGTTCGGCGCTGCCTGTACCGGTTTGTACGGGGGGCTGGCAGAATCGATACCCCGCTTTTCAACGATCCTCGTACTGGTCGTACTGGCAGTCATCGCCACGCCGCTCTTTCCCTCATTCTTCATCATGACCGCCATGATCCTGCAGGCAATGTCCGTCATGCCCGCTGTTGCTGTCGGTATCGCTGGCGTCTGGCTGCTCTGGAGCTGGGCAGGCGCCTGGCTATTGCAGGGCCTGATCATCGGCATACCGGGCGAGGAGCGACCTGCGGATCTCCATGTGGGGACGGTCTGGGGATATGTTTCGATTCTGGCGCTGCTTGTCACTGCAGGAATAGTCGGTACGGGATTACTCGTATGACACTTGAACTCGGAAAAAAACTGAGCATCCGCTCGATGGTCTATGTCGCTGGCGAACCCATCCCGTTTTTCTGGCCCATGCGTTCCTTTATTCACCATAACCCGTTGCATGGCCTGGAAGGACTGTTCTTTCACGACGCGATCAGAGCCGGCACGAAACTCTTTCACGGCAGGGGGTTTCTCCCGCGCAGTGACTACAAGCGCTACCTCGACGAAGGCAAGGTGGACAGTGAAAAGCTGGAGTCCAGACTCAGGAGTTTTGCAGAAAAGCAGATCGCTCTCCCCGGCATTGATCTCACACGCTGGCTGATGACGCTCCTCAACGAAATCGATCAGCCGGCAGCGATCGACCGGTCGCTTGCCGATGCCGTCGATGTCCACGCAGCCCTTCACGATGCGCAGTCTCACAGGGAGCGTCTTGTTGACGAGGATGCACTTGCAACCAGACTCCGCGAAGATCTTCTGGGCGATCGCCCGGTCTATGAGGCCGTCGATCTTCTCTATGGTACGGAGATCGGCTCGGATCTTGACGAACTCGTCATCAAGACCTGTCTCGATTTCTTCGACGAGGGCCAATCCGTCTGGTCGATGCCGGGCCGCGAACAGGGTTTTTTCACCGCATGGCGTGATCTGGCTGCGCACCATGATCGCCTGCTTCTCGATGGACTGCCAGTCGGAGAGATTCTGACTGAGAATACCTCGCCAGAAGAGGTCATCGCAGCCGTCATGAACAGTCTCAACATCCCCCATTCCGAATGGGTGGCATGCTTTTCCCGCGAAATCGCACAACTGCATGGCTGGGCCGGGTTTATACGGTGGCGTGCCAATGCGAAACGTTACCACTGGACCGGACGTTTTCCAGCTGACCTCGTCGATTTTCTGGCAATTCGTCTGACACTGGCACAGGCGCTACTGAACGCACGCAGGCACAAGGGGTTACCCGGCACGCGCATCGCAATCGAGGAAGCCATTGACAGGCGAACAAGGGAGACCTGGTTGCGCTATGAACTTTATAGTGCCAGGATCCTTCCGGCCTGGTTTCGCCCCGTCGAACAGGCACTCATGCATGCCCGGGCAGGTCTCGTCGATGACGTCTTTGCCGAGTACAGTCTTGCGAAACGCAGCCATGAAGCCGCAACGCAGGCCAGGCGCCTTCGCGAGCTTGCATCTGCCTGCGGTGATGAAGAGGCCCTGCTCGCCCTCTCCGTTGACCAGCTGGACGATCTGCTAGGTATCCTCCGGGAACTGGAGCGCGACGAGGGAATGGTCTGGCTTGAGGCCATGGAAACGCATGCCATGGGACACTTGCTGAAGCATATCAATCTCGCGCCGTCTGAAGAAGGCGGAAAGCGTCCGTTTGCGCAGGCACTCTTTTGCATCGATACCCGCTCCGAGCGAATTCGTCGCCACCTCGAAGGGGCAGGAAATTACGAAACATTCGGCATTGCCGGATTCTTCGGGGTACCAATTAGCTTTATGCAACTCGGCAAGGGCAGCGAGACCCATCTCTGCCCGGTCCTCCTCAAGCCAAAGAACCTCGTACTGGAAATAGCCACTGCACCTGCCACTGATATCGCGGCAGTCTCAGTCATGGAAAAGCTGTTTCATGAACTGAAAGAATCGGTGCTGACACCTTATGTGACTGTCGAGGCAATCGGAATGCTGTTTGGTCTCGACATGATCGGCAAGACAATCATACCGCAGGGTTATGCGCGCTGGCGTCAGCGTCTTTACAGGGATAAACCCGCCTCCCACCTGTTACTCGACAAGCTCGACCGCGAACAGGCTGATTCCATCGTACGTGCTGTTCAGAGAGCCGTCGTTGGCAAGGCCGTCGAACAGGAGATCAGGCTCAAGCCCGAGGAGATTACAGATGACATGGTTCGTGAGCTTCGCGAGGCTGCACTGGGTCATGCCGGATCGGCTCCGGCCTTGCGAGAGGCCACTTCACTGACGGATGAGCAGGAACGTGAGTTCATCCAGCGCGTGCGTAATGTTTATCGCATCGATCCGGCATTCGCTCGACTCCAGATGGAGCAGCTTGGACGTATCGGTTTCAGCCTCGACGAACAGACCAATTACGTCACCCAGGCCCTGAGTTCAATTGGCCTCAAGAAAGAGATGTCGCGATTTGTCCTTCTAGTCGGTCATGGCAGCACGTCGGAGAACAATCCCTACGAGTCTGCTCTGGACTGTGGCGCCTGTGGTGGCAACCATGGGCTTGTCAATGCGAAGGCGCTGGCTCATATGGCCAACAAGCCTCAAGTGCGCAACCGGCTGCGTTACCAGGGAATCACCATACCTGAAGATACATGGTTCATTCCTGCCATGCATGACACCGTCAGCGATGAGATCAGACTCTACGAACTTGAGAGGATCCCCTCTTCCCATGTGATTTATCTCGACCGTCTGCGCAGTGGCCTCACAGCTGCATCGCGGCTCTGTGCACAGGAGCGATTGCCGGAGTTGCAACTCAAGCCGATGCCAGTCGATCCAGGCACAGCCAATCGCGATGCACACCGTAATGCCGTGGACTGGTCACAAGCAAGACCTGAATGGGGACTGTCAGGGAACGCCTATTTCATTATCGGCCGGCGCAATCTGACACGTGATTTCCCACTGAAAGGACGCGCATTTCTTCACTCTTATGATTACCGGGTGGATCCAAGGCGCAGATTGCTTGAAAGCATCCTGACCGGGCCGCTGGTAGTCGGCCAGTGGATCAACATGGAGCACTACTTCTCCACTGTCGATAACGAACGTTTTGGCAGCGGCAGCAAGGTTTATCACAATGTGGCCGGGCGTTTCGGCGTCATGACCGGAAACCTCAGCGATTTGCGTACCGGCTTGCCTTCGCAGACGGTTCTCAAGCAGGGCCACCCCTGGCACCAGCCGATACGGCTGGTAACGGTCATCGAGGCACCATTCGATCACGCCTGGCGTTCGATCGAAGAGGTCGTTACGATCAAGCACCTTGTCCGCAATGGATGGATCAGGTTAATGATCATCGATCCTGAAAAAAGGGTCGTATCAATCTTTGACAATGATGAATGGGACAGCCAGCCACTGTCTGCCTACCAGAACACAACAGAGAGAGAGCCCATCGAAACATGAAAGACCTGAATCTCAGTACGCTGAAGAAACTCGAGATCATCCTGAGTGGCGAACACCAGAATCTGGCCACCGATGTTCTGGACCGCGCAGGCGTCAAGGGTTACACGATCATCAACAATCTGTCAGGAAAGGGCAGCCACGGTTTTCATGAAGGTCACCTGATGTTCAACGAGGACGATGTACTCATCATGATCATCGCCGCCGTGCCCGAAAGCCTGGTCAAGCCGATACTGGAGGGGCTGGCTCCTTTCTACAACAAGCACTCCGGCGTGGTTTTCATATCCGACATCCAGGTCACCCGGCTGGTGAAATTCAGTCACTAATCCTGTCAGCTCGTCGGGATTCCGGTATGCATCCGGAAAATCCTTGATGCGACCGGAACCAACAGTATCAATGTCTGTCAGCTGATGACCTCGATTGCATCCATCAGCCGCTTGACAGGAATGATCTCGACATCTGCAATTGCCTGTTTCGGCCTGTTTGCCCAGGGAACAATGATACGTCTGAATCCGTGTTTCGCAGCTTCCTGTATGCGCTCCTGCCCATTCGTAACCGGGCGGATTTCGCCTGATAGCCCGACTTCCCCGAATGCAGCCATTTCGCCGGGCAGCGGCTTGTCTCGCAAGCTGGAAATCACCGACAACAGAACCGGCAGATCAGCAGCTGTTTCAGTTATGCGTACGCCGCCTACGACATTGACATAAACATCCTGATCGTACATGGCGATACCCGCGTGCCGATGCAGAACAGCCAGCAACATCGACAGGCGATTCTGCTCAAGGCCGAGTGTCACGCGGCGTGGGTTGGCCAGTGGACTAGAGTCGACAAGTGCCTGCGCCTCGACAAGCAGAGGCCTGCTCCCTTCGCGTGTTACGAGAATGGCACTGCCGCTGACGGCTTCCTGGTGACGCGACAAAAAGATAGCAGAGGGATTGGAAACAGCTTTCAAGCCCTTGTCTGTCATGGCGAAGAGACCCAGTTCGTTCACCGCACCAAAGCGGTTTTTCATCGCACGGATCAGACGGAACTGGCTGCCGGCCTCACCCTCGAAGTAAAGAACCGTATCAACCATATGCTCGAGTACGCGTGGACCGGCGAGACTGCCTTCCTTCGTGACATGACCGACGAGAATGACAGCGATGCCTGTCTGCTTGGCGAAACGGACGAGCTGTGCTGTGCTTTCACGCACCTGGGCCACCGCTCCCGGTGCTGATTGCAACGTCTCGGTGAACATGGTCTGGATGGAATCGACAACCATGACTTTGGGGTTGTCGCTGGCGGCAAGTGCCAGAATTCGCTCGACGGATGTTTCGGTCAGTAGCCGCAATCTGTCGGAATCGAGCTCGAGTCGGGCAGCACGCAGACTGATCTGGTCAGCAGATTCTTCACCGCTGACATAGAGGGTCCGAACTTGCCGGGAGAGGATTGAGAGTGTCTGTGTCAGCAGTGTTGATTTGCCGATGCCGGGGTCGCCGCCGATCAGAACAACCGATCCTTCGACGAACCCTCCACCGAGCACGCGATCCAGTTCCCCGATCCCGGTCAGCAAACGCGGCTCCTGTCGTGCCGTGACCTCTGTCAGGTTACGGATTACGTTCGTGGTTGTCTCACCCGCGTAACCGGCCTGGCGCTTTGGCTGCGGACTGACAGCCGTCTCCTCGAGCGAGTTCCAGGCCTCGCACTCGGCGCACTGTCCCGACCATTTCGGAAAGATTGCGCCGCAGTCGCGACACTGGTACCGGGTTTTGAAGGCTTTTGCCATGCCTGACATCACTCCTCGTAGCGATACTTGACGCGGCCTGTGAGCCGGCAAAACAGTTCGTAGGTGATTGTTCCGGCTGCATTCGCGACCTCCTCGGCGGGCAGTCCTTCACCCCAGAGTACGACCGGGTCACCAACGCGCGGATTCTCGATACCCCGCAGGTCGATCGTGATCATGTCCATGGAAACGCGTCCTGCAAGCTCGGCACGCTGGCCGTTGACCAGAACCGGCGTCCCGTTTGGGGCATGGCGAGGATAGCCGTCGCCATAACCGATAGCTGCAACGCCGACTGGCATGTCCTCCGGACAGGTAAAGGTACTGCCATAGCCGATCGTGTCACCCTCATGCAACTGGCGGACAGCGATCAGTCTCGTCCGCAAGGTCATCACTGGCTTCAGCCCCTCCTCGCTCGCCATGCTGTCGGGAAACGGCGAAGTCCCGTACAGCATGATGCCGGGACGAACCCAGCCTTTTCTGGACTCCGGCCAGCCGAGAATGCCGGCTGAATTGGCCATGCTGACTTCAAGATTCGGATCGATGAAGGGTGTAAAGTTTTCGAGCTGCCAAGTCGTATAGTCACTCTTCCTGTCGTCGGCATTCGCGAAATGCGTCATGATGCCGACGAGTGTGACATCATCCATCTGATCGATCTGACTGATGACACTCTTTGCGTCGTCTGTCTGAATACCGATGCGATGCATGCCGGTATCGATCTTGACCCAGACGCGCAGCGGCAACTGACCATCCGGCAGTTGCTCGAGCAGGTGCAACTGGGAACGGTCATGAATCACCAGGTCAAGCTCGCTGTCACGACAGAGAATCAGCTCTGGCAAGCTGTTAAAACCCTCCAGAACCATGATGCGCCCGTCAAAACCCGCATTGCGCATTTGCAGCGCTTCCTCGACACGCGCAACGGCAAGGGCATCCGCATCCGAGAGAACACGTGCAACCTGCATCAGGCCGTGTCCATAGCCGTTGGCCTTGATTGCAGCAATGACCCTGCAACCGGTGGCCACTTCCCTGACACGGTTCAGGTTATGGCGTAAAGCCGCAAGGTCGATGCGAGCGACGGGCGTTGTCATGACGCTTCAGGGAATGACTTCAGGCAGGATGGAGCAGCCGTCCTTTGAGGATCAGTAGCCATCCTCACCGTAATTGCCGCCATAGCCCATCGGGGCATAATTCTCGAATTTGGTGTACTGACCCAGGAACGTCAAGTTCACAGTCCCAATCGGACCGTTACGCTGC